>DATKRB010000074.1:0-3295 GCA_035532415.1 Acidimicrobiales bacterium | reverse complement strand
TTGGCGAACAGGGCGAGCAGAGTGCCGTCGTCCCGCTCGAGCAGCTCAACCCCGCCGGCGCGCAGCAGGTGGGGCGCCGTGGCCGGGTCGGTGCGGCGTACCAACCGGGATGCCGGTGGCTCGAGGTGGACCGGGGCACCGAACTCGTGCTCGAGCCGGTGGACGAGTACTTCGAACTGCATCGCCCCCACCGCGGCCAGAACCGGGGTCGGGTCCCCACCCGGACGGTGCAGCACCTGAATGACCCCTTCGGCTTGGAGCTGGTGGAGCCCCTTGCGGAACTGCTTGTGGCGCGACACGTCCTTGGGCCTGGCGGTGGCGATCAGCTCGGGGGCGAAGGCCGGGATCGAGGGGAACACCACCGGGTCCCCCTCGTGCAGCGTGTCCCCGATCCGCAGGGTGGCGGCATTGACCAGCCCGATCACGTCCCCCGGCCAGGCGTCGTCAACGGTCAGTCGCTCGGCTCCGAACAGGGACGTGGCGTACTTGGTGGTGAATTGTCGCCCCGTCGGCCCGTGGACCAGGGTCATGCCCCGCTCAAAATGTCCCGAGCACACGCGCACGAACGCCATGTGGTCCCGGTGGGACGGGTTCATGTTGGACTGGATCTTGAACACGAACCCCGAGAACCCGGCGTCGAGCGGGCGCGGCTGCCCGGTGCCGTCGGCACGGGCCGTCGGGGCAGGAGCCAGGTCGATCACCGCGTCGAGGAGGTGACGGACTCCGAAGTTGGTCAGGGCCGACCCCACGAACAGCGGGGTGGTCTCCCCGGCCAGGAACGACTTCAGGTCGACGTTGGCCTCGACGGCGTCAAAGAGCGCACAGTCCTCGACCGCCCGCTCCCACTCCCGGCCGTGGCGGGCCAGGGCCTCGGCGGGATCGGTCCGCTCCTCGGTGGCGACGGTCGAACCGTGGGCGGCCCGGGTGAACTGAACGAAGGTTCCGTCGCGGCGGTCGATGACCCCACGGAAGTCCCCGGGCTGGCCGACGGGCCAGGTCACCGGGGCCGGGGCCAGGCCGATCTGCTTCTCGATCTCGTCGAGCAGCTCGAGCGGCTCACGCCCGGGGCGGTCGCACTTGTTGAGGAACGTCAATACCGGCATCCGCCGGGCCCGGCACACCTCAAACAGCTTCAGGGTCTGGGGCTCGACGCCCTTGGCCACGTCGAGGACCATGATCGCCGCATCGGCGGCGGCCAGGACCCGGTAGGTGTCCTCCGAGAAGTCGCGGTGGCCCGGGGTGTCGAGCAGGTTCACCGTGTGGTCCCGATAGCCGAACTGCACGACGGTCGAGCTGACCGAGATACCCCGCTGCTTCTCGAGGTCCATCCAGTCCGAGGTGGTGGCGCGCCGGCCACTACGGGCTGTCACCGCCCCGGCTTGGGTCACCGCCCCGGCATAAAGGAGGAACTTCTCGGTCAGGGTGGTCTTCCCGGCGTCGGGGTGGCTGATGATGGCGAAGGTCCGCCGCCGGCCGGCTTCCCGGGCGGCCGAGCTGTCGGCGCTCACCGCTCTCGCCTACCCGCGGGCCCCGACGGCTCGAGATGGCGGCCGGCCTCTTGTCGCAGGATCGACGCCAGGTCCTCGGCGGCCTGCAGCTGCTCACGCAAGCGGGTACAGCTGGCCTCCGCCACGTCGGCGAACCCGGTCAGCCGCTCGAGCAGCTGGGAGCGGTCCTTCCCCCGGGCACGCCCTGCCCCGAGCTTGTCGAGCACGTCGAGCACGCTGCGCATCTCCTCCAACGAGAACCCCAGGGGCTTCATGTGCTTGGCCAGGCGCAACCGACCGATGTCGTCGTCCGTATAGAGCCTGAACCCGCCGGCGCTGCGCCCGGACGGGGGCACCAGTCCCACCTCGTCCCAATGACGAATCGTGCGCAACGAGAGCCCTGCCGCCTCCGCAGCGTCACCGATCCGGTGCATCAGGTTCCGAATCTCGTGCGGGATCGTGCGGCATGGCGCCTAACTCTACCCTAACGTGAGGGTAGGGTACGCCGCGGATAGCGGTTCGGGACCTCAGCGCTGCGAGACCGGGGTCGGGACGGCACGCCTCGACTCAGGCGGGAGCGGCTGGACCCTCTCTGATCGGCCGCAGCTGGTTCTCCTGGTTGATCGAGGCGACGAACACCCCGTCGACGGTGAAGACGGATCCGTACCCGTAGATCCGACCCCGTCCGACGTGCGGGCTCGTCAGATCGAGCAGCAACCAGTCCGACGCCGAGAAGGGCGCATGAAAGAAGAGCGAGTGCGTAAGGACCGCCGGGATCAGTTGCCGGTAGGCCGACGCCTGGCTCAGCCCCTGGTGAGGCCGCAGGGACGTCCCGAAGAAGAAGGGCTCGCAGGCGAAGGCGAGCAGCGCCCGGCTGATCGCGTCCCCGCTCGGAACTGCATCGAACCGCACCCAGACGGCCAGTTCGGGCGGACCCGTCGCGGCCGGGTCGTCGAGGTCGACGTCCCCGACGATCCGCATCTCCGCTCCGCCAGTGGTGCGGACCGCTCGTGAGGAGGCGTCGGGCCCGCCGACGGCAGGCATGGCAGGCCCGTGACGAGCCAGCTCCACGTCGGCTCGGTCGAGGAGGACCAGGGCTCTCACGCAGAGTCGGGCGCCCTGGCGGACGCTCACCGTCGCGCTGGTGTACAGACGCCCGGCGTGCATGAGCTCGGCCTCGAGGGTCACCGGCTCGTCGAGCGACGCGCCGCGCACGAAGATCACCTGAACCGACTTCACGGACTTGTCGGGCGCCGCGTCGGCGGCGGCCATGACGATCTGGGCGAGCAGCTGGCCACCGAAGACCACCCTGCCGCCTCCCCCCCCGGCGTGCGTGCCCCGGTACCGGCCGTCAGGGAGCTTCTGGAGCCGCAGGGCGGCGGCCAGCTCGGGATCCATCGGTAGGACCGTACACAACGCCGTCTCGGACAGGACCCGGGTACGGGCCCTCCGGGCCGACGGGGCGGGGCGGAGCGGGGCGGAGCGGAGCGGAGCGGGGCGGAGCGGGGCGGAGCGGGGCGGAGCGGGGCGGAGCCGAGCGGTAGCCTTGGCGTCGCCGGCAGGACCCGTCGTCGGGACGGGGCCGGCGAAGGGGGGACATGCTCGACCTCCGGATACGCGGCGGGAACGTGGTGGATGGAACCGGCGCTCCGGGCCGGACCGCCGACGTCGGGGTGAAGGGCGGCCGGATCGTCGCCGTCGGGAAGGTGGAAGAGCCGGCCAGACGGACCATCGACGCCGACCGCCTGGTGGTCGCCCCGGGCATCGTCGACATCCACACCCACTACGACGCGCAGCTGTGTTGGGAC
>DATKRB010000073.1:0-84054 GCA_035532415.1 Acidimicrobiales bacterium | reverse complement strand
GTCGGGGTGAAGGGCGGCCGGATCGTCGCCGTCGGGAAGGTGGAAGAGCCGGCCAGACGGACCATCGACGCCGACCGCCTGGTGGTCGCCCCGGGCATCGTCGACATCCACACCCACTACGACGCGCAGCTGTGTTGGGACCCCTACGCGACACCGTCGCCCCTGCACGGGGTCACGACGGTGATAGCCGGCAACTGCGGGTTCACCATGGCGCCGGCCGAGCCCGAGGACCGCGAGTACCTCAGCCGGCTGATGTCGAGGGTTGAGGGAATGCCCCTTCTCAGCCTGACCGAGGGCGTTCCGTGGGACTGGCGGACCTTCGCCGAGTACCTTGGTCGCTTTGACGGGCATCTCGGCGTCAACGCCGGGTTCGTGGTGGGCCACACGACCGTCCGTCGCCGGGTCATGGGGCCCGACACCGAGCGAGCCGCCACCGCCGAGGAGGTGGCGGCGATGGTGCGGCACTTTCACGAGGGGATGGACGCCGGCGGGCTCGGGCTCTCGACCTCGGTCTCACCGACCCACAACGACGCCGACGGCCGGCCGGTGCCGTCTCGCTTCGCCGAGCGGGCCGAGATGCTCGCCCTCTGCCGGGCCGTCCGCGACCACCCGGGGACGACCCTCGAGATCGTGCCCCCACCGGGACGGTTCTCCGACGAGCTCGTCGCCCTGATGACCGATATGTCGGTCACGGCGGACCGACCGATCAACTGGAACCTGCTCAACGTCTCCAAGGCCATGGCTGCCGACACCGAGCAGCGGCTCTCGGCGTACGAGCACGCCGCCGCCCGAGGTGGCTGCATCCTCGGGCTCGTGCTCCCCGACGCGACCTCGATGCGCCTGAACTTCATGTCGGGGTTCCTCCTCGACGCGCTCCCCGTCTTTTCACAGTTGTTCGAGCTGGAGCCCGCCGAGCGGGTACGAGCGCTGGCCAGCCCCGAGGTGCGGGCGCTCCTGCGGCGGAGCGAGCACACGGCTCGAGGGCGTGCGCTCTACTACATCGTCGACTGGGGCGGCCTGACCATCGAGCAGACCTTCGCCCCATCGAACAGCGGGCTCCGAGGACGGTCGGTGGCCGCCATCGCGTCCGAACGCGGGGTGGACCCACTCGACGCGCTGCTCGACGTGGTGGTGGCCGACGAGTTGCGCACGGTGATCACCACACCCTTCCGCGGGGCCGACGAGGAGAGCTGGCAGCTGCGCCGGCAGGCGGTGCGCGACCACCGGACGATTCCGGGCGGCTCGGACAGTGGCGCCCACCTCGACATGCTCGACACCTTCACCCTGGCGACCAGGCTCCTCGGGCCCACCGTACGCGACCGGGGCCTCTTCGGGTTGGAGGAAGCGGTCCACCTGATGACCGGGGCGCCGGCCGCCCTTTATGGCCTCACCGAACGTGGCCGCATCGTCGAAGGAGCGTGGGCCGATCTGTTCGTGTTCGACTCCGAGACGATCGACGCCGGACCCGTGAGCGTGCGCAACGACCTTCCGGGCGGCGCGTCCCGCCTGTACGGCGAAGCCGTCGGCGTACACCACGTGGTCGTCAACGGAGAGGAGATCGTCGCCGGCAACCAGCTCACCGGCGCCCTGCCCGGGAGGGTCATCCGGTCGGGACGCGACACCAGAACCGTGACCGCCGCCGAGGCGCTGACCGGCGACTGGCGCCGATAGCCGGCCCGGGGAAGTCGATCCGCACCCCGGTGCACCCTCCGTGAGGGGCGCCGGCTCAGAGCCCCTTGCCCGGATTGAGGATGCCCCTGGGATCGAGGGCCGCCTTTATCCGGCGATGCAAGTCGACGACGTCGCTCCCGAGCTGCTCCGCCAGCCACGGCAGCTTGAGGGTGCCGACCCCGTGCTCACCGGTGATGGTGCCCCCGAGGGACAGCGCGAGCTCCATCACCGCACCGAACGCGCTCCGAGCCCTCAGGACGGCCTCGGGATCGTGCCGGTCGAAGGTCACGAGCGGGTGGAAGTTCCCGTCCCCCGCGTGGCCGATCACCGCGATGGTGGTGGCATGGCGGTCGGCGAGCTCGGCGACGCCCGCCACCAGGTCGGGGATCCGGGGGATCGGCACGCCCACGTCCTCGATGAGGACGGTTCCCTGCAGCTCCACCGCGGGGATCGCCATCCGGCGCGCCGCCATGAGCTGCTCCCCCTCGTCCTCGTCCTCGGTGCACGCCACGTAACTGGCGCCGGCCCGCCGACAGGCCTCCTCCATGATCGCGATCTCGGTCGACGACTGGGCCCCCCCGGCGTCGGATCGTCCGAGCAGCAGAGCTCCCCAGGTCGGGTCGAGGCCCATTCTCGTCTGCGCCTCCACGGCCGAGATCGCACAGTGGTCCATCAGCTCGAGCGTGGCCGGTCGGAACCTGGCGACGATCTCCGTCACCGCCCGCCCGGCCTCGGTCACGTCGGCGAACCCCGCCACCAGGGTGGTGGCCGGCGGCGGGAGCGGTCGGAGCCGTAGGGTCGCCTCCACCACGATGCCCAGCGTCCCCTCGCTCCCCACGAAGAGCCGCTTGAGGTCGTAGCCGGCGACGTCCTTGACCGTGCGGCCACCCAACCGGACGGCGCGCCCGCCGGCCAGGACGACCTCCATCCCCAGCACGTAGTCGGTCGTCACGCCGTACTTCACGCAGCAGAGGCCCCCCGCGTTGGTCGCCAGGTTCCCGCCGATCGAGCAGATCTCAAAGCTCGACGGATCGGGGGGGTACCACAGGCCGTGGGCCCGGGCCGCCTGCTTCAGCTCGGCGTTGAGCACCCCGGGGCCGACGACCGCCACGCCCGCCGCGGGGTCGATCTCGAGGTCGCGCATCAGCTCGGTCGACACGGTGATGCAGCCGTCGATGGCCGACGACCCCCCCGACAAACCGGTTCCGGCCCCTCTGGGGACCACCGGCACCCGGTACCGGTCGGCCAGCTCGAGAACCGCCTGCACGTCGGTGGCACAGGTCGCCCGCACCACTGCGGCGGGAGTTCCCGTGACGGCCATGTCGGCCCGATCGGCGCGGTAACCGGCCACCACGTCGGGGTCGGTGACCAGGGCCCCCGGGGGGAGCGCTCCGGCCAGCTCGCGAAGCCACGCGTCGGTGCTCGTCACCGCGACGAGCCTAGAGGCGGGGTCGGTGGACCAGCTTGGGGCGGTCGGGGCGGGGGCCGGGGCGGGGGCTACGAGGGCGACGCGTCGGGGCTCGAAAGCTCGAGGGAGACCTCGCTCAACAGGCCGGCCGGGCTGGTGCGCAGGTGGCGCTGGTACCGGACCCGGGACCAGAGGGGCCGGCTCGAAGACGCCGAGCGGTAGTAGATCGTGACCATCAATTGCATCTCGTCGTCGGGGCGGTCGAGCAGGGTGAGGGTGGCGCCGAACGACGGCTCGGCGGCACTCAGGGGGAACCCGATGACCGCCTTGGCGTTCACGGCCACCACCCCGTTGGCGTAACCGCCGAACGAGACCAACGGCTGGACCGAGCCGCGGCGCACGATGTCGATCCGGTGGTACGGGTGGAGGACAGCCGGGCCGATCCCGACGTTGAGGAACGCACACGAGACCACGAGCTTCCGGTCGCCGGGCTCGATCGTCCAGGCACCGACACTCTGCTCCGCCGGCGCGTAGTACACCCCGTCGGGCAACACCACCTGAAGGGGCCCCTCGCCTTGGGCCCCGGGCGAGAGCTTGGTCGGGACGAGGAGCGGCGCGTGCGTGGCGAGAAGGGCCTGCCCGCCGATCTCCACCTGATCCTGCAGGACGTGGAGATGCTCCTGCGCCACGTCGGCCCCGATCTCCCCCAGCTGCACCTGGCGCGAGACCAATCCCACGAGCTCGTCGCTCCGCTCCGCCAAGCCTCGGCTCAGCTCGTCGAGCCCGTTGCGCAGGTCCGACAGCCGGTGGCCGGCGTCGGCCAGCCGGCCGGTTGCGGCGGCGGTGGCCTGCGATGCCCGCGCCAGCAGGACCAGCAGCACGACGGCGACCAGCCCCACCAGAACGGCGGCGGCGGTGGCGATCGCTCCCACCTCGGTCCAATCGATTGTGAGCATCGCCATCGGTTCCTGCCCCTCGGCGCCCTGGCCGGCCTCGCCCGGTTCAACATCTTGGTGGATGAACCGAACGCGGGGGAGGATCCTGCCGTCCCGCCGGGTCCGGCGGGCGCATCCGGTGGCCATTCGGACCGCTCCAAGAGTTCACCCCGGTGTCGCTGGCACTTCGCGAGGCGTTCACATCGGTTCCTTACCGTGCTGGACATGGCGGCTCTCCCTGCCGGCGGCCCGCGGGCGATCACGTACAGCGAACCACGGTGACCGGCGGCCCTCACTCGGACCAGGGAGCGGGGCGGGATCGCGACAACCGACCTCTCGTGCTGGTGGTCGACGACGAGGGGTCCTACCGCCAGGCGCTGGCCTCGGGGCTCTCCCGCGAGGGGTTCGCCGTGGAGGTCGCGGCGGACGGCCGCAAGGCCCTACGCCTCTTCCACCGCATCCGTCCGGACCTCGTCCTGCTCGACGTCATGCTGCCCGACCAGTCGGGCGTGGAGCTGTGCCAGCGGATGCGCGCGCTGGCCCCGGTGCCGATCATCATGGTCTCCGCTCGTGACTCCGAGGTGGACATAGTGCTGGGGCTCGAGCTCGGTGCGGCCGACTATGTGGCCAAACCGTTCCGGCTGCGCGAGCTCGTCGCCCGGATGCGGGCGGTCCTGCGCCGGGGCGGGTCCACCCCCGGGCCCCGGGACGAGGTCGTCGCCGTCGGTCCGGTCCGCCTCGACACCGGACGCCGTGAGGTGTCGGTGCACGGACAGCGGGTGGATCTCTCCCGCAAGGAGTTCGATCTGCTCGCCCTTCTCATGTCCCATGCGGGGCATGTGGTGACACGTGAGTGGTGCATCGACCGGCTCTGGTGGGACCAGGACCTCACCGATACCCGCACCCTCGACACCCATGTGAAACGGCTCCGGCGGAAGGTGGAGCCCGATCCGGCGAACCCCCGGCACCTGGTGACGGTCCGAGGCGTGGGGTTCAGGTTCGAAGCCTGAGAGGAGCCGTCGGCCGATCCCGCGTCGTTGGTAGGGTGACGTCGTGCAGAAAGGCGACCTCGTCCCGGACTTCGAGCTACCCGACGAGAACGGCCGGTCGCGGCGGTTGAGCGTCTTGCTCGAGGACGGTCCGGTCGTCCTCTTCTTCTACCCGGCGGCCATGACCTACGGCTGCACCCGCGAGAGCTGCCACTTTCGCGATCTCGGGGCGGGGTTCGCCGCTGCGGGCGCCCAACGGGTCGGGATCAGCGCCGATCCGGTGTCGAAGCAGAAGCAGTTCTCCGACAAGCACTCGTTCGACTTCCCCCTCCTGTCGGACCCCGACTACCGGGTCGCCGCCGAGTTCGGGGTGAGGCGGTCGATCGCCAAACTCGGGAACAAGCGGACGACCTTCGTGATCGGTACGGACCGGCGCGTCGCGGACGTGATCCACAGCGAGATCGCCTTCAGCTCGCACGCCGATCGGGCGCTGGCGACCCTGCGCCGGCTGTCGTCCACCACCTGAACCATCCCCGCCTTGCCGGGGCAGCGTTCCTTGCCGGCGCCGGCCGATACCAGCGACGGCCCCGGGCCGGTCACACCCTCCGCATGTTGTCGAAGCGGGCGTACTGGCTCAGGAAGAGGAGGTGGGCCGAACCGGTCGGGCCATTGCGGTGCTTCGCCACGATGATCTCCGCGTCGCCCCGCCGGTCGATGGGCGCGTCGGGGTCGTACTGCTCCTCGCGGTAGATGAACAGCACCACGTCGGCGTCCTGCTCGAGGCTGCCACTCTCACGGAGGTCCGACAGCATCGGTCGCTTGTCCTGACGGGACTCGAGGCCCCTGGAGAGCTGGGAGAGAGCCACGACCGGGACCTCCAGCTCACGGGCGAGGATCTTGAGCCCACGGCTGATCTCGGCCACCTCCACCTGGCGGTTCTCCGCTCGGGCCCGTCCGGTCATCAGCTGGAGGTAGTCGACGACCACCAATCCGAGATCCCCTTCGGCCTGGCGCAGCCGGCGAGCTCGCGCCCGGATGTCCATGACCGTGAGATTGGGGTTGTCGTCGATGAAGATCGACGCGTCACTGAGTCGGCTGACCGCCGTCCCCAACTTGCCCCAGTCCGACTCCTTCAGCTGGCCGGTCCGCACGTGTTGGGCGTCGACCCTCGCCTCCGAGGCGAGGATCCTCTGCGTCAGCTCGAGATGGCCCATCTCGAGCGAGAACAGCAGCGCCGGTCGCCGGAGCTCAATGCCGACGTGGGCCAGCATGCCCAGGGCGAAGCTGGTCTTCCCCATGGCCGGTCGGGCGCCGACGATGGTCAGGCTCGACGGCTGCAATCCGGCCAGGATCCGATCGAGATCGAGATAGCCGGTCGCCACACCGGTGATCGAGTCCGTGCGTTGGGACAGCTCCTCGATCCGGTCGAGACCGGGCATGAGCAGGTCGCGCAGCGCGACGATGCTCTCCGTCGTCCTCCGCTCCGCCACGTCGAACACCATCTGCTCGGCCCGATCGATTGCGCCGGTCACGTCCTCGGGGACGCTGTAGCCCAGGTCGGCGATCTCGCCGGCGACGCCGACCAACCTCCGTAACAGCGCGTGCTCCTCCACGATCCGCGCATAGTGGGCGGCGTTGGCGGTGGACGGGGTGTTCGCCTGGAGCGAGACGAGCATCGCGGGATCGCCGACCATCTCGAGCAGGCCGGAGCGACGGAGCTCGTCGGTGACGGTCACCGCGTCAACCGGCTCACCCCGTTCGAAAAGGGCACAGACGGCGGCGAAGATGTGCCCGTGGGCCGGCTTGTAGAGGTCCGCCGGGGTGCAGATCTCCATGGCGACCGAAGCCGCGTCGTTGGAGAGCAGCATCGCTCCGAGCAGCGACTCCTCCGCCTCGAGGTTGTGCGGAGGCACCCGGGAGGCGCTCGGCGCGGGACGGAGCTGGCGGGGACGACTCTCTTCGTAGGCTTGGACCATCGCGTCACTACCCTGATCGAGAAAGCCTGTGGGACGGAAGATGCGCAACCTGGGGATTCAACCCCCTGAACCCCTGGTCGGTCCTGTGGAAATGCAGTGGAAAGACCTTCCGGGGCTGGGGAGGATCGACCCGTCGCACCTCCGGGGGCCTGCCGCTGCTCGGGGCCGGTGACCACGTCATGGGCCGAATCGTGACACCGGGGTGTGACACACATGATGACGCAGTCCCCGGAGCAGGGGCTGGGCCGGCGAGCGGGCGGCTGAGGCGGACCGCTCAGTCGGTCGAGGAGACCTCGATCGTCAGCACGGTGGCCACACCCTCGAACAACCGAACCGGGATGTCGTAGCTCCCCACCGCCTTGATCGGCTCGTCGAGCACGACGTGCCGGCGCTCGATCTCCACGCCCTTCTGGCCGCGTGCCGCCTCCACCACATCGAGCGCCGTCACGGACCCGAAGAGACGGCCGCCGGTCCCGGCCCTTGCCCGCACCGACAGGACGGCTCCGGCCAGCACCTTTGCCTTCGACTCGGCCGCCTCGCGGTCCCGGGCCTCGCGGAGGTCACGGGCTCGCCGCATGGCGGAGGCCTGAGCCTCCACCCCCTCCGTGGCCACGATGGCACGACCCTGAGGGAGAAGGAAGTTCCGGGCGAAGCCCCCGGCGACGTCGACGATGTCGCCTCGGCGCCCGACACCGTTCACGTCGGAGCGGAGCACGAGCTTCATCGCTCCCCCTCCGTGGTGGCGAGCTCGGCGCCCTCCGCGCCCTCGGTGACGGCGCCGGCAGTCGGGGCGACCGCTCCTTCGGACGCCACCGGCCCCGCGGCGGCAGACGACGGACCCGCTCCCGAGGGAGGGCCGCTGCCGCGCCGATCGCCGCGGTCCTCGCCGGACCCGCGGCCTTCGCCGGACCCGCGGCCCTCGCCGCGCGGACCCCGACCCTCGCCGCGGCCACCCCGGCCGCCCGGCCGCTCCGTCACCGTCCGTTGCGTATAGGGCAGCAGGACCAGCTCTCGAGCTGTCTTGATGGCGCTGGCGATCTCCCGCTGGTGCTGCGCACAGTTGCCGGTGACCCGACGGGACCGGATCTTCCCCCGGTCGCTCATGTACTTGCGCAGGAGGGGGACGTCCTTGTAGTCGACCCACTCCACGCTGTCGCGACACAGCGCGCACGGCTTCT
Organism: Acidimicrobiales bacterium; assembly: GCA_035532415.1. GTDB lineage: Bacteria > Actinomycetota > Acidimicrobiia > Acidimicrobiales > RAAP-2 > DATKRB01. The sequence continues at coordinate 75,897 of DATKRB010000073.1, read as the reverse complement.
TCTTGATCCTCCGATTGAGGTCCTTGGGTGATGTCCGGCGGGCGGTACCGCCCCGGTAGTTGCTGCGTGCCATCAGAACGGCTCCTCGTCGAACCCGTAGCCAGCCGACTCTTCCCGCGGCGGTGCGGGCCGTGGTGCACCGCCCCCTCCCCCGCCGCTCGAGCGACCGGGGTCGGAAGGCCCGCGTCGCTCGTTCTTCGTCACCTGGGCCGTCGCCCACCGAAGCGACGGGCCGATCTCGTCGGCCACCACCTCCACCTTCGACCGCTTGTCGCCGTCGGGGGTCTCCCAGCTCCGCTGCTCGAGGCGGCCGGTGACCACGACACGCGAACCGCGAGCGAGGCTCTCACTGACGTTCTCGGCCATCTCACGCCAGCAGACCACGTCGAAGAAGCTCGTGGCCTCCTCCCAGTCCTGGGTCTGACGGTTCTGCCACCGGCGGTTCACTGCCAAGCCGAATGACGCCGTGGGCTGGCCGGTGTTGGTGAACCGGAGCTCGGGATCACGGGTGACGTTGCCCACCAGGGTCACGCTGTTGTCGCTGGCCATGTCGTTCCTCGTTCCTCGTTCTGGTGCCCGGAACCGTTCAGCTGGCGGGGGCGGGGCTGGGGGCGGGGGCGGGGCTCGGGGCGGCGGGGCTCGGGGCGGCGGGGCTCGCGCCCTTCCCCCCGGAGCGGCGGCGACCGGCGACGCCCTCGGGGAGGCGGATCATCTTGTGCCGGATGACCTCGTCGGCCAGCGACAGCATCCGGTCGAGGTCGGCAACCGCCTGCACCCCGGCCGTCAGCTCGATGAGGACGTAGTAGCCCTCGCGCTTGTGGTTCACCTCGTAGGCGAACGAGCGCCGGCCCCAGCGGTCGATGGCACCGGGATTGCCCCCAGCGGCCCGTACCGCCTCGAGCACGCGGTCGACGACCGCCTGAATGGCCGGCGGCTCGGCGCCCGCATCGAAGATGACCATGACCTCGTAGGGCCGCATCAGCGGCTCACCTCCCTCCGGACCGGGCGCTGAACGCCCGGGCCCCGCCTCTGCGGAGCAGGGTTTCGTCTTGTCGGGCCACCCGGTCTGCGGGTGACCACGGCCCGTCATCGTAGCCGGGTCCGCGCCCGGGTTCGTCAGGTCATGGGATCCTCCCCGCCCGGGAGGCCGGTGGCCGGTGGCCGACAGCCCCGGATCCCCCGCAGGCTCAACCCTCTCCGGAGCCTGCCCTCAGGTTCGCCCGAAGCTCTTCCGATGCGTGATAGCTCTCTGCGTCGGACGGGAAGTCGCCGCTGCGCACGTCATGGGCATAGGCGGCGACGGCCGCTCTGGCCACTCCGGCGAGGTCGGCGTACGCCCGGGCGAACCTGGGCGGGGGTCCTGCCCCGAGCCCGAGCAGGTCGTGGAACACCATGACCTGGCCGTCACAGGACGGGCCGGCGCCGATCCCGATCGTCGGGACGTCGATCGCCTCGGTCACCGACGCCGCCACGGCGTCAGGGACGCCCTCGAGCACGATGGCGAAGCAGCCGGCACCGGCCAGGGACTTGGCCGCGCCCATCAGCGCCTGCGCAGCGTCGACGCTTCTCGCCTGGACGCGGTACCCACCCATGGCCAGCACCGACTGCGGTGTGAGCCCCAGATGGCCCATCACCGGGATCTCCGCACGGATGATGGCCTCCACCACCGGGAGCCGGGCGCGACCACCCTCGAGCTTGACCGCCCGGGCCCCGGCCCGGATCAGGGTGGCCGCGTTGCGGACGGCGTCGTTCACATCGAGGTGGTAGCTCATCCAGGGGAGGTCCCCTATCACCAGGCAGGCCGGCTTGGCCCGGGCCACCGCTCCCACGTGGTGCGCCATCTCGGCAATGGTCACGTGCAGGGTGTCCTCGTGGCCGAGGACGTTGTTGGCCACGGAGTCGCCCACCAGCAGCATGTCCACCCCGGCCTGATCGACGATGCGGGCACCCGGCTCGTCGTACGCGGTGACCATCACGAGGGGCTCCGCGCCATCGCGGCGCTTGCGCGAGCGGACGTCGGGAACGGTCACCTCCCGGCGAGCCGCGATCGGCCGGTCCGTCGAGGTCACGTCCGGCGCCCGCTCGACGACGGTGCCCGCCCGCCCGCCGAGTACTTGCGGGTCAGATGGTGCCAGGCACAGGCAGGGCACACCTCCACTGCGTAGCAGGTGACCGGCTCCGCCCGCTTCCTGAGCCGGTTCAGCTCAGTGGCCGTGCCCGGGCAGCGACCGCCGGGTGGGAGGTGTGCCCCGAAGACGAAGGTGACCTCGACCATGCCGGTCACCTCACAGATCGGGCATTCCGCCCCGGTCCGCCGGCCGACGTTCCTGGCGGCCCGGAGGAGCTCGGGATGCGCGTCGCAGACGTCGACCTTCTCGACCTTCCCCCGCTGGACGTCCCGGACCACGGCGTTGCGAACGAGGCGGTATTCGACCCGCGCCTCACCCGTCGGTGTCTCGGCCCCCCCCGACGCCCCCGATCGGGAGATCACGGTCACGCCACGAGGCTAGTTCTCGCGGACCCGAAGTTGCGCGCTCCGGGCGCGTCCGCAGGCACCGCAGCGCCGGCGCCATCCCCGTCACCGCGATCCGGCGGGAGCCCGCCGGTGAAGGATCATCGAGATCTCCACGTCAATTTGTCGTCGCCGCTATATCGCTTCGATATACTGTCCAGATGCTGGATCTGGCCATCCTCGGCTTGCTCGAAGAACGCGAGCTCCACGGGTACGAGATCCGCCGCCGGCTCCGTGAACAGCTCGGGCTCCTGGCCAACGTCTCCTTCGGCTCCCTCTACCCCGCCCTCAACCGGCTCGAGGCCGGCGGGGCCCTGGCCTCCGCCGAGGGTCCGGCGAAGGCCGACCCGCCGGAGACTCCACCGACGGGCTCCCTGAGCGGCGAGCTGGCGGTGCTCCGCTCCCGGCGCAACCCCAGCCCCCGCGGCGGGCGGCGGGCGCGCAAGGTCTACCGGATCACCGACAAGGGGCGGGACCTCTTCACCGAGCTCCTGACCAAGGGCGGGGCCGAGGACGCCCGCAGCTTCGGGCTGCGGGTCGCCTTCGCCCGGCACTTGGCTCCCCAGGCCAGGATCTCCCTGCTCGAGCGTCGGCGCTCGGTGCTCGAGCAACGACTCGGGGAGGTGCGCTCGGCAACCCGGGAGAGCTCCCTCGACCCGTATGCGCGATCGGTCGTGGAGCACACGGCCGAGGGATTGGAACAGGACATCCGCTGGCTCGATCGGATGATCGCAGCCGAGCGCACGCAACCGACCGCCAGATCGTCCGTCAGCGAGCGGGCAGGCAAGGGAGGAGACCCCAGATGAGCACCGTCCGCGTGGCCATAGCCGGAGTGGGGAACTGCGCCAGCTCGCTGGTGCAGGGCATCACCTACTACCGCGACGCCGACCCGAACGACATCGTCCCGGGGCTCATGCACGTGGTGCTCGGCGGATACCACGTGGGGGACCTCGAGCCGGTCGCCGCGTTCGACGTCGACGCGTCCAAGGTCGGCACCGACCTCGGCAAGGCGATCGCGGCCGGCCACAACAACACGGTCAAGTTCGCCGAGGTCGGGGAGCTGGGGATCACCGTGCAGCGGGGCCCGACGCTCGACGGCCTCGGCCGCTACTACCGCGACGTCGTCGAAGAGTCCCCGGCGCCTCCGGTCGACGTGGCCGAGGCCCTCCGCGAGTCGCGCGCCGACGTGCTCGTCGCCTACCTGCCGGTCGGGTCGGAGATGGCGCAGCGCCATTACGCCGAAGCCTGCCTGAAGGCCAAGGTCGCCTTCGTCAACGCCATCCCGGTCTTCATCGCCTCGGACCCCGAATGGGCGACACGGTTCCGGGACGCGGGCGTGCCCATCGTCGGGGACGACATCAAGAGCCAGGTGGGATCCACCATCGTGCACCGCGTGCTGACCCGCCTCTTCGAGGACCGCGGCCTGGCCCTCGACCACACCTACCAGCTGAACGTCGGTGGCAACATGGACTTTCGCAACATGCTCGAGCGGGACCGCCTCGAGTCGAAGAAGATCTCCAAGACCCAGGCGGTGACCAGCCAGATCGAGCACGCGCCGCTCCCGGCCGACGACATCCACATCGGTCCGTCCGACCACGTGCCGTGGCTGCTCGACCGGAAGTGGGCCTACATCCGCATGGAGGGTCGGAACTTCGGTGACGTCCCGCTCGAGCTCGAGCTAAAGCTACAGGTCTGGGACTCGCCCAACTCGGCCGGCGTCATCATCGACGCGGTCCGTTGCGCCAAGATCGCCCTCGACACCGGCGTCGGGGGACCGCTTCTCGGTCCTTCGGCGTACTTCATGAAATCCCCGCCGGTGCAGTACCACGACGACGAGGCACAGCGGATGGTGGAGGAATTCGCCTCGGGCGGCCCCAACCCGGCGTGGCCCGCCGGCTGACTCAGTCCTTCGGCGGCCGCCGGCGCTCCCACCACTCGTCGAGGCGACGCCCCGCCTCCTCCTCACCCAGGGGTCCCTCGTCCATCCGCAGCTCGAGCAGGAACCCCAGGGCCTCCCCGACCAATCGACCGGGAGGCAGCCCGAGACGCTGCATCACCTGGGTGCCGTCGAGATCGGGCCGGATCGCGTCCAAGGACTCCCGTTTCCCAAGCTCCTCCGTGCGCTGCTCGAGCTCGTCCATCCGGCGGCCGAGGGCCCGGGCCTTGGCGGCGTTGCGGGTGGTGCAGTCGCAGCGGGTCAGCTCGTTCAGGCGGTCGAGCAAGGGACCGGCGTCACGGACGTATCGCCGGATGGCCTTGTCGGTCCATCCGAGCCGGTAGGTGTGGAAACGCAGGTGCAGCTCGACGAGCCGAACCACCACGTCGACGTCGTCGCTCGAATAGCGGAGCGCCTCCATCCGCGCGCGCGTCATCCGGGCGCCCACCACCTCGTGATGGTGGAAGGTGACCCCCCCCGCCGCGAACGAGCGCGTTCTCGGCTTGCCGACGTCGTGAAAGAGCGCGGCCAGCCGGAGGAGGCGATCCGGCGACGTCTTGTCGACCACCGCCAACGTGTGAGCCAGAACGTCCTTGTGCCGGTGGATGGGGTCCTGCTCGAGCGCGAGCCCGGGCAGCTCGGGCAGGAAATCCTCCGCCATACCGGTCTCGACGACGAACCAGAGCGCCACCGAGGGCTTGGCCAGGGTCACGATCTTGTCGAGCTCGTCCCGGACCCGTTCGGCGGAGACGATCGACAGGCGACCGTGGCTCGAGCGGATCGCTGCGACCAGCTCGGCGTCGGGGACGAGATCGTACTGGGCCACGAAGCGGGCCGCCCGCAGCATCCGGAGGGGGTCGTCGTCGAACGAGACCTCGGGATCGAGGGGGGTCCGGAGCCGCCGGGCCGAAAGGTCGCCTATCCCGTCGAACGGGTCCACCAGGGCCATCTCCGGCAGACGCAGCGCCATGGCGTTGATCGTGAAGTCCCGCCGAGCGAGGTCCTGCTCGATCTTGTCGCCGAATTGGACGTCGGGCTTCCGGGAGTCGGGGCGGTACGCCTCGGCGCGGTGGGTCGTGATCTCGTACCGCCGGCCCTGGTGGCGGCAACCGATGGTCCCGAACCGCTTCCCCTGGTCCCAGACAGCGTCGGCCCAACCCGAGACGATCTCCTCGATCTCGTCGGGCCCGGCGTCGGTCGTGAGATCGAGGTCCGGGGGCTCCGCCCTCCCGGGTCCCGCCGTTCCCCCGGGGCGAGCCGCTCCGGGCACCAGGGCGTCGCGGACCGATCCGCCGACCAGGTAGATGGACCTTCCGGCTCGCTCGAACAGGTCGGCCAGGTCGGCGGTCGCCTCCACGAGGGGTCGGAATCGCTCGGGAACAGCCGTCGACCGCACCGGCCCACGCTAGTGCGCAACAGTCGCGTGCCTGCCACCGGTTAGCGTTGGGCGGTGTCCCTGAGCTTCGCCCGGTCGGCCCGGCGGGCGGTGCTCGCGCTGGCCGTGGTCCTGTCACTCGGACCGCTCGTCCTTCTGGCGACGTGGCCCGAGCGTGCGGGGGCACAGCCCCCGAGCACCAGCAGCCCTGCTGCCGGCCGCGCGCTCGGCACGGCAGGAGGCGCTGCGACTGCCGCCCTGGCACTGACGAAGCAGACCCCCTGGGTAACCCCCGAGCAGCCCCATTTCAGCATGCAGGTGGCCGTCGGTTCGCGCGCCGCGGCCCAGGGCCCGCTCGCTCTGGCCCTCACCGTCTACCACCGCCTGATCACCCGGACGGGGTTCGCCCAGGCGCTCACCAGCACGCCCGGAGGCGCCGCGCTCGAACGGGTGACGCCGGTGCCGGTCGGCGCGGGGAACCTGTCGCCCTCGCTGGACCTGACGGTGGGCACCGGCCCGCCTTCCGCTGCCGGACCCTCGATCGGTCTCAACTGTGCCGGCAGCGGCACCTGTCCGGGCGTCTATCCGGTCTCGGTGACGCTCGAGCAGACCGGGGGGACGGTCCTCGGGCAGTTCAACACCTTCCTCACCTACGAGCAGTCGGCCAGCTCCAACCCGCTGCGCTTCGCCCTCGTCGTGCCCTTCGCCGCCGGAGTCCACGTCCTCCCCGGTAGCTCGAACGCAGCGACCGCCCTCGCCGCTCCCTCGCGGCAGGCCGTCGACAACCTGGCGGGCTTCGCCCGCACCCTGGCCGCTCGGGCGACGGTGCCGATCACGGTGCTCGCCGACCCGCACACCGTGCAGGCCCTGCAGGTGGCGGGGAGCACCGAGGCCCACCAGGCACTGGCCACCCTCAGCAGCCTCTCGCAGAACCCGGCCGGGACGGAGTTCCCGTCCACCCCGTACGTACCGGTCGACCTGGGCGCTCTCGCCGCGGCCGGCCTCACCGGCGAGATCGTCTACCAGATGAAGGTTGGCGCGGCGGCCCTCACCAAGGCGGCGATCCATACCGACCCGGCCGGCACGACCTGGGTGGCCACCGGCGGGGTCACGGGGAGTCTGGCCACCGGCATGTCCGACGCGGGCGTGAACAGGGTGGTGGTTCCCGACACGGCGATCACCACCGATCCGGGCCGGCTGGGGATCACCCAGCCGTTCGAGCTCTCGTTCGCCCGCGACACGACGGTGACGGCCGCGGTGTCCGACAGCGGCCTCGAGGCCCACTTCTCCGCGAGCTCGCACGACCCGGTGCTCGCTGCGCAGCAGATGCTGGCCGACCTGGCTTTCATCCAGTCCGAGCAGCCGGGGTCGTTACAGGCCCGCGGGGTGACGGCGATCTCCCTCCGGGCGTCGGCGCTCGACCCGGCCTTCGTCGACACGCTCCTGGCCGGGTTGGAGAACAACCCCGCCGTTCGGGCGGTGACCCTCGACCAGTTCTTCAACCAGGTGCCCGTGGGTGGGAACGCCGCTCCCACCACCCGCCAGCCCGTCGCGGGAGCCCGGTCGGACATCTCGGCCTCGGCCGCCGTGGCCATCTCGAGAGCCCGCCAACGCAACGACGCCTTCCACAGCGCCGTGGTCGGGTCGCCGCCCGTTCTCGGGCACCTCGACGACCTGCTCCTCGCTTCCGAGGGTGACGGGCTGGGACCCTCGCAACGGCAGGCGGCCGTCGCCACCTACGAGCGATCGCTCGGAGCGCAGCTCTCGTTGATCCAGCTCTCCACCGACCGCGCCATCACCCTGACGTCCCGGACCGGGCGCATCCCGATCACGTTCCTCTCGTCGGCTCCCTATGCACTGGTCGGCGACGTGGCGCTGAGCAGCGACAAGTTCCAATTTCCCCAGGGGTCCACCCGATCGCGGTTCGCCATCAGCCGGAGCACCAACCCGCTCCCGATCGAGGTGCAGGCACGGACGTCGGGTGACCTCCCGCTGGCGGTGACCCTCACCGCCCCCAAAACCGACGTCGGTGCGGTTCCCCTGGTCATCGCCCATGGCGAACTGACGGTCCGGTCCACCGCCACCTCGGTGGTCGGTGTCGTCCTCACGCTGCTCGCGATCGCCGTGCTCGTCGCCTGGTGGGCTCGCACGTGGCGGCGGGGCCGCAGGGCTCGTGCCGGCCGCGGCGGTGCTCCGTCATGAGCGGAGTCGCCGACAGCGAAGCGGGCGCTCCGGCACCGGTGGTTCCGCCCGTGGCGCCCGCCGGCAGCCCGGGCCGCGACGGGGACGGGGGAACCCCCGGAACCGGGGACGGGGGCCGGGGCGGCCGCGGGAGCCTGGGCGGGGGCGGGACCGGGGACGGGGACGGGGACGGGGGCCTGGGCGGGAGTCTCCGGTCGGCCACCCTCTGGATGGCCGCGGGAACGACTGTCTCGCGGCTCACCGGAGTGCTCCGGATCGTCGCCCTGGCCTACGCGCTCGGCGCCACGCCGCTCGCCGACGGTTTCAACCTCGCCAACACCGCGCCGAACATGCTGTACGACATCGTCATCGGGGGGGTCCTGTCGGCCACCTTCATCCCGGTGTTCGTCGACCGCCTCACCACGCGGTCGGAGAGCGAGGCCTGGCGGGCGATCTCCGCCGTGATCAGCCTGTCCGTCGTCCTGCTGGCGGCCGCCAGCGTCGTCTTCTGGTTCGCCGCGCCACTGGTGATCACCGCGATCACGGCACTCGACCCCGGTCAGGGGACCGCCGCCGCCCACGCCATCGGGCACCAGCGCGACGTGGCGACCAGCCTCCTGCGCTGGTTCGTGCCACAGGTGTTCTTCTACGGGATCATCAGCCTGGCGACCGCCGTGCTCAACACCCGGCGGCGCTTCGTGGCCCCCATGTGGGTCCCCATCGCCAACAACGCCGTCTGCATCGCCGTCCTGCTCTGGTTCCACCATGTGACGGGCGGGCACCCGTCGGCTGCCGGCGTGCAGCACAACCACAACCAGCTGATCCTGCTCGGGCTCGGCACCACGCTCGGCGTGGTCGTTCAGGCCCTGCTGCTCCTTCCGAGCGTCAACAAGGTCCGGTCGCCCCTGCTCGGGTGGCGCTGGGAACCCCGCAACGAAGCCGTCCGCACCATCATGCGGCTCGGAGCCTGGACCTTCGGGTTCGTGGTGGCCAATCAGATCGCGCTGTTCGTGGTGCTGGCGCTCGCCGGCAGCGTGCCGGGGCCCTGGCCGGTCTCCTCCTACCTGTACGCGTACACCTTCCTGCAGATGCCCTACGCCGTGGTGGCCGTGTCCATCATGAGCGCGGTGACCCCCGACCTGGCAGAGAAGTGGACGACCAACGACCTGCCCGGCTTTCGGAGGCGGCTGACCGGGGGGCTGCGGGCCGTGCTCGCCATCATCATCCCCTCGGCGGTAGCCATGCTGCTGTTGGCCAAACCGGTGGCCGCCCTACTGCTGGCCCACGGGTCGACGTCGGTCCTCGACACGAGCACCACGGCGTCGGCTCTCGCCATGTTCGCTCTCGGCCTCCCGGGTTTCTGCACGTTCTTGTACGTGGTCCGCGTGCTGCAGGCCATGCAGCGCACCCGGATCGCCTTCTGGCTCTACCTGCTCGAGAACGGGATCAACGTGGTGCTGGCCCTCGCTCTCGTCCATCCGATGGGCGTACGCGGCCTGGCCCTGTCACTCTCGATCGCCTACAGCGTCGCCGCCGTCGCCGGGGTCGTCGTGCTCCGAGGTTGGCTCGGCCCGCTGGGGACCGAGCACACGTGGGCGCCCCTCCGCCTGGTCGGGAAGGCCACTGCCGTCATGGCGGTCGCCATCCTCGTCGTCTCCAACCTCTCGGGGTCGACCTCCTCCACGGCGCTCTTCCTCCGGGTGGGCGCGGCGATCCTGGCCGGGGTGGCCGCATTCGGAGGAGCCGCCGTCTTCTTGGGCCGGCGGGCCGCCAGGTCGCGTCGCCGAACGGTGCGCCCCTCCCCGCTCGGCAGGCCTCCCTTGCGGCGGGGCTGATTGCTCCGTGGCAGACTCATCGCTGCATGGGGGCCGTCCGAATCGTCACCGACAGCGCCTGTGACCTCACGCCCGAGCTGGCCGAGCGCCACGGCATCACCGTGGTGCCCCTGACGATCCGGTTCGGCGACGAGGAGCTGCTCGACCGGCGCGACCTGTCCCCCTCCGAATTCTGGCGACGCTGCAAGGCCGCAGCGGAGCTCCCGGGAACGGCCGCTCCGGCCCCGGGGGCCTTTCGCGAAGCCTACGAGTCGGTGGCCGAGGAGGGTGGTGGGGGCGTGCTGTGCCTGACCATCTCCTCGGGCGTGTCGGCCACGTACCAGTCGGCGCTCGCAGCGGCCGACGGCTTCAGCACAGTGCCGATCCGGGTCATCGACACCCGGTCGGTGTCGATGGGCCAGGGGCTGCTCGCCTTGGCGGCGTCGGAGGCGGCGGTGGGCGGTGCCACGCTCGACGAGCTGGTCACCCAGACCGAGGAGCGGATGACCCGGACCCGGGTGTTCGGCGTCCTCGACAGCCTCGACCACCTCCAGCGTGGAGGGCGGATCGGCGGGGCCCGGGCGCTGCTCGGCTCCATTCTCTCCATCAAGCCGGTCATCCAAGTCGAGAACGGGGTGGTCGAGCAGGAATCACGGCAGCGCACCCGATCCCGTTCGCTCCGGTACCTTGCCGACAAGGTCCTGGCAGACGCCCCCCTCGAGCGCCTCGCGGTCGCCAACGGTGCCGCCGAAGACGTCGGGTCCCTCCTGTCGATGCTCGACGGGGTGGCCGTCGAGCACGCGACCGTCGTCGTCGATCTCGGCCCGGTGGTCGGCACCCACGCCGGGCCCGGCACCATCGGCGTCTGTTACCAGGTGGCGGCCATTCCGGATCTCTCCGGCGACTAGTCTGCCTCCCGTGACCGTGTCAACGCCGCTCGACCCGGCGGGCTCCGGCAATACCCTTTCGGGGAGCGCTCCCGCTACCGGACCGGATACGCGCGCCACCGCCGAGCTGTCCGCCAAGGCCGTCGACACCATCGACCTCGTCGTCGCCAACATCAACGACAGGGCGATCCGCCCGTTGCTCATCGCCGCTCGAGCCCTGGTGTTCGGGATGTTGGCGGCCGTACTGGGCATCGTGGTGGTGGTGGTGGCCTCCGTGGCCGTCGTGCGCCTGTTGGACGTGTACGTGTTCGACGGGAGGGTATGGGCCGCCGAGGCGCTGCTCGGGGCGATCTTCGTCGCCTTCGGGCTCCTCGCCTGGTCCCGCCGCTCCCCACGGCCGGCCGGCCGCGACGGCCGGCGTTGATCGGCCGCAGTCCGTGACCGAGCACCGCAAGGTCCTGATCGCCGGGTCCGGGCCCGCCGGACTGACCGCCGCCGTCTACTCGGCTCGCGCACAGCTCGGGCCTCTCGTCGTCGAGGGTGAGCCCTCGTCCACCAGCGACCAGCCCGGGGGCCAGTTGATGCTCACCACCGACGTTGAGAACTTTCCCGGGTTCCCCGACGGGGTGATGGGTCCGGACCTGATGGCGAACATGCGCTTGCAGGCCCAGCGCTTCGGGGCGGAGCTGGTCATGGCCAAGGTGAGCAGGGTGGACCTCTCGGGCCCTCCGTTCGGGGTGTGGACCGGCGATCCGGACGCGACCGAGCCCACCTACGAGACCCAGGCGCTCATCCTCGCCACCGGGGCCCACTCGCTGATGCTCGGGCTCCCCAACGAGCGCCGCCTGCTCGCCAGGGGCGTCTCCACCTGTGCCACCTGCGACGGGTTCTTCTTCCGTGGTCAGCACGTCGCCGTGGTGGGCGGCGGGGACTCAGCCCTCGAGGAAGCCCTCTTCCTGACCCGTTTCGCCACCAAGGTGACCGTCATCCACCGCCGGGACAGGCTCCGGGCTTCCCGCATCATGCAGGACCGGGCCCTGGGTCACGAGAGGATCGACGTCCGGTGGAACTCCGAGGTGGTCGACGTCCTGGGCGAGAACAACGTGTCCGGGCTCCTCCTCCGCGACACGAAGACCGGTGAGGTCGCCGAGCTCGACGCGACGGGGGTGTTCGTCGCCATCGGACACGAGCCGAACAGCAGCGTCGTGAGAGGGCAGCTCGAGCTCGAGGACAACGGGTACATCCGCACCTTCGGCGGCTCCACTACCAGCGTGGCCGGTGTCTTCGCCTGCGGCGACGTACAGGACCACATCTACCGCCAAGCGGTCACCGCCGCCGGGTCCGGGTGCATGGCCGCGATCGACGCGGAGCGGTGGCTCGAGACGATGGGGTCCTGAGCAAGGCCATCTCCCAGGTCCGCCCGGTCACCGGCGCGCGGGAGGGTGGTGGTCGGCGGGGAACATCCGGGCGGGCGGGGGTGTTGGCAGAGTGGCATCCGGGTGGTACCGGGAGAGGACGAGGAGGTCCCCGTGAGTGAAGAGATCGTGACGCTCGACGACGCTACGTTTGACGAGCATGTCAAGGGGGCAGACGTACCCGTACTGGTCGACTTCTGGGCCGAATGGTGCGGACCGTGCAAGATGATCGCTCCGGTGCTCGAGGAGATAGCGAGGGAGCAGGCGGGGAAGCTCCAGATCGGGAAGCTCAACATCGACGACAACCTCGACGTGACCCGTCGGTACGACGTGATGAGCATCCCGACCCTGATCCTGTTCAAGGACGGGGAGCCCCAGGCCCGCCTGGTGGGAGCGAAGCCCAAGGGACAGCTCCTGCAGGAGCTGTCCGCCTACCTCTGACCGTCCTGCCCGACGACGTCCTCCCTCTTCGCCAGCACGATGTCGGGGCTGCCGTGGCCGACGTGCAGCGTCGCCTCGCGAGCGCCGGTTTCGACACCCCGGGAGATCCCGAGGGATCCTTCGGGCTGGCCACCCGGGTCGCGGTGGAGGCATTTCAGCACCGCCGCGGGCTGCGCGTCGACGGCGTCTGTGGTCGCCAGACGTGGGACACCCTGGTGGAGGCGGGATTCGGCATCGGTGACCGTCTCCTCTACCTGAGAACCCCCATGCTTCGAGGCGACGACGTGGCGGAGATCCAGCAACGGCTCGGGGCGCTGGGCTTCGACACCGGTCGGGTGGACGGGATCTTCGGCGCGCTCACGTCGGCGGCCGTCGCCGACTTCCAACGGAACTCCGGCCAACCGGTCGACGGGATCGTGGGCCTCGCGACGCTCCGGGAGCTGCTGAGAATGCCGACCCGCCACCATGCTCCGGAGCTGGTCTCGACGGTGCGCGCCCGCGAAGAGCTCCGCCGAGGGAACCCCACTTTGGCCGAGCTCCACCTGGCCGTCGGAGAGACCGGCGGTCTCGGGGCCACGGTCGCTGCTCTGCGTCGTCGCCTGATGGGGGCCGGCGGCCGGGTGACCGAGCTCCACCACCCCGACGGGTCGGTACAGGCTCTTCAGGCCAACGCGGCCGAAGTCGACGTCTACCTGGGGCTCCGGCTCGATCCCGACCGCCCCGGCTGCTCAACCGCCTACTACGCGGGCTACCACTACGAGTCCCCCGGGGGGCGGAGGTTGGCGGAGCTGGTTCAGGCCGCCCTACCCGCAGCCGTCGGAGTTCCCGACCTCGGTGTCCGGGGCATGTCGGTCCCCGTCCTGCGCGAGACGCGCATGGCCGCGGTGATCGTCGAGCTGGGCCCCGCCGCCGTCGTCGTCGAGCAGGGCCAGTCGCTGGCCGGATCCCTGGCTCTCGCCCTGGGCGGCTGGGCCGGATCCCATTGCGAGTGAGCCCACGCTCCTGAGATCTGTCGGCCGCCGTGACCAGCGGATGAACGTCAGATGACCCTGGTGATCAAAGCGGGTCGAAACCCTTCAGTTCAAGGAGAATGCAACAATCCACAAGGTCATGCACAGGTTGTGGAAGAGAGTTCACGAGCTCACCGGGCCGGCCGGCCCGATCCCGCCAGGGGGGTCTCACCTTCGCGTGAGACTTGGAGAATCGCAGGTCAGGTGGGTAATCCTGCTGCGGGCGTCTCACCAATGGACCTGCCACCCTCACCGACCATCGCCCTGTAGATGCGTTCGAGGTCCTCGAGCGTGGCGAAGTCCACGATCAGTCGCCCACGCCGGTTCTGAAGCTCGACCTTAACCCGAGTGTTGAGGTGGGTCGACAGCAGCTCCTCGAGCTCGAGTAGCCCCGGCTCCGGGAGCCTACGCTGCGCCACAATTGATCCGGTAGGACCTTGGGTAGTACTAGCCGTATCCAACCTGGCCGTAGGGCTGTCCGCAGTAGTACCTTCGATCGCACCACCACGCACGATCTCTTCGAGCGAACGGACGGTGATCTGTTCGTCGACAATCCGTTTCACGAGGCTCTCCTGCAGAGCCCGGTCGGGAGTCCCCAGGAGCGCTCGTGCATGGCCCGCCGTGATGCTTCCGTCGGCCAGTGCCCTCTGGGCACCGGCGGGCAGCTGCAGCAGCCTCAGCGTGTTCGTCACAACCGTACGGCTCTTCCCTACCCTGGTTGCCACCTGCTCATGGGTCAGACCGAAGTCGTCGATCAACTGCTGGTAGGCCGCCGCCTCTTCGAGAGGGTTCAAATCCTCCCGATGGAGGTTCTCCACCAAGGCCTGCTCGAGGCTGTGGACATCCGTGGTCGCGCTCTGCACCAGCACCGGGATCGTCTGCAGGCCGGCGCGGCGCGCTGCGCGCCATCGCCGCTCCCCCGCGATCAGCTCGTAGCTGGCGCCCTCCTCCCCTTGAAGCTCACGGACGAGAACGGGTTGGAGCACTCCCAGTTCCCGAATGGAAGCAGCCAGTGAGGACATCGCCTCCTCATCGAAATGGCTCCTCGGCTGAACCTCACTGGGCTTGATGCTCGACAACGGCACCTCCCGCAGCGCCGAACCCCGATCCGGGGAGATCTCCGTCGGGATCAGAGCCCCCAAGCCCTTACCCAGCCCGCTGCGGCGCGCCATTGCTCACCTCCTTGGCCAGCTCGCGGTAAGCGACAGCTCCCCGCGAGGTTGGATCGAACACAGTGATCGGTTGGCCGAAGGACGGCGCCTCCGAGATCCGGACGGTCCTAGGAATGACGCTTCTACAGACCTTGTCGGGAAAATGCTCGCGGACCTCGCCCGCCACGTCCACCGCCAGACGAGTACGGGCGTCGTACATCGTGAGGACGATCGTGCTGACCTCCAACTTGCTGTTCAGGTTCGACTCGACCAGATGGACGTTCCTCAGAAGCTGACCGAGTCCCTCGAGCGCGTAGTACTCACACTGGATCGGGACCAGAACCTCACCCGCCGCGGCCAGGCCGTTGATGGTGATCAGGCCCAGGGAGGGAGGGCAGTCGATCAACGCGAAGTCGAAGTCGTCGACCACGGAGTCGATCGCCTTCTTCAACTTCATCTCTCTACTGAACGCCGGGACCAACTCGATCTCCACCCCTGCGAGGTCGATGGTGGCCGGAGCCACGAAGAGGTTCTTCACGCTGGTCGGCTCGATGCAGTCCTCCATGGGAGCGTCGCGCATGATGACGTCGTACATCGACAGCTCAAAATTCCGGGCGTCGATGCCCAGGCCCGTTGTCGCGTTGCCCTGTGGATCGAGATCCACCACCAGGACCCGGTAACCCAGCTCGGCGAGAGCCGCTCCCAAATTCACGGTGGTGGTGGTCTTCCCTACACCTCCCTTCTGATTTGCCACTGCCATGACTCTTGGGAGAGGCCGAAGGGTGGCCAGCGTGCGGGCGTGCTTCGGAACGGTCCCTGACTCGGTTGCAAGAGAAGAGATGATCGGTCCTGCGGTTCCACTTCCAACTTCCTCGTCGGTTCCACCCAGATGGTCCTCGGGACCAACGAAGCCGGGTGCCGGAGCGCCGTCGGAAGCTCTGGGTCCTTGCGTCCCCACCTCCTTGGCCACCCCTTCCTCAGTGGTCGCTGGCAGCTCGGCCGGTGGCGGGCTCGGCGCTCGTTGTTCTGGTCCGCCCTCCCCTCCGCCCCCGGCAGCCGGCCGCACAACGGTCGGGCCCGAGTGGGGCACGACCACACCGGGCGCCGAGATCGGGCCCGACTGGTGCACCTCGTTCAGGGGGGGGCCACGCGTTCCTTCGGGAGGAGTGAGCTCCGAGTGCCCGGTGCTCACTCGACCATCGATCGCCTCAACGTCAAACGGAACCGAGTGGGGCGCCACCGGTACGCCGGCCTGCGTGGTCGCTCCGGTCGGGGTCATGCCGACTCCCCCGGTGACGTCCAAAGCGGCCTGACCCTGCACGACCACGATCCGCTCGGCGTCCCTCTGTGCCGCAGCCCGCCGGCTCTCCAGCTCGGCCTGCCTATCGGATTCCGCCTGGGCAGCAACCCGCTGGCTCTCCAGCTGGGCTCGGAGCTCGGCGTCCCTCTGTGCCGCAGCCCGCTCTGCCTGAGCCTGATCGGCCGAGGCACGCTCAGCTTCCTGGTTTGCCCGGTCTCGTCTGCGGAGCCTCACTGTCAGGACTTCACTGGACGAAGTGGCACGCTTCTCATCCTCCATCGATTATCAACCCTGGGTCAAGGGTATCGGGCGACGAATTGGAGGGAATCCACCCCGACCGACCATGTTTCACGTGAAACATGGTCCCGACGCAGCCCGGCCGGCGGGGGTCTGTGGTCGGTGCTCCGCTCCGTCGCGGTCGAATGGGCCGGAGCCGAACGCCGGAGTTGAGTGGGCCGGCGTGGCGTGGCCGCCAGGACCCACGTTGCCTCCGTAGCGCCCGGCTCCTGGCCTGCGACCTGGTCGACAACCACCTGACCGGGTTCCCCGAGCCGGGTCGATCCTTGTGGACGAACCTTTCCATTGTCCTGCCCGACGGCGACCGTGAGAGCGCCCTGTCGACCCTTCCGGCACGAGGCAGGAGGCAGGAGGCACATGGCAGGAGGCACATGGCAGGAGGCACATGGCAGGAGGCACATTCCGCCATGACCACCCGCCTCCCCGCGTCCGAGAGAGGCTCTCGACCAGGCCGTACGGATCGACGAGGTGCTGGGACACCCCCGGGGACTGCTCGTTCTGGGTCGTGGTGGCTCGAGCGGCCGGATCTTGGGTGCCTGGCCGGCCCAGGTACGCGACGTCCACCCGCTGGAAAGCTCGTGCGGGAGGCTCCGTCCTCCTCGGCACGGAGAAAGCCGGCTGCCGACGGGGCCGGGCGGTACCCCGGCCGAGCCCTCCGTCGGCAGAGGACCGAGACCCGGTCACTGTTCCGGCGCATCGAACAGCCAGGTCTGACCAAAGGGCTCAGCTCCCACGTAAAGCAGGTGCAGCCCGCCGGGACCCACCCGATGCGCCGAGTGCCGCTCCGGCGACTCCCCCCCCGGAGACGTATGGCCGAGATTTGGATCGGAAGATCCTCTCTCCCGAGCCCGACGCGTAAGGCCTCGCTCAAGATCTCCACCACCCGTACCCGAGGAGTGCCGTTTGCGGCAGCCACTGGCCTGCGGAAAGAGAGCGGCGGTCGAGAGATGTCCATCGGACGGGCGGGTGGTCATTGGCTCGCCGGCCAGCTGCAGGGCTTCCGGGTGGGCAGCCGGGTGAGCCAGATCGGGGCAACGCAACTGAGATCGAGGCCGATCGGCCGTCGAGGTCTCCCTCGAGGCAGCGTAGGTGGATCTCGTACCTTCTTACCCTGCCCACCCTTGGCCTCACGGCCGACGGAGGTCGGTCTCGGGGAAGGTCGACTCTCTCGTTCGAGGCTGCAGCATGCTCGGCGGCTCCCCCGAGCATGGGTTCGTGTCCCATGCTGCCTGACTTCAACTCCCCGCCATCCGGTGGACCCCTCCTTCAGACCGGGGCCCGCCGCTCGTCCAAGCCTCTCCGCTCGAGCCGAGAGCTTTGCCCCCCTGTCGTTGTCGGTTCGTTCTCTGGCGGGGCCCTTCACTGCCGAGACCCGACCCGGCCCCGACCCGTCCCCGGCCCCACCGGACCGTCTCCGGCCGATCCCACGAGCCCACCCGGCCGGCTCGCACCAGTACTGCCCGGCCTCGTGCCCACCGGCGGCAGCTGAGACCATCGATCGCCTAACCATCAACCCGGGACTGCGCTCTCACTCGGGGCAAGCACGCCCGGCTCGGCTCCCGCCAGGGTGCTTCAGGAGCAGGACAGTTACCCAATACCCCGGCCGAGCGAGATTCGAAGAGGTTCCCCGGCGGCCGGGCGTGGACACGGATGGTCATCCCCACGGACCAATCCCCGACGGCGCTCACACCAGAGCGGTCCCCCTGAGCGGCCTTCATCGACGCTCCGAGGTTCCCGACGATTGCGGTCCCCCCCTCGACGGAGCGGTCTCAGACGAGGGACACCGTGATCCGCCCGCCAGGGCGGTTCACGCGACCGCCGGGAGCTTTGCCCGACCATCGAGAAGGATGGGGGATTCGGCCCTCGAATGTTCCACGTGAAACATCCCCCTGAGCTTTATCGGCGCTCTCTCACCGAGCTGTGGCTCTCCATTCAGGGAGCAGATCAGAACAAGGGGCGCTTCGTCGGGACACCGACTCGTCGCGGATACCGGTCCGGACAGGCTGCAACCTGGCGCAGGACGGCGAAGCGAAACTCCCCTTCCTGCACGCCCTCCAACTGGAGGCCCAGCCCGCGCAGGGGCCCCGAGGGCCAACGATCCTCGTTCGGATCAGAAGCCGGAGGCTCCGACACCACGAGCACACCCTCGGGAGAGAGGAAGGGAGCCGCACACTCCGCAGTCACGGCCGGCCTCCCGAACGAACGAGCAACGACCGTCGGGAAGTGGCCGCGGTACTGCACGTTCCGTCCAGCATCCTCGGCTCGTGAATGCTCCACGTCTACCCGCCCCTCCAGTCCGCACGCTCTGATGGTCTGCGAGAGGTACTCGGCTCTTCGAGCGCCTGCCTCGATCAGAACGAAGTGGGGCCCGGGCCACAAGCATGCCATCACGAGCCCCGGCACGCCCGCACCGGACCCGAGGTCGACAACGCTCTCGGGTACGGAACCCAGGGCCCGAACGACGGCGGCCGAAAGCCGTCTCGAATGCTCGAGATGCCGCTCCACCGGGCCAGGGCCGAGAAACCCGGCATTCCGGGCCTCGAGTAGGCGTTCCGTCAACCGATCCAGAGCGGCGGGGGCGGGGGCGACCGGGTCCTCGGCGGATCTACCGCTCGTCACGCGTCACCTCCCCGGTGCCATCGAGTGGGGGGCCGGCGGTGGGGGAGCCGGCGGTGGGCGGTGGGGGACCAGCGGTGGGGGAGCCGGCGCTAGCGGTGGGGGAGCCGGCGCTAGCAGTGGGGGAGCCGGCGGTGGGGGAGCGACGAACGATCTGACGACGGATCGAGGTCGAGCCGTAAAAGGAAGCGGAGGTCGATCGACCCCTTCGGTCATCCCGCCGGAGCGATGACGATATAGCGGGAGGGGTCTTCTCCCTCGGAACGGGTGACAACACCGTCGATCCCGTTGACCGTGTCATGCACCACCTTGCGGTCTGCAGGCGACATCGGCTCGAGTGCCCGAGCGGACCCCGACTCGATCACCTCGGCGGCCACCTGACGGCTGAAACGCCCCAGAGCCTCGGCCCGACGCTCGCGGTAACCCGCGACATCGACCAGGATTCGATCGGTCCTCGTCGGGAACTTCCGCTGCACGACGGTTCGAGTCACATCCTGTACGGCGGCCAGCGTCGAGCCCCGAGGACCGACCAGGACGCCAAGATCTGCCCCCATGGCAGCGATCTCGACAGTGTCCTCGTCGATCACCCGTGTCTCGACCGTTCCGTCGAGCCCGTACTCCCGGAGAAGCCCTTCGAGGAAGTCACGAGCGACTTCAGCCTGTTCCTCGAGCGTCATACCCTCTGCCATGGCCTTCTCCTCATCTGATGTAGAGCCTTTGGTTGCCTCCGGCCTCTCGGGCCGGGGCGTAGCCGAGCTGTCCCGCGGCGCCGGGGTCGCACTGCTTCCCTGACCGGCGGCACCACGGCTGCGACGCCTCCGAGCAGAACGGCTCTGACCTCCCGATCCGCCGTTCCCCGGTTCCGTTCCCCCGGCTGCCACCTGCCCACCCGATCCCACGCCCCGCTCGGACCGCGTGCCGTTCCCAGCCCCCCTTGCGGCCCGGCCCTCATCGTCACCCCGGCCCCGGTCGCGTGGCCGACGGGCTCTCTTCGGTCTCGGCCCCGCCGGTCGAACACGAGCGCGCACCCGGGCCTCCCCGCGGACACGGCCGAACAGACCTGCCTTGGGCTCCGCGAGGATCTGCATCTCCGCATCGCCCTCGGCCACCCCCAGCTGGTCCAGCGCCGCCTCCTTGGCCTCCTCGAGCGATCGACCCGTCACCTCAACCCATTCCACCCGTCAACGTGCCTTTCTCGTTCGCTTGCCCTTGGCCCGTGGATGGGTCTTGGGTGCAGTAGCACCATTGGTACTACTGCTAGCGCTCCCCGTCGGACCTCCGGATCCCTTCGGCGATGGCGGCCGGCCGCCGGAAGCACCGGGCTTGCCCGCCGTAGGGCGGCGGCCGGCCGGGGTACCGCCCTTGGCCCCGTCCTCCGTCTTGCCGTTGGAGCTCCGTTTCGTCTCCTCCGGCTCCGCCACCGAGGACCTCGCGGCGATCGTCCCCTTCGCTCTCCCGCCGCCGGCCGACGACGTCTTCCCGCTCGCCGGGATCGACCGCTCGCCGGCCGGCTGCACGATGCCCGTCCGGAACAGCACGTCCTGGGTCCCGATCCGGATTGCGGTGGAGACGATCATGTAGATGACGACTGCTGCCGGAATAAGAAAGTAGATATACGCAAAGAAGATCGGCATGATCTTCTGCATCTTCTGCATCTGGGGGTTCGCCTGCATCGCGCCAGGATTCCGCTTGTTCATCTGGCTCATCTGAACGAATTGCAGAACGACCGCAGCGATGACCAGAACAAAGTACGGGACGTAGTCATACCAGCTAGCGTGATGGGAGAAGGGCTTCAGGGCCAGGTTCATCCCGAACGAGACCATCGCCCCATGGCTGTCCACCAGGTCGTGGTACATCGTCGAAGAAGTCGGGATGTAGCGGGGGCTGGCAACCGCATGGCCGTGCACCATCACGGTATTCGAAAGACCCCGGATGACGTCGTAAAGAACAATCAGGAATGGCATCTGAAGGAACATGGGTAGGCAACTACCCGCAGGGTTCACCCCTTGTTCCTTGTAGACGCGCATCAGCTCCTGGTTGAGCTGTTCGCGATTTTCTGGTCCCTTGTACTTTTGGCGGAGCCTGGTTATCTCCGGCTGAATCCGTTGCATGGCGATCATCGACTTGGTGCTCTTGACCGTCAATGGGGTCAGGAGGGCCATGATCAGGATCGTCAGGAGGACGATGGAGATCGCATAGTTCGGGATGACGCCGTAAATCGAGGCGAGAACGGTCGCCACGACGACGAAGACGGGGTGGAAGATCTCACCGACGAGGTGGAAGAGGGAGTTCTCCCCGAGCACCGGGTGCGTGAGAAGGGTGGATGCGCTCAAGATCCTCTCCCTCGATCAACTTTCAGGGGTACCAGGTCGATACCGTGTGGACCGAACGGCCGGCACCGGAGCACGCGACGCAGCGCCAGCCGCGTGCCCCGCCACAGACCGTGGATCTCGATTGCCTCGGCGGCGTAGGCCGAACAGGTCGGCCAGTACCGGCACGGAGACGGTCGGTCGGAGCGAAGGGCCTGGTAGAGCGCGATCAAACCGAGTCCGAGTCGACGTCCCGGTCCTCGCTGTCGTTGCACGGTCGGCTCGTCGCTCATCGGGTCGTCCCCGGACGAGACGGGGATCCCTCCGCCGAGCGGGCCGTCCCCCTTGCCGCCGCTGTCATCGCATCCCTCACGGCACCCACGAGCTGCGAGTACTCCAATTCGGTCACGGACGGGTCGGCCGACACGAGGTAGCAGCCGGGCGGGAGCCCGGATGCCAGGCCGGCGATCGCCGCCCGGAGCCGCCGACGACCCCGGTTCCGCTTGACGGCCGGGCCGAAGCTGCGCCCCATCGCGTACCCCACCCGGGCCCGCCCCCGATCGGCCGGGCTCCGCGGGGCAACGTGGCGCACCCGGACCGGCCCGCGCGAAGCCCGGCCCGTGGGCCTGCGAAGATCGGAAAAGATCGCCCGCTCGCTGATCCGGCCGAGCACGGTAGGGGCCACAGCCTTCTCACACGGTGAGACGGTGACGTCCCTTGAGCCGCCTCGCCCGCAAGATCGCCCGGCCTCCGCGGGTGGACATGCGCTTTCGGAACCCGTGCGTCTTGGCCCGTTTCCGGGTATTTGGTTGATACGTTCGCTTCACGTCGATCAGCCTTTCACCGCTGTTGAGCGCCCCGCTCCGCCGGACCTCTGGCGCGGAGGAACGCCGCTCGGACGGCTCTCCGGCCTCCGGGCGTGCGATGGCGCCCTCCGATGCTAGGCGAGATCGGGGGTTGCCACTAGTCGTGGCGCCCGGCACGGTGTACGTTCGATCGACCGCGGCTCCGAGCCGTGTTCCACACCTGTGGATCATGTTGTGGACTGTCGTTGCCCCACACGTGGGGAGGAGCAGGTGAACGAGACGGACGGGTTGTGGACACGGTGCACGGAAGCACTGCGTGACCAGGTATCGGAGGCCACGTGGCAGATGTGGCTCTCGGGAATCCGTCCGATCTCGCTCAACGATGGCGTCCTCGTGCTCGGTGTGCCGAACGCGGTCGTGCGCGAGCGGGTGGAGTCCCGGTTCCTTCCCCTCATCGAGGACACGCTGGCCAACGAAGCCGGGAGTGCGGTAACGGCCCGCCTGCGGGTGGAGGAACGTCCCGACAAGACCTCCTCGTATCCCTCTGAGCCCGAGGAGCTCGCTCCCTCGGGCGGCCAGTCGTACCACGACGACCGGTCCGCCGGCCACAGAGCCGGCAGATCCGCTCAACCCCAACGGGAGACGGTGGCCGTCTCCCTCGATCCGCGGTTCACCTTCGACACGTTCGTCGCCGCGTCGTCCAACCGGCTCGCCCACGCGGCGGCCCAGGCCGTGGCCGAGACCCCCGGCCGTTCGTACAACCCGTTGTTCGTGTACGGGGACTCCGGGTTGGGCAAGACCCATCTCCTCCACGCGATCGGCAACTACGTGCAGGAGAACTTCCCGCAGCGGAAGGTGCTCTACGTCACGACCGAGACGTTCATGAACGACTTCGTCGACTCGCTCAGGATGGCGACCACCATCGCGTTCAAGCGCCGCTACCGGGAGTGCGACGTCCTCCTTATCGACGACGTCCAGTTCATGGAGAACAAGGAGGGCCTTCAGGAGGAGTTCTTTCACACCTACAACGACCTCAAGGGTGCCTCCAAGCAGATCGTCCTGACCTCGGACCGGCCGCCCAAGTCGATCGAGACGCTCGAAGATCGGCTGCGGAGCCGGTTTCTCTCGGGCCTGATCACCGAGATCGACCCGCCCAATCTCGAGACCCGGCTGGCCATCCTTCGCTCGAAGGCCGAGGCGGACGACGAGGACATCCCGCACGACGTGCTCGAGTTCATCGCCACCCACGTGACGAACAACATCCGGGAGCTCGAGGGTGCCCTGATCCGGGTAACTGCTTTCGCCGCGCTCAGTCACGAGCCCATCTCCCTCGAGCTGGCCGAACGGGTCCTCTCCGACATCGTCTCGGCCGAGGAGCCCCGGCGGATCACCCCCCAGATGATCCTCGACGCGACGGCCGCCAGCTACGGGTTCACGGTCGACGCCATCTGCGGCCCGAGCAGGACCCGTCCCCTGGTGACCGCGCGCCAGGTGGCCATGTACCTGGTGCGCAACCTCACCGACTACAGCTACCCGGCGATCGCCCGGGTCTTCGGTGGCCGCGACCACACCACGGTCATCCACGCGGTCGACAAGATCACCACCCAGATGAAGGAACGCCGTCAGATCTACGAGCAGGTGACCGAGCTCATCCATGAGGTCAGGTCGGGCACGTGAGCGCGCCGGGTCCCCGGCGGCGACCGCCGGGCACCGTGTGGACAAAGGGCCGGGATCCTGGGGACACCGTCGCGTTCCCTGGGGAACCGCCCGCCGCCGTCCCCAGCCCCTACACTTTCGGGGCCCCGGGCGGTTCGGCCGCCCCCTGCGACCCCCTCCGCCGGTGGATTCGGATCTGCCCTCCTGCCAGGATGAACACGGATCTATCCCCAATCCCCAGCCCTTATTACCGTTAGAAGAGAATTCTCCCCGTTCGAATGCACCAGTTGTGTGTTCCCGGTCGAAAGGACGACATTCGGTGAAATTCCGGTCCGAGCGCGATTCCCTGGTGGAATCCCTGACCACCGCTGGACGCGCCGTCGGGGGTCGGGGGGCATCGTCTGTCGTGCTGTCCGGTCTCCTCCTCGTGTGCGAAGGCAACCAGCTCACTGCCACAGGGACGGACCTCGACCTGACGATCCGCGTCGACCAGGAGGTCATCGGGATCGAGAACGGATCCTGCGTGGTCCCTGCTCGCCTGCTCGCCGACATCGTGCGGTCGCTCGAGCCCGGTGCAGTAACGATCGAGGGTGGTGAGGAGAAGGTGGAGATCTCCGCCTCGCGCTCCCACTTCAGCCTGCGGGCGTTCCCGGTGGTCGAGTTCCCCTCGGTGTCCCAACCGACGGAGAACCCCGTTGAGCTGCCGGCCCGGACTCTGGGGGAGGGTCTCCGCCAGGTGGTGCGTGCCGCCTCGAGCGACGACGCCAGGCCGCTGTTGACCGGGGTGCTCATGACGAACAATTCGGGGACGGTCCGGTTGGTGGCGACCGACTCGTATCGGTTGGCCATGCGGGATCTTCAGGGCACCAAGGGGTTTCGTGACGAGGACGACGCCCTGGTCCCGGCGCGGGCGCTGGCGGAGCTCCAACGCCTACCTGCCATGGAGTCCCCGGGAGGAGACGGGCCGCCGGCCGTGCTGATGGCCGCCGGCGCTCACGAGATCACGTTCATCCGCGGGCCGGTACGGATCAGCACCCGGCTCCTGGACGGGACCTACCCCGACTACCGCCAGCTGATCCCGGACCACTACCCGAACCGCCTCCATCTGGGAAAGGAGTCCTTCATCGGAGCGCTCCGGCGGGTGCGCCTGCTCGTGCGGGACAACACCACGCCGGTGCGGCTGTCGATGCGCTCCGGCGGGGTCGACCTTTCCGTCGTGTCGCAGGAAGTCGGCGACGCCGATGAGACGGTCGACGGGGATTTCACCGGAGAAGACCTGGTCATCGCGTTCAACCCCTCCTACCTGATCGACGGGGTGGAAGCGGTGGTCGGCGACGAGGTGGTCGTCGAGACAGCGGATCCGTCACGCCCGGCAACCGTCCGTGGGGCCGAGGACGACGACTTCCGGTACCTGCTCATGCCGGTCAGGGTCTCCTGATCGCTGCTCCCATCGTGGGCGCGGGAGCGGCCGGCCGGGCGGTGGTGGTGGGAACGACCCGGTGAGCCTCATCCATCTGCACCTCGAGGATTTCCGGTCGTTCGCCGAGGTGGACTTCCACCCGGATCCGGACGGGACCACCGTGATCACCGGGTCCAATGGGACGGGCAAGACGACCCTGCTCGAGGCCCTGGCCTATCTGGGCACGCAGCGATCGTTCCGGGGAGCGCCGCGGGAGGTGATGGTACGCGCCGGGACCGAGCGGGCGATCGTCCGGGCACAGCTCACGAGAGACGAGCTTCCGGTGCTGGTGGAGGCTGAGATCGTGACGCGCGGCCGGTCGAGGGCACAGGTCAACCGCCAGCCGGCCCGGACCCGGCGCGATCTGGCCGAGGCGGTCCGGATCACCGTGTTCAGTCCGGACGACCTGGCGGTCGTCCGGGGAGGTCCGGGAAACCGGCGGGATGTGCTCGACGACGCCCTCAGGGTGCTCGATCATCAGGTCGCCGCGCAGATGGACGAAGTGGATCGGGCCCTGCGGCAGAGGGCCGCCCTGCTGCGCCAGGCCGGTGGTCGGCTGACTCCGGAGGTGGAGATGACGCTGGGCGTATGGGACGAGCGGCTCTCGGGGGCCGGATCGGCGCTGGCCCTTGCCCGGGAACGGTTCGTCAGGGAGCTCGCGCCCCTCGTGGACGAGTCCTATGAATCCCTCGCCGGGTCCCCGGCGGCGCGCGCGATCCCCGATCCGGGGAACCCTTCCGTCACGATGTCGTACCGTCGTTCATGGGAAGGCGATCTGGTCGCAGCCCTCGGCCGGGCCCGGAAGGAGGACCTCCAGCGGGGCCTGACCTCGCTCGGACCGCACCGTGACGACCTGGTCATCGGGCTGATGGGGCGCGACACCCGACATCAGGCGTCCCAGGGGGAGCAGCGGAGCGTCGCGGTGGCGCTGAGGCTGGGAGTCCACCACCTGATAGCGGCCAGGACCGGTGATCCGCCGATCCTGTTGCTCGACGACGTCTTCTCCGAGCTCGACCCCGCCCGCAGCCGGGCCCTCGTGCACCTGCTGCCACCCGGTCAGGCCCTCCTGACCACCGCGGTTCCTCTCCCCGCCGGGGTGCGGGTCGGAGCCACGGTCGACGTCCAAGGGCTGCGCCGGGGGGAGGACCGCCGGGGTGGCTCCCCCCGATGAGCTCGCGCCCACCCGAGCCCCCGCCGGAGGACCCCGGACGCCGCCGCCGCCGGCGGGTGCGCCGACCGGAGGGTCCGCGGTCGCTGAAGGACTCCCTTGGACCGGTGGTGCGCCGCTGGGGAGGTTCCACCGACGCCATGGCCCTTGCCTCGGTGTTCACCAGGTGGCCGGAGATCGCCGGACCCGCCCTGGCCGAGCACGTCCGGCCGGTCCGGTTGGTCGACGGGGTGCTGGTCGTCGCGGTCGACCACCCGGCGTGGGCGACCAGGGTCCGGGCGTCGGGAGCGACGCTGTTGGGCAGGGTCGGGGAGCTGGCGGGCGAGACCCCGACCCGTCTCGACGTGATCGTGCGGCGGCCGTGAACGCACCGGTCCGGGCACCCCGTCGGGTAGGATGAGAGCGTCCGCTTCGGGTGGGTCGACCGGAGGCTTGCCGGGGCCCCCGACGCGAACAACTGATCGATGGCTTTTGAAAGGCGCGCCCGTGGCAATGAGCGTGGAGACCGACTTTGGCGGCTGAGACCGCGTCCTACGACGCCGCCGACATCACCGTGCTCGAGGGTCTCGAGCCGGTCCGCATCCGTCCCGGGATGTACATCGGGTCGACCGGTCCCAGCGGGCTGCATCACCTGGTCTGGGAAGTGGTGGACAACGCCGTCGACGAGGCGATGGCCGGGTTCTGCACCCGGATCGACGTGACCCTGCTCCCCGACGGCGGGTGTCGGGTGGTAGACGACGGCCGGGGGATCCCGGTGGACCGCCACCCTCAGTACCCGGACCGGTCGGCGGCGGAGATCGTCCTGACCACCCTTCACGCCGGCGGAAAATTCGGCGGAGCCGGGTACAAGGTGTCCGGGGGTCTGCACGGAGTGGGGGTCTCGGTGGTCAATGCCCTGTCCACCCGTCTCGTGCTCGAGATCGACCGCGAGGGGCGGCACCACGTTCTCGATTTCGCCGGGGGTGGAGAGCCGCAGGGACCGCTCCGGGTAGAGGGTGACGCACCGAGGGGTCGGACCGGCACGACGGTCAGCTTCTGGCCCGACGCGTCGATCTTCGAGGAGGTGGAGTTCCGGGCGCAGACCATCACCGAACGGCTGCAGGTGATGGCCTTCCTCAACAAGGGCCTCGAGATCCGCTTCGCGGACGAGCGGCCGGGAGCGGGGAAGAAGGAGGTCTTCAAGTACAACGGCGGCATCGTCGACTACGTGAAGCACCTGAACGCGTCGAAGGAGTCGCTGTTCCGGAAGGTGGGCTCTTACCAGCAGACGGAGGACACCCAGGAGGTGGAGATCGCCCTTCAGTGGAACACGGGCTTTCACGAGGGGATCTTCTCCTTCGCCAACGGGATCTCCACCACCGAGGGCGGCATGCACGAGGAGGGCTTCAAGAAGGCCCTGACCAACGTGGTGAACCGCTACGCCCGATCGCGGAACCTCCTGAAGGAGAAGGAGGAGAACTTCGACGGGAAGGACATCCGTGAAGGGCTGACCGCCATCGTCTCCGTACGGCTCAAGGACCCCCAGTTCGAGGGGCAGACCAAGGCCAAGTTGGGCAACGTGCCGATGCGCTCCCTGGTGGAGCGGGCGACCAACGAGAAGCTGGCGGAATGGCTCGAGGAGAACCCGACCGAGGCGAACCAGGTGGTCAAGAAGGCCACCCTGGCGGCCAGGGCCCGGGTGGCCGCACAGCAAGCCCGGGACCTGACCAGGAGGAAGTCCGGTCTCGACGGGGCGGGACTCCCGGGAAAGCTCATCGACTGCTCGTCGCGCGATCCCCGTGAGTGCGAGATCTTCATCGTCGAGGGGAATTCGGCGGGCAGTTCGGCGAAGGACGCCCGGGACCCGAGGACCCAGGCGATCCTGCCCATCCGGGGGAAGATCCTGAACGTCGAGCGCGCCCGGGTCGACAAGATGCTCAAGAACAACGAGATCCAGGCACTGATCGCCGCCATCGGAGCGGGCCTGGCGGAGGACTTCGACGTCGACAAGGTCCGGTACCACAAGGTCATCATCCTGGCGGACGCGGACGTCGACGGAAGCCACATCCGGACCCTCCTGCTGACCTTCTTCTTCCGGCAGATGAAGCCGCTGGTGGAGGGCGGTTTCGTGTACGTGGCGCAGCCACCCCTGTACTCGACGTTGGTGGGCAAGGAGAAGGTCTACCTGAAGGACGACGCGGCCAAGGACGCCTTTCTGGCAGAGCACCCCGACCACAAGCAGGACTTCCAGAGGCTGAAGGGCCTGGGCGAGATGAATTTCGACGAGCTCCGCGAGACCACCATCGACCCGGCCAGGCGATCTCTGCTGCAGATCAACGTAGAGCAGGCGGCCCTGGCCGACGACGTCTGCTCGGTCCTCATGGGTGACGACGTCGAGCTGCGCCGCCACTTCATCCAGACCAACGCGAAGGATGTTCGCTTCCTCGATATCTGAGGGGCGCGACGACCATGGCACGACAATCGAGGAGAGGCGCAGCCGGTTCCAACGGGAACGGCAGAGGACCGGAAGGGGAAGCCCCGGTCCTCGGTTTCGTCGAGCCGATAGAGATCCAGGAGGAGATGGAGCGCTCGTTCCTCGAGTACTCCATGTCGGTCATCGTCTCGCGGGCGCTTCCCGACGTGCGCGACGGGTTGAAGCCGGTCCATCGCCGGATCCTCTATTCGATGTTCGACCAGAACCTCCGACCGGATCGCCCGCATGTGAAATGCGCGGCGGTGGTCGGGGAGGTCATGGGCACCTACCATCCACATGGGGACTCGGCGATTTACGACGCCCTCGTCCGGATGGTGCAGGAGTTCTCGATGCGCCACCCTCTGGTGGACGGTCACGGGAGCTTCGGGGGCCCGGGACCGGACGAGGGCCCTGCGGCCATGCGGTACACCGAGTGCAGGTTGCAGCCGCTCGCACTCGACCTCATGGCCGGCATCGACGAGGACACCGTCAATTTCATCCCGAACTACTCCAATTCGACCGAAGAGCCAGAGGTCCTGCCGGCTCGCTTCCCGAACCTTCTCGTGAACGGGTCGCAGGGCATCGCCGTCGGGATGGCGACGAACATCCCCCCGCACAACCTCGGGGAGGTCATCGACGCGACGATCCACCTGATCAACAATCCCGGGGCCTCGCCCGACGATTTGATGACCATCGTGAAGGGCCCGGACTTCCCGACCGGTGCCCTCATCCTCGGACGCCAGGGGATCCTCGACGCATACCGGACCGGCCGGGGATCGATAAAGATGCGAGCGGTCGCCGAGATAGAAGAGGGGCGCGACGCCACCCGGATCGTGGTGACCGAGTTGCCCTACCAGACGTCGGTCGGCGTCATCGCCCAGAAGATCGACGACCTGGTGAAGTCCGGCGAGGTCGACGGCATCGCCGAGGTGCTCGACTCCTCGGCGGGCAAGCAGACCCGTCTGGTCATCCGACTCAAGCGCGACGCGAACGCGAACGTGGTGCTGAACAAGCTCTACAAGCACACGCCGCTCCAGACCAGCTTCGGGGTCAACACCCTGGCACTGGTGGACGGCGTCCCGCGGACGCTCAACCTCGCACAGGTGCTGACGCACTACGTCGCCCATCAGGTAGAGGTGGTCACACGGCGCTCGGAGTTCAGGCTGAACAAGGCGCGCTCCCGCGCCCACATCGTCGAGGGGCTTCTTCGGGCGATCGACATGCTCGACGCGGTGATCGCCACCATCCGGGCATCCGACGACCGGCCCTCGGCGCTGGCCTCGCTCATGGCCGAGCCGTTCTCCTTCAGCGAGGAACAGGGCCGCCACATCCTCGACATGACCCTCGGTCGCCTGACCCGTCTCGGCCGGACCGAGCTCGAGGAGGAGATGGCGAAGCTGAGGGAGACCATCGCCGGGCTCGAGGCGATCCTGGGCGACTCGGACAAGTTGCACGCGGTGATCATCACCGAGCTGGGAGAGATTCGCGAGAAGTTCGCCAACGAGAGGCGGAGCGTCGTCACCCACGACCCGGGCGAGCTCGGGGTGGAGGACCTGATCGACGACGAGGAGATCGTCGTGACGATGACGACGGCCGGCTACGTGAAATCCGTGTCCGCCGCGGCATTCCGGACCCAGGGGCGTGGTGGGCGCGGGGTGCAGGGAGCCCGGCTGAAGGAGGAGGACCTCGTTGCCCACGTGGTCCACTCCACCGCCCACTCCTACTTGCTGCTGTTCTCCAACCGCGGCCGGGTCTACCGTCTCCGGGGCCACGAGATCCCGATGAAGGAGCGGACCGCCAAGGGCACGGCGCTGGTGAACCTGCTGCCGCTCGAGATGGGTGAGACGGTGCAGGCCATCGTGCAGACACGCGACTTCCCGCCCGACCAGTACCTGGTGTTCGCCACCGCCAGGGGTCAGGTGAAGAAGACGGCGTTCTCCGAGTACGACAAGTCACGGCGCGAGGGCTTCATCGCCATCAATCTCCGCGACGGCGACGAGCTGGTCCGGGTGGTGGCGACCGGGGGTGAGGACGATCTGTTCGAGGTCACCAGCAAGGGCATGACGATCCGCTTCTCGGAGAACGACGTCCGGGCGATGGGCCGTGACGCCGCCGGCGTCCGCGGGATCCGCTTGAGGGACGAGGACCAGGTGGTCTCGCTTGACGTCGCTCGTGACGATACCGACATCCTGATGGTGACCGATGCCGGCTACGGCAAGCGGACCAAGCTCGAGCGTTTCAACCGGCAGGCCCGCGGCGGCCAGGGAGTGCGGGGCATCCGACTGACGGCCAAGCGGGGCCGCGTCGTCGCCGCGTTCATGGTCTCGCTCGACGAGGAGATCCTGCTGGTCTCGACTGGCGGGGTCACGATCCGCATGCCGGTGCGTGAGATCGCTTCGCAGGGCCGTGACGCCACGGGCGTCCGGGTCGTCAATCTCGACGACGGCCAGAGCGTCGCCGCGGCGGCGGCGGTAGTGGACGCCGAGGAGAACGAGCAGGTGACTGCCGGATTTGCCTGATCCGTCAGGGCCTCAGCTTGTCCGAAAGGTCATGGTGAACGGGGCCGTCGACGGAACGTAGCCCCCGACCAGCTTCTGCCCGACAGCGACGAAGGCGCGGGCAGACGAAGCCCCGACCTCAACCACCAGGGCGCGGTGGACCGTGAAGGTCTCCTTGTTCCCCGCCTGCACGATCCCGCTGAAGAGGGGCGCGGAGCCCGGCTCGCCGATCTGCATCCAGCTCGCGCTCCCGACCGCGAGGACCGAGACGACGAAGGAGCTGGCCCGCACGACGAATGAGGCGGTCCCCGCCGGGGAGGCCACCTGGCTGAAGGTCGGAGCCGGGTTCACCGGGTTCGTCCCCGTGGGAGCGAGCTTGGATCCTGCGGGGCCATGGGTGACGCCGAGGTTCCGGAGCCACTGCGGGTGGGTCTCGTTGATCACGATCCCGGCGATCCCGACCGCCAGGGCGAGGGCCAGCACGCCGACGACGACCTTGAGGACGGGGGACGCTCGGGGTTTGGCCGAACCGGACCATCCGGGGACAGCCGGAAGGGGACCGGTGGTGTCGATGCGCGGCACCTGGGCGGTAGCGGGTTCGGGCCCGAACCCGCCGAGAGGTCCGCTGGACGTGGCGGCGGGACCGGGCATCGGCGGGATCAGCGCCCCGGTCGACGCTGTTCCGGTCGACACGGGTATCTCACCGGTCCGGTGGTCCTCGTCAGGGATGCCGGTCGGGGCGCCGGCGGAGAGAGAGGGGACGACGACGGGGATGGCCCCGGTGTCGTCGGGTCGCCGGGGGTGCACCCTCACGACCGGTGTGGCGAGCGATCCGGTGGGCCAATGGTCCACGAGCACCAGGACGTACCGTTCACCGGGCAGCCCGAGGAAATCGGCGTAGAGGCGGAGGATCTTCAGCGTCTGCACCCGGTCCGGGAGACGGTCGACCGTGCCCCCCTCGAGACCCTGGAGCTGCCGGGGGTCGACGCCCGTCCTGACGCTCACGTCTTCGATCCCGAGCCCCTGCCGTGTCCGCTCGCGCCGGAGGGAGCGCCCGATCTCGGGCACTGAAGAAGGTGTCGCCGCCGGGTCGTCGCGACGGGCCGCGCCGTCACGATGCAGGATCACGCTGCCCCTTCCGTTCGCTCCGCGCTTGGCACGATGGTATCGGTCCACCCCCCGGATCGGGGTGGCGGGGCTAAAAGATGCCGAGGCGGGTGAGCGGCCAGATCCTGAAGTCGACCTTGCCGACGATGAGCGATCTCGGTATAGGGCCCCAGTAGCGGCTGTCGCACGAGTAGGTCCGGTTGTCGCCCATCAGGAAGTACTCTCCGGCGGGGACCTTGTACGGCTTGGCCAGGGAGAAAGGTGCCGATCCCGGCCCCGGACCGGTCTGGTCCCCGGACGGCAGCCACGGCTCGGGGAGCCGCTTCCCGTTGATCATCACGTTCCCCTGGCTCAGGGAGATGGTCTCGCCGGGCAGACCGATGACGCGTTTCACCAGGTCGTTGACCAGAGGCCCGCTACAGGTCTTCTCCTCGAGCGGTGGTCGTCGGAACACCACGATGTCGGAACGGCCCACTCCGTGAAAGTGGTAGCTGAGCTTGTTCACCAGGATGCGGTCGCCGACCTGCAGCGTCGGCTGCATCGACTCCGACGGGATGTAGAAGGTCTGCACCACGAAGGTGCGGAGCAGGACCGCCACCACCAGTGCGACGACCACGATGACGGCTGCCTCGAGGAGCCACCTCCCGGAGCGGTGGGTCGACCTGGCTCCCGCCTTCCGACCCGGCGCGGTCAGCCCAGGGTCCTCACCGGGCCCGCCGACCCCCGGCCGTCCGTGGTCGCCAGCACCGCTTCCACCCCCACCCACCCCTCCGCCAGGCACCGCATCCGAAGAGCCGTCCTGGTACGCCGATGGCACCCCCTGGTCGCCGATCACCGGCCTCGCTGCTTCCGGTTCCGTCGGGGACACAGGTCCGAGAGGCTACCTTCCCGGGGATCCGTCCGGGGTCGAGGTGCGGCAGACCGGGAGGACGCGGGCCGCCACCCGTCACCTGCGGGGGCGGGGATGTGGCAACATCGCCCGAGATGCTCACTTCGCAGGTTTGCTCGCAGGCCTCGCTCCTTTCGCCGGAGCTCCGCGTCTGGTCCGAGCGGCTTCGTCCGGTGTGGGATCCCAACCGTACCGATCCGAAGCCTCTGGTCATGCACCGGAAGATGTGGGAGTGGCTGTTCATCTGCGCCGCGCTTCACGAGCGCGACATGTTGCGGCCCGGGCGGAGGGGACTGGGTTTCGGGGTGGGCAGGGAGCCGCTCGCCGCGCTCTTCGCCGGCCAGGGGAGCGAGGTGGTGGCCACCGACCTCGGTCCCGATGCCGCCGCCGCGGCCGGTTGGACGGCAACGGGTGACGAGTACGCGGGCGGGATCCTCCAACTGAACGACCACGGGTTGTGCGAGCCCGAGGAGTTCGCGCGCCGGACGACGTTCCGCCACGTCGACATGAACGAGATCCCCGACGACCTCAGAGGTTTCGACTTCACCTGGTCCTCGTGCGCGCTCGAGCACCTGGGGTCGATCGCCGCCGGGGCGGACTTCGTCGGGGAGCAGATGCGGTGCCTCCGCCCCGGCGGCGTCGCCGTGCACACCACCGAGCTGAACGTCTCGTCCAACGAGCGGACGGTCGAGGCCGGCGCCACCGTGCTCTACCGCCGGAGGGACGTCGAGCTGCTGGTCGACCGGCTGCGTCGCGAGGGTTATGAGGTGGAGGCGGACCTGACCGAAGGGGACGCCCCCGCCGACCGTCACGTCGACCTGCCGCCCTTCACCGATACCCACCTCCGGACCGCCCTCGGTGAGTTCACCACTACCTCCTTCGCCCTGGTGGTCTCGAAGCCCGCCGGATGGAAGCCACCCCGGCGCTGGCTCCGCAGGATCGCTCTGCCGGGCCGGGCCTGAGGCGACGGTCCCCGGCCCGCCGCCGACCGCAGGGATGGACCCCGGCGACGGTCCCCGGGAGCGGGTGCCGGAACAAGGGCAGGGGCCGGATGGTTGGATCTCCTATGAGCCCCCTTGCGGACAGCCCCGTTGCGGACAGGACGACCAGCACGGCCGACTTCTGGTTCGATCCTCTTTGCCCCTGGGCCTGGATCACCTCACGTTGGATGCTCGAGGTGGAGAAGGTCCGGCCGGTGTCGACCCGCTGGCACGTCATGTCGCTCGCCTACCTGAATCTGAAGCAGCACGGCGGGGATGGCCTGACCGAGGAGTACCTCGCTCGGATGGAGCGGGCGTGGGGGCCGGTCCGGATCTGCACGGCCGCCGCACGGGAGCGGGGCGACGAGATCCTCCTTCCGCTCTATACGGCCATTGGAACCCGGTACCACGACCGACAGAGCCGGGGACCCGAAGCCCTCGCCGAAGCGCTTGCCGAGGTCGGCCTGCCCGCCTCGCTGCTCGAGGCAGCCGACTCCCCTGATCTGGACGAAGAGGTCAAGGCGTCGCACCATCGCGGGATGGACCAGGTGGGGATCGACGTGGGGACACCGGTGATCAGCGTCGACGGCAACGCGTTCTTCGGTCCGGTGGTGACGCCGACCCCTCGCGGGGAAGCGGCCGGCAAGCTCTGGGACGGCGTCCTTCTCGTCGCGGCCACCGACGGCTTCTTCGAGCTGAAGAGGACGCGGACCCGCTCACCCTCCTTCGACTGAGGGTCGGTACCCCGCCGTCAGCCGTTGCGGGGCAGGTCACGGAACGGGGTCGAGCGGTCCTCCCGGGGTTCCCTGGCCAGGCCCAGCACCCGCTCACCGACGATGTTGCGCTGGATCTGCTCCGATCCACCGTAAATCTGCGGGGCCTGAGCGAAGAGGGCTTCCTCCACGAGCTGACGAGCCTCCTCGGGCCGGGCCGCGCCGTCGGTCCCGGAGGCGCCGGCAGAACCGTCGCCGGGCTCGTAGTCGAACTGCATGCCGTCGGGCCCGAGGATCCCGAAGGTCAGGTCCCGTTGGATCCGAAGAGCCCGGCTCAGGGCCATCTTGGCCAGGTTCGGGGTGCCGGCGACCTCCCGGCCCGCCGTCTCCGTCGCCCGGACCCGTTGTGCGGTCAGGTTGATGATGCGTTCGAGCGTGTAGAGCTGCACCAGTCCCTGACGAACGACCGGGTCGCCGGCGCGGTGGTGCGAGCGGGCCAGATCGGTCAGGCGCTGCGAGACCGAACGGCTCGCGCCCGCCCCGCCCCGCTCGACGGCGAAGTCACCGACCCGCCGGTCGAGGTCTCCCGCAACCGAGCCGGGCAGGGCGTCGCTCGTCGCCCCGTGGGCGCCGGACAGTGCCCGCTCGTGCGCCAGGGTGGTGTTGGCCACGGCCCACCCGTTGCCCTCGCCTCCGACGAGGTCGCGCGCGCTGACCCGGGCCTCGGTCAGGAACACCTCGTTGAAGAAGGAGCGGCCGGTCATCTCACGCAACGGCCGGACCTCCACCCCCGGCTGATGCATGTCGATCAGGAAGTAGGAGATCCCCGCGTGCTTGGGCACGTCGACGTCGGTCCTCGCCAGGAGCATCGCCCGATCGGCGTACTGGCCGCCCGACGTCCACACCTTCTGCCCGGTGACCACCCACGTCTCGCCGTCGGGGTAGGCCCTGGTCTGCAGGCCGGCCAGGTCCGACCCGGCGCCGGGCTCGCTGAAGAGCTGGCACCATGCCAGGCCCCCGGTGGCGATGTCCCTCAGGTGACGTCGTCGCTGGTCCTCGTCACCGTGGGCGAAGAGTGTCGGTCCGACCATGCCGACGCCGAAGCCCCCGGCGCCGGGCACGGCGCCGAAATCCACGATGGCGTCGTTCACCTGCGCCGCGCCGGCCAGGGAGAGGCCGTGGCCGTACCAGTCGACCGGCCAGGCCGGTGCCGCCCAGCCAGCCTCTCCGAGCCGGACCCACCACTCCCGGAGGGTGAGGTCGCTGTCCCAATGGCCGGCGAGCCATCCGCGCAGCCCGGAGAGCATCTGGTCGTCCTGGTCGGTCACCCGGAGATTCTGGCGCGGTCGGCGGCGATCGCCAAGTGCGACACGCTCACCGTCCCGTGAATTCGGGGTCCCTCCGCTCGACGTAGGCGAGCATCGCCTCCCCGGAGTCCTCGCCGCCTCCGATCCCGAGGAGGGTGGCCTCCTCGCGGAACGTCGCGGCCATGGTGCTCTCGAGCGAGGCGTTCAGCTGCCCCTTTATGTGACCGATCCGCACCGTCGGCCCACTGGCGAGTCGCCGGGCCCACTCGCGGACGGTCGTGTCGAACTCGGCCACCGGGACGCACCGGTTGACCATGCCCCACCGCTCCGCGTCGGGAGCGCTGAGGGGCTCGCCGAATATCGCCAGCTCCTTGGCCCGGACCAGGCTCGTGAGCCGTGGCAGGATCCACGCTCCACCCCCTTCGAGCGGGAGCCCCCGGCGGACGAAGATCTCCCAGAAGGAGGCCTCCTCCGAGGCCAGGATCAGGTCACACGCCAGGGCCAGCTGGCACCCGCCCCCGGCGGCGACGCCGTTGACCGCCGCCAGGAACGGCTTCTCACTCTTCCAGATGGCGTCCATGAGCCGCGCCCAGCCGTACTGCAGGCCGTCCGACCGGGGGCCGTTGGGGCCCGACAGCCGCCTGTCCTCGGGGACCTCCACGGGCCCGCCCTCCTGGGTCAGATCGGCCCCCGAGGAGAACGCCGGCCCGTTGCCGGTGATCACGGCCGCCCGGATGGCGGGGTCCTCGCCGACCTCGTGGATCGCGGCCAGGAGCGCGTTCCGCAGCGGCCGGTCGATGGCGTTGCGCTTCTGGGGCCGGTTCAGGCGGAGCCAGGCGACCCCGTCGTCCATCTCGAATTGCAGGCCCGCAGCGGCCCACCCGTCGGCGTCCGCGGTCATGTCCGGGCCGCCTGGCCGTACCCGGACGCCGCGCTGGCTGCCGCCATCAACCGATGTGCGGCGTCTTGAGGAGGGACCCGGCGTCCACCCGCACGTTCAGGCCGGTGACGTAGCGGGACTCGTCCGAGGCGAAGAAGAGTACCTGGTTGCTGATGTCGATCGGCTCGATGTACGGGATGGGCATCGCCTGAAAGACCACGAAGGCTTGCTCGGCGTCCTCACGCGTCGGGTTCTCGAGGTCGGGCCGGAAGCTCTTGTAGATCGCCTCCTGATGGAGGAGGTGGGTGTTGCAGTTGGTCGGATGGATGCAGTTCACCCGGACGAAGTCCCTGGCGGTCTGAAGGGCCAGCGCCTCGGTGTAGGTGATGAGCAGCTTCTTGGCGAGGCCGTAGCCGGCGCCACCGGCGCCCAGCTCGGGGTTGTCCACGGCGCCTTCCATCATGCCCGCGGTCGAGCCGGTGATGACGATGGACGACCCCGATCCGAGATGGGGGAGCGACACGTTCACCGCGTTGACGACCCCGATGAAGTCGACGTCGAACGCGTCGACGAAGGGCTGGATCCCCGGGGTGTTGAGCGGGCAGATCCCGGCGTTGGCCACCAGGACATCGAGGTGGCCGAGCTCGGCGACCCCCTCGGCCAGCGCCGACCGCAGCTGCTCACGGTCGCGCACGTCGGCCTTGCGGGCCACGATCCGCCGGTCGAGCGCCTCGACCTCCTTCACCGTCTGGGCCAGGTCCTCGGCGGAGCTCATCGGGTACGGGTTGGTGGCGATGTCCTCGCAGATGTCGACGGCGATGATGTCCGCGCCCTCCTGCGCCAGCCGCACGGCATGGCTACGACCCTGGCCCCGACCGGCCCCGGTGATGAACGCGACCTTTCCCTCCATGCGTCCTGGCATGTCCCCTCCTTGCGCCGGCGGCGCACGAAATATGCGCCGGATTCGAACTGGGGCGACTGTACCCTGGGGGGCGGGACCCCGTCAGAACAGACCGCCCCGGAGCCCCGGGGGCAGACCGAACGATCCGGACCCGGAGGGACGTCGCGTGAGCCGGCTGGTGCGAGGTGTCGTGGCCCGTGAGCGAGGTGCGCCGGTCACGGTCGAGCAGATCGTGGTCCCGGACCCTGGGCCCGGGGAGGCGTTGGTGAGGATCCGGGCCTGCGGTGTCTGCCATACCGACCTCCACTACCGGGAGGGAGGGATCTCCGACGACTTCCCCTTCCTGTTGGGGCACGAGGCGGCGGGCGAGGTGGTCGCCGTCGGTCCCGGCTCGGGCGGGCTCGGGGTGGGGGAGTTCGTCATCCTGAACTGGCGTGCCGTCTGTGGCGACTGCCGGGCGTGCCGTCGGGGAGAGCCGCAGTACTGCTTCTCGACGGCCAACGCGACGCAGCGGATGACGCTCGCCGACGGGACCCCGCTCGCTCCGGCCCTGGGGATCGGTGCCTTCGCCGAGTTGACCCTGGTGGCAGCCGGCCAGTGCACGCCGGTGCACCCCGTCAGACCGGAGGCGGCCGGTCTCCTCGGTTGCGGGGTCATGGCCGGGCTGGGTGCCGCGATGCACACCGGTGGGGTCCGGCCCGGGCAATCGGTCGCCGTCTTCGGGTGCGGCGGGGTGGGATGTGCGGCCATCGCGGGAGCCCGGTTGGCGGGCGCCACGGTCATCGTGGGCGTAGACCTGGCCGACCGGAAGCTCGATTGGGCTCGTTCGTTCGGTGCGACCCACACGGTCAACGCCTCCCACGAGGACCCCGTGGCGGCCGTGCTCGCGGCCACCGGTGGCATCGGGGCCGACGTCTGCGTCGAGGCGGTCGGCCGCCCCGAGGTGCTCGCCCAGGCCTTGTATGCGAGAGATCTGGCGGGCACGGTGGTGCAGGTCGGGGTGCCGACTCCGGGCATGGTGATGCCCGGGATCCCCATGGCCGACTTCTTCGGGCAGGGAGGGGCCCTGAAGCCGTCCTGGTACGGGGACTGTCTTCCGTCCCGGGACTTCCCCCTGTTCGTCGACCTCTACCGCCAGGGGCGTCTCGACCTCGACGCCTTCGTGAGCGAGACGATCGGGATGGACGACGTGGAGCTGGCCTTTGCCCACATGGACCGCGGCGAGGTGCTCCGGAGCGTGGTCGTCATCGGGTGAGGACAGCCGGGCCCGAAATCCGGCGGACCAGGGTTCATGAGGGTTCCGGACGGCGCTGCTACGGTGCCTGGCTATGTTCGGTAGGGAGGTCCCGGCGGCACGCGTCGTCTTCTCCCCGGAGGACCGCGGGGAAGTGCTCGCCATGATCGACCGGTCCCTCAGGACCGGGTCGCTGACGTTGGGGCCCCACACGAGGGAGTTCGAGGAGGAGTTCGAGCGCAGCCACCGCGCCCCCTTCGCGGTGGCCGTGAGCAGCGGGACCGCGGCGCTCGAGATCATCCTGCGCCATCTGGGGGTGGAGGGTCGCGAGGTGGTCGTCCCCACCAACACGTTCTTCGCCTCGGCCGCCGCCGTGCTGCACGCCGGAGGTACCCCAAGGCTGGCGGACGTGGACCCGGCCACGATGGCGATCTCGGTCGCCACCGTCGAGGAGGCGCTGACCCCGCAGACGATCGCAGTGATGCTGGTCCACGTCGGCGGGCTCATCACCCCGGAGGTGGACCGGCTCCGCGCTTTCTGCGAAGCCCGGGGCCTTGCTCTGGTGGAGGACGCGGCCCACGCCCACGGGTCGACGTTCGACGGTCGGCCCGCGGGTTCCTTCGGCCGGGCCGCGGCCTTCTCCTTCTATCCCACCAAGGTGGTCACCAGCGGTGAGGGAGGCATGATCGTCTCGGGGGACCAGGCGCTCCGAGACGATGCGGTGATCTACCGCGACCAGGGGAAGGCCGGCTTCTTCGGGGGGGAGCACGTCCGCCTCGGTTACGCCTGGCGGATGAGCGAGCTGCACGCGGCGGCCGGCCTGGTGCACTTGCGGCGGTTGGGCGAGTTCATCGCCACCCGCCGCCGCGCCGCCGCCATCTTCGACGAGGAACTGGCCGGTGCCGAGGGTGTCGTCCCGCAGCCGGCCCCGGACGGCTGCATGAGCAACTACTACAAGTACGTCGCCATGCTGGAGCCGGGGATCGATCGCGACGAGCTGAAGCGGCGCCTCCGCGAGGACCACGGGGTGAGCCTGAGCGGCGAGGTGTACGCGCAGCCCCTCCACCGGCATCCGGTCTTCGCCCACCTGGCGACGGCCTCGTACCCGGTGGCGGAGGACGTCTGCGCCCGCCACGTCTGCCTTCCCGTCCATTCCGACATGAGCCCCGACGAAGCCCGCTACGTCGGGAGGAGCCTCCGTACGACCATCAGGGCCATGGCATCGGCCCCTACGACCTGAGGACGGACAGATGAACGTGACGGTGACCGGAGGATCGGGTTTCATCGGTTCCCACGTGGTCGACCAGATGGTGGCCGAAGGCCATGACGTGACGGTGATCGACACCCGACCCCCGCACCGGGCCGACGTCACCCACTGCGAGGTCGACATCACCGACCTGGCCGGCCTGGTGGAGGCGACGGT
This sequence comes from Acidimicrobiales bacterium, assembly GCA_035532415.1. Classification (GTDB taxonomy): domain Bacteria; phylum Actinomycetota; class Acidimicrobiia; order Acidimicrobiales; family RAAP-2; genus DATKRB01. The sequence continues at coordinate 35,180 of DATKRB010000073.1, read as the reverse complement.
CGGGTGTGACGCCGTCTTCCACCTGGCAGGGGTTGCCAACGTTGACGAGGCGATGGCCGACCCGGCCCGCACCTTCGCGCTCAACGTCGGCGGCACCGCCAACGTCTGGGAGGCGGCCCGGCACAACGAGGTGGGCAGAGCGGTCCTGGCCAGCACCGTGTGGGTCTACTCTGCGACGGAGGCGGATCGCCCCGCGACCGAGGACCTGCCGATCGCCGTCTCGAGCACCGGTCACGTGTACACCGCGTCGAAGTTGGCTGCCGAGCTGGTGGCGACCAGCTACGCCCAACTGTACGGGCTGTCCTACACCATCCTGCGTTACGGCATCCCGTTCGGTCCCCGGATGCGTGAGGAGCTGGTGATCCCCCGGTTCCTCGGTCGGGCCCACGCGGGGGAACCGATCGTCATCAATGGCGACGGGCTCCAGTACCGGAACTACGTGTACATCGAGGACATGGCCCATGCCCACGTCCTCGCGCTCGACGACAAGGCCGGGAACCAGATCTTCAACCTCGAGGGGCCCGACCCGGTGAGCATCCGCCGGCTGGCCGAGGTCGTCCGCGAACTGGTCAATCCCCTCATGGACATCGAGTTCCGTGACGCCCGCCCGGGGGACTTCGTCGGTCACAAGGCCTCGCGTGAGAAGTCCGAGGAGCTCCTCGGCTGGACCGCCCGGACGACCTTTGAGGAGGGGATGCGCCGGTACGCCGAGTGGTGGCTCGAGGCGAACCAGCGTGTCCCGTCACCGGGCGCGCTGGGTCTCCTGTAGGCACCCTCCGTGACGCTCCGACGAGCGCTGCTCCTCTCGGGCTCGTTCGGCAAGGGCCATGACACCCTCGCCGAGGCGTGTGCCGCCGCCCTGGCCCCCCGCGGGGTGGAGAGCAGGATCGTCGACTGTATGCCGATGCTCGGCCGCGGGTTGGGTGGTGTGGGCGACCGGGTGTTCCGGACGATGATCTCGGCACCGCCGGTGTACGACGCCTACCACTTCTCGCAACTTCGGGCCGAGGGGCTGTTCGGGCGCCTGTCCGACCGGGCGGCCGTCAGGGTCATGCTCCCGCACCTGCGGCGGGAGGTGGAGGACTACCGCCCCGACCTCGTGGTCTCGGTGTTCGCGACCGGCGCCGCGGGTGCGGCGGCGCTGAAGCGGGAGCACCCGGAGACGATGACGGTGGTGTTCATGACGGATTCCTTCGCCCACCGGATCTGGGTCCACGAGGGAACCGATCTCTTCCTGGTCACCTCCGAGCTGGCGGCCGCCTCCGTGCGCCGGTACTGGCCCGAGGCCGAGGTCGTGGTGACCACGGCGCCCGTCCGGCCCGAATTCCACGCGGCCCCGCCCCGTCCCGTGGCCAGGGCGGCTCTGGGAGTCGCGCCCGGAGCCCGGTGCGCCCTCCTGATCTCGGGTGCGTGGGGGATCGGTCCCCTCGCCGAGATCGCCAGGGCGTTGGGTGCCGCCGGGTGCACTGTCCTCGCCGTCGCCGGTGAGAACGGCCGGTTGCTGGGGCAGCTGCGCTCGGTCGCCCGAGACCAGCCGGCCGTGATGCCCTTCGGGTACACCACCCGGCTGCCCGAGATGATGGCCGCCGCCGACGTCGTGGTGACGAGCTCGGGAGACACGTGCCGTGAGGCCAGGGCGATCGGCCGGCCGCTGGTCCTCCTCGACGTGGTGCCCGGGCACGGTCGCGAGAACCTCGCGCACGAGCTCGAGATGGGTGGGGCGGCCGTGAGCTCGCCGACTGCCCGGTCGGTGGTGGGGATGGTCGAACGGGCACTCTCGGGCTCGGTGGGTAGCCGGACCCCCCCGGTCGGCGGGGGATGCGGTTGGGACACCGGTTTCCTCGCCGCCCTCGGGGCGGCCGGAGCGGACCTCGGGCCGCCCATGCAGTCTGAGCCGGTCCCGCAGTCTGAGCCGGTCCCGCGTCCCCCCGCAGTCTGAGCCGGCCATGGCGTTCGACCCGGATCGGCGGTAACCGCCGCCCCGGTGGATGCTTGCGGTGCCGTTTCGGCGGCGTTACTATCGATGCTCATACGGTAAGCAATTCGGGTGTGCCCCCTGCCGTGCTCCTCGGGGGTCCGTCCGGCCGATGAGGGGGGGAATTGTGCCGACAAGGCTTGCAGCGCTCGGTGCGCTCGTGACCGCGCTGGTCTGCTCGGTCGTCGCCGCCGCTCCAGCCGGGGCGAGCGATCCCGGGGTCACGTCGAAGACGATCACGATCGGCTTCATATCGGACCTGACCGGTCCCGCCTCGTCGACCTTCTTCGACGCCGCCGGGGGCATCGACGCCCGGGTGGCGTTGCAGAACGCGAAGGGCGGTGTGGACGGGCGGAAGATCAAGGTGGTGGTGAAGGACGACGCCACCAACCCGGCGACCTATTTCGCCGCGGCGTCGGATCTGGCCGGCTCCGGCGTGTTCGGCGTGGTGTCGACCTCGTCGGTCGGCTTCGGCGGGTCCAAGATCCTTCAGCAGGCCGGCATACCGGTGACCGGTTGGGGCTTCGACGGGCCCGAGTGGGGCATGCAGCCCTACACGAACATGTTCAGCTTCTATCCGGTGACCGCCACGGCCTTCAACGGGAACTACTACACCTACGACTACTGGGGACGGTTCCTGAAGTCGATCGGGGTGACCAAGTTGGCCGGGCTCTCCTATTCCATCTCGCCGTCCTCGCAGCACGCGATCGACACCACCCTGGCCAGTGCCGGCAAGCACGGTGTTTCCACCTGCTACAACGACAAGACGGTCCAATTCGGCGGCGTCGACTTCACCGCGGCGGCGCTCTCCATGAAGGCGGCCGGTTGCAACGGGGTGACCGTGGCGCTGGTCGACTCCTCGGACGTCGCCGTCGCCCAGGCGGTCAAGAACGCCGGGATGAAGGCCAAGACGATCATCGGTGGCACCGGGTACGACAACACGGTGCTCTCGACACCGTCGGCCGCCGCCGCCCTCGACGGGCAGTACATGGACACCCAGGTGGACTTCACCCCGCCCAACACCCCGACCCAGGCGATGCTCAACGCGCTGAGGAAGTACGACCCCCAGTACAAGGGCGGACTGCCGGACTACGGGACCTACGTCGCGTACCTGGGCGCCGACCTCATGATCAAGGGGTTGCAGCAGGCCGGCAATAACCCGACCCGGAGCGCGTTCATCTCCAATTTGCACAAGGTGACCAGCTACAACGCCGGGGGGATCCTTCCGGGCTCCGTCTCGTTCAGCCTGAAGAACTTCGGCACCGTGGCGATGTTGCCCAAGACGTACTGCAACTATTTCGTTCAGCTCAAGAACGACAAGTACACGACGACCAACGGCAACAAACCATGGTGCGGCTCGCTCGTCGCCGGAGGTTCATGAGCCCGGGCCTGTCGGGCTGAGCCCGGGAGGCACCGGACGGACGCCGAGGTGCCGCTTCTCGGAGCCGGGGCAGGGTCGCCGGCCACTGCTCTCGGCTCCGTTGGGACAGGCTGGGCCCGCACGCCCTAAAGTCCGGTCCACCGGAGGGGGAGTACCCCACCAGAGGGACAGAGGAACCATGGCCGAGACGAAATTGTCGCTACCCGGCGACGTCATGAGCTGGATCGGGGAGACCGCCGGCCAGCCGGTGACGAGCGCCGACAGGATCCCCGGCGGTGCGACGCGCGAGGCGTGGTATGTCGACGTGGCCGATCCCGGGGGAAGGACGCGCGAGCTCTTCCTTCGCTACAGCCCCGACCCTCTCCCCGAGCGGAGCGCCTTCCACACGCTGGCGACCGAGGCAGAGGTGATGAAGGCCCTGGGATCGACCGAGGTAGCGGTGCCCCACATCCTCGCGGTCCATCCGCACCGCGAGGCGGTGCTCTCCGATCGGGTCCACGGCGCCACCTGGTTCTACCGGATCGGGGACCCTGACGAACAGGTCCGGGTGGCCCAGGACTTCATCCGGAACCTGGCCGCCCAGCACCGGCTCGACCCCCGGGACCTGAACCTCCCCAGCCTGGGCCCGGTTCGGACGGCCAAGGAGCACGCGCTCGAGCGGATCGAAGGGATCCGTCGACGAGGGACGGCACCCGACGGCTCGATGGACCCCCTCCTCCGGCTGAGCGCCGACTGGCTCGAGCGCAACGTCCCGGACTACGAGGGCCCGGTTGTGTTGGTTCAGGGGGACACGGGCCCCGGGAACTTCATGTACGAGGACGGGCGGGTGACGGCGGTCGTCGACTGGGAGCTCTGCCACTTCGGCGATCCGATGGACGACATCGCCTGGCTGTCGTTGCGCACGGTCCAGGACACCTTCACCCACCTGCCGGACCGGTTGCGCGAGTACGAGGAGCTGTCGGGCCACGCCATCGACACCGATCGGATCTGGTATTACCGGCTCTTCGCCGAGTCCACCATGGCGACTCTCTACCCCAACGACGGGCCGGGCTCGCACCGACCCGGCGAGGGGGGCGAGACCGTGACCCGCGACATCGGCAACGGCATCATCTACCGCCAGCTCCACCGCCGGCTCTGGCTCGAGGCTCTGGGCAACGTCATGGGAATGGACCTCGAGCCGCCCGAGATGCCCGCTCCGGGCAGCCTGCCCGAATGGCACCATCTGTACGCCGATGTGCTCGGGAGCATCAAGACCATCGTCCCCAGGATCTCCGACCCGCTCGGGTCCCAGTGGACCAAGGGTGTGGCCAGGGTGGTCAAGTACCTTCAGGAGATCGATGCGTCCGGCCGGGAGTACGCCCAGCTCGAGTCCGAGGAGATCGCCCGGCTGCTCGGGCGGGGGCCGGAGCCGCTCGGGCAGGGTCGGGAAGAGCTGGCGACGGCGGCACGTGAGGGTGCGGTGTCGGACCCCGACTACGTCCGGTACCTGTGGAACAGGGTCCTTCGGGACGACCACCTCATGCGAACCGCCTCAGGAGCCCTGCACGAGAGGACGTGGCCGCCTCTGAGGTAGCTCGGCAGCCGAAGTTGGACGAGTGGACACGAGAGAGAGCGCGAGGAGAAGAGATGCCCGCCAAGCAGGGATGGCCCGACCAGCCTGTCCTCACCGCCGAGGACGACAACTGGCACGAGCATTCGCCGCACTGGTTCGAGACCGAGACGACGTGGTGGTCGTTCAACGTCCCCGAGCGCCGGATGGGTGGCTGGCTGTACACCCAGGCGCTCGCCGTGCAGGGCACGTGCAACGGGGGGGCCTGGGTGTGGGACGGCTCCGACGCTGGAGCACTGTACGAGGTGCGGCACGAAGGCCTGCCGTTCCCCGACCGGGGCGACCTCCGCAAGTGCGAGTTCCCCAACGGCAACACGGTCGAGATGTTGGAGCCCCTGATGAAGTACCGCACCACCTACTCGGACCCGGGGGGCTTCGAGGCCGACCTGGTCCACGAGGGGATCATGCCGCCGCATTCGCACGCGATCGGGGCGTGGCCGTTCTGGGCCACCCGCCACTTCGACCAGCCGATGCACGTGACCGGCACGATCGTGCTGCGCGGCGAGGAGATCCCGATCGACTGCTACTCGGTTCGGGACCGGTCGTGGGGTCCCCGGCCCACGGGACCGGTTCCCGAGGACAAGAAGCTTCCCCCGGGCACGCTGTCGCGTCCTGGCCGCCCGCGCCGGGCGAGCGCCCCCCACTCGGTGGGCTACGCGTTCGGGACCCAGGACCCGAAAGAGGCGTTCATGGCTTTCACCGACCCGTGGATCGACCATGACGGGCGGCCGAGCGACGACCTCGACACCGGCTACCTGCTCCGCGACGGCGAGTACGCGCCCCTGGTGGAGGGGCACCGGACGACCGAGCTGGCCGAGGGGACGCGCTTCATCCGGTCGATCCACCTCGAGGCGACGGACGCCCTCGGGAGAGAGCTGACCGCAGACGGGACGCTCGCCGGACGGCACGGTACCCAGGGACCGTCGGGCACCGGGCTCTTCCACTGGGCGTGGACGGGTGGATGTACCGGGTGGGGCGAGGATCAGACCTACGGGCCCACCGAATGGCTCGAGGCGCTCGACTCGGCGACCGGGCACAGCTGAGCCCGCCCGCCTTACCGGCCCCGCTGCGCCAGACCCCGGACCGGGCGCTCAGGCCCTGGGATCGCCCGGCACGTCCGTCTCGGTGAAGGCGATGACGGCCCCGAAGCAGTCGGCCGGGTCCATCGTGAACGCCGATCCCGACCGATCGATGACGCCGATGCCGAGGCCCTCCACGTGGCGCTCGGCCGCGGCGAGGTCCCGGACCCTGAACGTCACCGAATGGGTGATCTCCCCGTTCGAACCGAGATCCCGGCGTAGCAGCGAGTCGCGGTCGGTCGGCTGGGCGAGCTCCACGGTGGACTCGGAGCCGACGAAGAGGTAGGCGCTCCACTTCAGGTCGGACCGCTCCTCGTGAAGGGGCCGTGCGTCGAGCAGCTCCTCGTAGCGAGCGCGGGTCTTGTCGAGGTCACGGACCGCCTGGGTCATGTGGGAGACCCGCTCGATGGCCAGCGGATGAACGTCCCGCCACATAGCGGGTGACCAGCCCGGCTTCGACCGGGGGTCGAGATGGTCGAAGACGCCGAGGTTCACGAACTCGAGCTGACCGGCGGTGTCGCGCGGGTGGGTGAACATGGTCCCGCCCGGATCGACGTCGTCCCCGGCCGGGAAGAACCCTCCACCGGGCTTGGCCACCCGGACACCGTGGTCGCGGAAGCGACGGAACAGGACCGGCATCTCGGCGTCGTCGACGTACCATGCCAACGAATGCCAGTGCTGCCCGAACCGGGAGTGGAAGCGCGTCAACGGCATCCCCTCGTCGGCCGGCTCGGAGGACGCCTCGATCGTCTCCAGCATGAAGTCACCGACCATCCCGAGCGACGCCCAGCGACGCTCGTTGTCCGCCCACTGCTTCTTCATGAACCATTGGGGAGAGAAGAGGGCGTCGTACCAGGAGTCGACCTCGTCGATGTCGTCCACGACGTGGATCAGGTGGAAGAACTCTCGAATCGGCATGGGGACAGATGTTAACGGCGGAGCCGGTGTCCCCGTGCCCGGCCCGCACTGCCGAGCCGGGGCCACCCCCAGCCTCCAGCGTGCTCTGACCGAGATGCTCGAGGCCGCCGGCGCTCCCGCGCCGCCACCCGACGGGCTCGGAACCGGTATGGCGGTCCGACGATCACCGCCCACGGCTCTTCAGCGAGCCGGGATGGGCAAGGTGGCGATGACGGAGCTGAACCAGAGGGTGACGAACCTGACCATGGAGCCGCCCGGTGCCGATGCGATGCCGATCCCGACCCCGTACCCGGGCGGGACCTCACGAGCGGGGCCCGAAGGGTTGGGGGGTTCCGATCCGCGCGTACGGTTCCTCCGGGCACGGACCAACACGATCGAGGGCGGCACGTCCGAGACTCAGCGGAACAACATCGGTGACCATGTGCTGGGGCTGCCGGGCGGGCCGAGGGTCGACAAGACGCTGCCCTGGAGCCCGGTCCCGCGGAGCCCCTCGCACCCTGCGGCTCACAGTTGGCTCACAGGTCGATCCCAGGGAGCGGCAAGGCCGGTGGCCTTCAATACCTGAATGGCAACAGACGTGGCCCCTGTCGTGCCGCCTCATGACAACCTGACCGAGGAGGTCCCGACCGTCGGGAGCACACGCGGGGCTCGGTGGCGTTTCGGACGCAAGCAGATCGTCGTCGCGACAGTCGCGGTGGTGGCCCTCGCTGGCACGGGCATCGGGATCTCGCTCGGCACCACTGGTTCCTCCACCTCGCCACTTCAGATCACGACCCAGGTGGTGGCCGTGACGACCGGCACCATGCAACAGACGGTATCGACGTCCGGCACCATCGAGCCATCCCAGCAGGCCAACCTCAACTTCGCCGTGTCGGGCACGATCACCGCTGTCGACGTGAGCACCGGCCAAACCGTGACGACCGGCCAGACCCTCGCCACCGTCGACCAGTCGGCCCTCCAAGCTCAACTCGCCGCGGCGGAGGCGACGCTCACTGCGGCTCAGGCGAGGCTGGCGGGCGATCAGGCCGACGGGGCGGCGGCTAGTCAGCTCGACTCCGACGGGGCGTCGGTCACCTCGGCCCAGACACAGGTCACGTCGGCCGAGACGAACTTGTCCGATGCCTCCTTGACGTCGACGATCAGCGGTACGGTGGCCTCGGTAGACCTGAGTGTCGGCCAGCAGGTCTCGGGCGGGAGCTCTTCGGCGGGATCGGGCGCGTCGGGATCGGGCGCCGCCGCCGCCGTCTCCTCCTCGGGGCAGGTCGTGGTGATCGCGACGAACAGCTACGTGGTCGGCTCCACCGTCGACGACACGCAGATCGGCCAAGTGAGGGTGGGCGACCAGGCGGTCATCACACCGACCGGGTCGAGGGCGAGCGTCTACGGCACGGTCTCCTCCCTGGGCCTGATCGCCACGCAGAGCTCGAACGTGGCGACCTTCCCGGTGCAGATCGCCGTCACCGGTACACCCGGTGGCCTTTATGCGGGGGCCACCGCGACCGTCTCGATCGTGGTCAGACAGATCAACGGGGCCGTAGAGGTTCCGACCGCGTCGATCTCCTACTCATCGGGAGGCCAGGCCACGGTCACCGTGGTGGAGAACGGCGGGCACGTGTCCCAACCGGTCACCACCGGGGTGAGTGCCAGCGGCGAGACCCAGATCACGAAGGGACTCGGTGCAGGCGCGAAGATCATGGAGCGAGTGGTGAAGTTCAACGGGGCCGCGGTGGGTGGCGCCCGCAGCCTCTTCGGCGGTACCGGCTCCTCCGGGAGCTTCGGTGGCGGGAACTTCCCGGCCGGGGGACGTTTCGGTGGCGGGAGCGTCCCCGGCGGAGGTGGCCTGGGTGGCTGAACGTACTCCGGTCATCGCTCTCGAGCACGTGACCAAGGTCTACCGAACCGGGACCATCGTCGTCGCCGCGCTGCGTGGCGTCACCCTCAGCATCGAGGAGGGTGAGTACGTGGCGGTCATGGGCCCCTCGGGATCGGGCAAGTCGACCCTCATGCACATCTTGGGGTGCCTCGACGTCCCAACCACCGGTGCCTACTGGCTGGCCGGGGAGAACGTCAGCGGGATGGACGAGATCGCGCTGGCCTCGGTCCGGTGCCATCGGATCGGCTTCGTCTTCCAACAGTTCAATTTGTTGCCATCGCTCTCCGCGTTGCGAAACGTCGAGGTTCCCCTGTCCTACGCCGGCATCAGCCGGGTCGAGAGGCGCGAACGTGCGATGGCCGCGCTGGAGCGGGTGGGGCTGGGGGACCGGGTGCAGCACCGGCCAGGGGAGCTCTCGGGTGGCCAACAGCAGCGCGTGGCCATAGCGAGGGCGTTGGTAAGCAACCCGGCCCTGATTCTGGCCGACGAGCCGACCGGCGCACTCGACTCCTCCTCGGCGGCCGACGTGATGGCCCTTCTCGACGAGCTGCATCGTGCCGGAAGCACCCTCGTGTTGATAACCCACGACGCCGATGTGGCCGGCGTGGCCCAACGCTCGATACGCCTGCTCGACGGTCTGGTCGTGGCCGAACCCGAACCCGCCCGATGACCTGGCTCGACACGTTCCGCACCGGGCTCGAGGCGGTCCGCACCCACCGGCTGCGCTCGGGGTTGACGGTGCTCGGCATCATGATCGGCATCGCCGCGGTCATCTTGACCGTCGGGCTGGGTCAAGGGGCCCAGGACCAGGTGAGCTCGGAGATCAATGCCCTCGGTACCAACCTGTTGACGGTCTCGCCGGGTAGCTCCACGTCGGCTGCCGGCATCCGGGGCGGCTTCGGATCGGCGTCCACCCTGACCGAGGCCGACGCCACCGCGCTCTCGTCGAAGACGGTGGCGCCCGACATCGGCGCCGTGGCGCCCGTCGTCTCGTCGTCGGAGACCCTGACCGACGGGGTGAGCTCCAACAACTGGACCTCCACTGTCAACGGCACCACGCCGTCGTGGGAGGCGGTCAGGAGCCGGAGCGTCACCCAGGGTCGCTTCATCGACAACCAGGATGTGGCGCAGCACACGGCCGTCGCCGTCCTCGGGTCGACTACCGCTTCTGAGCTATTCAGTGGGCTGGACCCGGTCGGCCAGACCGTCGACGTGAACGGCGTGCCGATGACGGTCATTGGAGTTCTCAACACCGTCGGCTCCACCTCGTCGTCGTCGGCGTCCAACCAGGACGACCAGGTCATCGTGCCCATCAGTACCGCCACCCAGCGCCTCTTCGGGTCCACCTCGCTCAGCTCCATCCTCGTTCAGTCCACCTCGAGCAGCACCCTTTCGGGTGCCTACCAGGAAGCCGACGACGAGTTGCTGGCCCTGCACCAGATAACCACCCCCTCAAATGCTGACTTCACGATTGCCTCCGAGGCGTCGCTGGTCTCGACCGCCACCTCGGTCGATCGAACGCTCACCATCCTCCTCGGGGGCGTCGCCGGCATCTCGCTCTTGGTCGGCGGCATTGGCGTGATGAACATCATGCTGGTATCGGTGACAGAGCGGATCCGGGAGATCGGGCTCCGCAAGGCGCTCGGAGCCACCCCGTCACTGATCCGCCGCCAGTTCCTGATAGAGGCGTCGGCCCTGGGTCTGACCGGTGGTGCGCTCGGCGCGGTGCTCGCGGTGCTCGGAGCGTGGCTGCTCCCCCATGCCATCGGTTACCCGATCACCCTTTCGGCTCTCGCCGGCGCCGGGGCCCTGGTGGTCGCCATCGCCATCGGACTGGTCTTCGGCGTCTATCCGGCGTCGCGGGCGGCCCGGCTGGCACCCATCGACGCCCTACGCAGCGAGTAGCCGGGAGCGCCTGGTTCGAGATGAAGGAGAGCACCACGCGATGAAGCGCCCAACCCGCCGCATTCCCCGCCCGGTCCCGGTCGCCGTCGTCGGCGCGTCGTTGGCCGGCTGTCTGGCCTTGGCCGGTATCGCCACCGCGGCCACTGCGGCCACCGCGGCCACGAGCCCGCCCAGCGGCCGCGCATTCCCCGGTGCCTCGGGATCGGTGGCGGCCATCGCGAGCTCGTCGATCGAAGTCCAGAACCAGACTGGCCAGGTGACGGTGAACTGGGGCCCGTCCACCAGCTTCACCCGGAACGTGACGGTGCCGGCCTCCTCCGTGAGGGCCGGCGACTGCGTCACCGCCACGGGTTCCTCGTCCAAGGGCACGATCACCGCCACTTCGGTGACCATCAGCCAGGCGGTGTCCGGCAAGTGCGTCGGCGGGGCCCCCGGCAGCGGTCGGAGGCCCGGCGGCTTCGGACGTCCGACCGGCGGCTTCACACGCCCGACCGGTGGCTCGCGCGCCGCCCCGCGTTTTGGCAATCTCGGCAACATCGGCTTCGCCAGCGGCAAGGTCACCTCCGTGACGGCCACGGAGCTGGTGATCTCAGGGTTCTCCTCGGCCAGCATCACCAAGGCCACGAAGGCCACCAAGGCCACGAAGGCCACCAAGGCCACGAAGCCTGCTGCCCTCAAGGACACGACGGACAAGGTCAGGCTGGCCCCATCGACCACCTACACCGAGAGCCAGGCGGCGACGTCGACGAACCTTGCGGTCGGCGACTGCGTCACCGCGGCGGGGAGCAGTGACTCCACGGGCGCGGTGACCGCCTCGACGGTCCGCATCACGTCGACCGGTGGCAAGAGCTGTACGAGGGGATTCGGGGGCTTTGGGGGAGGGCCCAGCGGTGGGTGACCCCGCGCAGCGCGGTTGGCGCCGCCACCCCCGAATCCTGGGCGTAGGGGGCCTGGCTCTGGCCGGGATTGCCGTCGCGATCGCCTTGCTCGCGACCGGAGCCTCGGGAACAAGTGGGTACCGAACGGCCCAGGCCACATTGGCAACGGTGCGCCAGACCATCAGCCTCTCGGGCACCGTCGACCCGGTACACCAAGCCTCTGTCGCCTTTCAGGCGGCGGGCACCGTCTCGGCGTTGAACGTCGATCTGGGGCAGCAGGTGACAGCCGGGGAGAACCTGGCGTCGCTCGATCCGACGACTCTCCGGGAGAACGTGTCATCCGCCCAGTCGAGCCTGTCGTCGTCCGACGCCAAACTGTCCGAGGACGAGGCGGCCCAGGCCTCGAGCACGACATCGTCGTCGAGCACGACCACCACGACCACCACGACCGCTCCGAGCACGACGCCCCCGGGCGGCGAAGGTACCGCTCTGGGGCAGGCGCAGCAGAAGGTTGTCACGACCCAGCAGACCGCTGATGCCGATTCACAGCAGGCGGCCACTGCCCTCACTCGAGCCCAGGCTGCCTGCGGTGGCTCGGGCGGCGGAGCCACGACCACCACGACGACTCCAACCACCACGACCACCACGTCGCCGCCCACCAATTCGACGGCCTGCACCGACGTCCTCGATGCGGCGCTCGCGGCCCAGCAAAAGGTGGCCGCAGACCAGCGAGCCGTCGCCACCGCCGAGAGCACCCTCGCCCAGATGTTGAGCTCGTCTTCGGCGGGTTCGACGGGAAACTCGGGTGCAAGCACGGGAGGCAGTGGATCGAATGGGGGGTCGGGACCGAGCGGCAGCGCCGCTGTGGGCCCCGGCAGCAGCTCGAGCCCGAGCAGCGGCTCATCCGCCGGTGGAGGTGCCGCGAGCAACAGCGCTGCGCAGTTGGCGAGCGACCAGGCCGCGATCGACTCCGCCGAGGCCTCGCTCATCGAGGCTCAGCAGTTGCTGGCCGATGCCCAGCTGGTGAGCCCGCTGACCGGCACGATTGCCGCGGTCGGCCTGAGTGTCGGGCAATCGGTAAGCGCGGGGTCGACCACCGACTCGATCACGATCATCGACTCCGGGAGCTACCAGGTCACCGCGTCGCTCACCGGCGCCCAGTCCTACCAGGTGGAGGTGGGCGACAGCGCTCTGGTGAGCGTGAACGGAATGGCGGGCACGCTGACCGGCACCGTGGCGCGGGTGGGCCCGGTCGAGGGTAGCGGTTCGAGCTATACCTATCCCCTGGTGGTGGCCTTGCCCGCCGGATCTCACGGCATTTCTGCCGGGTCGAGCGCCCAGCTCCAAGTCGTCCTCCACGAAGTGAAGGACACCCTGGCGGTCCCCACCTCCGCCGTGAGTACGGCAGGCCTCGGCAACTCGCATGTTCTTGTGCTCCAAGCGGGCCAAGAGCTGCGCAAAAAGGTGGTGGTGGGCGTGGTGGGTGCCCTCTACACCCAGATCACCTCGGGGATCGGCGAGGGCACGACCGTGGTCCTGGCCGACCTGTCCGAGGCAGTTCCGCCCTCGAGCAGCAGCCTGTTGGTGAGGGGATTCGGCCGCGGGGGCCTCGGTGGGAGGGCATTCACGGGCCGCGGGGGCCTCGGCGGTTAGGAAGGCGCGCAGACGACGCGGTGCCGACGATCAGCTCGGCGGGCTCGCGGTCGGCGAGGGTGTCCGTCCCGGGCGCGGCAGCGCCCGTGTTCCGTCCGGGCACCGGCTCGCGGAGGCTGCAATAATCCGGGCGGGAGTGGACAAGGCCGTTCACGGCCGGTGACGGGCGGCGGTGCGGGAGCATCGGGAGTGCCTGCGTGGCCATCTGGAGGGGAGAGACGGTGGCGCCTCGAGCGACGACGTCGGGCGAGTCCGTGAACGACCGTGGACAACACCTGCTCGGCCATGCCGAGATCGCCCTGCGTTCCATGGGGCAACCGAATTCGGTCGTCAGGCAATTCGATTTCTGGGACGACCGCTACGAAGGGCGACGGCTCTTCGCGGAGGTTCTCGGGACCTTCTTCCTCGTTCTGGTCGCGGCCGGGGGGAGCATGGTCGACGCGCGGTTCGGCGGGGGAGTGATCCCACTTGCCGCCCTCGTGGTGGCCCCGGCGCTGATGGTCGCCGCGATCATCCTGTTCATGGGGGCTGTGTCCGGCGCGCACCTCAACCCGGCAGTGACCCTGGCCTTCGCGCTGAGGGGGGACTTCCCGTGGAGGCGGGTCCCCGCCTACCTCGTGGCCGAGTTCGTCGGAGCCTGCCTCGCCACCCTGCTGTTGTGGGCCATGATCGGGAAGTATGGCTCGGCAGGGTTGACCTTGCCCGGGCACGGGGTCTCCGACCTGACGGCGGTGCTCATGGAGGGGGTGCTCACCGTAGGGCTCGTGAGCGTGATCCTCGGAACCGCGTCTGGGGCACAGCAGCTGGGTCCGTTGGCGGCGATCGGCGTCGGCAGCTATATCGCGCTCGCAGGACTGTGGGCTGCGCCCGTCAGCGGCGCATCGATGAACCCCGGCCGGTCACTCGGGCCGGCGCTCGTCCTCAACGACTGGTCCTCATGGTGGGTGTACCTCGCCGGGCCCGTCGCCGGGGCCGTCATCGCCGTCGGCATCGCCTTCGTCCTCCGGGGGCCGGGTGGCGGCAGGTCGGGGACCCACGCCGCCCAGGGCACGCTCGGCACGGCGTGGAAGCCCGAACGGATCGGGGTACCGGACCCCGCTCCGACCGCCGGGCCAAGGGATTCGCCCTTGTAGATCGCCCTTGGTCGATCACCTTGGGCGGTTTCGGACGGGCCGACCGGTGCCGCCAGGGCCAGGCGGCACGATCACGAGCCGAGGAGAAAGGTGGTGATGCCGTCGTCGATCGCCCGGGCCGCAAGTTGCTGCCATGCCGGGGCCGTTGTCAAGGCGGCGTCCGTCGGGTTCGCCATGTTGGCGCACTCGATGAAGACCTTCGGGACCGTGGTCAGGTTGAGCCCGGCCAGATCATCTCGGGGCTCGATCCCGTTGACGCCGTCATAGGAGCTGACGGGCTCCCCGGCGCCGGTCAGGAAGTCGTTTCGCAGATCCGTCCCGAGGGTCTGCGATCTCCCGATCACGGCGTTGTTCACGCCGTCGGCCACCGGCTCGAGGATGGCGAAGCCCCGGCCACCGGGTGGCCCGCCGTCGGCGTGAATGGCGATCGCCGCGTCGGCGTGAGCCTCGTTGCCGATGGCGGCTCGTTCGGTCACGCACGGTCCGACCCCGCTGTTGGAATCGCGCGTGAGCACGACGGTGGCGCCCTGCGCCATCAGGTCGCTCGCGAGGTACTGGGCCACGTCGAAGTTGAACTGGGCCTCGGTGTAGCCCGATGCCGTCGCGGTGCCGGTCGTGTCGCAACCCTCTTCCTCCCGGCCGTTCCACACCAGTTGGTCGATGTACGAGGGGTCGGCCCCGTTCCCGCCGTTGTGACCGGGGTCGATGACCACGACCTTCCCGGCCAGGGACTTCCGCAGCCCCTCCGCCAGCCAGTAGCCGGCCCCACTCGATGTGTCGGCGAGACCCACGACTGGTTGGGCGAGTTGCCGGCCAGCACCTGATCCCTCATACGGCGCGTCACCGAAGGCGAACACCCCACCGTCCGCCGCCGCCAGCCAGTAGCCCCTGCCGTCGGGGGTGGCCGCCATGCCGACGATCGGCGCCGCCAGCTGCTGGCCGCCCATCGAGCCGTGGTTCGAAGCGTCGCCGAACCCGAGGACGTCACCGGCCGACACGGCGGCGGCATCCTGCGCTGCGGGGGGCAGGTGGACGGGGGCCGCAACGAAGAAAGACGTGATGACCGAGCACGCTAGGACCAGCAGGCCACGTCGTCGACCCCGCACGCCCCAGTTCACGTCGCCCCGTTCCGTCGCGGGCCTTCAGCTGCCTCTGGACGTTAGCCTCTGACCCGCCCGCCGGGAGAGTGACCGCCGTTGCGGCGGACCGGCCTCTGCCGTCAGGGGACCCGGGGCCCGAGGTCCGAGCGACAGCGCTGGGCCCCGGGCCCGTGCACCAGGCAAGATGTCGATCGTGGGGAGCCCGTTCCGTAAAGTCCGCGACGGCCTCATCGCGCTGGGCGTGGTGATGCTGGCCGGTGTCGTGGGCTATCTGCTGCTGGGCTTCAGCCTCCTCAACGCCGTCTACCAGACCGTCCTCACGGTCAGCACCGTGGGCTTCGGGACCCCTCACCAGGCCGCCGGCAAGATCTTCACGATCATCCTGATCCTCGTGGGCGTGGGAACCGCCCTCTACACCTTCTCCGCAGTCCTCGAGGTCCTCCTCGAGGGCCACATGCGAAATCTCGTCAGGAGGCGCCGGATGGAACGTCAGATCGACCACATGAAGGACCACGTGATCGTGTGCGGCTGGGGCCGGGTCGGCCGTCAGGTCACCAAGTTCCTGGCGACCGCCGGGGAGGAGGTGGTCGTCGTCGACCGTGATCCCGATCGGCTCGCCGACCTGCTCTTCCCGACCGTCATGGGTGACGTCACCGACGACCGCACGCTGCTGGCGGCAGGGATCGAGCGGGCGGCCACCCTGGTGGCGGCCCTCGACACCGACACCGACAACCTGTACCTCACCGTGGCAAGCAAGACCTTCCGGCCGGACCTGCAGATCATCGCCCGGGCCCGGAACGAGGACTCCGAGGCGAAGCTCCTCCGGGCAGGAGCTGACCGGGTGGTCAACCCCCAACGACTTGGCGGGGACCGTATGGCGGCGTTCGTGACCCAGCCTCACGTCGTCGAGTTCGTCGACGTCGTCATGCACGATGGATCACTCGAGTTCCGCCTGAGCGAGCTGTCGATCACCGACACCTCGCCGCTGGCCGGGAGCTCCCTGCGCTCCGTCCACCTGCGCGACCGCACCGGGGCGCTCGTGCTGGCGATCCGGCGCCCGGACGGAAGCTTCCTGACGAACCCCACCCCCGACACGAACATCCAGACCGGCGACGTGCTGATCGGCATCGGCACGGCGGACCAACTCGCGGCGTTGGAGCGCTTCGCCCTCAACGGGTCCTGAGGTGGGGAGAGCATCGCGTCGAGACCCCGCTACTGTCGCGCTGTGACCGGGGCGATCGACGCTGACGGCGGAGCGCCGCAACGGCAGCGCCGCGCCCTGCTGCGCCATCAGCGGTCACGCGAGACCCGGGAGCGGCTCGCCCTCGAGGCGATGAAGCTCTTCCGGGAGAAGGGTTACGACTCCGTCACCGTCGACGCGATCTGCGACGCCGCCGGCGTCTCGCGCTCGTCGTACTACTTCCACTTCGCGAGCAAGGTGGCGCTGCTCGGCGAGCTCGACGGGATGACCGCCCGCCGAGCCGGCGAGGAGCTCCGGGCGCAGGCCGAGCGGCCCGACTCGTCGCTCGAGGCGGAGATGGACGTGTTCCTGGCGGGCCTCGACAGGCGGGCCCGACGGATGCCGAAGGACCTGCTGGCGAAAGCCATGGCGAGGGCCATGCGGGGGCTGCCCTACGTCGGGCGGCTACCGGACGACGATGCGGACTTCGGCAGGGCGCTCGCCGAGGCGTTCCGGCGGGCGCAGGCCCGGGGCGAGCTCCCGCCGGGCGAGGACCCGGCCGAGTGCGCAGCCGTGCTGACGTCGATGTTGATGGAGGGGATGCTGCGCTGGGCCCACGGGACGACGGTGGCGGAGCTGGACGAGATGCTGCGGTGGCGCGCCGAGGTCTTCCTCGCCGGGGTCCGGGCCCGGGCCTGACCGTTGCGCTCGGCCCCCGGATTTTCGTACACTGTGTGAAATTCGTTGAGGGAGGATGCCGTGAATTACCAGTACGTCGACGCCGACAACCACTTTTACGAGGCGCCGGACGCCTTCTACCGGCATGGCAACCAGCGGGTGAAGAGCTTCGTGCAGTGGATGGAGCAGGGGAAGAAGAAGCGCCTCCTGTTCGGAGGCCAGTTCGTCGGCGGCACGGGCAACCCCACCTTCAACCCCATTGCCAGGCCCGGCGCGTTCCACGAGACGTTGAAGGCGCTCGAGAAGGGCGAGCAGCCGACCGGGCCGCGCTACGGCGAGCTCGTTCCGTTGGATCCGGCCTACATGCACCGCGAGGAGCGTCTGGCCTGCATGGACGAGCAGAACCTCGAGCGGATGTTCATCTACCCGACGATCGGCTACAGCGTGGAGCACCAGCTCGTCAACGACTGGGACATGCTGTACGACCTGTTCCACGCGTTCAACGCCTGGGTCGACGAGGACTGGGGCTTCAACTACCGCAACCGGATCTACTCGCCGCCGGTGATCCCGATGGCCGACGTGCAGCGCTCCCTCGAGGAGCTCGAGTGGGCCATACAGAAAGGCACGCGGCTGGTGACGATGACGCCCGGCCCGTGGTACGGACGCTCGCCGGCCGATTCGTACTTCGACCCGTTCTGGAAGCGCGTCAACGACGAGAGCCTCACCGTCATCTTTCACGCCTACGGCGGCGTCCCGCACGCGTACGCGCAGGCGTACCGGGAGGCATGGGGCAAGCCGCCCGTCACCAACCAGATGCACACCCAGATGCTGATGGGTGCCCTGTTGCCGTTCCATCGCCCGGTGATGGACTCGCTGATGGCGATGACGCTCGGCGGGCTGTTCAACCGTTTCCCGAACATCCGGGCCGCCAGCATCGAGGTCGGCGCCGCGTGGGTCGGCTACTGCATGCACGAGCTCGACCACGCCGGCTCCAATCTGGTCGAGCGCCGGGTGACGACATTTGACGGCGAGCTGGTCGGCGTGCCGTCCGACGTCTTCAAGCAGCACTGCTATGTCGCGCCATTCCCCGAGGAGGACGTCGAGGCGCTCGCCGGTCTGATCGGCCCCGACCGGGTCCTGTTCGGATCCGACTGGCCGCATCCGGAGGGCGTCGCCCAGCCCGGCGACTTCCGCAAGTTCGTGGCCGGCATGCCCGAGGCCGAGCAGAAGATGGTGATGCGGGACAACGCGCTGTCGCTCGTCGAACCGGCGTGATCGCCGGCTCCCCCCCTACACCTGGTCCTCGAGGGTCCAGCTCTCGGGGATGGGGATGGACGTCCGGGCGAAGCTGCCGCCATCGCAGGAGGGGATGGTGATCCCCGACATATAGGCCGAACCGTCTGACGCCAGGAAGGTCGCCACCGCAGCGTTGTCCCGCAGGCTGGGCGGCCGGCTGACCTTCAGCGGGCCGGGGAACATGGTGTTGGAGTCCCATTCGGCGCCACTCTCGGCGAGTGCCGCCTCCTCGTAGGAGATCCCGAGCACGTCGGCCTCCGGCGGCAGGGCGAAGTTCGGCGACATCCCGTGCGTGGGCGCCAGTGCGTTCACCCGAATTCCGTAGCGGCCCCAGTCGTACGCCATCGACTTGACCAGACCGACCGCTCCGGCCTTTCCCGCGTTGTACGGGCCGAAGCCCGGGTAGGCGTTCAGTCCTCCGGCCGAGATGGTCACGACGATGTTGCCGCCCCCCCGACCCTTCATCGCTCGGGCCGCGTGCTTGCCGGTGAAGAACACTCCCTTGTAGACGACATCGTTGACGGCGTCCCACTCCGCCTCGGTGACGTCCTCGAGGGGCACGGCGCCGAACCCGATCGGGGCCCTGCCCGCGTTGGCGAAGACGATGTCGACACGACCGTAGGCGGCCACCGTCGCCTCGATCCCAGCCTCCACCGCCGGCTCGCTGGTCACGTCGACCTTCAGGCCGAGGGCCTGGCCGCCCTTGTCGGTGATCTGCTTCGCCACGTCCATCGCCCGTCTCTCCACGAGATCACTCACCACGATGGTCCCGCCCTCTTCGGCCCAGGCCAGGGCGCACTCTCGCCCGAGCCCGGCCCCTCCCCCGGTGATGAAGATCACCTTGCTGTCGAACATCCCCATGAGCCCCTCCTCGGTTGGTCCATTGCCCGACCATCGAGCGCCTGTGCCCTCGGCCCGCTCGACAGGGGCCGCTTGCCGCAATTGCACACGATATTCGGCTACGTGATTCACTTTGCATCATCCGACGTCAATGCGCACGTCGGAGGCTGCGGTCACAGGGTTCGAGCCCGGGAGGCGAGCCTCGAGCGACCGGCGCCCGCGCCGTGCGGCCGCAAGGGCCGGGCTTTCGGGCGGACGCGGGCCCGTTGCGTCCATACCCCCTGGTGGGCGAGGGGGGACTTGAACCCCCACATCCTTTCGGACACAGGAACCTGAATCCTGCGCGTCTGCCAATTCCGCCACTCGCCCGGGCGACCGGCCAAGGTTAGTCGAGCCGGCGGATTGGGCTAACTTGCCCATCGTCAGCTGGGAACGAGGTGCGGTGCCTCCTGCCAGCAGCCCTGCTGCCGGTAGTCTGGGCCGGACCATGGGACTCCAGAAGTTTGAGGAGCGCCTCGAGCGTCTGGTGGAGGGTACATTGGCCAAGCCCTTCCGTAGCAGCCTCCAGCCGGTGGAGATCGGCCGGAGGCTGACGCGAGAGATGGATCTGC
Source organism: Acidimicrobiales bacterium (assembly GCA_035532415.1). GTDB lineage: Bacteria > Actinomycetota > Acidimicrobiia > Acidimicrobiales > RAAP-2 > DATKRB01. The sequence goes on along the minus strand of DATKRB010000073.1, from coordinate 15,071 downwards.
ACCGCCGAGTGGGGGTGCGGGGTCTGATCGCGCCCAATGTCTTCACCGTGACGCTCGCCCCGGCCGACGTCGACCGGTTCGCCAATTTCGTCGACGCGCTCTCGCGCGAGCTGGGAGACGCGGCCCGCGAGCACGCGACGATGGAGGACTACTCGTTCCTCGGGCCGGTAGAGGTCCAGGTCTTCGAGGGGACACGGCTCCGGGCCGGCCGGTTCACCGTCACCACGGAGTTCCTCGAGGGACCGGGCGGGTTGGCCTCCGTCGAGCTGGTCCTGCCGGACGGGGGCCGGGTCGAGCTCGACACCGAGGCGATCACCATCGGCCGGCTCCCCGAGTGCGCCGTCATCCTCTCCGACCCCAACGTGAGCCGGCGCCACGCCGAGGTGCGCCGGTCAGGCGACGAGGTGGTGGTGTCCGACCTCGGATCCACGAACGGCACCCGGGTGAACGGAGTTCCGGTCCGCGAGCAACACCTTGCGAACGGCGACGAGATCACGGTGGGATCGACCACGCTCGTCGTCCAGATGTCGTGATCGGGACAGGCTCCCTCCGTCCTTTGGTCGCTGCCCAGAACTACACGGCGATCCTCCGACCACTTCAGTGGCTGGTCCTCGCCCTGATCTTCCTCTTCTTCCTCCGGGTGATCCGGGCGGTCTGGGTGGAAGTGAGACCGGCGGGGGCCCGGCTGACCCGGGGCGAGCGCAGGCGGCAGAACAGCCTCGCGGCGCCGGCCGCCCCCTCCCCCAAGGGGCGCAAGCAGCTCTTCCTCGAGGTGGTCGAGCCCTCGGATCATGCCGGCCAGACGTTCGACCTCGACGACGAGCTCACCGTCGGTCGGTCTCCCGGCTGTGGAGTCCCGACGACGTACGACGTCTACAGCTCCACCCTTCACGCGCGGCTCTTCCGCCGGGGGGACCAGCTCTGGGTGGAGGACCTCGGGTCCACCAACGGGACCTTCGTGAATTCCGAGCGGATCACCCAGGCGATGCGCCTCGGACGCGGAGATCTCCTGCAGGTGGGGGCGACCGTCTTTGAGGTCAGCCGATGACGGTGGTCCGGTCGGGGGCGGCTTCTGACGTCGGCCGGGTGCGGAGTGTCAACCAGGACCTGGCCCTTCGGACCCCGAACCTCTTTGCCGTCGCCGACGGCATGGGCGGTCACGTCGGCGGGGAGGTGGCGGCCAAGGTGGCGGTCGACACGCTGCGGACGGTCTTCGCCCGGCAGTCCTCCACCGACGCCCTCGAACGGGCGGTCAGCGAGGCCAACGCAGCGGTCTGGTCGCAGAGTCAGGCCCGAAACGATCTCCGGGGCATGGGGACCACCCTGACGGCGGCCGCCCTGGTCGTCGGGGGCGACGGCCGCGACATGGTCGCGCTGGCAAACGTGGGCGACTCGCGCGCCTACCTGTACACGGCCGGCCGCCTCACCCAGATCACGGTCGACCACAGCCTCGCCGAGGAGAAGGTGCACTACGGGGAACTGACCGAGGCCGAAGCAGCCGTGCATCCCCACCGTCACATCCTGACGAGGGCCCTGGGCGTCTCCTCGGGTGTGGAAGTGGACCTCTGGGAGCTCCACCTGCGGACCGGTGACCGGCTCCTCCTCTGCAGTGACGGCCTGACCAACGAGGTACCCGAGCCCCAGATCGCCCAGGTGCTGGCCTCGGTCCCCGACCCCGCGGTGGTGGCGGAGCAACTGGTGCGGGCGGCCAACGACAGCGGCGGGAACGACAACATCACCGTCCTCGTCGTTGATGTGCTGGTCGGTGACGACGACGTGGCGACGACGGACGTGATCGAACCACGGCGGGGGTCCGGCGGTAAGGGGTTGCCGGCCGCGGCCACCGCAACGGGCCTGGCGGCGGGCGTGGGAGCCGTCTCGGCGGGAACGGTCGTCGTGGGGACCGACCCGGGTCTGACGGGGATGACGCCGTCGGTGTCGGGCGCAGCCGATCCGGCTGGCGGGGGAGGGGAGCTGCCGGCCGCCCCGCCGACGGCCGCCCCGCCGGCCCAATCGCCGGCCCAATCGCCGGCCGAAGACGGAGCCCCGCCGGTCCCGAGGCGTGCCCCTCCGGTCCGGACGGAGACCCGCAGCGAGCGACGCCGACGGCTCGGCGTCCCTCGCCGGATCACCTTCAGAGTGGTCGGGTTCGCCATCCTGCTCGCCGCGGTGGTCGCAGCGGGGTACTTCCTCGTCCGCTGGTATGCCACGGACAACTGGTACGTCACCACCCAGAACGGTGAGCTGGTGGTCTACCAGGGGAGACCGGGTGGCCTGTTGGGGTTCGATCCGAAGGTGGTGGATCGGACCGGCGTCAAGACCTCCGGCGTCCTCGCGATCCATCTCCGGAGCCTGAAGAGCGGGGTGGAGGAGCCGTCGCTGAAGGCCGCCCGCCACTACGTGGCCACGCTCCAGCAGGAGTTCTTCGCTCAACAACTGATCAACAACCCCCCGACGACGGTCCCGCCGCCCACCACGGTCCCGTCGACCACGGTCCCGTCGACCACCACGGTCCCGTCGACCACGGCTCCGCCCACCCCGGTCACGGCCTTCCATATGCCGGGGGCGGCCACCAGGGCGGTGGTGTGAGCCGGTTCGCCGACCGACCCCGGCTCGCCGGCCGGCCCACCGAGAGAGGGGATCTCTGATGGGCCGCCGGGTCCGTTGGCTCGGGCTGGTGATGATCCTGTGCTTCACCTTGGTGTTGGTCCAGCTGGTCAACATTCAGTTCAGGCAGGCCCCGGCGCTCAACAAGTCCTCCGACAACCCGCGCACCCTCGTCGACCGGTACGACAACCAACGGGGGGACATCCTCGCCGCGGACGGGAGCGTCCTGGCGAGATCGGTGACGGCAACCGCCGGTTCGTACCACTACCAGCGCGTCTACCCGGGCGGCGCTGCGGCCTCGCTGTACTCGGACGTGGTCGGCTATTCGTCCATCCTGTACGGGACCTCCGGGGTCGAGTACCAGTACAACGGCTATCTCGTGGCCCATTCCCAGCCGGCGCGCTCACTCTCGCAGTTGCTCTCCCCGGCGCCGAAGACGGCCGACAACGTCACCGTCACGCTCCAGCCCTATCTCCAGCAGGTGGCCCAGCAGGCAGTGGCGCGGATTCCCTCGGCCAACAAGGATGCAGCGGTGGTCGCCCTCGACCCGCGGACCGGTGCGGTGCTGGCGATGTACTCCAACCCGAATTTCGATCCGAACCCCCTGGCCTCGCCCGACGCCGCGACCCAGGACGCGGCCCGCTACACGTACCTCCAACCCGACGGCGAGGGTTTCGTGCCCCTGGTCTCCCTCGCCACCCAAGCCCGGTTCTTTCCCGGGTCGACCTCCAAGGTGGTCACGAGCGCCGCCGTGTACGACCTCAAGCCCGGCCTGATCGATTTCAGCTACCCCTCCGACCCGCAGAATTCCTGCCTGAAGCTGCCCAATTCGGACAAGCAGCTCTGCAACGAGGGCACCGACGTCACCAACAGCATCCCCTGCGGGGGGACGATGGTGCAGATGCTGCCCGCCTCGTGCGACCCGGGGTACGGGGAATTGGGGATCCAGCTGGGCGGAGACCTTCTCAGCCGGCAGGCCGCCCTCTTCGGGTACAACTCGGTGCCCCCGATCGACCTGCCCGGCGTCGTCCCGTCGGCCTTCCCGGCGGCGGCCCAGCTCACCGCCAACCAGGCGTTCCTCGCCTATTCCTCCATCGGCCAGTTCGACGTGCAGGCCACGGCCCTGCAGAACGCGATGATCGCCGCCGGCATCGCCAACGGGGGGGTCGTGATGGTGCCCCACGTGATGGCGCAGATCCGACAGTCGGACGGCACCCTGGTCAAGTCCTACACGCCGAGCGTCTACCAGCGGGCGGTCAGTGCCCGGACCGCGGCCCAGGTGACCTCCCTCATGCAGTCGGTGGCCAAGCCCGGAGGAACCGCGGCCGGCGTCGGCTTCTCGCCGTCGTTGAACGTGGCGGTCAAGACCGGCACTGCGCAGACCAGCGCGACGGCCCCCCCGGCGTCGGCCAACGTCGACTGGATGATCGGCTTCGCGCCGGCCGACAGCCCGGTGGTCGCCGTCGCCGTGGTGGTGCCCAAGCAGAGCCAGACGAGTGACGGCGCCGGCATCGCCGGGCCGATCATGAACGCCGTGCTGTCCGCCGCGTTGGCCCACGCGGCCGGCTCGTGATCGGGTCGAGCGGTCGCCGGTGCGCGCTGGCGAAGAGGCCCCGATCAGGCGCTCTCGGTGGCACGGCCGCCGAGCGGGCGCAGCGTAGGCTCTGACCGGCATGGAACCGGTCCAGACCCCGCGCGTCTTCTCCGGGCGGTACGAGCTGACGCACCTGATCGCCCGCGGCGGGATGGCGCAGGTCTACCGCGCCCGCGATCGGCTCCTCGACCGTCCCGTCGCCCTGAAGGTCCTCTTCCCCGAGCTGTCGGTCGACCGGGCGTTCGTGGAGCGGTTCCGGCGAGAGGCCCAGGCGGCGGCCAACCTCTCCCACCCCAACATCGTCCCCGTCTTCGACTGGGGGGAGGACGACGGCACCTACTTCATCGTGATGGAGTTCATCGACGGCCGGCCGCTGTCGGCCCTCCTCCGGGCATCGGGCTCGCTGGCCCCGGCCCGGGCGGCGGGGATCGGCGCCCACGTGGCCGCCGCCCTCTCCTACGCCCACCGGCACGGGGTGGTCCACCGCGACGTGAAGCCCGGGAACGTCCTCATCACCGAGGACGGCCAGGTGAAGGTCACCGACTTCGGCATCGCCCGGGCGATCAACACCGAGGAGAGCCTCACCCAGACCGGCGCGGTGATGGGCACCGCCGCGTACTTCTCGCCCGAGCAGGCCGAGGGGATCGGCGTGGACGCCCGCAGTGACCTCTACTCGCTCGGGGTGGTGCTCTTCGAGATGGTGGCCGGGCGCACCCCGTTCGTGGGGGACTCACCGGTAGCGGTCGCCTCCAAGCACGTCCGTGACCAGCCGCCCAGGTTGCGTGAGCTGAACCCGCAGATCCCCGTGGCGCTCGAGTCCGTGATCATGAAGGCGATGGCCAAGTCGCCCGACCAGCGATACGCCACCGCCGAGGAGCTCCGGGCCGACCTCCTCCGTTTCGCCGACGGCCGTCCCGTGCTGGCCGGCGACCCTGCGGTGACGATGGCCCAGACCGGGCTCGGGACCACCCGCATGATCGGTGCCACCGGGTTTGCCACCGGTGTCGCCACCGGGCTGACCCAGGCGGTCCCCGTCCTGGACGGTGCCGCGCCTCCCGAGATGTCCGAGGACGAGGCACGACGCCGCCGGAACCGGCGGTTGCTGGTGGCCCTCGGGGTGCTGCTGGTGGCTTTGGCGGTGGTCGCCGTGTTCCTGTTGCGGTCCCTGGGCTATCTCGGGGGGAACCGCGTCGCCGTCCCCGACGTGGTCGGGCAGAAGGTGGCGGTGGCCGAGTCGACGCTGCAGGCGAAGGGCCTGGTCGTCGGCAGGACCACCCTGAGGTCGAGCGACAGGCCCGACGGCGTGGTGATCTCCACCGATCCCTCCGTGGGGTCGAGCATCGACAAGGGACAGAAGGTCGACCTGGTGGTCAGCTCGGGGAGGGCGCTGGTGAACGTCCCGAGCGTCATCGGGCAGCAGCTGGCCGTCGCGGAGGCGAACCTCTTCCAGGTCAAGTTGAACTCTCACGTCGACAAGCAGGTGGCGAGCACCGAGGCCGCGGGGACCGTCCTGACCCAGAACCCGGGACCGAACACCTCGGCCCGGACCGGGACCTACGTGCACCTGACCGTGGCGACCTCGCCGACCTCGGTCGCGGTTCCGGACGTCTCGGGGTTGAGCCCGGCCCAGGCGGGGAGCAAGATCCAGGCAGCGACCCTGACCGTCGGTGCCAGCTCCACGGCGTGCTCGACCAACAGCGTCCCGAGTGGCCAGGTGATCTCCACCAGCCCGGCCGTCGGGACCCAGCAGCCCCCGGGGACGACCGTCAACCTGGTCGTCTCCTCCGGGGCGTGCGCGTCCGTCCCCGGTGTGGTCGGCCAGACCCAGGCGCAGGCCACCAACGCCATCTCGGGAGCCCAGCTCAATCCGGTCGTCACGACCACGACGAGCTGCCAGCCGAGCCTGAGCGGGACGGTGGTCAGCCAGAACCCGGGGTCCGGGGCACCCAACATCCCCGTGGGCTCCGACGTCAACGTCACCGTGTGCAACACGGCGGTCACGGCGCCGGGGGCACCGACGAGCACGAGCGGAACGGCGTCCGGGCACACGGTCACCGTCACCTGGTCGCCACCGGCCAGCACCGGCGGCGCGCCCATCACCGGTTACACGGCGACGATCAGCGCCGGAGGGTCGTGCAGCACGACCGGGGCGTTGACCTGCCAGGTCCCGAGTGTCGCGTCGGGTACTTACACCGTGACGGTGACTGCGACCAACAGTGCCGGGACCGGGCCGGCCTCCGCCCCGTCTCCGGTGACCGTTCCATAGGGTTCACCGAGTCCGCTGCGGGGGACGGTCGCCCCCCGCCCCCGCCGATCTTCAGGCGCCCTGTTCCACCTGGGCGAGGAAGTTGGCCAACAGGGCCGGCCCCGACGGGGTCAGGATCGACTCGGGGTGGAACTGAACACCTTCGATCGCCATGGTGCGGTGGCGCAGGCCCATCACCACACCGTCACTGCTGGTCGCGGTCACGACCAGCACGGGGGGCACCGTCTCGGGGGCCACGACCAGCGAGTGGTACCGGGTGGCGACCATCGGGTTGGGCAGCCCGGCGAAGATACCCGTCCCGTCGTGCTCGACCGGGGAGGTCTTGCCGTGCATGAGCCGCGGTGCCTGCACGACCGAGCCCCCGAACACCTGCCCGATGCACTGGTGGCCCAGGCACACCCCGAGGAGCGGGATCTCACCCCCGAGCGAGCCCACCACCTCCATGCTGATGCCTGCGTCCTCGGGCCGCCCCGGACCGGGGGAGATGAGCACGGCATCGGGGCGCTCGCGCCGGATGCGCGCGAGGTCGATGGCGTCGTTACGGAACACGACCGGGTCGGCACCCAGCTCGCCCAGCTCCTGGGTCAGGTTGTAGACGAAGGAGTCGTAGTTGTCGATCAGCAGGACGCGGACTGCCATCACGAGATCGTACCGGGCGTGCCGGCGACGCTCGTCAGGAGCGGCCCGGTCGGGCATGGCCCCGCCGCGGGTCTTTGCCGAGGTTGGCCCCGCCGCGATGGCTAAGGTCATCTCCCGTGGCGCGTCCGAACACCGGACCCGGGAGGGCTCAGCGAAAAGGGAGGTCGGCCGGAGGCCGGACCACCGTGAAGGGTGGCCCGACGCGTAGCGGCGACCGCGTCGGCCGCTACCACTCCCCCGAGGAGAGCGGCCGGTACACGCCGCCGGTTCCCCGCAACGCGCGCAAGAGCCCCCGCTGGTTCGGGGCGATGGTCCTGGCGCTCCCGCTGCTCGGTGTCCTGACCATCCTGCTCAACTACCTGTCGGTGCTCCCCGGTGCCGTGTCGGTTTGGTACCTGGTGGCGGGGTTGGCCCTGATCTTCGGTGGTTTCCTGATGGCCACCCGGTACCACTGACCGGCTGACGGCGGATCAGCCCAGGCGCTCGATGATGGTGGCGTTGGCCAAGCCACCACCCTCACACATCGTCTGCAGCCCGTAGCGGCCCCCGGTCCGCTCCAGCTCGTTCAGGAGGGTGGTCATCAGCTTCGCCCCCGAAGCCCCCAGCGGGTGGCCGAGGGCGATTGCTCCCCCGTTGACGTTCACTCTGGTCATGTCGGGGTGGTGCTCCTTGGCCCAGGCGAGCACCACCGGGGCGAAGGCCTCGTTGATCTCCACCAGGTCGATCTGGTCGAGGGACAGCTTGGCCCGCTCGAGCACGGTGGACGTAGCGGGGATGGGGCCCGTGAGCATCATGACCGGGTCGACGCCGGCCAGGGCGAACGTGTGGAACCGGGCCCGGGGGGTGAGGCCGAGGCCGTTCGCCCGCTCCTCGCTCATGATCAGCAGGGCCGCCGCCCCGTCGGTGATCTGGGAGGAGTTGCCCGCGGTGACCCTCCCGCCCTCCGGCCTGAAGGCCGGCTTCAGCTTGCTCAGCGCCTCCAACGAGGTATCGGGGCGGATGCCCTCGTCCGTGTCGAACAGCTCGTCGGTGTCGTTGCCGTCGTCGTCACGCACCGGGACGGCCACGATCTCGTGGTCGAACCGACCCTCGGCCCGGGCGGCGGCGGCGCGCTGATGGCTCCGGACGGAGAACTCGTCCATGGCCTCGCGTGAGATGTCCCAATGCTCGGCGATGAGCTCAGCGGAGATCCCCTGGTTCACCAGCCCCCCCCGCTCCTCGTAGCGCCTCCCGACCCGGGGGCCGTAGGGGAAGCCGAGACCCTTCACCACCGAGGAGCCCATCGGCGTGCGGGTCATACCCTCCACCCCGAGGGCCACGACGACGTCGTAGGCGCCGGCCATGACGCCCTGGGCGGCGAAGTGGACGGCCTGTTGGGAGGACCCGCACTGGCGGTCGATGGTGGTGGCCGGTACCGACTCGGGCCATCCGGCGGCCAGGACGGCGTTGCGCCCGATGTTGGTCGACTGCTCTCCGACCTGCATCACGCACCCGGTGATGACGTCGTCGACGATGGCCGGGTCCAGGTGGTTGCGCTCCTGCAGGGCCCGGAGCGGCTCGGAGGCGAGATCGGCCGCGTGCCAGTTGCGAAGCTTGCCGTTGCGCTTGCCCCCGGCGGTGCGGACCGCGTCCACGATCACAGCGGTTGTCATGACCCGTCCTTCCTCCCGACCCCGAATTCGGTCGGTGTCGGGCCGCCCCAGCATACCGGCCGCCGGAATTGCCGGTCAGGCCAGCGGGGCGGGACCTCCGACCGGGTGTCCCGGACCGTTCTGCCACATGAAGAGCGCCCCACGCCCGGTGAGCGTCGAAGCACCGGAGACCGGCGCGATCGCGGCCCGACCGAGGTCACGCGTGCCCTGCACCGCCGTGCTGCCGCCCGGCCCGGGCGTGTGCTCGGTCTGCCGGGGTCCGGCGGGCCCGGGCTCCCCCTTGTGCTTCTGCTGCGCCGCGGTGGCGGCGGCGTTGGCCGCACCCCTCGCTCCGGTGATCCCGATCAGCACCTACCGGATCCCCGGCCCCCTCCACACCGTGCTCCGGGGCTACAAGGACGCGCCGATCTCCGACGCGCGCCGGCACTACGCCCTGCAGCTGTCCACCTTGCTGGGCCGGTTCCTCGCACTGCACCGGCCATGCCTCGAGGGGGTGGGCGAAGGTCCGCTCGACGTGACCGTCGCCGTTCCCCCGTCGAGCCGACCCGGCGACGCTCCGCTTCACGCAGTGGGCGGGCCGGCGTGGGCCCGTGGGCTGCTGGTCCGCGCCAACGGTCCCCTCGGACATCTGCGTCCGTCGGTCGACGGCTTCGCGGTCCCCGCCCCGCGTCGTCCGGTCGTGGACGGCAAGAGGGTGCTGCTGGTTGAGGACACCCTCACGACCGGGGCACGTGCCCAGAGCGCCGCCGCTGCGCTGCGGGCCTCCGGCGCGCTGGCCGTGGTGGTCGTGGTGGTCGGCCGGGTGGTCCGGCCCGAGCTGAACGGGCATCACGCGGCCTACTGGCATCGGGCCCGGGCCGAGGATTTCAGGCTCGGACGCTGCAGCCTCCCGGCCTGTCCGGGTGGAGCGACCGCGCCGGCGCGGTCCTCGGGTGCGATCAGCGGGTGGCGCTCGGCCCCGGAACGTTCCCCAACCTGCCGGCCCTGAAGTCGTCGAAGGCCTGTCGGATCTCGTCGTCGCTGTTCATGACGAAGGGACCGTAGGCGGCGACGGGCTCGCCGATCGGCCGGCCACCGAGCAGCAGGACGTCGAGCCCGGAGTGCCGGCTCTCCTGGGTGGCGTTCGCCCGGAGGGTGATGGTGTCGCCGGCGCCGAGCACGGCCAGCTGCCCGGTCCGGATCGGCCGCTCCTCCGTGCCGGCCGCACCGCTGCCCGACAGGGCGTACACGAGCGCGTTGTGCTCCACCGGCCAGGGCAGCTCGAGCCGGGCCCCCGGGCTGAGGGTCACGTGGACGAGCGAGATCGGGGTGTGGGTCGAACCCGGACCGTGATGTCCGGCCACCGTTCCGGAGATGACCCGGACCAGGGCACCTCCGTCGGGCGAGGTCAGCAACGTCACCGCGCCGGGCCCGATGTCCTGGTAGCCGGGCGGGATCCACTTGTCGGCCGCCGGCAGGTTCACCCAGAGTTGGATCCCGTGGAAGAGCCCGCCGCTCGCCACCAGCGAGTCCGGCGGACGTTCGATGTGCAGGATCCCGGATCCCGCGGTCATCCACTGGGTGGCGCCGTTGGTGATCAGGCCACCGCCCCCGACCGAGTCGTGGTGCTCGAACGTCCCGTCGATCATGTAGGTGACCGTCTCGAAACCGCGGTGTGGATGCCAGGACGTGCCCTTGGGCTCACCCGGGCCGTACTCCACCTCGCCCATCTGGTCCATGTGGACGAACGGGTCGAGCTCGGACATGGGGACACCGGCGAAGGCGCGCCGGACCGGGAATCCCTCACCTTCGAGGCCGTGCGGGGCGTCGACCACCCGGCGGACCGGGCGCGCCACCGAGGAAGCCGGATCGGGCGCCGAGATCACGGGAAGGGCGAGATTGTCGTCAACGGTGACTGCCGGCACGAGGTCTCCTTTCCTGCTCTCCTGCGGAGCTCTCCTCTATGCGAGCCGACCTCCATAACAGCGCGGCGCGGCGCGGCATTCCCGCCGGCCTCGTCGGGCGGGAATGCGGTCCCTGCTCACAGGGGCCGCCGGTCCCGCCCTGGTCACGTCGCGGTGTCGATGACCACCCGGCCCCGCGTCCTCCCGGCGAGGATCTCCTCGGCGAGCTCTGGTACTCGGGCCAGCGGCTCGACGGTCGTGATGGCGTCGAGCACCGAAAGTGGGAGGTCGCGTCCGAGCCGGTCCCAGGCTTCCTCGCGCTTCGCCATCGGACACGAGACGGAGTCGACCCCGAGCAGGCTCACGTTGCGCAGGATGAAGGGCAGGACCGTGGTGGGGAGGTCGTTACCACCCGCCAGGCCGCACGCCGCCACCGCCCCCCGATACCGGGTCTGGGCGAGCACCGTGGCGAGTGTCTGGCTCCCGACGCTGTCGATCGCCGACGCCCACCGTTCCTTGTCGAGGGGGCGTCCCGCAGTGGCCAGGTCCTGGCGATCGACGATGGAGCCGGCCCCCAGGGACCGGAGGTAGTCGTGGACCTCGGGCCGTCCGGTCGACGCGGCGACCCGGTAACCGAGCCCCGACAGCAGGGCGACGGCCACGCTGCCGACGCCACCGCCCGCCCCGGTCACGAGGACCTCACCGTCGACCTCGTTGTCGAGACCGTTGTGCTCGAGGGCGAGCACGCACAGCATGGCGGTCAGGCCTGCGGTCCCGATGGCCATGGTCTGTTGGAGAGACAACGACGCGGGGCGGGCGATGAGCCACTCCGAGCGCACCCGCTGGCGCCGGGTGAAGCCACCCGGGTGGGTCTCGGACAACCCCCACCCGGTGAGCACCACCTCATCACCAACCTGATAGCGCGGTGATTCGGATGCCTCCACCGTTCCGGCGAGATCGATGCCGCACACCATCGGAAAGGTCCGGGCGATCTTTCCCCGGCCGGTCACCGCCAGCCCGTCCTTGTAATTCAGGGACGAATGCGAGACGGAGACGGTGACGTCGCCGTCCGGTAGGTCGGCGTCGGTCAACTGCTGCAGTGTGGCGGGGCCGGGCCCCGTGGCGACGATTGCCGGAAAGGTGCTCATCTCCCATGTCTACCGCCTCCGCAGACCGGAGGTGACGGGGACAGTGCTACCGCTGGTGCCAGTCCCCGGGGCCCAGCAGCGCCCCCGACTCCCGGCGGGCTCCCACGTCGGCGCCGAATGTCAGTGGGCGCCGTGGGACGACGACGAACCCCGAACGCTTGCCGGAGGAGAGCCCGGAGTATTCCCCGCCGGCGTCGTGACCGCTGAACCGACCGGCGTGCTCCCGGTCGAGCTGGTCGAGGGTGTGCTGTCCGGTGCCTGAACATTCCCAGAGCCCGGAGCCTTCCCTGCCGGGTTGATCGACGGGGCGCGGCCCGGGGTGTTCCCTCCCGGGATGGTGACGGGCAAATCTCCCGCGTTGGTGCTGCTCGCGGGGACCCCCGACGAGCCCGACGTCCCCGAAGGGGTTACGCCGGTGCAGAACTGCGAGACGGTCTCGCCCTTGGCTGTGGCGGCTGCCCTCAGGGCAGCGAAGGCCCGGGAGCCATCCGTCGCACCCACGGAGTGGCTGTTGGTGCTCGTGCCGGCTTGGGACGCCGCGTAGGCGGTGCAGAGCCCGTACTCGTTGGCCGTGGTGATGGCCGGCCCGGGGGTGCCCGACGGGCCCGTCGTGGTGCCCGACGAGCCGGTCGTTCCCGGCGCGGTCGAGTCGCCGGTCCCTGGGTGGCTGTCGGGGTTGGGAACGGAGATCCCGACGTGGGAAAGGCCGGTCGAGACCGCCGACTGGACCGGAGAGGGGAGCGAGCCCGCGGCCGCGGCCGCCGCACTTCCACCGAGAGCCACCGCCGCCGCGGCGATCACCTTTGCCGAGACCAGTTGTCCGAACATCCGCCGCCTTCTCCTTCCGCCCTCGGGCATGTTGGCGCGCCCCCGAACGCTCGCAGCCACGGCAGCAACCACCCTGGCTTCGTCCGCCAGCTCCCGGATTGTCGCCGGGCTCCTGGCCGCGTGGACCAGCGCGGCCACACGCTCCAGGCCGGGGGGGGCGTCGTCGGGGGCGACCATCCCGTCCAAGAGCGCATCTGCCGTGCTGTCCCCGAACGGGAACGTACGCATCTCACCCGTACCATCGTCGGCGGGGGTCACTTCGTTACGACCTCGGGCGAGATCCTGGCCAGGCGCTGCAGCGCCCGGTGCTGCAGCGCCCGGACCGAGCCCGCCGACCGGCCCATGATCCCGGCCACCTGCTCGACGCTCAGGTCTGCCACCACCCGCAGGAGCACCACCTCGGCCTGGTCCTTGGTCAGCGATCGGGCGAGTAGCTCGATCGCCTGGCCCGCCGACACGGCAGCGGTCGCCTCTGTGGCCGGATCGGACCCGCCGGCGGGATCGGCCACCGAATCGAGCGTGACCAGATCGGGGCGTCGGCCGTTTCGCCGGTAGTGGTCGGCCACCCGCCGTCTGGCCACCGTGAACAGCCACGAGCGGAAGTCGTCGCCGTCGCCCTCGAACCGGGGGAGCACCTGTGCGGCCGCGAGCCAGACCTCCGAGGCCAAGTCCTCGGCGACCCGGGGGGCGTGGTGGCCCAGGTAGCGCAGGAGTGGGGGGTTGAGCGCCCGGTACAGCTGAGCGACCCCCCACTCCCCGCCCGAGCGTGCCTCGTGCAGGGCCGCATGGAGGTCTCGGGTGGTCATGGGAGCGCGGGGTAACGATGGGTCAGGGCGGCGCGGTACCCCTCGCAACTGCGTGGTGGACCCGCGGTCCGCTTTCGTCGCCCCACGACGCGCTACCGGACCGCCTGCGTGGGATGGAGCGTCTCGAGAGCGGACCGCTCGTTCGCCGACAGCCCCATGAACTCGAAGCCGATCCGGCTCCCGCTCTGAATGCCACTGCTCACGCTCTTGTCCTCACTGGACCAGTCGCCCGTGTGGAGCGGGACCCGACCCGTAGCTGCTCCAACGCAATCTCCTGCCTGCTCGGTACTCCCGTCATCGGGGCGCTGACGGGTGGCAGGCCACACCGATCATCGTGGGCTCCGGGTCGCTCGTGGTGGCAGACCGGTTGCCATTCGGGTGCACTCCGACGCTCCGTGTTCGAGCACATGGAGCGCACAGATGGTTCGAGCTCGCAACAACCGGGCCGTCGATCGGATCTGCCGGGATCGCACGATGGCCGCAAGGATCCGCCTCCTCCACGCCGCCTCGGATGCGCTGGGAGGCCTATGAGGCGGTCAGTTGGGTGTACATGCCGGCGGCGTAATGCCCGGGGAGGTTACAGACCAGTTCGTAGGTGCCCGGTGCCAGGTTCAGGGTGACCCAGCCGATGCTGCCGGGGTCGATGCCGTCGCCGGCGCCCGGACCGCAGGACCGTGACGCCTCGCCAAGGGACCGGGTCTCGCCAACCCGCTCGTCGTTGCCGACTGCCCGCTCGCCCACCTGCTGGCCCTTTGGCAGGGGCAGGACGACCAGCTCGTGCACCAGGCTGCCCGTGTTGGCCACGCGCAGGGAGACCGTGCCGGCAGGGACGGTCTGGCGGTCGATCAGGATCCTCATCGTCCCCCCTCCCTGCCAGCCGCGCATCATCGCTCCCCCCATGTTGGTGAGGGTCACGTCGACGACCGTGCCGGGAAGACTCGGAGCGGTGCACTGTCCGCTGGGAGCAGTCCAGCGGTTGGCGAACTTCCCGCTGGCCGCGGCGAAGGCGACGGTGGAGGCGCCGGCGAGCACGAGCACGGCGACCGCTACCGCGACGAGGAACCGGGGATCGCGCGAGGTGGTTCTCATCGGGTGCGCAGCAGGTCACGGCGTCTCGTGTACTCGTCAGCATCGATCTCGCCCCGGGCGAAGCGTTCGTCGAGGACCCGCATGGCCGGGTCGTGGTCGTCCCTGGCGATCGGCGGCTGAGGGCCGTGCCGGTCTCGGCTGTAGCGCACGATCATGATCGCGCCGGTGATGATCGCACCCCAAAAGAGCACCATCATCACCGCCATGAAGACCCAGGCACCCCAACCCCACCCGCCACCGTTCCAGCCGTAGCCCATCAGATCGAGACCTCCTCTGTGACCAGTAGAACGTCCTCCAGCCCGGTCCGTCAGGGCCGAAGGTCCCCTTCGTGGTGGCGGTGCGGGAGGGCCCGGTCCGGATCTCAGTAGTGGCCGGGTGCCGGGGACTTCGGACCCTGGCCGAGTCCCGGGGCGGTGAGGTGCGCCGATTGGCGGAGGCGTTCTTCGGCCAAGTGGACGGCGCGGAACCGGTCGGGCTCTACGAGTTGCTGGCACGATTCGAGTGGAGCCGCGGGGAAACCATCCCAGGGTGACGTTCGAGCCAACGTCACCCTCCCTGG
>DATKRB010000072.1:0-15050 GCA_035532415.1 Acidimicrobiales bacterium | reverse complement strand
ATCCGGCGGCTCGTCCTCTGCGTGGTGGAGGCGGTTCTCGTCTGGCCGGTGGTCGCACTCTGGGGGCATCCCGAGGACGCCCTGGCCATGACGTTCGCCCTTTACGGCCTCCTCGCCGCCCTGCGCGGCAAGTGGGGGGTGTCCGGCTGGCTGTGGGGTGCCGCGTTGGCCACCCAGCCACTGGTGGTGCTGATGCTCCCGATCGTCTTCGCGCTGGCGCCGGTGCGCCGGTGGACCGGTCTTGCGCTGAAGTCGGTCATCCCGGGCGTCACCCTTGTGCTGGTCCCGTTGCTCCAGCAGTGGCAGCACACGTCGCGGGCTCTGTTGGAGCAGCCCAACTACCCGGCGATCGACCACGCCACCCCCTGGGTCGCGCTCGCGCCGGTGCTGTCGCCCGCACACCTCGGGGTGAGTCGTCACTTCGCCGCGGTGACCTCGGGCGGTCGGACCCACTTCACCACGTCGCTGGTGACCTCCCGGGTGGGGGAGGTCGTGGCCGCGGGCCCGGGGCGGCTCATCGCCATGGCCCTGTCGTTGGCGATCGGCGTATGGGTCTACCGCAGCCGTCCCTCGGCGCAAGCCGTGGTGTGGTGCGCGGCACTGGCCCTCGCGCTCCGGTGCGTCTTCGAGTCGGTGATGAACCCGTACTACCTCTGGCCCCCGCTCGCCGTCGCGCTCCTCGTGGCGGCCGGGACGGCCCGGTGGCGGTTCGTGCTCACGACGGTGGCGGCCACCGCGGTGACCGTCTACAGCTACCATCACGCGGGACCGTGGGTCTGGTGGCTCGTCGTCGTCGCGCTCCTCGGCGTGGCGATGGCCTCGAGCCGCCCCGGACGCCCGACCGGCCGAGGGGCGCGAGATGCCGTGGTTCGCGCCGGGGAAGAGGTCGATCGCGAGGTCGACCTCTTCGGGACGGGGACCGGTTCGGATGCTCTCGAACGAGGGAGCACCGGTCACCTGACCTGTCGGGCCACCGCTACCTGATGACACCCCGGGCGCGCATCCCGGCGATCTGCTCCTCGGTCAACCCGAGCTCGCGCATCACGTCGTCGGTGTCCCGCCCGAGGGCGGGAGCCGCCCGCAGGGCCCCGACGGGTCGCCCGTCGAACTGCGCCGGGGACGCTCCGGTCAGGTAGGAGCCGCCGTCGCCGAGCGTCACCGGGGTGACGAAGCCGTTCTCGAGCGCCTGCACGTCCCCGATGACCTCGTCGGGGCTCTTCACCGGCGACCACACGCCCTCCATGGTGGCAAGCTCGTCCTCCCACTCCGACAGCGTCCGGGTCGCGAAGATGGCGTCGAGTTCCGCGATCAGCGCGACGTTGTTCGCGGCGCGTGCCGCCGGATCGGCGTAGCGGGGGTCGGTGAGCCATTCCTCGTGGTGGACCTTGCGCGCCAGGTCGGGCCACCACTGGTCGTACAGAAGGCAGAGGACGAGCCATCGCCCGTCCTTGGTGCGATAGATGTTGTTGGCCGGGTCGGGTGCTTCCGTCCGGGGGGCGGGCCGACCCGACGGGCTCCATCCGAGGCTCGCACTGATGAGAGCCTGGCTCATGATGTAGGCGCCCATGAGGTACAGCGCGTGGTCGATCACGGCGCCCCGGCCGGTCCGCTCCCGCCGGTACAGCGCTGCGGAGATCGCCCCGGCAAGGGTCGCCCCTCCGGTGAGGTCGCCGACCGATCCGGGCTGCGATGGCGGCGGCCCGCCATCGGCCGGGGTCTGCACGTACGCGGAGCCGGACCGGCACCACGACGACGGGTAGTCGAACCCACGAGCCCGGGCCATCGGACCGCGTGTCCCGTAGCCCGTGCCACTGGCGTACACGAGCCGCGGATTGCGCTCCATGAGGTCGGCCGGCTCGATGCCGAGCTTCACGCGGGCGTCGTCGCGCATGTTGGTGATGAAGACGTCGGCGCCCGAGACGAGCTTGTAGAGCTGCTCGCGCCCCTCGGGCTGGGTGAGGTCGAGCCCGACGCTGCGCTTTCCTCGGTTCGCCGCCTCGAAGAACGGGTTGGCTCGCAGCCCCGGGCGTTGGATGACCCGCATGGAACGGGCCGCGTCACCGCCGTCCGCCCGCTCGATCTTGATGACGTCGGCGCCCCAGTCGGCCAGGATCATCGACGCTGCGGGGACGAAGGTGTGCTCCGCCACCTCGACCACCTGTACACCCTGCATGACGTCGTACAACGGTCTCCCCCTCGGTCCGAAGGCCGCAGGTTACCGCCTCGACGTCGCGCCCGCGGGCGGGCTTCAGCAGGCAGGCGGGCTCGGCGCCGGGGTGTTGGTCGGGTCGAGCGGGTCCCGCGGGGCTCCGCACTGGGCGGGCAACGACGTCGTCGTCGTGGTCGGTGCGGTGGCCGCCGCAGTGCCCTGAGTGGCCGTCTCGTGAGCCGTGGACGACGGAGCCGAAGCAACACCGGAGCCGCCGCCGCAACCCGCCGCGATCCCGCCGGCCATCAGGACGCCGCACATCGCGACGAGCGACCGGCGGCGGATCGACGATCGCAGCGGGAAGGAGATGCCGTTCGGGGCCTCGGCGTCTCGGTTCGGCAATGGGGTGGCGCTCGTGCCCAAGGTCATCTCAGTGCCCTGCCTCTCTCACGGGGTCGCCGGCTTGAACGTCGTGTAGATGGTGAGCGAGAAGCTCTCGTTCAGCGAGGTGGAGCGGTTCGTGCCCGGCCCGCCGCCCGTGAGCGACATCGAGTTGACGACGGTGAGGCGCGGCAGCGCGTACACCGCCTTTATGAACCCGAGCGTGCTGTCGTAGCTGCCCGTGGTGACGAGGGACACCGGGATCGCCTGCAGGCTCGTTCCGGGCACCGGCGTGCCGGTGCTAGACGGGGTGATGCTCACCAGATGCATGCCGCTCGCGGCTGCCGTGCTCGACATCAGGTTGATGTAGTTGTAGATGTCCGCCGTGGGCGGGACGAGGTTGGTGTACTGGGCCTGAAGGGCCAGCAGCCTCGGGGTCGCCTTCGAGGTGGCCCGCAGCTGCGCGAGCTGCACCTCGAGCTGGGACTGCTGTGTCTGGAGCTGTTGCTGTTGCGCGTGGTACTTCGACAGGTCCTTGCCCTGCGGGAGGAAGAAGGCCAGCAGCCAGATCAGGAGCACGACCAGGCCGACGCCCAGCGCGATGAGGACGGGCCGGCTCTTCACGACGGCCGCAGTGCTCGACGAGGTCTCGCTCATGGCAGCGCCTCCTCGAATTGGCTCAGCCGTTGGGAGTGGGCGTTGCCGTTGATGCCCATCGACGCCGTGAACGTCACGCCCGACAGGAGCGGTGCCAGGGTTCCGGTCGGGATGACGTTGGACAGCACCGGGGCGCCGCTCATCGACTGGCCCCACGCCGTGACCGACGGGAGGTCGGGGACCGTGATCGTCGTGCTGATCGTGCCGACCGCGACCGACGCCGGCGGCGGCGTGGTGGAGCTCCCCGTCGTGGGAGCCGGCGAGGTCGTAGCCGGCGTGGCCTGAAGGGAGAGGGCGGAGAGGACCGCGTTGGGCGGCTGGTACTGACCGAGCTGGTTCAGCACGACCAGCCAGTCGACCTCACCGGCCAGCGCCGGGATCGGCTGCTTCTGCAGGGCCGCGACGGAATTCTTCAGCGCCACCGCCTTGTCGTACTTGGGGATCTGCACCGTCTTGATCTCGGCGATGCTCGCCGAAAGGACCTTCACCTGGTTCTTCGCGTCGTTGACCGCGAGCACGCGCCAGGCCGAGAGGCCGATCACCAGGACGAGGATCGCGCCCGCACCGACGAGCAAGCCCCGCCGGACCTTGCGCTCGGCCGCCTGCTGGCGGACCTCTGCCGGCAGCAGGTTGAAGGGCCGGCCGGAGGGGTCGGGAATGGCCAACCCGATCGGCACCGCCAGGGTCGGATCGATGGCGGCCGCCTGCTCGGGGGTGATCGGCAGGCGGCTCGTGTCGGTCATCGAGAGAGGGGAGGCGGGGACGACCGGCACGTCGGAGGCCTTCTGGAGCTCGCTCACGAACCCGGCCGTCTGGGCGCCGCCCCCGGTCACCAGCAGCCGCGAGACCGGGCTCCGCCCGGGCTGGGACGAGAAGAAACGGACCGAGCTCTGGATCTCGCCGACCAGGCCGGCGACGGCCTGGGCGTTGGCCTCCCTCGCTCCGATGTCCTGCTCGTCCCCGGAGCTCAGCCGGCGCTTCACCGCCTCGGCGTCCGTCTCGGGCAGGTCCAGCGCGCCGGCGATGGACCTGGTGGTCGACGCACCTCCGAGGTCGATGGTCCGGACGAACTGGAGGATGCCGCCTTCGTGGACCACCACCAGCGTGAGGCCGGCGCCGACCGAGACGATGGCCTCGGGACCGCCTCGGTAGCTCGGGTCCGACAGGGCTCGTACGAGGGCAGCGGTGTTCAGGTCGATGCCGACGGGCTCGAGCCCGGCTTCGACCGCCGCTGCCACGACCGAGTCGATGAGGTCGAGATGGGCGGCGGCCACGAGCACCCGCAGGGTCGGATCGCCCTCGGCATCGGTGTACCGGGCGATCACCTTGGAGGAGATGACCGTGCGCTCCAAGGGAAAGGGGAGGACCTCGTCGGCGCGGAACCGGACCGCGTCGTCGAGCTCCTCGGGCGGCAGCGTCGGCATGTCGAGCTCACGGGTGATGGCCCGCAGCCCGGCGATGCCGATGTGGACCCGCTTCTCCTTGAACCCGCCCTCCTGCCAGAGGCGGTGGAGCGCCTGGGCGACGCCGGCCCGGTCGCGCACCTCGCCGTCGATTACCGCACCATGGGGCAACCCGACCTGGCCGAACGCCTCGAGAACCGGCCTCTGTCCCTCGGCCACGGACAGCTCGACCGCGCGGGCCGCGCTGGTGCCGATGTCGAGCCCGACGATCCGCTGTGCCATCCGCTCTTCCCCCGCCTTCCGCCGGTTCGGGTCCACTCGGCGGGGGTGGATGTCCGCCATCCACCTGCCGGGGTGCTGGGACCACTCGGTGAGCCCGCCATTTACTTCAATCCACCGCTCAAGTCCTCACTGACTACGAGAAACCCTACTGCACACATATCCGAATAGAGAAAAATCTCTCCTCCGAGCTCCGAGCTCCGAGCTCCGAGCTCCGAGCTCCGAGCTCGGTGCACGGTGCCGGGTCGGCGTCGCGGCCCTCGGGGGATCGCACCGGGTGACGGGAAGCGGTCACGGGGCACGGACCCTAGGATCGGGGCCCGTGCCCCCGGCTTCGCCGACCAGCCTGGTCCTGCGATCCGGCGTGAAGGGCACTGTCGGGGTGGGGCTGTACGACTACGGGGGGCGGTCGGCCGTGGTCGCCCGTGTCGACGGAAGCACGCGGCGGGGCGCCCTGGCCCGACGCGACGGCGAGAGCCTGGCCGTCGCCGCCCGGCTGGCGTTGCATCTCCGCCTGCCTCTCGTGCTCCAGCTGGCGTCGAGCGGCGCCGACATCTCGGAGGGGGTGGACGCGTTGCACGGTTGGGGCGGTGCGGCCGCGGCCGTGGCCTCCTGCTCGGGGCACGTGCCGGTCCTCGGCCTCGTCACCGGACCCGTGGTCTCGGGCACGGCCCTGCTGCTGGGGCTCTGCGATCTGGTCGTGATGGGCTCGTCTGCGGTCGCCTTCGTGTCCGGTCCGGCGATGGTGGAGGCGTTCACCGGGGTCAGGGTGGGGATCGAGCAGCTCGGTGGAGTGGCCGTGCACGCGACGGCGAGCGGCCTCTGCGCGATGGAGGCCGAGGATCTCGACGACGCGGTGGCGGAGCTGCTCGGCTATCTCCCCGACCACGCCGACGAGGAGGCGCCGTTCGAGCCGACGGGGGACCCGACCGACCGGGAGGTTCCCGAGCTCCGGACGCTGGTGCCCGACCGCGACAATGCCTCCTACGACGTGCGCGTCGTCGCCCATGCCGTGCTCGACGACGACGTCCTCACCGAGCTCTGGCCACGGTGGGCACCCCAGCTGGTGACCGCCTTCGGCCGGATGGGCGGCCGCCCGGTCGGGGTGGTGGCCAACCAACCTCAGGCGTTGGCCGGAACCCTCGACATCTCGGCCTCCCAGAAGGGTGCCCGTTTCGTCCGCCTTTGCGACGCCTTCAACCTCCCGATCCTCACCCTGGTCGACACGCCGGGGTTCCTCCCGGGCAAGGACCTCGAGTGGCGGGGCATGATCCGCCACGGTGCGGAGCTGGCGTTCGCCTATGCCGAGGCCACCGTCCCCCGCATCTGCGTCATCCTGCGAAAGGCCTTCGGGGGCGCCTACATCGTCATGGACTCCAAGGGGATCGGCAACGACATCTGCCTGGCGTGGCCGGGGGCCGAGGTGGCCGTCATGGGGGCCCAGGGAGCGGTGCAGATCCTCCACCGCCGGGTCGCCCCCGAGGACCGCAAGGCGAGGGAGGACGACTACCGGGAACGGTTCCTGACCCCGTGGCCGGCCTCCGAGCGGGGGTTCGTCGACGGGGTGATCGATCCTGCCGAGACCCGCCGGGCGCTGACCGCGGCGCTCGCAGCTCTGGCCACCAAGCGCGAGGCCCTGATCGGCCGGAAGCACGGGAGCAGCCCGCTCTGAGCCGAGCGCACCGGTAGTAGCACCGGCACGAAATAGCCACCTACCTGGCACGACGCGTCTTGTCATCGAACCGCCGCAATTCCGCGGTGGTTCCGATGTCCGGTGAGGGCATGGATTGGGGCATGATCAATGATGTGGATGCCATCCCCAGTGACGGGTTGCTCGTGCTCGAGTCCTGCCACAGCACCTGGCTGTTCGATACCGGGCCCATGCGCTTCCGGCGCATCCTGAAGGGCCTCGATCTCGACGCCAGGAACGCCTCCACTGCCTGGCGGCCCTACTTCGGCTTGGAGCTCGATCCCCTTTCGGAGTCGTTCGTCGTCCTCCTCAATCCCGAGGGGACGAGGTTGCTCCGGTCGTGGCGGCACGTCGAGCGTTGCCCGCAATGCGGAGGCGATTCGACCGCGGAGCTCTCCGTGGAGGAGCTGCGCAGCGCGACCTACGGTTGACGGCCCGTCGGCGATTCGCGTCAGGCGACCGGGGCATGCGTAAGCTGTAGGACGGTGGACCAGGGCGACCTCGACAGGCTGTTGGCACTTCTCGCCCAATGGGAAGGGTCGGACCTGCTCCTCAAAGCGGGCGCAACCCCCCGGATGCGGATCGACGGAGAGTTGCGCCAGCTCAGTAACGAGCAGCCGTTCACACCCGAAGAGATCCTGCTGGTGGTGGAGGGGATCATGCCCCCGCGGACCGCCGAGATCTTCGAGCAGAAGCACGAGGCGGACTTCGCGTACTCGGTGCCCGGGATCGGGCGCTTCCGGACGAACGCGTTCTACCAACGGGGCACGGTGGCCATCGTCATGCGCCGGGTGCGACCCAGCCCGGGAACGGCCGAGGAGCTGCGGCTCCCCCGGGTGATCTACGACCTGGCCGACGAGTCCCGGGGGTTGGTGATGGTCACCGGCCCGACCGGCTCGGGGAAGACCACCACACTGGCAACGATGATCGACCACATCAACCGCACCCGTCCCTGCCACATCGTGACCATCGAGGACCCGATCGAGTACCTCCACCGGGACCAGATCGCCGCCATCGAACAACGCGAGGTCGGGTTCGACACGGACACGTTCGCCAGTGCAATGCGGGTCGTGCTCCGCCAGGACCCCGACGTGATCCTGGTGGGCGAGATCCGCGATCCTGAGACGGCCTACGCCGCGCTGTCGGCGGCCGAGACGGGCCACCTGGTGCTGACGACGCTCCACACGATCAACGCCACCGAGACCATCCACCGGATGGTGGACTTCTTCCCCCCGTACCAGCAGGCGCAGATCCGGGTCTCCCTGGCCGGGGCGCTCCGCGGGACGATCGCCCAGCGACTGGTCCGCCGGTCCGACGGGACCGGGCGGGTGCCGGCTCTGGAGGTCATGGTGGCCAACGGTCGGATCCGGCAGTGCATCGCCGACCCCGATCTCACCTCCGAGATAGAGGAGATCGTCGCCGACGGCGAGTACTACGGGATGCAGACGTTCGACCAGAGCTTGGCCGAGCTGCTCCAGCAGGGAGTGGTCACCCTGCAGGAAGCCCTGTCCGTCGCCTCCAACCCCCATGACCTGCGCGTCCTCCTCGAGCGCCGCGGGCTGGTGGCAACGGGGGCTTCGCTTCCCGAATAGCGGGGCCCGCCGCCTCGCCTCGCCCGTCTCGCGGCGACCCCCTATCCCCAGGCGAGCCAGTTCGTTCGGGCAAGCCGCGGGACCGGCTACGGACCGTGGACCGCCGCGCCGGCCACCAGGACCCAGTACGCGCCGAAGGACGCCACCAGGAGCCATCGGCCCTGCGTGAGGCCGGGTGCCCTGCCCGGCAGGTGCCCGTGCGCGGGGTCGACGCCCCGACGCGGTGCTGCCAGCCGCCTCGCCAGGATCGGCCCGACCAGCGTGGTGACCGCGGCCCACGCGGCCAGGATGAGACCGCCGGCAGGCCAGAGCCAGCCGGAGCACCATCCGAGCACGGCGACGGACCCGACCACGCCGGACCACCGCGCCGGTCCGGCCGGGCCCTCGTGCTCGACCAGGCCGGGCAGCACGGCCAGTCCCGCGGCTCCGGCACCGATCGCTCCCCAGGCGAGGCGGCCCGCTCCGTGGTCGACGGTCGACACGACGATCAGGCCGATCGCCCCGCAGAGGTCGACGATGAGGACCATCCGGGGGACCACGAGGCCGTCGTGGTCGATCACCGAGGCGGCGATCGTCGCCGCCACCACCACCAACAGGGGCGGCAGCGCCGCGGCCGGGCCGACCGCCCAGGCCATCACCGCGAACCCGGCGCCGGTGACCAGCTCCACCAGCGGGTACCGGGGCGAGATCGGCTCCCCGCAGTGACGGCACCTGCCCCGGAGCATCAGCCAGCTCAGCACCGGGACGTTCTCCCGGCCACCGAGCAGCGCCCCGCAACGCGGACAGCTCGACCCTGGTCGAACGATCGAGATACCCCGCGGCGCCCGGTGGACGACCACATTGAGGAACGAACCGATGATCAGGCCGAAGAGGGCGCTGACGACGACGAGCACGGTCGTCGCCGTGGTGGGGGGCATCGATCGGCGACTGTAGCCCCCGAAGTCGCGGGCCAGGGGGTTCGCCCCGGGCCGATCCCGACCGGATGGCCACCCGCCCACCACCCAATAGCAACCTTGGATCAACTATTTTGCAACGAAGTGCTAACTCCCCTCTCACCGTCTATCAGCGGCGTGACTATTCCAAAAATGGCCATTACCACCTGCGGATTCTGAGGGGTATCCTTTCGCTACGGATGACAGGTGCATGCTCATCGGGCTTCGCCATGATCGCAACGCCGGGGCCAGAGAACGGGCCAGGGAAACGGACCGGATCGACATGTCGGATCACCCGGGGGACACCGGATGGCACCCCAGCCCTCAACAGGGGTACGGAAGGGGGAGGTGAATGAGCGAGACTGAGGTTGCCGAGGACAGTGCCCGCCGGTTGGCGGAAGAGCACGGGCTTCGCTTCGTCGACCTGACCCAGTCGGCGCTCGCCCCCGGCGCGGCGGACCTCCTCCCCGAAGCCGTCGCTCGCCGCCACCACGTGGTCCCCATCGGGCGCCGCCTCGGGACGCCGGTCATCGCCGTGAGCGACCCCGGGGACCTCTTCGCCATGGACGCGCTCCGGGCCAGCGTCGGGCGCGAGTTCGTCGCCGTGGTGGCTCGTGACGACCAGGTCACCCGGGCTCTCGGCGCCCTGTACGCGCCACCCGATCTCTCCTCGCTGGTCGTGGAGGACGCCTCCGTTGCAACCGCCGCGGGCACCCCGGCCGGGATCTTCCCGGCCGTCACCGACGCGCCCGAAGCCCCCCTCGGCGAGGTCCTCGCGGTCGGTTGGCAGTCAATCCCCGGGCCGCATCAAGACGGGACCGTCGGGGCACCGCCACCGCCGCCGGCACCGCCACCGCCGCCGCCACCGCCGCCACCACAACCGCCCCAGGTGCCACTGCTGCCACCGGTGTCACAAACGCCACCGCCACAGCGGGCCGAGGTCATGACCGAGTTGCCGGCGACGACTCCGCCCGATGTGCTGCCGCCAGAAGGTCTCACGCTGGTGATGGACCCGATCACGTCGGGCCCCGACCCGCTCGCCGCCGACGGGCCCGGGCTTCTCGACGATGGGACCGCGACGGTTGCGGGCACGGGCCGCACCGCCGGGGAGGACCTCCTCGGAGAACCGATGCAAGAGAGGATGCCGGCTCCGACGACGCCCGCGTCGCCGTCGGCGGCCGCGCCGCCGCCGGTCCCCCCGGTGGGGTTCGTGACGACCCGGGGAGAGCCCGAGGTCGTGATGATCGAGCCGGGACGATCTCTCGCCCAGGCCGTGGACCCCGCGACCGGCGAGCTTGCCGATCTGGCCGATCTGGCACCTCTCGCACCGGCGGCACCGCCGGCACCGCCGGCACCGAAGGGCTACGGACTGGTCGACGGAGACAGACCCCCCTCCGACCAGCAGTTCGAGGGGCCGCTCCTCGCCCGGGTGCTGGTCGACTCCGGCCGGGTCACGCCGGAGCAGATGGCGATCGCCCTGCGAGAGCATCAGCAGACCGGGGAGTCGTTGGCCCGCTACCTCTTCAACCAGGGTCTGGCCAAAGAGGACGACCTCGTGTGGGCCATGGCACAAGAGGTCGGACTCGAGTTCGTCGATCTCAACAACGTCGCCGTCGACCGCGTCGCCGCGGCGTTGATCCCCGAGGCGACGGCCCGTCACCACATGGTGCTGCCCATCAGCGTCGACAATGGCGTCCCGGTGGTGGCCATGGCCAACCCCACCGACGTCTTCGCCATGGACGACCTGCGCACGATCATGGGCCGGAACTTCACTCCCGTGGTCGCCACCCGGTCGCAGATCGCCCATTTCCTTCGTTACGCCCACGACTCCGACGTCGACGTGTCCGAGGTCGCCGGAGACGCCGAAGCGGGAGCATTCGGCGCGGGATCGGCGTTCGAGCTCGAGAGCCTGCAGGCGGTCGTAGAGGATGCACCCATCGTTCGGTACGTCAACCTGCTCATCCTGCAGGCGCTGAACGAGCGAGCCTCCGACATCCACATCGAACCGACGCCGAGGCGGCTGCGCATCCGGTTCCGGATCGACGGGGTCATGCACGACGCCACGTCCGCTTCGTCGTCGATCGCCAGCGCGGTGGTCAGCAGGCTCAAGGTGCTGGGCGAGATGGACATCACCGAACACCGCATCCCCCAGGAAGGGCGGGTCTCGCTCTCGGTCAGTGACCGCCAGATCGACCTGCGCCTGGCAGTCCTTCCCTCTATTTACGGCGAGACCGTGGTGATGCGGCTGCTCGACAAGTCGGCGAGCCTACGGACGCTTCCCGAGCTCGGCTTCACCGCCGACACGTTGGTCCGCTACTCGAAGGCCTACCACCAGCCGTACGGGGTGATCCTGGTGACAGGACCCACCGGCGCGGGAAAGACGACGACGCTCTACGCCACGCTGGCCGAGGTGCAGTCGCCGGAGAAGTCGGTGGTGACGGTGGAGGATCCTGTCGAGTACCAGATCGACGGCATCACGCAGGTACAGATCAATCCCAAGGCCGGGCTGATGTTCTCCAACGCGCTCAAGTCGATCCTGCGTTCGGACCCCGATATCGTGCTGATCGGCGAGATCCGCGACGCGGACACCGCGATGATCGCCATGGAGGCGGCACTCAGCGGCCACCTGGTCCTCACGACGCTGCACACGAACACGGCAGCCGCCACCCCGCTTCGGCTGACCGAGATGGGAATCGAGCCCTTCCTCGTCACGTCGGCGCTCGGGAGCGTGCTCACCCAGCGCTTGGCCAGGGTGCTCTGCCACAACTGCAAGGAGCCGTACGACGCGTCGGAGCAGGAGTTCCTGGCCGCCGGCTATTCGGAGGTCGACCTCGAGCTGGTGGACACGTCGACCCTGCACCGTGCCGTCGGCTGCCGCAACTGTGGACATACCGGTTACCAGGGCCGGATGGTCCTGTCGGAGGTGATGAACATGTCAGAGGAGATCGACCGGATGATCATTCAGCAGGCGTCCATCGTGGACATGGAGCGGAAGGCGTGTGAGCAGGGGATGCGCACGCTCCGTCAGGACGGCCTGCTGAAGGCCGTCAGCGGGCAGACCACGCTCGAAGAGGTCTTGCGGGTGGTCGTGTGAGCCCGCAATCGACGGCCAACCGTGCCGACCTCTCCCGCCGCCTGGCCCGAGCCCTCGTGGCCTCGGGGTATGCAGAGGAGGAGACCGTCGCCCCCCATCTCGCCGAGGCGGGAGCGACGGACACGCCCCTCAGCATGATCCTGATCGCCCGCGGGGCGCTCCCGGCCACCGTGGTGGTCAACACCCTCTCCCAACTGGCGAGGTTGCCGGTGGTGGACCTCTTCGCCGACCCCCCGACGGCGGAGGCGATCAGGTTGCTGCCACCCGGCTTGGGCAGCGACCACAAGGCGGTACCGATCCGGATGGTCGACCACCGCCTTCTGGTGGCGTTCGAAGAGCCTCCCGAGCTTGCCGACGTCCGCTCGCTCGGCGAGCTGGTCGGCCATGAGCTGCTGCCGGTGCTGGCCGATCCGATGGTGATCGAGCAGATCCTGCGGGCGCACGGTGCCGATCCGGGGGCGCCGCCGAAGCCGATCGAGCCGGCATCGGCGGCCGCGCCCCGAGAAGACGGCACGCGGGCACCCGTGGCAGAGGAGATCGGGCTGTCCCTTCACGTGAACGACCTGCTCCGCTACGCGGTCAAGATCGGGGCGTCCGACCTCCATCTCACCGCTGGTCTCCCGCCGGCGGTGCGCCTGCACGGGGCGCTCCGGCCGATGGAGGACGTGCCCGTTCTCGACCCCACGGCCTTGCGCGAGCTGATCTTCGGGATCCTCCCCCAGGCACAGCGGGAGCGGTTCGAGGCGGACCACGAGCTCGACACCTCGCACACCATCGCCGGCGTGGGCCGCTTCCGGGTGAACCTCGCGCTCCAGCGGGGGACCATAACCGTGGCGTTGCGGCCCATCCCTCACGAGATCCCCGAGTTCGGGACACTGGGGCTGCCGGACGGGATCCGGAGGTTCACCGATCTGCGTCGAGGGCTCGTCCTGGTGACGGGACCGACCGGATCGGGGAAGTCCACCTCCTTGGCCTCGTTGGTGGACATCATCAACCGGACCAAGCCGCTCCATATCGTGACCGTCGAGGACCCCATCGAATTCCTGCACGACCACAAGCGGTCGGTGGTGAGCCAGCGGGAGGTCGGCTCGGACACGGACTCGTTCTCGGAGGCGTTGCGGCGGGTGCTGCGGCAGGACCCTGACGTCATCCTCGTCGGCGAGCTCAGGGACCTGGTCACGATCTCCACCGCCCTCACCGCCGCCGAGACCGGTCACCTCGTGTTCGCCACGCTGCACACTCTCGACGCCCCCTCCACCATCGATCGCATCATCGACGTCTTCCCGCCGACGCAGCAGGAGCAGATCCGGATCCAACTGGCCGCGTCGCTCCAGGGGGTGGTCACCCAACAGCTGGTGCCGACCGAAGACGGCCAGGGGCGCGCCGTGGCGGCGGAGGTCCTGGTGGGGACCCCGGCCATTCAGAACCTCATCCGCGGGGCCAAGACGCACCAGATCTACTCGCTGATGCAAACCGGAGGGCAGCACGGCATGCAGACCATGGACCAGTCCCTGGCCCTTCTGGTCAGGCGAGGCATCGTCACCGAAGGCGTCGCCCTCGACCGCTGCCGCAGTGAAGAGGACTTCCGGAACCACCTGCACAATCTTTGACCCTGCCCTGGCAGGAGGAGCCCACTCGGCGGACCGAAAGAGGATGAGATGGCACTGACGTTCGACTACAAGGTCAGAGACCGGTCGGGGCAGCTGATCGAGGGGAAGCTCGACGGCGACAGCCTCCCGCTCGTGGTCGGCCGGCTCCGGGAGATGGGCTACCTGCCGGTCACGGTGACTCCCGCCGCCGGGGCCGGCCTCAAGACCGAGATCGTCATTCCGGGGATCACGGACCGGATCAAGCCCAAGGAGGTGGCCGTCTTCAGCCGCCAGTTCGCCACCATGGTGGACTCGGGGCTTTCGATCAGCCGCTCCCTGGCCGTTCTGGCCACCCAGACGGAGAACAAGTACCTGGCGGCGAAGATCCGTGCGATCCGTGACGACGTCGAGTCCGGGCTGTCGCTCTCGACCGCTCTTGCCAAGCACCCCAAGGTCTTCGACCACCTGTACGTCTCGATGATCCGGGCCGGCGAGGTGGGCGGAAGCATCGACACCGTGCTGAAGAGCACGGCGGAGCAGCTCGAGAAGCAGGTCGAGCTGAACCGCAAGGTGCGGGGAGCAATGACCTATCCGATCGTGGTGGTCGCCGTCATCGCCATCATCTTCCTGGTGATGATGACGGTTGTGGTGCCGGTGTTCAAGAAGCTCTTCAAGAGCCTCGGCGGCCAGTTGCCGTTGCCGACCCGGATCGTCATCAACATCTCCAACGTGCTGTTGAGCTGGGAGCTGTTGGTGGTGATCGCGGTCGTGGTCATCGGCGTGATCGGCTTCCGCCGCTGGATCGGTACCGAATCGGGCCGGCTGAGGTGGGACGCGTTCAAGATGAAGCCGCCCATCTTCGGCGAGCTCTCCCACAAGGCCGCCCTCAGCCGGTTCTCCTCCACCCTGTCCTCGCTGCTCTCCGCCGGTGTGCCCGCGATGGAGGCGCTCGACATCGTGGCTTCGGCGTCGGGGAACGTGGTGGTGGCCCACGCCACGCTCGAGGTGAAGGCCGCGATCCGCGAGGGACGGTCGTTCGCCGATCCGATGCGCGAGAACGACGTCTTCCCGACGCTGGTGGTCCAGATGGTGGAGGTGGGCGAGCAGACCGGTGCGCTCGACGAGATGCTCCAGCGCGTGTCGGACTTCTACATGGCCGAGGTCGACCAGACGGTGGACAACCTGACCTCCATCCTCGAGCCATTTCTGATAGTCATCATGGGTGCGGTGGTCGGGACGATCATCATCAGCCTCTACCTCCCCATGTTCGACTACATCAAGCTC
>DATKRB010000071.1:0-106480 GCA_035532415.1 Acidimicrobiales bacterium | reverse complement strand
GACGACAGCGGCGCCGGCCGTCGGGCTGCGATCCGACGGGCAAGCGCCGCCAGCACCGGGGCCCGACCCTCCTGCTGAGGTGCCCCCAAAGCGAGGTAACGACCGTGCCGACGGGGACATTCGAACGAGAGGATCGATTGTCGCGACGCTCCGCCGTAAGCGTAGGTGCGACATCCGAAGTGGCGGTCGAACCGCCGCACAGGTGCGGATCCCTCTCGTACGCCGTGTGCTCACGAGACGAGCGCATCGAGGACGGCGGTGACGCGCTCGCGGACGTCCGGGTCGGCGATCAGGCCGTCGCAGCCGACCATCTGGCGGGTGACCGGGATCTGCACACATGCCTCGTCCACGACAGCGGCCTGGACGTAGCCGAGCACGATGGCAAGAGACCGGTAGGCATCGGCCGCGCCCGTCGGTGATGCCGACACGTTGACCCAGCCGACCGGCTTCTCGTAGATGGAGCCCGCGTCGGCGTCGCCGACCGCCCACTCCAAGAGATTCTTGAGCGCTCCGGGCAGCGCGCCGGCGTACTCGGGAGTAGAGAACAAGATGGCGTCGCAATCTCGGATCGCGGCACGTAAGGCTTCGACCGCCGGGTGCAGTGGCTCGCTGTCCTGATCGGGATCGAAGTACGGCAGGCGGGCGACACCGTCGAAGAGCACTGCCTCGACGCCGGTTGGGGCAACGCGAGCGGCGGTGCGCAAAAGCGCGGAGTTGGTCGAGCCTGCCCGGAGGCTTCCCGACACCAGCAGCACGTTGCGCGTCGTGTCCATGTAGCTCTAAACCACCGACGGGGTCGTCAGCTTCCAGGGCGTCGGTGCCCTACGCACTGACCTCGACACCTTCTGCTTCTGCCTTGAGGCGCCCAGGGCGCGGCAAGGTCAGAACGGCTGAACGCGGGCTGGGCGTGGGCCGATGTGGCGACTGAACGCATCGACGTAGCGGGCAGCGCCGTCCACGCGAAAACGCATCCCGAGAGCGTGACGTCGGGCGCTTCTCGCCCATCTCGCTGAGTAGGGCACTGCCCTACGCTGCGGTAGGGCTGCGTAGGGCACGGAGACGCCTGTGAGCTCGCCGACCGCGTCACCCCAGCGTGCGGCCGGTGCAGCGGCCAGACCTCGTGCCTAGGGCTGCGTAGGCCAGGGTGATCAGGGGTCGATAATCAGGTCGATAAACCCTGTGGACAACCCCGTGGGAATGCCACGAAACAGCATGAAAGCCCAGGACAGTCAGCCAGAAAGACGCGAAGATTCAAAGCACAGGGTGGAGGTGAGCGGACTCGAACCGCCGACTTCTACGTTGCGAACGTAGCGCTCTACCAGCTGAGCTACACCCCCGAGGGTGCAAGCCAGGATAGTCGGCCGCCCGGAGGCCTCCGGGCGGGGGCCGCGCCGGGCGGGGGCCGGGCTCGGCCCCCGGAACTGGCTCGCCCGATAGCCGGAACGGCCGGCCGTGCTCGGCGCCCGGAGGCCGCCGGACCTGCGGCGTCAGCGGGCGGCAGCCGCTTGCCGCCACCCGGCTTCCTCCTCGTACGGGTCCTCGGCCCAGTTCCCATCGGCCTGGCCCAGGTCGTCCACGTGGTACCAGCCCCCGGTGGCGGGCGCCGCGGGTCGGGCGACGCTGCTCCGGGTACCCAGGGGCCGGGCGGCCACGAGGTTCGCGGCGTAGGCGGCCAGGCCCAGATAGCAGGCGAGCGCCGCAACGCACAGCCCGGTCAGGACCCAGACCCCGTGCAGCGGAGGGGCGAGGCCCACCAGGCCGGTGCCCGCCACGACCCCCGCGAGGAGGCCGAGGGTGTTGCGCCGCCGGCGGCGGGCCCGCTGGTGCCCTCCACCGGGCTGCGCCGTCTCCCACGCGCCGCCGGCGCGCGCCGTCTCCCACGCGCCGCCGGGCTGCGCCGTCCCGGCCGGCCGGTGACCCACCTCGCGGAGCTCCTCGTTGGGTGGCAGCAGCACGAGGGGGGAACGCCCGGGCATGCTCGAGACGGTCGGGTAACCCGACCGCGAGCAGGCGGCGGCGGCGTTGGAATGCGCGGTCTCGAGCCGGAAGGCCGGGGCGATCAGCTTGGGGCCGGAGTGCTGCAACAGGTGCAGCTCGTGGTGGAAGGACTCGATGGAGGCCCCGGCATGCCGGCTGGACAGCTTCTTCCATCCAGCGGGAGCCAGCAGCAGGATCCACACCATTGCGAGGATCAGTAGGACCACCGGGGCCACTCCCCCTCCACCTCGTCGGGTCCTCAAACCCTAACGACGCAACGAGGAAAACTGGGGGATGCCAGGGACCGGGGGCTCAGGGCGAGGCTCGGCACCACCACCGGTCGTCGCCGCGCCCGACGACCACCGGCAGCTCAAAGCAGTCCGAGATCGACTCGGAGGTGAGCACGTCGTCGATCGGCCCGCTCGCCACCATCCGTCCGAGGCGCAGGAGGGCCACGTGCGTCGTCCCCCCGGGGATCTCCTCGACGTGGTGGGTCACCAGCACCATCGGGGGGACGTCGGGCTCCACCGCCAGCGCGGCGAGGCGCATCACCAGGCGCTCGCGCGCCCCGAGGTCCAGACCTGCCGCCGGCTCGTCGAGCAGCAGGAGCTCGGGTCGTCCCATCAGGGCGCGCGCCAGAAGGACCTGCTGGCGCTCACCTTCCGAGATCACGCCGAAGGCCCGGTGCCCGATCCCGGCCGGACCCCCGACCCCCGCATCGTCGAGGAGCCGATCGGCCTCGGCCCACTCGCCCGCCGAGTACTCGCGCCACCACGACTCGAGTGCACCGTCCCGGCCGGTGACCACCACCTCGCGCGCCGTCAGGTTCGCTCGGAGCTGGCGGACGACCGAGGCGCTGACCAGCGCGACGCGGGGTCGCAGGTTCCGCACGTCCACCCGCCCGAGCCGCTCACCCAGCACCTCCACCACTCCCCTGGTCGGCCAGAGACGGGCGCCGGCCACGGCCAGCATGGTCGTCTTCCCCGAGCCGTTCGGGCCCAGCACGACCCACCGGTCGCCCGGACCCACCTGCCAGTCGACGCCGTCGATGAGGGGCACACCGTCGCGGACGACGGTGACACCGGACAGCCGCACCGCGGAGCCCATCGGCGGCCGATCAGCCCGGGACCCGCCGGCCGATCCGGCCGAGCAACCCCGAGCAGCATTGCGTCCACGTCCGCTCGCCGGCCAGCCACAGCCAGATCTCACGCCGGTAGCCGGCGACGATCGCCGCGAGGTCCTCCTCGGTGACACCGGCGACGGCCAGCGAGCGCCAGCGGCCCCAGAGCCACCGGGCGACCCCGTCGGGCCCGGACACGACCTCCTCCATCTCGGCACCGCCCAGCACCGCGTCGAGCCAATGCTGCTTGCGCCCGCCCGGCTCGTCGGGAACGTGCAGGTGCGGCATCTCCGCCGAGACGTGCCGGCGCCGCACGTCTGCGGACGGTGCGTCTGCGGACGGGGCCGGTGCCGAAGGTGCCGCTGCGGGCGCCGTCACCGCTTCACCACGATCGGGCGGCGGCCCGTCTCCCCGTAATTCCTGACGTGCTCCTCGTAGTCGATGAAGAGCGGGGCGTCCGGGTCGAACTTGCGCTCCAGCGAACGGACGGCGATGCGCTTGTCGAGCTCGTCGAGGCGGACCAGGGCGGCCGGGTCGTCGAGATCGCGGAGGTCGAGCTTCGACCTGGCCTGCTGAAACGCCGCCCGCCCGCGTTCGGTCCGCACCAGCACGCTCGTCCAGCCATCCATCGACCCGACGCTGCCCACCGAGAGGTCGGCGCTCCGGCCGAGGAAGTCCGCGCACTCGTCGCAGCCCTTCAGCGCCGCCCCGTGAAACCGCTTGACCGGCTCGTCGACCGCCACCTCGCCGTCGCGGTACTCGACGATCATGCGGCCACGGATCACGTCCACCTTGCTCACCCGATCGAGGTCGACCGCCCTACGGTCCCGCAGCTCGCGCAGGAGCAGCGCCTCGTAGTCGAAGCTCTTGGTGCACAGGAGGGCGATGGTCAGCACCACCGCGTCCACCCGGTGGGCGCCGGTGGACCAGCGCCGGGCCTGCATGGCCCTGATCCCCTGGATCTCGCACGGCGTGCCGACCACGGCGAGGCGCGGCTTGGCCGGCAACGCGTACCCGCTCGGATCGAGGGCCGCGAGGGCCATGGTCTGGTTGTAGAAGCTGCCGGACGCCGCGGCGATCTCCTCGGCTGTGGTGGCGATGGTCGCGACGCCCTTCCACGGCTCGTCGGGATCGGTGCTCGGCTTCGAGACGAGCGCGCCGTCTATCTCCCCCGAGGCCAGCAGGGCGGTCAAAAGGGCGGTCACCGCCCCTCCGTCCTGCACGGCGTCGGACCTGGCCGCGGCGCGGGCCGCGTACTGCTCGAGCACGGCGCCGAGCCCGTCGGCCGGCGGGCCGCCGGTGATCTTCCAATAGACGTCGGAAGAGTCCGACCGGACGTCGGGGACCACGACCTCGGCGTCCTCCGTGACCGTCGACGGCGGCCACAGGGCCTCGTAGCGCAAGCCGGCCCGCGGGCAGAAGTCCCAGCAGAGCGAGCAGCCGGTGCACATCTTCACCAGCTCGGGAAGGTTGGTGTCCTTGTCGAACCCGATCGAGTTGGACGGGCACACGGCCACGCAGGTACCGCATTGGATGCAGCGGTCGGCGTCGATGACCCCGGACTCGAGCTCCCAGAACCAGACCTTGCCGGGGGCCTCGGCGATCCCGTTCATGTCGTCGCGTAGGCGGTAGCTGGTCACTCGGCCTCCTCGAGGGTGCGTCGCAGCTCGGCGTGCGGCGTTCGGCGGGCCCACCGGTGGAACGGCTCGTCGGGGCGCCGATCGACGCGGTACCGCTCGACCACGCGGACCAGCGCGTCGGGCACCTCCTCCACCGGCATGGCGCCCACCACCCAGTCGATGAAGGCGGCGTCGGGACCGAGCGACCCACCGAGGCCGATGTCGACCGCCTCTTCGATGTGCTCCCCGACGTGCGCCAGGTCACCCCGGAACCCGATGTCGGCCACCTGGGGTTGCGCGCAGGAGGCGGAGCATCCCGAGAAGTGCATGCGGATGACGCCGTCGTCCCGGCCGGCGTTGGGGCTACCGGGCCCGTCCCCGTTCCGCGGCCCGTTCCCGTCCCGCCCGAGCCGGCTGTCCATCGCCCGGGCCCACTTCACCGCCCGCTCCTTGGTCTCGACCACGGCGAACCGGCAGAACTCGCTACCGGTGCACGCCACCACGCCGCGCTCGAACGGCCCGGGGAACGGCGAGTAGGCCTGCAGCAGCGGCTCGGCCAGGAGCTGGTCGAGCCGAGCGTTCGGGATGCCGGTCAGGACGAAGTTCTGGTCGGTGCCGATACGGACCGTGCCGTCGCCGTAGGTCTCCGCCAGGCGGGCCGCCTCCACCAGGTCGATGCCGTGCAGCCGGCCCACGGGCACCGAGCACCCCACATAGGACAGACCGTCCTGCTTCTGCGGGTGGACCCCCACGTGGTCCCCACGGAACCGCCGCGTCAGCTCCTCCCCCGCCGGTGCGAGCTCGAAGCCTGTCCGCTCGGCCAGGGCGGAACGGAACCCTTCGGGACCGAGCTCCTGCACCAGGTACCGCATGCGGGCGAAGCCGCGATGCTCACGGTTGCCGAGCTCGCCGAAGACCTGGGCGATGGCCCGCGTGAGCTCGACCGCCTGGTCGGGGTGGACGAAGACGTCGATGTCCTCGGCCATTCGCTCGCCGTCGGACAGCCCGCCGCCGACCAGCAGGTTGAACCCGACCGACCCGTCGGACAGCCGGGCGGGCCACAGGCCGACGTCGTCGATCTCCACCCTGGCGCAGTCCTCCAAGCAGCCCGTCACCGCGATCTTGAACTTGCGGGGCAGGTTGGCGTACTCGCGGTTGCCGGTGAAGAACGACGAGATCGCATTGGCGACGGGGAACGCGTCCACCACCTCGTCGCGGTCGACGCCCGACACCGGGCACGAGCAGACGTTGCGCGCCGAGTCGCCGCAGGCCTGCACGGTGGTGAGCCCCACGTCGGCGAACCGTCCCCAGATCCGAGGGACGTCCTCGATCCTGATCCAGTGCAGCTGAATGTCCTGCCGGGTGGTCAGGTCCGCGTACCGGTTGCCGAAGATCGGGCTGTCGGTGGGTCCTTCGGCGAACGCGTCCGCGGCGATGCCGATCTCGCGGGCCTGCGCGGCGGTCAGCACCCCGCCCGGCACCTTTATCCGCATCATCAGGGCGTCGCCCCCCTGCCGCTGGGGATAGATGCCGACCCATTTGAGCCGTTCGAGCTCACCGGGGACGGCGTTGAGGGCGGCGATCCCCTCCACCGAGTACTTGTCGATGACCGCCTGGGCCACCTGCAGCGGGTGGCGATCGAGCTTGAGCTGCTCGACCGGGTTCAGCTCGCCGATGTGGCGGTACGGCCGGACGAAGCGCATGGAGCGCTCGCGGCCCCGGATGTCCACGCCATAGGGGTTCTCGGGATCGCGGGCCATCTCAGCCGTGCAGCCCGCACTCGACCTTGTCGGAGCCCGACCACCGGCCCGACCGGGGGTCCTCGCCCGGACCGACCGGTCGGGTGGTGGGAGCGCACCCGATGGAGAGGTAACCCTGCGAGACGAGCGGGTGCGAGGGGAGCCCGTGGTCGACCAGGTAGCTCGCGATGTCGTCGTCCGTCCAGGTGGCCAGAGGGTTGACCTTCACCAGCCCGAAGGTGCCGTCCCACTCGACGATCGGCGCCGCCGCGCGGGTCGGCGCATCCACCCGCTTGAGCGCCGTGAGCCAGGCGTCCCGGCCCTCGAGCGCCCGCCGGAGCGGCTCCACCTTGCGGAGCCGGCAGCACCCGTCCGAGCCGCACGGCGTGGGGGCGGCCTCGGGTCCGGGGTGGGTCACGCGCAGGTTCAGCCGGTAGCGGTCGCGGATCTCCTCCACGAACTGCAGGGTCTCGGGGAAGTGCGCCCCGGTGTTCAGGAACACCACCTCCATCCCCGGATCGGCGGCCACGACCAGGTCGATGAGAACCACGTCCTGAAACGAGGCGGCGGCGACCGTCGATCGGCCGAAGCGCTCGACGCACCACGACACGACCTTGCCGGCGGGGGCGGTCTGGAGCTCGGCGTCGATCCCCGCCAGTTCCTCGACCAGCTCTGCCGGCGTCCCCAGCGTCGTTGCCTCGGTCACGGCCACTCCTCTCCTCGTGCCACACCTGCTGCGTGCCTCGCCTGCTGCGTGCCTCGCCTGCTGCGTGCCCCGCCACCGCCACGACCTCGCCACCGCCACGACCCCGCCACCGCCACCGCCATGACAGGGACGAGGTGGCTCCCAGCCCGCCGGCCCGCCAGCCCGCCGGCCCGGGCGGACCCGGTGCAAAACCCGACTTGTTCGGTCGACTTCTTGGGAGTATACATGACCGAAATGGTCAAGTTTCGGGGCCACCCCGGGGACGGGCGAGCGGGGGGACCGGCGAGCAGATCCCGGACGCACGGAGGCGAACGGATGCGAAGGGGCACGACCGCATGAGCACCACGGGGTCCTACGCGACGAGCAGGTCACGGGTCGAGCCCGTCGACGTCTTCGCGCCGGCCGCCCCGGCTGCCCAGGTCGCGCCGGCCGCCCCGGCTGCCCAGGCCGCCCAGGCCGCCGGCCGAGGGCGTCCTCCTGGCACCGCCCCGGACGGGGCCGGGAGCACCGGGCGGATCGACCATCTCGAGCTGCTCGAGTCGCATGCCGTCTTCATCATGCGGGAGGTGGCCGCCGAGTCCGAGCGGCCCGTGCTGCTGTTCAGCGGGGGGAAGGACTCCGCCGTCCTGCTCCATCTGGCGGTGAAGGCGTTCCGGCCCGGCGGGCTGCCCTTTCCCGTCCTGCACGTCGACACCGGGCACAACTTCGGCGAGGTGCTCGAGTACCGCGACCGGGCGGTCGAGCAGATCGGTGAACGGCTGCTGGTGGCCGGCGTGCAGGACTCCATCGACCAGGGGAGGGTCGCGGACCCCGGCCCCGGCGCCATGCGCAACCGGCTGCAGACCACCACGCTGCTCGACGCCATCGCCCTGCACGGCTTCGACGCGTGCCTCGGCGGCGCCCGGCGCGACGAGGACAAGGCCCGGGCCAAGGAACGGGTGTTCTCGTTCCGGGACTCGTTCGGCCAGTGGGACCCCAAGCGGCAGCGTCCCGAGCTGTGGCACCTCTACCAGGCCGGGCTCCGGCCCGGGGAGCACTTCCGGGCCTTCCCCCTCTCGGACTGGACCGAGCTCGATGTCTGGCAGTACATCGCCCGCGAGCGGATCGAGCTCCCGTCCATCTACTACGCGCACCGGCGCCCGGTCGTCCAACGCGACGGCATGTTGCTCGCGGTGAGCGAGTGGGTCACGCCCGCGTCGGGCGAGCAGGTGGAGGAGGCGACCGTCCGCTTCCGAACGGTCGGGGACGCCACCTGCACCGGAGCCGTCCGGTCGTCCGCCCTCACCGTCGCGGAGATCGTCGACGAGGTGGCCGGCTCACGCGTGTCCGAGCGGGGAGCGACCAGGGCCGACGACCGGTTCTCCGAGACCTCGATGGAGGACCGCAAGCGCGAAGGGTACTTCTGACCCATGCGAGCTCTGACCGGCACCCCGTCATCGGGTTCCCCCCCCGGCCCCGGGGCCGGGGGCGTGATGGACCTTCTCCGGTTCGCCGCCGTCGGCTCGGTGGACGACGGCAAGTCCACCCTGATCGGCCGCCTGCTCTTCGACACGCGGCTGCTCTTCGACGACCAGCTCGAGGCGGTGGCCGAGGCATCGCTCCGTCGCGGCGTCGGCGAGGTCGACCTCTCCTTCGTCACGGACGGCCTGCGGGCCGAGCGGGAGCAGGGCATCACCATCGACGTCGCCTACCGGTACGCGGCGACGCCCACCCGGAAGTTCGTGATCGCCGACTGCCCGGGTCACGTGCAGTACACGCGCAACATGGCGACCGGGGCCTCCACGGCCGACCTGGCCCTGGTGGTGGTGGACGTGACCGGAGGGCTGCAGGAGCAGACGCGCCGGCACACCTGCATCGCCGCCCTGCTCGGCGTCGACCAGATCCTCGTCTGCGCGAACAAGATGGACCTGGCCGGCTGGGACCGCGCGGCGTACGACCGGGTGGCCTCCGAGATGACGGCCCTGGCACGGCGGCTCGGCGTCGCCTCGTGCACGGTCGTCCCCATCTCGGCGCTCCACGGGGACAACGTCGTCGACCGGTCCGTCGCCGCCCCCTGGTACGAGGGCCCCACCGTGATGGAGGCGCTCGAGCTGGCCCCGGCCGGGCGCTGGGCCTCTGTGCAGGGTGCCCACCACGGAACCGGCTCACGCCTGCCCGTCCAATGGGTGCTCCGCCACCCCGGTGGTGGGCGGAGCTACGCCGGGATGGTCAACGGCGGGGCGCTCCGGCCGGGAGACGAGGTGCTGGTCCTCCCCGCCGGGCGCCGGACCACCATCGCCAGCGTCGAGACGTTCGACGGACCTCTCGACGTGGCACCGGTGGGGCTGTCGGTGTCGGTCCACCTGACCGACGACGTCGACGTCTCGCGCGGTGACCTCATCGCGGCCGCCGACGAGCCGCCCGAGGTCACCACCGAGATCGGGGCGACGGTCTGCTGGTTCGGCGAGCGGCCCCTTCGGGCCGGGGACCGGCTGCGCTTGAAGCACACCACCAGGGCGACCCCCGCCAGGGTCGTCACCGTCAGCGCGCGGCTCGACGTCAACGAGCTCCGTCTCGATCCGGTCGACGAGCTCGGCGACAACGACATCGGGATCGTCGAGCTGGCCACCGCCACCCCGCTCGCCGTCGACCCCTACCGGCGGGACCGCATCACCGGCAGCTTCGTCCTGGTCGACGAGACGACCAACATCACAGTGGCAGCGGGGATGGTGGGCCGGCCCGAGCTGGCCACCGCCGACCCGCCCGCCTGAGCCGCCGGGCAGACCGGCGGTGGGATCCGCGAGCCCGGTCTATCCCGTGGCCCTCCGCGTCGAGGGCCGCCGGTGCCTGGTCGTCGGCGGGGGACGGGTCGCCGCCCGCAAGTCCGGCGGCCTGCTGTCCTGCGGGGCGGACGTGACCCTGGTGGCGCCGGTGATCGACCCGGCGATCGTCGAGCAGGCGCACGGGGGCGGGGCGGGGCCGGGCTCGCTCACCGTCCGGCGGCGCCCCTATCGACCGGGCGAGGCCGCCGGGTTCCGGCTGGTGGTCACCGCCACCGGCATCGCCGAGGTCGACCGCGCCGTCGCAGCCGACGCCGACGCGGCCGGGGTCTGGGTCAACAGCGCCGACGACGCGGAGCACTGCACCTTCTTCCTGCCCTCGGTCCATCGCGACGGCCCGGTCAGCGTGGCCGTCTCCACCGGCGGCGCCAGCCCGGCGCTCGCAACCTGGCTGCGCCGGCGCATCGCCGCCGAGCTCGGACCGGACCTCGGGGTCCTCGCCGCGTTGCTCGAGTCGGCCCGTCAGCGCGTGAAGGCGGCCGGTCGATCGACCGAGTCGGTCGACTGGCAGGCCCTGTTGAACGGCCCCCTTCCCCGGCTGGTCCGCGACGGTCGCCTCGATCGCGCCCGGGAGCTGCTGGAGGGACCCCTTCCCGATCTCGTCCCCTCCGCCGCCGTGGCCGGCGGCCCGCCCTGCCCGGGCTGAGGCCGCACCCGGCCCGCCCTTCGGGCCCGGTGCGGCCCCGGATCAGGGTTGGACGACCATCAGGACCGATCCGACCACGAGCGCCACGACCAACGCCGCCGACACCCCCGTCGCCCTCCGGCACAGCCGGTGGATCTCCCCGGGCGCGGTACCGGTGACCGTGGCGGCCCGCGCCGGGGGCCCGGCCCCCGGCGCCGCCAGCAAGGACCGGATCCGGCGCTCGGTCGGCCACAACAGCCCCTCCGCGGCGGCGGCGACCAGGACCCATACGAGCAGGCCTCCCAGGACCCAGCCCTGTCCCAGGCCGAAGGCGCCTTCCGACTGGGCCAGCAGCGCGAGCCCGAAGACGGGCACGCCGTAAATGGCCCGGCCCGCCCAGTTGGTCCCGGGGGCGTAGTAGCGGAGCAACGCCTCACCGGGCCGGGATCCCGGGGGGACCGCCGCCAGGCGGGCGGCCGAGACCCCGCTCACCACCACCGTCAGGAGCCCGATCAGGACGCAGGCCAGGTGCAGGAGGAGGACCACGTCGTACCCCGGTCCGGTCAGTGCCGCCGGCGGCCGGGCGATCGGGTGGAGGACGGGGCGCATCGGGACATTCTCGCCGGGCGACTCGGGCCGCGGGGACCGACCCGGCCGTCGGGGACCGGCCGAGGATCGCCCCCGTTGCCCGAAGCCCGGGGGGGTATAGACCCATGCCGGTCGCGGCGGCACTACCCTGGATCCACAGGAAAACGGTGCGCACCCCCCGAGCGCCGCCCAGAGGAGAGACGGGGTTCGACCCATGCGAACGAATCGATGTCCATGAACCAGCTTCGCCTCGACCCCCTCTCGGGTCGGTGGGTGGTCGTGAGCATCGGTCGAGCCGACCGCCCGTTCGCGTTCTCGGTCCCGTCGGCTCCCGTGCAGGAGGACACCACCAGGCCCTGTCCGTTCTGCCCGGGCAACGAGGAGAGCACCCCGCCGGCGCTCGAGACCTACGGCCCGAGCGGCCGGTGGCTCGTCCGGGTGGTCCCCAACCTGTACCCGGCGTTCGACGGCGACGATCCGTTCGTCGTGACCAACCGGGGCCCGGTCTTCACCCAGGCGACTGCCGGTGGGATCCACGAGGTGCTGGTCCTCTCCCCCGAGCACGACGCCTCGTGGTCGATGCTCTCCGACGAGCAGACGGGCCTGGTCATGGCCGCGTTGCGCGACCGGATCGAGGAGCACTCCCAGCGCCCGAACCTTCGGTACAGCCAAGCGATCGTCAACTCCGGCCGGGAGGCGGGCGCCTCGGTCGAGCATCCCCACGCGCAGCTGCTCGGCATGTCCTTCGTCCCCCGGGAGCTGGCCGAGGAACAGGCTCGGTTCGCCCGGTTCGTGGGCCGCTGCCTGCTGTGCACGACGGTGGAGGCGGAAGAGGACGCCGGGTACCGGGTCATCTACTCCGACAACAGGGTGGTGGTGGTCTGCCCCTTCTGGAGCGCGGTCCCCTACGAGATG
The DNA here is from genome assembly GCA_035532415.1 of Acidimicrobiales bacterium. Lineage (GTDB taxonomy): Bacteria > Actinomycetota > Acidimicrobiia > Acidimicrobiales > RAAP-2 > DATKRB01. Next base: position 94,372 of record DATKRB010000071.1, on the reverse strand, counting down.
CTCGTCATCCCCCGCTCCCACTCCCCGCACCTCTACCGGAGCTCGACCGAGGACCTGGTGTCGGCGGGCCGGGCGCTGCGCATCTGCCTCGGGCAGCTCCGCGACCGCCTCGGCGACGTCGCCTACAACCTCGTCTTCCATTCGGCCCCGTACCGGGTCAACGAGCCGTTCCACTGGCACGCGCACATCTGGCCGAAGGTGACGACCCGGGCCGGCTTTGAGATGGGCACCGGGGTGGCCGTCAACGTCGTGGCACCCGAGGACGCTGCCGAGAACCTGCGGGCCGCGGTCCTCACCAGCTGACCGGAGATCAGCCAGGCGTGCTCTGCGCGGCGAGGGTCGTCGCCCGCTCGAGCTCCAACACGGTCACCAGGTCGCGCACCAACGCCCGGTCGGCCCCGACGAGGTCCTCGATCCCCGGGGTGGCCAGGTACGCCGTCAGGAAGGCGCCCCGGTTCCGCGACGCCCACGCCCGAGCCAGCGAGGTGGGACCGCCGCGGCCGGTCGGGTCCCGCTCCGCAGTGGCCACCGCCGACACGTGGTGCATCGACCAGAGCATGTCGACGACGTCGGCAAGGGGGGAGCGGAAGGCCGGGGCGTCCGCTCCGGGGGGCTGACCCCCCGGCGAGCAGTCGGAGACCACCCAACCGAGGTCGGTGCGGGCCGTCCGGCCGAGGTGGAAGTCCCCGTGGGTGCGGATCATCGGCGCCCGGACGCCGGAGGCCCGCACCCGGGCCAGGGCCGCCAGGGCACCTTCGCCCCTCAGCAACGTCGGGTCGATCCGCGCGACGCCGGCTTCCACCTGGTCGGCCAATTCGGCGACGCTCGCCACCTCGCGCCCGAAGGCCCGGTCCAGCGCCAGGTGCATCCGGGCGGTCATCGTGCCCAGCGCCTGTGCCTCGGGCCCGAAGTCGCCACCCGCCTCCTCGGGCCGCCCGCCCGACCCGTACAGGTCCCGGAGCGAGGTGAGGGCGAGCGCCCAGCCCCCGGCGCTGCCCGCGAGGAGCTCCTGCACCACCCCGAGATCGTGCCCGCCCCGACGCCAGACGGCCAAGGGCGCGGCGAGGTGGTTGAACCCCGCCTCGTCGAGGGCCAGCAGCATCTCCACTCCCCGGTGGGGCCCCTCGAGCACCCGGGGGAAGACCGTGAGACAGCACCGGGCGTCGAATTCGACGACGGTCTCGTCGTCGTCGTCCCTCACCAGGTTGACCGTCTCGCGCTCGGGTTCCCGCCCGGTGACGGCGGCCAGCACGAGGGGAGCCAGCTCGGTGTCGTGCAAGGCGTCGATCACCGAGGCCAGGCCCTCGTCGTCGTGAATGAGCCCCAGTCCCCGGCCGTCGCCGCCCGGCTCGGGGGCCTGCTCGCCGCCGTCGGCGCGCACACCGAGCACCGCATGCATCCCGTGGCCGTCGACGTCGGCCAGCACGTCGAGCAGTCCCGGCCGCCCGGCGAGGAGGACCTCCACCTCACGGACCTCCACCCGGTGCCCGGGGACCACCACGGGCACGTCCCCCTTCCCTTCCGGGGAGCGCCGCGACAGCCAGGCCTCGACGAGCCCCGCCAGGGGAGCCCTCCGCTCGGCGGTGAGCTCGAGCATGAGCCCGCGGTCACCCGAGGTCACGGGAGTGCCTCCTCGGGGCTCGGCGGCTGCTCCACCAGGTCGAACCAGAGGTACCCGTACGGGGCCAGGGTGACCATGTAGGGATCCTCGCCGATCGTCGGGAACGGGACCCGGCCCAGGACCTCCATGGGCGTGCGCCCGGCCCACCCTCCCAGGAGGAGCTCGGCCGGCTGGGCGAACCGGCTCAGGTTGTGGATGCAGAGCACGGCCTGGGGCCGGTGGACGGCCTCGACGCCGGCTCCCTCGTTGCCGGCCGGGAGGGTCCGGGCACCGCCGGAGCGGTCGTCCCACGCCAGCCATTCGCCCGCGTCGACCGGGTCGCGCGGGAGCGGGCCGTCGGGCGAGGCCCTGGCGCCCTCACCGGAACGGGCCGTCTCCTCCCGGCCCGGCGGTCCGGGGAGGTCGCTCACCACGTCGGCGACCTCGCCGGACCGGACGAAGGCCAGCACCGACGGGTTCGGGCAGGACAGCATCTCGATCTCGCCGACACCGAGCACCGGCAGGGCGCGGCGCTCCACCAGCATCCCCCGCAGCCAGTGCAGGAACGAACCGGGGTTCCGCAGCTGCGCCTCCACGTTCACCGCCCCGAACCCGTACACCGGGTCCATCGACGGTGGCAGGTAGAGCTGGGCGAAGTCGGCCTTGGAGAAGCCGCCGTTGCGGTCCGGCGACCACTGCATCGGGGTCCGCACCGAGTCTCGGTCGCCGAGGTAGATGTTGTCCCCCATCAACAGCTCGTCGCCGTAGTAGATGACCGGGCTGCCCGGCAGGGACAGGAGCATCGAGTACAGCAGCTCCGCCAGGCGGCGGTCGCCGTCGAGGAGAGGGGAGAGGCGGCGCCCGATCCCCATGTGCCGCTTCATCCTCGGGTCCTTGGCGTACTCGGAGAAGAGGTAGTCGCGCTCTTCGTCGCTGACCTGCTCCAAGGTGAGCTCGTCGTGGTTGCGCAGGAAGATGGCCCACTGGCAGCCTTCGGGGACCTTCGGCGTCTGGCTCAGGATCTCGGTGATCGGGTACCGCTGCTCCCGGCGGACCGCCGTGAAGAGCCGCGGCATGAGCGGGAAGTGGAAGCACAGGTGGCACTCGTCGCCGTCCCCGAAGTAGTCGGCGACGTCGCCGGGCCAACCGTTCGCCTCCGCCAGCAGGATGCGCCCCGGGTAGTCGACGTCGAGCTCCTTGCGGATGCGCCGGATGAAGGCGTGGGTCTCGGGAAGGTGCTCTCCCGCCGTGCCGTCCCGCTGGAACAGGTACGGGACCGCGTCGAGCCGGAACCCGTCGAACCCCAGGTCGAGCCAGAAGCGGACGACGTCGATCATCGAGTCGGCGACGTCGGGGTTCTCGTAATTGAGATCGGGCTGGTGGGAGTAGAAGCGGTGCCAGTAGTACTGCTGGCGGACGTCGTCCCACGTCCAGTTGGAACGTTCGACGTCGGGGAAGACGACCCGGGCCTCGGGCCAGCGTTGGTCGTCGTCGTTCCAGACGTACCAGTCGGCTTTGGGGTTGGTCCGGCTCGAGCGCGACTCTGCGAACCACGGGTGTTGATCGCTCGTGTGGTTCATCACCAGGTCGGCCACCACCCTGATCCCACGCCGGTGCGCGTCCTCGAGAAGGGCGATCAGCTCGCCGAGGGAGCCGTAGGCGGGGTCGATGTTGTAGAAGTCACTGATGTCGTAACCCCCGTCGCGCATCGGCGACGGATAGAAGGGGAGCAGCCAGATGCAGTCGATGCCGAGCCACTGCAGGTAGTCGAGCTTGTGGCGCAGGCCCCGCAGGTCGCCGACGCCGTCGTCGTTGTCGTCGTGAAAGCCGCGGATGAAGACCTCGTAGAAGACCGCGTGCTGAAACCAGAGGACGGACGGGTCGAAGGTGGTGTCGCCGGCACTGTCGCCGGTCGGAAAGCTCACCGCCCGGCGAAGGACGCCTTGCCGGGTCCGTGCTCGAGGAAGGAGGAGATCCCCCGACCGGCGTCCTCGGTCCGGAACGCGGCGACGAACCGGCCACGCTCGACGTGCAGGCCTTCCTCGAGGCTCGACTCCATGCCGAGGTCCACCGCGGCCTTGCCCAGGGCCTGGGCCGCCAGCGCGCCTCGTGCGAGATCGGCGGCGAAGGCCAGCGCGCTCGCGAGCACCTCGTCCGCAGCCACCACCCGGTTGACCAGCCCGATCGACAACGCCTCGTCGGCCCGGACCTGGCGGCCCGTGAGGATCAGGTCCTTGGCCCGCGAGCTGCCGATCAACCGGGGGAGCCGTTGGGTCCCGCCTCCCCCGGGGATGACCCCGAGCAGGATCTCGGGCAACCCGAACCGTGAGTCCTCGGCACAGATCCGGAAGTCGCAGGCCAGGGCGAGCTCGAGCCCGCCGCCCAGCGCGTAGCCGTTGACCGCGGCGATGGTCGCCCTCGGGATGGCCGCGAGGGTGCCCAGCGTGCTCCTGAAATTGTCGGCCACGGTGCCCGGTTGCCCGTTGGCCAGCTCGCCGATGTCGGCACCGGCCGCGAAGATCCGCTCCCCGCCCCAGAGCACCACGGCCCCGGGAGGCTCGGCCACCAGGCCTTCGGCCACCACCCGCAGGTGGTGCAGCACCTCGGAGGAGAGCGCGTTGGCCTTGGGCCGGTCGATCCGGATCAGTGCCACCCCGTCGGGGCGGCGTTCGAGGCTCACGGGGACCGCGGGCCGCAGCCCGTCGCTCTCGCCGGTCTGGGTATCGGGGTCATCGGCCACGTGCGAACCGTACCCGACGGGCAGCGGCTCAGGCAGCTCCCGGGTTCGGGAGCTCCGGCCCGAGGAGCTGGTCCGCGGCGCGATAGGGGTCGATCCGGCCCTGCACCACGGACTCCACGACGCCGGCGAACGCGTCGCCGGCGGCGGTCGACTCCACCCGCACGGCCAGCCTCGCGGCCAGGATCCGGCGGAGCCCCTGCTCGAGCCGGGCGGACCGCCGCTGCTCGAGCAGGCCCTTGTCGACCAGGTACCGGCGATGGCCGGCGATCTCCTCCCAGAGCCGCTCGACCCCCTCCCCGGTGGCGGCGACCGTCTCCACCACCGGCGGGCGCCAGTCGACGTGCCCGGAGAGGTCGAGCATCTGTTGCAGATCGCGCCGCGCCTCGGGCACCCCGGGCCGGTCCGCCTTGTTGATCACGAAGAGATCCGCCACCTCGAGCAGCCCGGCCTTGCTGGTCTGCATCGAGTCGCCCCAGCCCGGGTTGACCACGACCACGGTGGTGTCGGCGGCCGACGCCACCTCCACCTCCATCTGGCCCACCCCCACGGTCTCCACCAGCACGACGGGCATGCCGGCGGCCCCGAGCACCCGCACCGCGTCGGGGACGGCGAGGGCCAGGCCCCCCAGGTGGCCCCTGGTGGCCATCGATCGGATGTAGACGGACCGGTCGGTGGCATGGTCCTGCATCCGGATCCGGTCGCCGAGGATGGCCCCACCGGTGAACGGCGACGAGGGGTCGACCGCGAGCACCGCCACCTGGTCGATCGGGGTCCGTGGGCCACCGTCGTCGCCGGGTGGCGGCCAGCCGCCCCGGGCCGCGGTGATGAGGTGGTCGGTGAGGGTGGACTTGCCCGCTCCCGGCGCCCCGGTCAGCCCCACCGTGTAGGGGATCGGTGCCCGGTAGGCGATCCGGGCGACGGCCCGCATCGGCTCCCCGCCCCGCTCCACCAGCGAGAGGAGGCGGGCCAGGGCCACCCGGTCGCCTTCGCTCGCACCGGCCAGGAGGGCCTCCGGGTCGCTCCGGCCGGGCACGGCCGCCGGCGGGATCACCGCCGGCGGGTTCACCGGCGCTCCACGCGGGCACCGAGCGATCGGAGCCCGCTCGCCAGGTCCTCGTAGCCCCGGTCGACGTGCGCGGCCCCGGAGACCTCGGTCACCCCCTCGGCCACCAGGCCGGCCAGCACCAGCGCCGCCCCGGCGCGGATGTCCGGCGCCCGAACCGGCGCGCCCGACAACCGGGGCACGCCGCGCACCACCGCGTGGTGGCCCTCGGTCCGGATGTCGGCACCCATCCGGCGAAGCTCGTCGACGTAGCGGAACCGTCCGGTGAAGAGGTTCTCGGTCACGATCCCGACGCCGTCCGCCACCGACAACAGGGTGACCAGCAGGGGCTTGTAGTCGGTGGCCACCCCGGGGTACGGGAGGGTCGCCACGTCCGCCGAGCGCAACCGCCCCTCCGACACCACCCGCAGGCCGTCGGGCACCTGCTCGACGACCATGCCCATCGACACGAGCTTGCGGACCAGCATGTCCATGTGGTCGATCCGGGCGTCCTCCACCACCACGTCCCCGCCCGCCAGGCCGGTCGCGGCCAGATAGGTCGCCGCCACCACCCGGTCGCCGATCACCGTGTGGCGGGCCGGCTCGAGGGCGTCGACCCCCTCCACCTCCAGCCGGGACGTCCCGGCGCCCCGCACGCACGCCCCCATCGAGTTGAGGAAGCGGGCCAGATCGCAGATCTCGGGCTCACGGGCGGCGTTCTCGATGACCGTGGTGCCCTTGGCCAGCGTCGCCGCCATCACCAGGTTGTCCGTGGCCGTGTGGCTCGGGTACTCGAGCACGACCCGGGTGCCGACCAGGCGGCCGATGCGGCCGTCGTCACCCACGTGGCCCTGGACGTAGCCGTGGGAGGTCTCGAACCGGGTGCCCATCGAGGCCAGGCCGTTCATGTGGAAGTCGATCGGACGGGACCCGAAATCGTCACCCCCGGGCAGGGAGATGCGGGCGTGACCGCATCGGGCGAGCAGCGGCCCGAGCACCACGACAGAGGCTCGCATCCGCTCCACCAGGTCGTACGGAGCCTCGGGGACGATCCCCCCGACCGCTGGCACGTCGATGACCAGCTCGCCCGACGGCCGGCGCTCGACGACCGCTCCGAGGGCCGACAGCACCTCGGCCATCGTGTCGACGTCGGCGATCCGCGGCACGTTGCGCAGCACGTGCCGTCCTTCGGCCAGGAGGCAGGCGGCCATCAGCTTGAGCGCCGAGTTCTTCGCTCCGCCGGCCCTGATCGTGCCCGACAGCGGGCCGTTGGGTCGGATGACGAAGCGGTCCACGGCCCCCAAGTATGGCGGGTGCGGGCGGAGACCCCGGGCGATTCCCGGACCACCCGCCGTGAGCTGGGGAACCGGTCGTCGCGTCCTCCGTCTCCCGGCCTGCCCGCTATGGTCGGGCCCTGTGGAGCGTCAACGGCAGGCCCCGGACCGCAACCTCGCGATGGAGCTGGTCCGGGTGACCGAGGCGGCGGCCATGGCGGCGAGCCGCTGGATGGGACGGGGCGACAAGGAAGGGGCGGACGGCGCGGCGGTGAACGCCATGCGGGTCGTGCTCTCGACCGTGTCGATGAACGGCGTGGTGGTCATCGGCGAAGGCGAGAAGGACGCCGCGCCGATGCTCTTCAACGGCGAGCAGATCGGGGACGGGTCCCCGCCCGACACCGACATCGCGGTGGACCCGATCGACGGCACCACCCCGACGGCACTCGGCCGCGGCGGCGCCCTCGCGGTGATCGCCGTCTCCGAGCGAGGGACCATGTTCGACCCCGGGCCCTGCGTGTACATGGAGAAGATCGCCGTCGGACCGCGGGCGCTCGGGGCGGTGGACATCAGGGAGTCCCCGACCGACAACCTCGTGGCCCTGTCGAAGGCCCTGAGGCTGCCGGTGCGCGACCTCACCGCGGTCATCCTCGACCGTCCCCGTCACGCCGACCTCATCGCCGAGGTGCGGGCCTCGGGCGCCCGGATCCGGCTGATCACCGACGGCGACGTGGCCGGTGCCATCGCCACCGGCTGGCCGGGCGCCGGGGTCGACATCCTCTTCGGCGTGGGGGGGACGCCCGAAGGCGTGCTCGCCGCGGCGGCGCTCAAGTGCATGGGGGGCGAGATCCAGGGGAGGCTGTGGCCCCGCGACGCCCACGAACGGCAGGCCGCCCTCGACGCCGGCTACAACCTCGACGCCGTGCTCACCACCGACGATCTGGTCAAGGGCGACAACTGCTTCTTCGCCGCCACCGGGATCACCGACGGCGAGCTGCTGCAGGGCGTCCGCTACCACGACTTCGGGGCCTCCACCCAGTCCCTCGTGATGCGGTCGCGCTCGGGGACGCTGCGCAAGATCGACGCCAGCCACCCGCTGGCCAAGCTGGCCGAGTTCAGCTCGATCGAATTCTCCTGAGGCGCCTCCACCGGGACCCGGCCCGGCGGAGCCTCCGGACGGTCTCAGCCCGCCGGCACCCCGGCCACGGCCAGGCGCACCTCGGCTCGCCGGACGGCGGCCTCGGCCCGGGCCAGTTCGAGCTCCTCGGGGGTGACCGGCTGCCCGCCCGTCTCCGGGCCGCCGCCTCCCTGGCCGGAACGTCCCGCCGCCCTGAGCTCCTCCACCCGGGCCGACGCCGCCGTCCGGGCCCGCTCGGCCCGAGCCACGTCGATCCGCTCGGCCGCCTCGGCCACGCCGGCGAGGACCGTGACCAGGGTGCCACCGCCCTCGGCGCCGTCCTCGGCGTCGACGGAGCCCACCTGCAGGAACCCGCCGTGCACGGCGAACCGCAGGGGCTCGCCCTCCTCCTGGTCCACCCGGACCTCGCCGGCGACGATGTCGGTGACGAGCGGGGTGTGGCCGTCGAGCACGGTCAGGTCGCCATCGGAGCTGCGGAGCACCACCGCCCGCGCCCGCGTGTCGAGGAGCTTCTCCTCCGGGGTGACCAGCTCGACCGCGAAGACGCCGTCGGCCATCAGGTGTCCTGCAGGGTGGCGGCCTTGGCCAGCGCCGACTCGGCCCCGCCCACGTTCAGGAACGCCTGCTCGGGGACCTCGTCGAGATCACCCTTCACGAGCGCCTCAAACGACTCGACGGTCTCCTCGACCGGGACGGTGACCCCCTTCAACCCGGTGAAGACCTCGCCCACGTTGAAGGGCTGGGAGAGGAACCGCTGGATCTTCCGGGCCCGCGACACGGTGATCCGGTCCTCTTCGGAGAGCTCGTCGAGCCCGAGGATGGCGATGATGTCCTGCAGCTCCTTGTACCGCTGCAGCACGCCCTGCACCTGCCGGGCCACCCGGTAGTGGCGCTCGCCCACGATCTCGGGCGTCAGGATGTTGGAGGTGGAGGCCAGCGGGTCGACCGCCGGGTAGATGCCGAGGGCGGCGATCTGGCGGGAGAGCTCGGTGGTGGCGTCGAGGTGGGTGAAAGTGGTGAAGGGTGCGGGGTCGGTGTAGTCGTCCGCCGGCACGTACACCGCCTGCACCGACGTGATCGACCGTCCCTTGGTGGAGGTGATCCGCTCCTGCAGCTCGCCCATCTCGTCGGCCAGGGTGGGCTGGTAGCCCACGGCCGACGGCATGCGCCCGAGCAACGTCGACACCTCGGAGCCGGCCTGCACGAACCGGAAGATGTTGTCGACGAAGAGCAGCACGTCCTGGTTCTGCACGTCCCGGAAGTACTCGGCCATCGTCAGCGCGGCCAGACCCACCCGGAGGCGGACGCCCGGCGGCTCGTCCATCTGGCCGTACACGAGGGCCGCCTTCTCCATCACGCCCGACTCGCGCATCTCGAGCCAGAGGTCGGTGCCCTCGCGGGTCCGCTCGCCCACGCCGGCGAACACGGAGACCCCGCCGTGGTTGATGGCCACCCGGTTGATCATCTCGAGGATGAGCACCGTCTTGCCGACGCCCGCACCCCCGAACAGGCCGATCTTGCCGCCCTGCACGTACGGCTCGAGCAGGTCGATGACCTTGATCCCCGTCTCGAACATCAGGGCCCGCGGCTCGAGCTGGTCGAAGAGGGGCGCCGGGCGGTGGATCTCCCAGCGATCGTCGACCGGGCCGATGTCGTCGGTGTCGAGCGGCTGCCCCAGCACGTTGAACACGTGACCGAGGACCGCGTTGCCGACCGGCACGGAGATACCCCGACCGGTGTTGCGCACGGGCGCCCCGCGTACCAGCCCGTCGGTCGGCTGCATGCAGATGCAGCGGACCCTGCCCTCGCCGATCTGCTGCGCGACCTCGGCCGACACGGTCACCTTGGTGCCTTCGAGCACCAGGTCCATCTCCACCGCGTAATTGATCTCGGGGAGGGCGTGGGGGGGGAACTCGACGTCGACGACCGGGCCGGCGATGGCGACGACGCGCCCCTCGGGCAGCGTGGCGTCCGTGGCGGCGCTCGTCTCGGGTGCGATGGTGGTCATGAGCGTCAAGCTCCCTTCGAGTGGCGGAGCGCTTCCGCTCCGCCGACGATCTCCATGATCTCGGTGGTGATGGCGTCCTGGCGGGCGCGGTTCATTACCCGGCTGAGCGTGCGGACGAGCTCGTCGGCGTTCTCGCTGGCCGCGGCCATCGCCCGCTGCTGGGCGGTGAAGAACGAGGCGGCACCCTCCAACAGCGCGGTGAAGATCTCGGACTCCACGGCCCTGGGGGCCAGTTCGGACAGCAGGGACTCGACGTCGGGCTCGAACTCGGTGTACCCGGTGGCGCCCGGCGTTCGCGCGGCCTCGGTTCCCTCGGCGACGGGGGTGGGGTCGGGAAGGGGCAGGACCTGGCGGACCTCCACCTCCTGAACGCCCGCCGAGCGGAAGCGGGTGGACACGAGCAGGACCTGGTCCACCTCACCGGTGATGAACGGCGCGGAGACCGCCGACGCGACGTCACGGGCGTCGGCGAAGCTGGGGCGCCCACTGATCCCGACGAAGGACTCGGCCACCGCCTCGTGGCGGAAGCGGAAGTAGGACTGCCCCTTCTTGCCCACGCTGAACAGCAGCGGGTCGATCTGCTGGCGCCGCAGGTCGGCCAGCAGGCGATCGGTGGCCCGCAGCACCGACGAGTTGTAGGGGCCCGACAGGCCTCGGTCGGCCACGATGGCGAGGACGGCGACCTTCTGGCGGTTCTCGGGCTCGCCGAGGAGCTTCTCCGCCGCCGCCGGATCTCCCTTGGCCGCCTCCACCACGATCCGGGCCATGCCCAGGCAGTAGGCGCGGTTCGCGGTGATCCGGTTCTGGGAGCGGAGGATCTGGGACGCGGCGATGAGCTCCATCGCCTTGGTTATCTTCTTCGTCGACTGGACGCTGCGGATCCGCCGCCGCAGGACTCGCTCCTGCCCACCGGCCATCGCTCAGTCCACCGTCCCCGCGTCGAAGCCGTCGAGGAAGGATTGCAGGCCCTTGTCGAGCAGGCCGGTGTCGGGGAGGTCGCCGGTCGTCCGGATCTGGCCGAGCAGGTCGGCGTGGTTCGCCCGGAAGTGCTCGCGCAGCTCGGTCTCGAACCGCCTGACCTCGGGCACCGGGACCGTGTCCGCCCACCCGTTCGTGCCCGCGTACACCACCAGCACCTGCTCTTCCACCGGAACCGGCTCGTTCTGGGGCTGCTTGAGCAGCTCGGTGAGCCGGGCGCCCCGGTCGAGCTGGGCCTGGCTGACCTTGTCCAGCTCCGAGCCGAAGGTCGCGAAGGCCTCGAGCTCGCGGAACTGCGCCAGGTCGAGCTTGAGCGTGCCGGCCACGCTCTTCATGGCCTTCACCTGGGCGGCACCGCCCACCCGGCTGACCGAGTTCCCCACGTTGATCGCCGGCCGCACGCCGGAGTAGAAGAGGTCGGACTCCAGGAAGACCTGCCCGTCGGTGATGGAGATCACGTTGGTGGGGATGTAGGCGGAGATGTCGCCCGCCTTGGTCTCAATGATCGGGAGCGCCGTCAGCGAACCGCCCCCCAGCTCGTCGGAGAGCTTGGCCGCCCGCTCGAGGAGGCGGCTGTGGAGGTAGAACACGTCGCCGGGATAGGCCTCGCGGCCCGGCGGGCGGCGGAGCAGGAGGGAGATGGTCCGGTACGCCTCGGCCTGCTTCGACAGGTCGTCGTACACGATCAGCGCGTGCTGGCCGTTCTCCATCCAGTGCTGGCCCATGGCGCACCCCGAGTACGGCGCCAGGTACTTGTAGGGCACCGGGTCCCCGGCCGACGCCACCACCACCACCGTGTACTCGAGCGCGCCGTGCGCGGCCAGCGTGCTCACTGTCTGGGCGACCGAGGAGTTCTTCTGCCCGATGGCCACGTAAATGCACTTCACGCCCTGGCCCCGCTGGTTCAGGATCGTGTCGATCGCCACCGTGGTCTTGCCGGTCTTGCGGTCACCGATGATGAGCTCCCGTTGGCCCCGGCCGATCGGCGTCATGGCGTCGATGGCCTTGATCCCGGTCTGCAGGGGCTCGGACACCGGCTGGCGCCCGACGATGCCCGGCGCCTGCACCTCCATCCGACGGACCTCCTCGGTCAGGACCGGTCCCTTCCCGTCGATGGGCTCGCCCATCGCGTTGACGACCCGGCCCAGGAGGGCATCGCCCACGGGCACCGAGAGGATGCGGCCGGTGGCCTTGACCACCTGCTCCTCCTCGAGATTGTCGACCACGCCCAGGACGACGGCCCCGATGGTGTCCTCGTCGAGGTTGAGCGCCAGCCCCAGGGTTCCGTCCTCGAACTCGAGCAGCTCGTTGACCGCGGCGCCCGGCAGCCCGGACACCCGCGCGATCCCGTCGCCGACCTCCACGATGCGACCGACCTGCTCGGCTCCCACCGACGGGGTGTACTCCGCCACGTGCCGGCGCAAGGCCTCCGTGATCTCGCTGGCGTCGATCGTCAGCTCTGCCATCAGGGTGCTCCCTCTTCGTCGTCCGCTGTTCCTGGTCGTGCGTAGCCGAGCCCGGGCTGTTCCCAGTTGGCGGCCGACATGTGCTCGCGCAGCGCGTCCAGGCGGCCTCGGGCGCTGGCGTCGATCAGCAGGTCCCCGACCTCGAGCACCACTCCGGCGAGCAGCGCCGGGTCCACCGTCACCTGCAGCTCCACCGGTGAACCGGCCAGCCGCGTGAGCGACGCCACCAGACGCTCCCGCTCGGGGACCCCCACCTCGGCTGCCGCCCGCACCCGGGCGACCCGCCAGCCCCGCTGACGGGCGGTCTGCTCCACCAGCCAGTCGAGCGTCCCCACCGTGTCGCGGGCCCGACCGCCGGCCAGCACGTAGTCGACCAGGCGGAGCGTGACGTCCTGCACCTTCCCCCCGATGAGCTGGTCGACCAGGCCCTGCCGGACCACCAGTGGCTGGTCGCGGTCGGTGAGGACGGTCCGCAGCGCCGGGGTCGACTCGACGATGCGGGCGAACCGGAAGAGCTCGTCCTCCACCTCCTCGAGCCGGTCGACGGGGAGACCCGCCAGCACCGCCGCGGCGAAGCCACCGACCCGTTCCCGTGCCTCGCTGTGGCCGAGCGCCGGCTCGTCGACCGCCCGGCCCTCCGCGGCGTGGCGAGCCCGTTGGGCCAGCCAGTCGATCGCCGCGGGCACGTCGGGCGCCCGCACGGCGGCGGCGGCGAAGCCGGCCGCTCTGCGGGCCTCCGACGACACCCGGTCGCCCAGCAGGTCCTCCATCACGGCGCGTCGGGACGCCGCGTCGACCGCGGTGTCCGTGAGAGCGGCACGCAGCGCCGGGTTGACGACGAAGGTGCGATGGATCGATTCGAGCTCGTCCGCCAGCCGGGTGACGTCGGTCCCCGAGGCCTGCAGCACCGCGGCGGCGTACCCCTGCAACGTCGGTCTCACGAACGCTGCCCGATCCCGGTGGCCGCGGCACCGTTGGACTCTGCGTCGACCGCCAGAGCGGCGACGGCCTCGTCGATGAGGTCCCGATGGGCCCGCGCGTCGACCTCGCGCCCGATGATCCGCTCCACCACCTCGAGCACCAGGTCACCCAACCGGGCCGCCGCCTCTTCGACCGCCCGCTGGCGGGCGAGCTGCACCTCGGCCCCCGCGCTCGTCACCAACCGCTCGTACTCCGCCTGCCCGCGCGCCTGCCCCTCGCCCGTGACCTGTTCGGCCGTGCGGTTGGCCTGGGCCACGATCTCGCGCGCCTGCTGGCGCGCCGTCTCGAGCTCGGACCGGCGAGCCTCGTCGGCCGCCGCGGCATCGGCCTTGGCCTCGGTCGCCGCATCCAATTCGGTGTGGATACGGTCGGCCCGCTCCTTCAACGCCTTGTTGAGGAACGGCAGGACGAACTTGCCGATCACCGCGAGCACGACGAGGAAGGCGAGCAGCTCGACGAAGAAGGTCGCGTTGGGAATCAGGAAGTTGCTGGTTGCGGTGAACATGTCGTGTCAGCCTCGTTCGATCGGTGGCCCGGAGCCTCGGCCGCCCCACCACTCGGTGCGGTCGGAGCGGCCGAAGTCCGGTCTGCGCGTTGCGGGGCCGTCCCGCCGGAGACCTACTTCTTGTAGAGGGAGAAGATGAACAGGGCGGTGAAGGCCAGGTTGATGAAGTACATGGCCTCGACCAGGCCGACGGTCAGGAACATGATGGTGAACAGCCGCCCCTGCGCCTCGGGCTGACGGGCGACGCCGGCGATCGTCTGGCTGCCCGCCAGGCCGTCGCCGATGGCTGCGCCCACGGCGCCGCCGCCCAGGGCCAGGCCACCCCCGACCATGGCGCCGGCCAGCTGAATGGCCTGCTGCGTCGTGTCTGCCATTTGGTAGTTCTCCTTTTGGATCGGTGTCGCTAGTCGGTCACGGGTGAAAGGACTTCGGGGGATCTCAGCAGATCGGCACCGGTTGTCTCGACGGTCTCGTGCACGGCTTCGTGGTCGGTGCTCATGGCCACGTCGAAGTACAGGATCGTGAGAAGGGCGAAGATGAACGCCTGAATGCCACCGATCGCCAGGTCGAACAGCTTCCAGATGATGCTGATGGGGAAGACCAGCACGTTGCCCACGGGGATCGACCCGATCTTCCAGACCCCGAGGTAGGCGATGAGCGAGAGCATCAGCGTGCCCGACAGCAGGTTCCCGAAGAGCCGGAGCGCCAGGGTGATCGGCTTGGCGATCTCCTCCACGAGGTTGATGAAGAGGTTGAAGGGCAGGAGGTACATCGGGAAGGGCTGGGTCAGGTAGTGCCGGGCGTACCCCACCGGGCCGCGGGCCCGGATGGAGGAGACGTGCACCAGCCCGATCACGAAGAGCGCCATGGCCAGCGGCAGGTTGATGTCCGCGTTCGGGGCGAGCAGCCACTCGTACCGGGCTCCGAGACCGAACACCGTGAAGATGTTGCAGACGAAGATGAACACGAACAGGGCGGTCGCCAGCGGGATCACCGAGGCGCCCCGCGGGCCGATGGAGCCGTCGACCTGCCTGGTGACCGCCTCGAGCCCGATCTCCCACGCCGCCTGCAGGCGTCCTGGCACACCGCTGGTCACCTGACGGCGCAGGACCAGCGCCAGAGCGATGACGACGACCACCGCCAAGGCGGTGGCCCAGATCGTGTCCATGTTGAAGGTGAGCCCGCCCACCTGCTTCTCGACGTGCTCGCCCACGGAGATCTGGGTCGCCAGCGTCGGCAGCAGTGAGAGCCCGATCCCCATCGCTCAGATCCCCTCGTGCGGTTCGTCGAGCGCGTCGGCACCGACGATGTCGCCGAGGACGCTGTCGCCGCCCAGGGTCAACAGCCCCCCACCCATCTTCATCATCGATCGGGCGACGTTGGCCAGAAGGAGGAATTCGAAGACGGCCAGGCCACCCATGACCCCCAGACCGAGATCGAACGACAGGAAGAGCAGCCCGAGGGCGATGACCGACACGAAGGCCAGCCGGCCGAGCGTGTTGAGCGCCAGGGGACGGCGGCGGTTCTCCTCGCTCCGGTCCCCGACCTTCACCACGGCACGCTGCACCATGCGGAAGTTGAGGATGCCGAGGGCGAGCCCGAGGCACAGGCCCAACCCCACCAGGGCGGCATTGAGCAGGAGGCAGACCACGAGCCCGACGATGCCGATGACCAAAGCACCCATCACCGTGCGCCGGGAGACCCGGGCCAGGTCGGGAAGCGAGAATTTGTCGAACATGATGGTCGGCCCTATCTCCGCGGACCGGCGAGGACCGGGATCGCCCGACCGGTGCCTACGAGAACTTCCGGACCTGCGCAACCATCAGCAGGACCGCCGACACGATGCCGAACGCCAGCCCGCCGAACGAGAACCAGGGCGTCGTGTCGAGCCAGGAGTCGAGCCCGTAGCCGATGGCCCCCGCGCCCACGACGCTCACCGCACAGGCCGTTCCCAGCCAGAAGAAGTCCCCCATCGTCGGCACCCGGCCGGTCGAAGGCCCCGGGGGCTCCCCGTCGTTGCCCGGCCGGGCCGGATCGCGGGAGTCGTCCACCGGGCTCGTGCCGTGACGCGTCAGCGGGGGTGAGGAGGAGTTGCTTCAACGCAGGGTCCAGAGTTCACGCGGTGGCGGTCACGCCGACTCCGCCGGTCGGAGGGCGCGACTCTGCCCTACAAGCGGCGGAGGAGGGAGTTAACACGCGGTTCATCATCGCACTTGTTCCTGACCCACGGCAAAACCACCCTCGCCGTGCTGGCCGAGCGTGGTTTCGGGGTCCGCGAGGGGCTTCGGGAGGGGGCGCGGGGCGGTGTCCGGGACGGGATCCGGGCCCGCCTCCGAGCCGGGCGAGATGGCTCCGGTCGGGGAAGCGGGAACGGCATCACTCGAATCCCCCTGGTCGCCTCGCCGGAGCCCCGGATGGAACAGGGTGTACAACCCGATCCCGAAGGCCGCCGCCCCGAAGGGGATCACCGCGTTCACCTGGTGGACGAAAAGGGGGAAGAGGACGAACCCGGACAGAAGGGCCGTCCACGCCCACAGGATCAGCACACTGCGGCGGTGACCGTGGCCGAGGCGGAGCAACCGGTGGTGGATGTGGTCCTTGTCCGGCGTGTCGAACCGGGCGCCCCGGGCCGTTCGCCGGATGAAGGCGAACCCCATGTCGATCAGGGGCACCCCCAGGATGAAGAGGGGGATGAACAGCGGGGCGAAGAAGAAGTAGGTGACCCCGCTGGCCGGCGTGGACGGGGGGATCCGGCCACCGATCACCATGGTGGACGCCGACATGAGCAGCCCGAGCAGGAGCGCACCGGCGTCCCCCATGAAGATCCGGGCCGGGTGGAAGTTGAAGGGGAGGAAGCCCAGGCAGATCCCGCAGGCGATGACCGCCACCAGGGGTCCCACGTTGTCCGTCGGCAGCAGCCCCAGTTGCATGAGCCGGAGCCCGTACACGGCGAGCGCTCCCCCGCCGATGGCCACCACGCCGGCGGCAAGCCCGTCGAGCCCGTCGATCAGGTTGATGGCGTTGGTGAGGGCGATCACCCACAGGGCGGTGATCAGCGGGGTGACGCCCGAGCTCAGGGTGAGGAGACCCACGTGCAGCAGGCTCCCGAGCGGGACCTTGAAGTAATACATCGTCACGCCGAGGAAGTACAGGATGCTGGCCGCCAGCACCTGGCCGGCGACCTTGGCGGGAGCCGACATCTCCCGGACGTCGTCGATCAGCCCCACGGCGAGGATGGCTGCCGCCGCCAGGACCACCCCGAGGGGCTCGGAGGAGCCCCTGAAGACGACGTGCAGGCCCGGTACGACGGCCGCGACCGTCATGGCCGCGAGAAACCCCATGAACATCGCCGCTCCGCCCCCGTAGGGCGTGGCCCGACCGTGCACCTTTCGCTCGTCGGGGAGCGCGACGTAGCCGGCCCGGGCCGAAAGAGCCCGGGCCGGAAGGGTCAGCGCCGCCGTGGTCGCGGCGGCGACGACCAGGACGAGGGCATACCAACCGAGTGAGGGCACCGGCGACGGCCCTGGCGCGAGACCCGGCGATCAGCCGGAGCCGATGGCCCCGGCTGCTGCCGGCTCGATGTGGCCGGGCGTCGGGATCCGCTCCCCGGTGCTCAGCGCGGGATAGGGCGGGAAGCCGGCGCACAGGGCGGACACCTCGGCCCGCACCTGTGCCCGGACCGCCTCGTCACCCGGCCGGCGCAGGGTCCTGGCGATCAGGACTGCGATGGTCGCCATCTCGTCGGGGCCCATCCCCGCGGTCGTCTCCGCGGCGGTCCCCAGTCGCAGGCCCGAGGTGACGAAGGGCGAGCGCGGGTCGTCGGGGATGGTGTTGCGGTTACAGGTGATCCCCGCCCGGTCGAGCGCCTCCTGGGCGACCTTGCCGGTCAGCTCCGGGTCGAAGGTGCGCAGATCGACGAGCATCATATGGTTGTCGGTCCCACCCGATACCAGGCGGAACCCCTCGGCGGACAGGGCGGACGCCAGCGCCTTCGCGTTCGCGACGATCCGTGCCGCGTAACCGGCGAATTCGGGTCTCGCCGCTTCGGCGAACGCCACGGCCTTGGCCGCGATGACGTGCTCGAGCGGCCCGCCCTGCAGACCGGGGAAGACCGCGCTGTCGATCCTCTTGGCCAGCTCGGTCCCGCACACGATGGCCCCGCCGCGGGGACCCCGCAGCGTCTTGTGGGTGGTGAACGTCACCACGTCGGCCACCCCCACCGGGCTGGGATGGACACCACCGGCGATCAGGCCGGCGGGGTGCGCTGCGTCGAACATGAACAGGGCTCCCACCGAGTCGGCGATCTCCCGGAAGGGAGCAGGGTCGATGACCCGCGCGTAGGCGGTCGATCCCGCCACGATGAGCTTCGGACGCTCCGCCTTCGCCAGGTCGGCCACCTGGTCGAAGTCGATCACCTCCCCGGTGCCGTCGCCGTCGTCCGCCGGCGTCACGCCGTAGGCGACGAACCGCCAGATCTTGCTGGTGATGGACGCCGGCGAACCGTGGGTCAGATGGCCTCCGTGGTCGAGCCTCATGGCGAGGATCGTGTCCCCCGGATCGAGCAGCGCCTGGTAGGCGGCGAGGTTCGCGTTCGCCCCGGCGTGGGGCTGCACGTTCGCGTGCTCGGCGCCGAAGAGCGCCTTGGCCCGCTCGCGGGCGAGGTCCTCCACCTCGTCCACGACCTGGTTGCCGCCGTAGTACCGGCGCCCGGGATAGCCCTCGGCGTACTTGTTGGTGAGAACCGACCCTGTGGCCGCGAGGACGGGGAGCGACGTGAAGTTCTCCGAGGCGATGAGCTGCAGCGTGGTGGACTGCCGGGTCAGCTCCTGGCCGAGCAGCGAGGCCACCTCCGGATCGCTCCCGAGCCACTCGGCGAACGGTGGGACCGACGTCATTGGGCACCTCCGGTCGAAGCGAGCACGGACGACACGGGGATCTGCCGATCGGCCCCCGGCGGGGCGTCGAGCTCGGCGAGCTTCTGCACCCGCCGGTCATGGCGCCCGTGCTCGGGGGAAGCTGTCAGAAAGGCGGCCAGCGCGTCGACCGCGGTGGCCGGGCCCAGCGTCCGGCTGCCGAAGCACAGGACGTTGGCGTGGTTGTGCCGGCGGGCCAGTGCCGCCGTGGTCGCGTCGTGGACCACGGCGGCGCGCGCACCGGGGACCTTGTTGGCCGCCATCGAGATGCCGATGCCCGTCCCGCACACGCAAACGCCCAGGTCCGCTCGACCCCCGGCAACGTCCCTGGCCACGGCCGCACCGAAGTCCGGGTAGTCGACGGGGACGTCGGGATCGTCGGTGCCGAGGTCGGCGACCCGGTGGCCGAGGTCCCGAAGGGCCGACGAGAGGAGCTCCTTCATGGCGAACCCCGCATGGTCGGAGCCGATGGCGATCCGCATGGGGCCGAGTGTACCGACCCCGAGGAGCCCACCCGGGCCCGTGGCACTCCCGGGGACCGCCCGGCTCAGCGTGCCGCGGCCTCCACCCAGGCCCAGGGCACCGCACCCTCGCGGAGGCAGCGGGGTGACGGCCGGGTGCAGTCGACCACGGTGGAGGGGAGGCCGTCGCACCTGCCGCCGTCCACCACCAGCGACAGCGCGCCCGGCGGGGCCGGGCTCCCTTCGCACGCCGCCGCCGACCCGGGGCCCCCGGGGCCTGCGGGCTCGGCGAAGGCCGCGAGCACCTCTTCGACGGTGACGCACGGCGGCTGGCCGTGGCGGTTCGCGCTCGTCACCGCCAGGGGCCCGGCGGCGATGCACAGCGCTCGGACGAAACGGTGAGCAGGACGGCGGACTCCCACGGTGGTGCCGTCGCCTCCGAGGGCCCGCCCGATCTCGGGCCGGGCCGGCACGACCACGGTGAGGGGTCCCGGCCAGAAGCGAGCCGCCAGCATCGACGCGGAGCGGGGCCACTCGGCGGCCACCGCGTGGACCTGGCGCCAGCGGCCGACGAGGACGGGCAGCGCCAGGCCGGCGGGCCTCCCTTTGGCGACGAAGATCGCGGCCAGCGCCCGGGGACGGTCGACCCGCGCGGCCAGGCCGTACACCGTGTCCGTCGGGAGGGCGATCAGGCCACCCGCCTCGAGGGCGGCTGCCGCAGCCGCGACGCCGGCCGCGCCGCGGGCGGGCACCACCCGCACCGGGTCCCGCTGCGTCACCGGGGGCTCTCGGCCACGAGCACCCGTTCACGCGCGGCGAGGTCGCGCTCCACCCGGGGGCTGCGGAGACCGGCGCGCCGGGCGGCGGCGATCGCGGCCGCCGACTGGTGCGGAGCGATCTCCACCACCAGGGCCCCCGCAGGGGCGAGCCAGTCGGGCGCACCGGCGAGGACCGCCTCCACCTCGGCCATGCCGGGGATCCCACCCAGGCCGTCGCGGGCGACGAGGGCCCGGTACGGCTCCAACCGGACCTCGGCGTCGAGCTCCGCCCACTCGCCCTCTCCCACATAGGGCGGATTGCACACCACCAGGTCGAGCGCACCCTGCAGGGAGGCGGGCAACGAGTGCCACCAGCTTCCCCGGCGCAGGACCACCCGCTCGGCCGCCCGAGGATCGCCGGCACCCACCCGGACCCGGTTGAGCGCCGCCACGGCCAGTGCGTCCTCGTCGGCGTCGGTGGCCCACACCTGCAGCCGCGGGAACGCCGCCTGGCCCTCCACCGCCAGGGACAGCGCGACGGCTCCCGATCCGGTCCCGAGGTCGACCAAGACCGGATCGGGCCGGTCACGGGCCGACCGTCGGAGCTCGGCCAGGGCCACCTCAACGACCTGCTCGGTCTCGGGGCGGGGAATGAGGACGCGAGGATCGACCACCAGGTCGAGCGTGCGGAACGACCAGTGGCCGATCACGTACTGCAGGGGCACTCCGGCCAGCCGGCGGTCGACCAGCGCCCGCAGCTCGAACAGGCGGTGCTCGGAGGTGGCGTCGGGGTGGCGGTCGAACACCTCTTCGATCAGCCACCGCGCCTCGGCATCCGAACCCAGCTCGGTCGCCAGCTCCCGCCGGACCTCCAGCCAGGTCACGCCTCGATCCCGTCCTCCCCGGCCAGCTGACGGGACCGCTTGTCCGCCATCAGCGCGTCGGTCAGATCGTCGAGATCACCGGCGAGCACCTGGTCGAGCTTGTGGAGCGTGAGGTTCACCCGATGGTCGGTGACGCGGTTCTCCCGGAAGTTGTAGGTGCGGACCTTCTCCGAACGCCCACCCCCGCCGACCTGGCTCCGGCGCTGGGTGGCGAGCTCGGCCGCCCGGCGGTCCTGCTCGGCCTTCAAGAGGCGCGAGCGCAGCACCACCATCGCCTTCGCCCTGTTCTGGATCTGGCTCTTCTCGTCCTGCATCGCCACGACGGTGCCGGTCGGGAGGTGGGTGATCCGAACCGCCGAGTCGGTCGTGTTGACCGACTGACCGCCCGGGCCCGTCGAACGGTAGACGTCGATCTTCAGGTCGCTCGGGTCGATGGCCACGTCCACTTCCTCCG
This sequence comes from Acidimicrobiales bacterium, assembly GCA_035532415.1. Taxonomy (GTDB): domain Bacteria; phylum Actinomycetota; class Acidimicrobiia; order Acidimicrobiales; family RAAP-2; genus DATKRB01. The sequence goes on along the minus strand of DATKRB010000071.1, from coordinate 73,170 downwards.
CCTCGGGCAGGACCGTCACGGTGGCGGACGACGTGTGCACGCGGCCCTTCGACTCGGTCACCGGCACCCGCTGAACCCGGTGGGGTCCGGCTTCGTGCTCGAGCCTCCGCCAGGCGTCCCGTCCCTTCACGACCAGCACCGCCTCGTTCAGGCCGTCGCGCTCGGAGGCGTCCTCCGACAGCACTTCGGCCTTCCACCCTCGCGACGCGGCGTACCGCAGGTACATGTCGAAGAGGTCGCGGGCGAAGAGGTTGGCCTCCTCGCCTCCCTCGGCCCCGCGGATCTCGACGATCACGTTCCGGCCGTCGTTGGGGTCCTTCGGGAGGAGCAGGGCGGGAAGCCGGACGTTCAGCGCCGCGATGTCGGCCTCGGCCGCCTCCACCTCCGACCGCAGCAACTCGCGATCGTCGCCGGTGGCGCTCTCCTGCAGCTCGCGAGCCGCCTGCAGGTCGGCCCGGGCCTTCCCGAGCTCCCGCCAGGCGCCGACGACCTCACCGAGCTCCTTGTGGCGGATGGACAGCTCGCGCAGGCGAACGGGGTCCGCGGAGATTGCCGGGTCCGCCAAGGCACTCTCCACCTCGACGAATTCCTTCTCGAGCGCGGCGAGACGGTCCTTCAGCACACTGCGAGGCTATGCGAGCCGCCGGGCACGCCCGGCGGCGCGTGGCCGTCAGTCCTTGGCGCTACGGGCGGGACGGGCCTTGGCCTTGGTCCCTCGCTCGCCGTACCGGCGCTGAAAACGCTCGACCCGGCCGCCGGAGTCCACCAGCTTCTGCTTGCCGGTGAAGAAGGGGTGGCACTCGTTGCACAGCTCCACGTGCAGGTCGGGCTTGGTCGAGCGGGTACTGAACGTATTGCCGCACGAGCACCGGACCGTGGCCTCTGCGTACTGGGGATGGATGTCTGCCTTCATCGAATTCGCTCCGAGTGCTCGGTGGTGACCGCCCACTATAAGGCTGGACGGGGTCGCGTTATTCCCTGGTCCCCCCGGGCGCCGGCGCCGGCTAGTTCAGTGTCGGGCCCTTGGCGATCTCGGCCAGGAATTCATCGTTGCTGCGGGTGCTGCGGATCTTGTCCATCAGCAGTTCGAGCCCCGAAGCGGCGTTCCCGTCGCTGGCCAACGCATTGAGGACCCGGCGCAGCTTCCAGACCTGCTGGAGCTGGCCCCGGTCGAACAGGAGCTCCTCGTGCCGCGTGGAGCTGGCGTTGACGTCGATCGAAGGGTAGAGCCGCCGTTCGGCGAGCCGCCGGTCGAGGCGGAGCTCCATGTTGCCCGTCCCCTTGAACTCCTCGAAGATGACCTCGTCCATCTTGGAGCCGGTCTCCACCAGCGCCGTCGCCAGGATGGTCAGCGAGCCGCCCTCTTCGATGTTCCGCGCCGCGCCGAAGAACTTCTTCGGCGGGTAGAGCGCACCCGAGTCCACGCCGCCGGACATGATCCGGCCCGTCGCCGGTGCCGCCAGGTTGTAGGCCCGGGCCAGCCTGGTGATGCCGTCGAGGATGATGACGACGTCCTTGCCCATCTCGACGAGCCGCTTGGCACGCTCGATTGCCAGCTCGGCGACCACCGTGTGCTCGTCGGCGGGCCGGTCGAACGTCGAGGCCACCACCTCGCCCTTCACCGAGCGGCGCATGTCGGTCACCTCTTCGGGCCGCTCGTCGACCAGCAGGACCATCAGGTGGACCTCGGGGTTGTTCGCCTCGATGGAATGGGCGATCTGTTTCATGACGGTGGTCTTGCCGGCCTTGGGCGGCGACACGATGAGCCCACGCTGGCCCTTGCCGACGGGTGAGAGCAGATCGACGATGCGTGCCGTGACGTTGTCCTTGTCACCGGGCATCTCGAGGTTGAGCTTGGAGTCGGGGAACAGCGGGGTCAGGTCTTCGAAGCGGGGCCGTGCCCGCGCCGCCTCCGGGTCGAGGCCCGAGACCGAGTCGATCCGGAGCAGCGCCGGGTACTTCTCGTTGTTGGACGCGGGCCGGCAGGCCCCTTCGACATAGTCGCCCTTGCGCAGGGCGAACCGGCGGGCCTGGCTGATCGAGACGTACACGTCCTTGCCCGACGGGAGATAACCGTCGCAACGGAGGAAGCCGTAGCCTTCGTCACGGAGGTCGAGCAGTCCCCGGACCTCCACCAGATCGCCCTGGTAGGGCGATTCCTGGTTGGCACCCCCCTGCAGCTCGCGCTCACCGCCCGCCACCCGCTCACGGCCCCGGCGGCGGCGACCTCTGCGGTTCGCGGTGTCGAGCCCGCCCTGCTGGTTGCCCACGTTGCCACGACCCTGCTGGCGGTGCTGGTTGCCCGGACCGCCCTGGTTGCCCGGACCGACCTGGTTGCCCGGACCGCCCTGGTTGCCCGGACCGACCTGGTTGCCCGGACCGCCCTGCTCACGGCTCTCTGCCGGGACACCCAGCCCGGCCGGCGATGCCGTCGGCCCGGGTTCGGCCTGCTCGCCCTCCCCGAGGACCGGTCGGGCATCCGCGTGCCCGTTGCCGGCCACCGCGGACGTGATCTCGCCGGGAACCCCGGTGCCGGTGCCGGTGCCGGTCGCGCCCGCCTCGGGCGCGACCGCCCGGGGCCGCCGTCCCGCGGACCTGGTACCGGTGGCCCGGGCGGCGTTCGGCGCGGGTGCGCCGTCGGCGCCCGCCTCGTGGTCGTCGCCGTTCCCGGCCCGGGTGCCGCTCCTCGCGGGGACCGCTGTCGCGACCGATCCGTTGCCGGTCGCTTCGCCGGGGATCACGCCGGTCGCCTCGAGGATCCGATCGATGATGTCTGCCTTCTTCGTCCGAGTGGTGGTCCTCAGCGACATCGCCTGGGCGATGGCGCTGAGCTCATCACGTTCTTTGCCCTCGAGCACGGACCGCTCGAGCTGCTGTTCCGCAGTCATCGGCCTCCTCATCTCATAGAGGTCCGCAGGGCGTGTGGCCATCGCCACACGATGCGGGAAACAGGAAGTAGGAGAGGAACCTGCGTCGAGCCAGTCCGCCCCATCACCACCGCCAACGGCACCGTGCTCTGACCGTTCACGGCTCTGACCGTTCTCGATCCTCGGCATGCGCTCCGAAGCGCCGGTGGGATTCACTAATGCTAGCCGCTCCGCACCTCGCGGGCAACCATCCCGCTCCGCGCGTGGCGCGGACGGTCCCGCTCGGCGAGGGAGGTGCCGTCACGAGGCGCCGTCACGACTCGCCGTCACGACTAAAGGTCGAGGACGGCCAGGATGGACCCGAGGTCCGGGTCGACGACCGCCGGCACGGTGATCTGGGTGATGGCCAGGTCCGGGTCCTTCAGGCCGTGACCCGTCAGGACGCAGACCACGGTGGACCCCTCGGGCACCCCGGTTGCCATGAGACCGGCGACCGAGGCCGCCGAAGCCGCTTCGCAGAACACGGACTCCCGCTGGGCCAGGAACCGGTAGGCGGCCAGGATCTCCTCGTCGGTCACCGCGGCGATCGCCCCCCCCGACTCGCTCGCCGCCGCGGTCGCCGAGGTCCAGCTGGCCGGATTACCGATCCGGATCGCCGTGGCCACCGTCTCGGGCTCCTCCACCGGGTGACCGAGCACGATGGGTGCGGCTCCGGCCGCCTGAAACCCGAGCATGCGCGGCAACTTGGTCGATCGACCGGCCTCCTTGTACTCGCAGTAGCCCCGCCAGTAGGCGGTGATGTTGCCGGCGTTCCCGACGGGGATGCAGTGCACGTCGGGAGCGTCTCCGAGGACGTCGACGATCTCGAAGGCCCCGGTCTTCTGCCCTTCGATCCGGTACGGGTTCACCGAATTGACGACGGTGACCGGCGCCCTGCTCGGTAGCTCCCTCACGATGGCCAGGGCCTGGTCGAAATTCCCCCGGACCTGCAGCACCCGGGCGCCGTGCACCAGCGCCTGGGCCAGTTTGCCGAGGGCGATATGGCCCTCGGGGATGAGCACCACGCAAGCGAGCCCGGCCCGGGCCGAGTAGGCGGCGGCCGAGGCGGACGTGTTGCCGGTGGACGCGCAGACGACCGCCTTCGCCCCGTCCTCCACCGCCTTGGAGATGGCCATGGTCATCCCGCGGTCCTTAAAGGAACCGGTCGGGTTGGCCCCCTCGACCTTCAGCCAGACCCGGGCCCCGAGCCGCTCGGAGAGCCTCGGGGCGGGGACGAGAGGCGTCCCGCCCTCGAGCAGCGTCACCACCGGGGAATCGTCGTCGACCGGCAGGAACGCCCGGTACTCCTCCACCACCCCCGCCCACCCGATCATCACGTCGCTCCGTCCTCGGGACCGATGACCCGCAGCACGCCGCCCACCCGGTCGACCGCGGGCAGATCTCCCAATTCGGTGATCGTCGCCTGCACGTCCCCCTCACGGGCGACGTGGGTCAGGAAGATGAGGCGGGCCTCGTCCCCGAGGCCGACCTGCTCCATCGCCCGGATCGACACACCGTGGTCGCCGAACACGGTGGCCACCTGGGCCAGCACGCCGGGCTGATCGGCCACGTCGAGGCTGAGGTAGAACGCCGAGCGCAGCTCGTCGAGCGGGCGGACGGCGGCGCCCGGGGAGCGGCGGGGCGCGGGGGCGGGCGAACCCTGGCGGAGGTTGCGCGCCGCGTCGATCAGGTCGCCCAGGACGGCGCTGGCCGACGGCCGTCCCCCCGCGCCGCGCCCGTAGAGCATGAGCTCGCCGGCCGCATCACCCTCGACGAACACGGCGTTGAACGCGCCCCGGACCGCGGCCAGCGGATGGGAGCGGGGAACCATGGCCGGGTGGACACGGACCGAGATGTCCGGGCCGCCGTCGACCAACTCGGCCACGGCCAGGAGCTTCACCACGTAGCCGAGGCGGTCGGCAAAGGCCACGTCCGACGCTCGCACGCCGGTGATCCCTTCGCGAGGGACGTCGTCGGCCACCACGTCGGCCCCGAAGGCCAGGCCCGCCAGGATCGCCGCCTTCGCCGCCGCGTCGGCCCCTCCGACATCGGCCGACGGGTCACGCTCGGCCAGGCCGAGCCGCTGGGCTTCGGACAGGGCGTCCTCGTAGTCGCTCCCTTCCTCGGCCATCTGGGTGAGGATGAAGTTCGTCGTGCCGTTCACGATCCCCATCACCCTGGTCACCCGCTCTCCGACCAGCGATTCGCGCAACGGGCGGATGACGGGGATCGCGCCGGCCACCGCAGCCTCGTACAGCAGGTCGACGCCGTTGGCCGCGGCCAGCAGCGCCAGCTCGGCCCCGGCGTCGGCGAGCAGGGTCTTGTTGGCTGTCACCACCGGTCGTCCGGCCCGCAGCGCCGCCTCCACGAATGCCCGGGCGGGATCGAGCCCCCCGATGAGCTCCACCACGACGTCGACGTCGTCACGGGCGACGAGCCCCTTCGCATCGTCGGTCAGGAGCCCGTCGGGGACTGCCACGTCCTGGTGCCGACCCAGGTCGTTCACCGCGACGCCGGCCAGCTCCAACGTCACGCCGGAACGGGCGGCGATCTCGTCCTTGCGGGTCAGGAGCATCTCCACGAGCGACCCGCCCACGTTGCCGCAACCGAGGACCGCCACCCGGACGGGGGCCGCAGGAGGTGGCGCGCCGATCACCCGTTCACGCTACCGTCTGGAGCTCCTCCGACCGGGCCCGTCACGCGTCGAGATGCAGGAGGTCGTGGAGGTCCTCCCCACGGACCACCGTCCGGACCTTCCCGCCGGCGACGAACACCACCGGTGGGCGGGGGACCTTGTTGTAGTTGGAGGCCATCGAGTAGCCGTAGGCGCCGGTCACCGGCGTGGCGAGCACGTCCCCCACCACCAGGTCCTCGGGGACGTTCGCCTCTGGCACCACGACGTCTCCCGTCTCGCAGTGCTTGCCGACCACCCGGACGATCCGCGGCCGGGGCGCATCCACCTCCCTCGGGAGGAACGCCTCGTAGCCGCTGCCGTACAGGACGGGGCGCGGATTGTCGCTCATGCCCCCGTCCACGGCCACGTACGTGCGGATGCCCGGCAAGGCCTTCACGGTCCCGACGCGGTACAAGGTCAGTCCCGCGGTGGCCACGATCGAGCGCCCGGGCTCGGCGGTGATCCGGGTCCCCGCGGCGACCCCGGAGCGCTCGCACGCGGCGCGCGTGGCCGCCGCCCACGCGGCCTGGCTCGGTGCCACCTCACCGTTGACGTAGGCGACGCCCAGCCCACCCCCCACGCACAGCTCGGGCAGTTGGAGCGGCAGGAAGAACCCGGCCAGCACCTCGGCGGCGCGCTCGAACGACGACACCTCGAAGACCTGGCTCCCGATGTGCGCATGCACACCGAGCAGCTCCACTCCCGGCAACCGGCGCAGCGCGGCGGCCGCTTCTGCGGCCGCGCCCGTCGCCACCGAGAACCCGAACTTGGTGTCCTCCTGCCCGGTGCGCACGAACTCGTGGGTATGCGCCTCCACCCCCGGGGTGACCCGGACGAGGGCCCGGAGGCGGGCGTCACCCGCTAGCCGGTCGGTCAGCCGCTCGAGACGAGCGATCTCGTCGAAGGAGTCGACCACCACCCGCCCGATCCCGACCTCGACGGCCCGGGCCAGCTCGTCCTCGGACTTGTTGTTGCCGTGGAACACGAGACGCGAGGGCGGCACCCCGGCCGCGAGGGCCACGTGCATCTCCCCGCCGGTCGAGACGTCGAGGCACATGCCCTCGTCGTGAGCCAGCGCGGCCATCGCCCGGCACAGGAAGGCCTTGGTCGCGTATGCCACCCCGTCGCCCCAGGCCTCGACCGCCTCGCGGCACGCCGCCCGCAGGTGGGCCTCGTCGTACACGAACAGCGGGGTGCCGAGCTCCCCGGCCAGCCCGACCAGGTCGACGCCGCCCACCGACAACGAGCCGTCGGCACCGACGGATGCGGTCAGCGGGAGCAGATGCCGTTCGGGCGGCGAGACCGAGGGATCGGTCACCGCGGGCCCCCGCTCGGGGACCGGGAACGGTTCTTGCTGCACGGAGGTGCAGGATACGGCACGCGATGTGGGGCCCCGGCCGTCCCGTCGGGGCAGCCGGTCGGCGCCAGCTACGATCGATGCCTGCTCGTGCCCCAGTAGCTCAGCGGATAGAGCACCGGCCTCCGGAGCCGGGTGCGCAGGTTCGAGTCCTGCCTGGGGCGCCGAAGTACGGGACCGCGCCGGTCCCGCCACCGGTGCACCCCGGACCTCAGGCCTCCGTCGCTGCCTGCAGGGCGGGCCAGCGCACCCTGGTGGCCCAGCCCAGACGCTCAAAGGCCCGGATCACGAGGGCGGAGGGGTCGAGCTGACCGGGCAGGGCCCCGTGGCGGGCCCACGCCGGGTGCGCGTGGTGGACGTTGTGCCACGAATCGCCGAGCGAGATCAGGGACAGGGCCGCGATGTTGGTGCTCCGGTCCCTGGTCTCGTGGGAGCGGGTGCCGAAGCTGTGGCATAGGGAGTTCACTCCCCAGGTCACGTGGTGGAGCATGGCCATGCGGACCCCTCCGGCCCAGACCAGCGCCGTGATCGCACCGGTCAGGGTGCCGGCGAGGGCGTAGCCCAACCCGAAGGGGATGGCCAGCGAGGCCAGGGCAAGGACCGGGAAGAGGGCGCTGACCCGCTGGAGGTCGCGATCGCGGTGGAGGTCGGGGGCGTAGCGTCGGCTCGAGGTGTCGTCGGCGCCGAAGAGCCACCCGACGTGGGCGAAGGCCAGGCCACGCAGGCCGGGCCGCGCGCCCGGGCCGTAGCGGTACGGCGAGTGAGGATCACCTTCGGCGTCGCTGAACCGGTGGTGCCGCCGGTGCGTCGCCACCCACCCGGTCACCGAGCCCTCCACGGCCATCGACCCGAGGACGGCGAGGGCGACCTTCAGCGGGCGTTTGGGGACGAAGCTGCCGTGGGAGAAGAGGCGGTGGTACCCGATGGTGATGCCGAACCCCGTGAACAGGTAGAGCACCGCCGCCATCACCAGGTCGCTCAGGTTCACCTCGTGCCCCCACAGGAGCGGGACGGCGCAGCCGAGGGCGATGACCGGGCCGGCCACGATGGCCAGGGTGACCAGGCGCCGGCCGGTTCCGGCCTGACGGCTCCGCGGGCCCGGGGCAGGTTCGGGCGCAGCGGGTTGGGCCGGCTGGAGGGTCGTGGCGGTCAACTTCGGGGTCTCCTCACACGCCTGGCGGCGCGATCAAGAGCGCCGGGGCGCAGGTGACCGAAGCCTGCTGTTCGATACCGCCTCTGCGAAGGTTACCCCAGGTGGCCGTCCGATTCGCGTCGCGCCCCCGGCCGCCTGCCTGCCGGCCCCCGCTGCATCCTCGGCAGTCGGGGGAACGGGTCTCACATGTGGTCGGGGGCCGACATGCCGAGCAGCCCCAATCCGGCGGCCAGCACCCGGGCGGTCAGGTCCGACAGCAGGAGCCGGCTGCGCCGCGCCTCCTCGTCGGGCGCCCGCAGCACCGGGCAGCTCTCGTAAAAGGTGGTGAACGAGGTCGCCAGGGCGAAGAGATAGGCGGCGAGCTTGCTCGGGTTGTAGGTCCGCAGGGCTTCCTGCACCGCCCCGTCGAACCCGAGCAGCGCCAGCGCGAGCGCTCGTTCGTTGGGATGGCCCAGGGTCGGAGCGACGCCCGGCGCGGGGGGCTCGACGCCCCCCCGCGCGAAGATGGACCGGACCCGGGCGTGCGCGTACTGCAGGTACGGGCCGGTGTTCCCCTCGAAAGCGAGCATCCGCTCCCAGTCGAAGACGTAGTCGCGGGTGCGGTCCGTCGACAGGTCGGCGTACTTGACGGCACCGATCCCGAGGGCTCGTGAGACCTCGGCGCGCTCGGCCGCGGACAGGCCGGCCACCCGGTCCCCGAGGGCTCGCCCGGCCCGCTCGACCCCCTCGTCGAGCAATTCCACCAGCTTCACCCGCGACCCCGATCGCGAACGGAAGATCTTGCGGTCGGGTCCGAGCACGCTGCCGAAGGACACGTGCACGGCCTCCCGCTGGCCCGGGAGCCAGCCGGCCATCCGGGCGACGGCGAAGCACATCTGAAGGTGCTGGGACTGCGGCGCGCCGACGACGTAAAGGATCTGCTCCGCGCCGAGGCGGTCGACCCGGTCCCGCAGCGCCGCGAGGTCGGTCGTCGCGTACCCGTACCCGCCGTCGGACTTCTGCACGATCAGGGGGAGCGGGTCCCCGTCGCGGTTGGTGAACCCGGGCGGGAAGACGCAGCGAGCACCTCCGTCCTCCACCAGGAGCCCCAGCGACTCGAGGTCGGCGACGACGTCGGGGAGCATCGGGTTGTACGCGCTCTCCCCCACGATGTCACCGTCGGTGAGCAGCACGCCGAGCTTCGCGTACACCTCGTCGAAATAGCGGACGCTCTCGCCCACCAGCACGCGCCACAACCGGAGCGTCTCGGTGTCTCCCGACTGCAGGAGCACCACCCGGCGCCGGGCCCGTTCACGGAAGCTCTCCTCCGCGTCGAACGAGGCTCGGGCCCCCAGGTAGAAGGAGTCGAGGTCGCCGACCGACAGCTCGTGCGCGCCCTTCTCCTCGCCGAGATCGATCAGGTGCTCGATCAACATCCCGAAGGGGGTTCCCCAGTCGCCGATGTGGTTCTCGCGGACGACCCGGTGGCCCACGAGGTCGAGCATCCGGCACAGGGAGTCCCCGATCAACGTCGTCCGGAGGTGGCCGACGTGCATCTCCTTCGCCACGTTGGGAGCGGAGTAGTCGACGACCACGGTCACCGGATGCTCGGCCCGGGCGACGCCCAGGCGATCGTCGGACGAGAGCTCACCGACCTCCGCGCCGATGAACGAGGCGGACAGCGTGAGGTTGACGAAGCCGGGCCCGCTGATCTCCACCCGCTCGCAGAGGTCCGCCAGATCAGTGGTCGCCAGGATCTCGGCGGCCACCTCCCGCGGGTTCCGGCCGAGCCGCTTGGCCAGTGCCAGCGTGCCGTTCACCTGAAAGTCGGCCCGGTCGGACTCGCGGAGCACGGGGTCCGCGCCCCGCTCCAGCGCATCGAAGCCCGCCTGCAGCCGCTCGGCCAGCACGGAACGGAAGTCGGGCATGACTCATCTTGGCACCCCCGGGCGGGTCACCCGTCAGGGGGTCAGGGCTGGACGAACGCGTACACGCCGACCCCGTTGTACTGCGCCGAGCCCGAGACGAGGAACGGTCCGTTGATCACGACGGCCAGGCGCCCCGTCGCGCCGGGCCCGGCATCGCCCTCGATGGTCACGATGGCCCCGTCGGGCCACACCTGCGCCACGATCCCGGCGTGGACCGAGGTGAGGGTCGTCGACGGGCCGGTGCCGTACAGGACCACGTCCCCCGGGACCGGGGTGGCCGTCGGGGGGAGAGCGAGGCCGTTCCGGGCACCCCAGGTCCAGATGTCACCGGTGAAGCCGTAGGAGGGGATCGGGATGCCACCCTGCTGCACCGCCCAGGTGGCGAAGAGGGCGCACCACTCCTCGCACGGCCCGTACGGGTTGCAGAAGTTCCCGCTGGACGGGTCGGGCGCCAGCTGGGACTCGGCCGCCGCCACGATGGCGCTCGAGCCCGGGAAGGTCCCGTCGGGCGGCGGGTTGGCGAAGCTGTAGTTCCACCCGTCGGGGTCGAGCAGCCAGTACCCGGCACCCCCGGTCGACGGGACGATGGCGGCCACCGGCGTGGCGGCGGGGCTCACCCCGAGGGAGCCGTGAAACGTCGCGTCGCCGAAGGTGAACACGCCGCCGTCGGATCCGACGAGCCAGTAGCCGTTGCCGTCGGGGGTGCGAGCCATACCCGAGATGGAGGCGTTGAGCGGCGCGCCGCCCATCGACCCGAGGAACCCGGCGTCGCCGTAGGCGAAGATCCCGCCGTCGCCGGCCACCAGCCAGTAGCCGTTCCCCGTGGGGGTGGCCGCCATGCCCACGATCGGCGAGTTGAGGGGCTGCCCCCCGCGCCCCCCGAGGTACCGGGCGTCCCCGAAGGCGAAGACCCCGCCGTCCGACGCCACCAACCAGTAGCCGTTCCCGGTCGGGGTGGCCGCCATCCCCACGATCGGCTGGTTGAGCGGGACCCCGCCCATCGACCCGTAAAACCGGGCGTCGCCCAGGGCGAAGACCCCGCCGTCGATCGCCCCGAGCCAGTAGCCCTTGTCGTCCGAGGTCCCGGCGACGGCGACCACCGGACCGTTCAGGCGCAGGTTGCCGAGCGACCCCTCAAACGGAGCGTCGCCCGAGCCGAACACCCCACCGTCGGCCGAGACGAGCCACATCCCGTTGCCGCTGCGCGTCGAGGTGGCCGACACCACCACCGAGTTCAGCTTGGCCGGCATGGCCGGCGCGGGAGCGGTCAGTCCGAAGGAGAGGAGACCGCCCCCCGGGTAGACGTGGGGCCCGACGACGGCCCGCGGTGCGGTTCCGGCAGGCAGGGGTGGCGAGGGAGACGTCCCGGTGGGGATCGCCGCTCCCGGGCTCGCGCCGGCGGCCGACGCCCCGGCGCCGAGCGAGAGCGAGAGCAGCACGGCGAGAGCCGCGACGACAAGCCTCGACCGGGACCGGCGTGCCACGCATGAAGCCTGGCACAGCGGAGGACCCCGCGCCGCTCCGTGAGGCGGCCGGGGCGCCCTGCACGGCAGAATGGCCCCATGGCATCTGATGCGTCCACGCACCCCGACAGCTTCGGAGCACGCTCCACCCTCGCCGTCGGGGACCGAAAGTACGAGATCTACCGGCTGCACGCCGAGGCGTTGACCCGGGGACACGAGGTCGCGCGCCTGCCGTACAGCATGAAGGTCCTGCTCGAGAACCTCCTCCGCCACGAGGACGGCCTGAAGGTCTCGGCCTCCGACGTGGAGGGCGTGGCCGGATGGGGCCGCCATCCCGACGGGCACGGTGGCGCCGCGGGCGGGGACGCCCGGGAGATCGCCTTCACCCCCGAACGGGTCCTGATGCAGGACTTCACGGGCGTCGCTGCCGTCGTCGACCTGGCGGCGATGCGTGACGCGCTCTCCTCGCTCGGCGGCGAGCCGGCCCGCATCAACCCGCTCGTGCCGGTGGAGCTGGTGATCGACCACTCCGTGATCGCGGAGCGATCGGGCGCCGCCAGCGCGTTCGCCGACAACGTGGCGATCGAGTACGACCGCAATATGGAGCGTTACCAGCTCCTCCGATGGGCCCAGGGATCGTTCGACGGGTTCCGGGTCGTCCCGCCGGGCACGGGGATCTGCCACCAGGTGAACCTCGAGCACCTCTCGCGAGTCGTCTTCGCCGCCCGGAACGGCCAGGCCTACTGCGACACCCTGGTGGGCACCGACTCCCACACGACGATGGTCAACGGGCTCGGGGTGCTCGGCTGGGGCGTGGGGGGGATAGAGGCCGAGGCGGCCATGCTCGGCCAGCCCCTGTCGATGCTGCTCCCTCCGGTCGTCGGACTGCGGCTTCACGGCCGGATGCCCGAAAGAACGACCGCGACGGACCTCGTGCTCACCATCACCGAGCTCCTGCGCGGGCGGGGCGTGGTCGGTAAATTCGTCGAGGCCTACGGTCCCGGGGTGGCCTCGGTCCCGGTCGAGAACCGGGCGACGATCGGCAACATGTCCCCCGAGTACGGCGCCACGTGCACGATCTTCCCCATCGACGCGGCCACCGTCGAGTACCTGCGCTTCACCGGGCGCGACGAGGAGCACCTCGCGCTCGTGGAAGCCTACGCCAAGGAGCAGGGGCTGTGGAACGAGCCGGACGGGGACGACCCCGTGTTCTCCGAGACGGTCGAGCTCGACCTCTCGACCGTGGTCCCCAGCCTCGCCGGGCCGGCCCGACCCCAGGACCGGGTCCCGCTCCGCGGAGCCGGTCGGGCGTTCCGCTCGACCCTCGGGCGCGAGCCCCGCGCGGCCGCTGCGCCCGCGACCGGCACCGGAACGGCCGCCGGGCCGACCGACAGCCCCGCCGGTGAGGGCCTGCGCGACGGGGACGTCGTCATCGCCGCCATCACCAGCTGCACCAACACGTCCAACCCCCAGGTGATGGTGGCCGCGGGGCTCCTGGCCAGGCGGGCGGTGGAGCGGGGGCTGGCGGCCAGGCCCTGGGTGAAGACGTCACTGGCCCCGGGCTCGAGGGTGGTGATGGACTATCTCGAACGGGCGGGCCTGGTCGAGCCGCTCGAGAAGCTCGGCTTCTACCTGGTCGGCTTCGGCTGCACCACCTGCATCGGCAACTCGGGCCCTCTGCTCACCGGCCTGTCGGACCTCGTGCGCGAGGGCGAGCTGGCCGTCGTGTCGGTGCTCTCGGGGAACCGCAACTTCGAGGGTCGGATCCACCCCGACGTCCGCATGAACTACCTGGCTTCACCGCCGTTGGTGGTGGCCTACGCGCTGGCGGGGACCATGGACATCGACCTTGCCAGCGACCCGATCGGCACCGGCGACGACGGGCTCCCGGTGACCCTCGCCGACCTCTGGCCGAGCGAGGTGGAGGTGGCGGAGACCATCCGCGCCTCCCTCACCTCCGAGGAGTTTCGCGCCCGGTACGCGTCGGTCTTCGACGGGGACGAGCTCTGGCAGTCCGTCCCCGTGGCCGAGGGCCAGACGTTCGCCTGGGACGACCGCTCGACCTATGTCCTGCGACCGACCTTCTTCGACGGCATGACGCCCGATCCCCCCGCCGTCGCGGACATCTCCGGGGCCCGGGTGCTCGCCGTCCTCGGGGACAGCGTGACCACCGACCACATCTCCCCGGCCGGATCGATCGGCCCGGACTCGCCGGCGGGTCGCTACCTGACCGGGCACGGGGTCGCTCGCGACCAGTTCAACTCCTACGGCGCGAGGCGCGGCAACCACGAGGTCATGGTGCGGGGGACCTTCGCCAACGTCCGGCTCCGCAACCAGCTGGTGCCGGGTACCGAGGGCGGGGTGACCCTGCACCTCCCCGACGGCGAGCAGACCACGATGTACGACGCGGCCGAGCGCTACCGGGCCGAGGGCGTTCCGCTGGTCGTGCTGGCCGGCAAGGAGTACGGGTCGGGATCGAGCCGTGACTGGGCGGCCAAGGGCACCCTCCTGCTCGGCGTCCGTGCGGTGATCGCCGAGAGCTACGAGAGGATCCACCGCTCCAATCTCGTCGGCATGGGCGTGCTCCCGTTGCAGTTCGCTCCCGGTGACTCGGTGGCAGCCCTCGGCCTGACGGGGCACGAGGTCCTGTCGTTCAGCGGGCTGCTCCCGTTGAACGACGGGACGCTGCCCAGGGAGGTGGGCGTCCGGGCCCTCCGTGAGGACGGATCGGCGGCGGAGTTCACCGCCGTGCTCCGGATCGACACCCCGATGGAGGCCGAGTACTACCGCCACGGCGGCATCCTGCAGTACGTGCTGCGCCAGCTCGCCGCCTGAGGGCCGACGGCTCGACCGGCCTCGGGACCACCGGGGCGACCGGCCTCGGGATCACCCGCTCGACCGCAGGCTCCCTCGTCGGGCAACCTCGGTCGCAAGTGCCGGCTCGTCGCCCACGAACGTGAGCAGCTCGGGCTCGGCCAGCGGTCTGGCCAGGTGGTAGCCCTGCAACAGGTCGAACCCCAACCCGACCAGCCTGAGCCGGGTCACCTCGTCCTCGACGCCCTCGGCCACGGCGACCAGACCGAGCCGGTGCGCCAGCTCGCGGAAGGTCCGCACGATCGCGTCGTCGGCCGGGGAGGTGGCGGAGCGGTGCACGAAGCTCCGGTCGATCTTCAGCTCGTCGACCGGAAGGCTCGGCAACGCCTCGAGCGAGGTGTGACCCGTCCCGAAATCGTCGATCGAGACCCGGACCCCCTGGTCCCGCAGGCGTGCCAGCCGGCGCACGGCCTGGGGGAGGTCGGCGGCGGCGGTCTCGGTGACCTCCACGGTCAGGCAGGTCGGGGACAGGTCCCGGAGGCGGAGCTCGGCGAGGATCCATTCGGCAAGGTCGGGCCGCGTCAGGGTTCTGGCGGAGAAGTTGACGGACACCGGTACCTGGCGATCGGCCCGGAGCCAGCGGACCTGCGCGTCGAGCGCCTCCGTCAGGATCCAGCCGGTCAACCGGTCGATCAGACCCGTCCGCTCGGCGAGGACGATGAACCGGCTCGGCGGGACCGCACCGTGCTCGGGGCTCGACCATCGCAGCAGCGCCTCCACCGAGACGGTCCGGCCCGACCGGGAGTCGACCTGGGGCTGGTACACCAGGGAGAGCTGGCCGCGCTGGGCCGCATTGCCCAGAGCGGCCAGGAGAGCGAGGTCCTCGGCCGTCATTGCGTCGCTGTCACCGTCCCACACGAGCTGCGGCTGACCGGTCGCCGCCGCCCGGCGGGCGCTCAGGGTCGCACGGCGGATCAGCTCGGAGACCTCGGTCCCGGCCCAGGGGCCGACGGCGAGGCCGGTGAAGGACTGGAGCGCCACTTCCACCCCCTCGACGAGGTACGGACCGGACCGGACCACCTCGCCGAGCAGCCGGGCCGACACGAGTGCGGCCTGACCGGCGCGTCCCCGGCCGCCGTCCGGTTCCCTGGAGCGCGCCGGCCTGTCGGGGCGCGCCGGCCCCTCGGAGCGCCTCGCCCGCTCGG
Organism: Acidimicrobiales bacterium; assembly: GCA_035532415.1. Lineage (GTDB taxonomy): Bacteria > Actinomycetota > Acidimicrobiia > Acidimicrobiales > RAAP-2 > DATKRB01. The sequence goes on along the minus strand of DATKRB010000071.1, from coordinate 57,691 downwards.
CCTCAACGACGACCAGCGCGTCGCCCTCCCCCCTTCCGATCACCGTCCCGGCCGGAAGGACCCGGACCAGGTTCTCGATCACCCGGCACAGGAGCTGGCTCCCCACCTGGTGCCCAAGGGCCTCGCGAGCCTCGTCGATCCCCTCCACCAGGACCAGCGCCACCACCAGGGGCGAGTCGGCATCCCACCCGCTCAGCCGGGAGGCCAGACCGAAGGCGTTGGCGAGCGAGGTCTCGGGATCGACCGTCCGGTGCCGGCGCGTCGACCTGGCCAGGAGGAAGACGGTCCCCGACACCATGGCGGTGGACACCGCGCCCAGCAGGGCGACGACGGTGGCCACCCCCGCCCCCTGGGTGCCGAACATCGCCAGCCACAGACCGGTCGCGGTCCCCAGCACATACGCGATCACCACGCGTGCGGCGAAGAAGAGGGCGACGAACGCCCCCATGAACCCGTACAGCGTCACGAACCCGAAGGCCGTGCGGGTCCCGTGGGCCGCCCACACGAGCATCGAGATATCGACCACCCAGATCCCGGCCAGTGCCTTGCACCAGCCCGCGCTCACCGTCCTGACCGACAGCAGCGCGATCCACACGGCGACCGCCGCGGTGCCGGCGGCGGCGACGGTCGCTCCGCCGACCCCGTCCCATCGCCAGGCGACGCCGAGGAGCGGCCACAACACCAACCCGATCCCGAAGAGGATCCGGAGCACCGACAGCGGGCTCAGCAGCTCCATGGGCGATTCGAGCGCGAACCACGATCTGGTCCTGAGCAGGATCCGACTCCCGGACGCCCCGGAAACGAGGGGCACGGCCCCCACCGTGACGCTGCCGGTCGCCGCCGCCGACCCGGCCCAGCCCCGCCATTCCGACGACCCGGCCCAGCTCCGCCATTCCGAGCCCGCCGAGGCGGCCGGGGCGGCATGGACGGCCGGAGCAGTAGGGACGGCCGGAACGGCAGGGGGCGAGGGGCCTACCAGGCCCGCGAGCCTCACCGGGCCCATCGGGGAAGCCGCTCGTTGCTGCGTCGCACACGAAAACGCTAACAGCGAGATCGCGAAATCCACCCATGAGGGGCATGTGCCGGGCCGGCGACCCGACGCCGGGCCCGGTCCCGCCTACCGGGTGGAGACGACCTGAAAGGACTCGGCGAAGGCCCCCTCGGGCAACCCGGCCCGGTCCGCCGTCGCCGCGCCCCACTGCCGCACCATGTCGGCGAGGTGCGCCTCGTCGGCGATCTGGCTCTTGTGACAGAGCAGGGCGGCGACCTTGTCCTCGACCGTTGACGTGGTCTCGACGACGATGTCGCCGCGCTGCGCCGCCATCAACCAGAGCTCGCCGACGGTGTGGGGCTCGAGGCCCTCCTCGTCGAGCAGTCCCGGATGGGCGAAGGGGTTGCGGGCGTCCGGGTAGACCGCGCAGACCGCGGCCTCACCCGCTGCCAGGTGGTCGGGGTGGCTGGCGTAGATCCTGTCCCACTGCCGTTCCGGGGACTGGGTGATCAGTCGCTGCGGCCGGACCTGGCGGACGACCCGGGAGATGTCCCGCCGGAGATCGAGCGAGCACGTGACCCGGCCGTCGGGGTAGCCGAGGAACCGGACGTCGGATACCCCGACCCTGGCGGCGGCCGCCCGCTGCTCGTCGCGGCGAAGCGCCGCCACCTCGGCCCGCGGCACCGAACGGTCCAAGCCCCCCGCCTCGCCGTCGGTCACGACGCAGTAGACGACCTCTATACCCGCCCGCGTGAACGAGGCAACGGTCCCGGCCGAGCCGAAATCGACGTCATCGGGGTGGGCGGTGACGATCAGCACCCTGGTGACCCCGTCGTCGGGCGTCCACCGGCGGGTGCCCTCCACCCCGCCGGGACCCGGAGCACCGACCGTGCTCAGAGCACGCCCTCGCCGGCCTCCGGATGCCACGCCGCGAGGTCGGCCAACCGCTCGTCGTTCGAGAACATCTCGACGATGGGGATCCGGAGCCCCAGCCGGCGCTGGATGACCTCCATCTCCACCACCTGGTTCCACAGCGCCAGGCTGACCACCACGCCTGCGTGGCCCGCCCGTGCGGTCCGCCCCGAGCGGTGGAGGTACGCCTTGTGGTCCTCCGGGGGGTCATAGTGGACGACCACGTCCACCGCCTCGATGTGGAGCCCGCGGGCGGCCACGTCCGTTGCCACCAGCACCGGGAGCTTGCCCGAGGAGAAGTCGGCCAGCGCCCGCTCGCGGTTGCTCTGGCGCAGGTCGCCGTGGATGGCGGCGGCCCGCAGCCCCTCCTTCTCGAGTTGCTCGACGAGCCGGTCGGCGCCACGCTTGGTCCGGACGAACACCAGCGACTTCTCCTGCGCCTTGCAGATGGCCGCCAGCAACTTCACCTTGTCCATCTGGTGGACCTGAAGGAACCGGTGCTCCATCGCCGACACCGTCTGGGTGCTCGACGCGACCTCGTGCGAGACGGGATCGGTGAGGTACCGCTGGACCAGCCGGTCGACCGCACCGTCGAGCGTGGCCGAGAAGAGCAAGGTCTGATGCGGCAGCTCGAGACGGCGGAGGACCCACTCGACCTGGGGCATGAACCCCATGTCGGCCATCCGGTCGGCCTCGTCGAGCACCAGCGTCTCCACCCGGCCCACCGAGAGCTCACCCCGATCACCGAGATCGATCAGCCGACCGGGCGTCGCGATGATCACCTCGACACCCTTGCGCAGGGCGTTCACCTGCCGGTCGATGTCGGCGCCGCCGTACACGGCGACGATCCGGAGGCCGACGGCCCTGGCCAGGGGGGCCAGCACGTCGTGGACCTGTACGGCCAGCTCACGCGTCGGCAGCAGCACCAGTGCCCTCGGGGTGGCCGGCCCCCGCGCCCGCTCCGGGGATCCCCCGGCTTCGGTCGCCAGCCCGGCAACCGCCCGCTGAAGGAGCGGGAGGCCGAACGCCAGCGTCTTGCCCGAACCGGTCTTCGCCTTTCCGCAGACGTCCCGGCCGGCGAGGGCATCGGCGATCGTCATGGCCTGAATGGGGAACGCGGTGGTGATGCCTTGGTCCGCCAGGGCCTTGGTCAGCTCCATCGACACGCCGAGGGACTCAAAGGTGTGCAGGGTGCCGTAGGTGTCCTCGGCGAGACCGGGGGCTGCGTCCAGCGGGCCGGCCTCCTCGTCGGAAAGGATCTCGAGGGTCATGGTTCTCTCTCGCTGTGGCGGGGCCCGGCGCCAGCCAGAGATGAGGAGGGAGGACCCACGCGAACGGACTCTGCCCGCTGCTCCCTACATGTTACCAGGGCAAATGCTCGTTCAGGCGCATCGCGCCCGCCGGGGCCGGGTCCGGCGTCGCCGGCACGAAACCCGCAGTTCACGCCCCCTGAATCCGGCGCCCGCGACGGATGGGCGGTGAAACAGGGTCCGGCCTGTGCCAAGGTGGACCCGGCCCCGACATCCGGGCCGGGTCCGTCCTCGGTTCGGGGTCGGCAACGAGCGAGGAGGCACGATGGCGAGGTTGGAAGCCGGAGGGAAAGCACCGAAGTTCTCGCTTCCCGACCAGGACGGGAAGCAGGTGTCGCTGTCCGACTTCTCCGGCAGGCCGGTCGTCGTCTACTTCTACCCGGCCGACGACACGCCCGGCTGCACCAAGGAGGCCTGCCAGTTCAACGACAACCTCCGGGCCTTCGACCGCGGCGGGGCGGCGGTGGTGGGGATCTCCCCGGACGGCGCCGCGAAGCACGTGAGGTTCCGCGAGAAGTTCGGGCTGGAGTTTCCCCTGCTCTCGGACCCCGAGCACGAGGTGATGGCGGCCTACGGCGCCTGGGGCGAGAAGACGATGTACGGGAAGAAGACGATCGGGACCATCCGTTCCACCTTCCTCATCGACGGCAAGGGAGTCATCACCCGTGCCTGGTACAACGTGCGGGCCGACGGCCATGCCGCCAAGGTTCTCGAGGAGCTGGGCGCCTGAGCCCGACGCGGCGGGCCTCCTTCGCGGCGGGCCTCCTTCGCGGCGGGCCTCCTTCCCCGCGGGCCTGAAGCCCGGCGTTCAGTGCTGATGCCGGGGGCACCACCAGGTCGTGCGCCCACCCACCTTGCCCCGGCGCAGGGGCGTGCCGTCCCGGGGGCAGTGCCCGCCCGGCCGCCGCTCGGCCATGAGGTCACCCGTGTGGGACCCGCCCCGCTCCAGCAGGTCGTCGAGCGTCCGGCGCAGGTGCCGGTGCAACCGGCGCAGCTCCGGGTCCGACAGCGAGCCCGAGGGGCGTTCCGGGGAGAGCCCGGCGCGCCACAGGACCTCGTCGGCCAGGAGGTTGCCCACGCCGGCCAGGTGAGCCTGGTCCTGCAACCTTGCCTTCAGGGGGGGCCCGGGTGACGGCGGCCTCGACGACAGGGCCGAACGGAGTCCGGCCGGGGTGACGCCGAAGGCGTCGGGCCCCAGAGCCCGCTCGTCGGGCTCGAGCTCCACTCGGCCCATCCGCCGCGGATCGTGCAGGTCGAGCCCGCCGCCGTCGGCGAACCGGATCGTGAAGCGGACCCACTTGGCGTCGACGTTGGGCGGCGAGTACAGCAGCCGGTCGACGGCCGTCTGCTGGTCGAGGATCAGGCCCCCGGTCATCCCGAACCGGATGCCCAAGGTGGGCCCGGCGGTGTCGAGGAGCAGCAGCTTGCCCAACCGCCGAGCCCCCGTCAGCTCCCGGCCCGAAAGGGCCCGACGGAGCGCTGCGGGGGTGGTCGCCCCGCGCAGGCAGTGGGGGTCGGCGACCTCCACCGAGCGGACCGGGCGGCCGAGGCAACCCTCGGCCATCCGCCGGTAGTACTCCACCTCGAGCATCTCGGGCATGGCGGGGAAGGTACACGGGCATCGGAGCCGCCGGGGCCCTTCTCACTCCTCGCGCGCAGCCCGACATCCGGGGCCCGACTCGATAGGGTGTCCGCGTGCCTCCCGAAAAACCGCAGTGGGCAGAGCTCTTCACCGAGGTCGTCACGTCGGGCCTCTGCACCGGATGCTCGGCTTGCGTGATCGTCTGCCCCTACGACGTCCTCGGCTACGACGACACCGGCGGCCGGTACCGACCGTTTCACGTCCCCGAGGCCGGTGGCGAGGACAACTGCACCCACGGGGAGAAGGGCTGCACCCTCTGCACCCGGGCGTGCCCTCGGTTCCGCACGTGGGAGCCCGAGATCGACAATTTCCTGTTCGGGCGCGAGCGCACCGAGGAGGAGGTCGCTGGCGTCAGCAGCGAGATCGTGCTCGCCAGGGCCACGGATCCCGGGGCCCGCGAGGTCGGCCAGGACGGCGGGTTCGTGTCCGCGCTGCTGATCTGGGCCCTCGAGCACGACATGATCGACGCGGCCCTGGTCTCCGCCCTCGAGGGTGACGGCAGCTCGTGGAAGGCGGTGCCGGCAGTGGCCCGTACCCGCGCCGAAGTCCTGGCCACCGCCGGCTCCCGCTACACCTATTCGGCCAATCCGCTGGCCTACGCCGAGGCCATCGAGGGCGGCGCCGAGCGGATCGCCCTGGTGGGCATGGGATGCCAGGCTTCCGCACCCCCCATGATGTCGGCACGCAAGGCCGGGAAGGTGGCCCGCCGCCTCACGCTGTCGATCGGCCTGATGTGCTCGAAGACCTTTGACGACGCCATCTTCCCCGAGCTCTTCGAGGCGCGCTACGGCCTCGCCCGCGAGGAGATCGTGAAGATGAACATCAAGGGCGTCTTTCAGGTGTGGATGCGCGACGGCAGCTACCACGAGGTCCCGCTGAAGGAGGCCCACGAGTTCACCCGCGAAGGCTGCAAAGCCTGCCCGGACTTCGCCGCCGAGCACGCCGACATCGCCACCGGGGGCATCGGAGCCTTCAACGACTGGACGCTGACGATGATCCGCACCGAACGCGGGCGCGAGGTGTTCGACTCCATGGTGGCAGGCGGAGCCGTCGAGCTTCGCCCGATCGACGAGGACCCCGGTGCGGTGGCCCTCATGCGCAAGCTGAGCCGCGTCAGCCGTAGGCGGTGGCCGACGACCGCGGTCCCGATGCCCGGTCGCCTGCCCCTTCCGGCCGGATAGCCCCTCAGACCCGCGGGACGGCCGGGCTTCATGCCCCGAGCGCCCGGGCCCGGGCGAAGACGGCGTCGAACATCTCCTCGGTGAGGGTGCCGGTGAAGGTGTTCTGCTGGCTCGGATGGTACGAGCAGAGCAGGACCTGACCGCCCGGCATCGGATGCTCGGCCAGGTGGCCGAACCTGGGCCTGGGCCGGACCCCGACGAGGCCGGCGAGCGCCGTGCAGGCGAACCGTCCGAGCACCACGATGACCCGCTTGTCGGTCAGCAGTTCGAGCTCGTCGCGCAGGTACGGCAGGCAATTGTCCCGCTCCTCGGGGGTCGGCTTGTTGGCCGGGGGGGCGCATCGGACGACCGCCGACACCCAGGCCCCGCTCAGCGCGAGCCCGTCGTCCTTCCCGACGCTCTCGGGCCGGTTGGCGTAGCCGGCGCGCCAGAGCGCCCGGAACAGCCAGTCACCCGACCGGTCCCCGGTGAAGAGCCGCCCGGTGCGGTTCGCCCCGTGCGCCGCGGGGGCCAGGCCCACCACGACCAGGCGGGCCCCGGGATCGCCGAAGCCCCGCACCGGGCGGCCCCAGTACCGCTCACCGGCGAAGGACGCCCGGGGCGACGCAGCCACCTGCTCGCGCCACGACACCAGCCGGGGACAGCGGTGGCACGATTCGATCTCCGAGCCCAGATGCCCCAGCGCCCGGGCACCTCGTTCGGAACGCCCCATTCTCCGCAGCCTACGATGGGAGCGAATGCCCCTCTCCCGCAGGTCCGTCCGGACGGACAGCGCCGCCCCGACGGCGTCCGTTCCCAGGCCTGGCGCCGCCGCGAGAGCCCACGCCGGCCGTGGCGGGCAGAAGAAGAGCCCTGCGGCGACCGTCGTCCTGCTCGTACGCCACGGCGCGACGCCGACGACCGGCAGGGTCCTTCCTGGCCGGGCCCCGGGGCTGCACCTGTCGGAGGTCGGCAGGAGGCAGGCCGAGTTGGTCGCCTCCCGGATGGCCGAGCTCGCCACCGCGCCGAGCGCGGTCTACACCTCTCCGTTGGAGCGAGCCCGCGAGACCGCGGCGCCCACCGCCCGGACGCTCGGGCTCCGCTCCCGGAGCGACCGGGGACTGCTCGAATGTGACGTGGGCTCGTGGACCGGGGCCTCCCATGCCCGGTTGGTCAAGCGGCCCGAGTGGTCCGACGTCCAGCGCTGGCCTTCGGGGTTCCGCTTCCCCGAGGGCGAGTCCTTCGCCGAGATGTCGGCGCGGAGCAACGACGCCGTGCTCCGCCTGGCTCGAGCCCATCCGGGTGAGACCATCGTCGCCGTGTCCCATGCCGACCCGATCAAGGCCGTGGTGGCCTCGGCTTCCGGTGTGCCGCTCGACCTCTTCCAACGGTTCGTGATCTCGCCGTGCTCGGTCTCCGCCCTGGTCTTCGGGCCGGGAGGTCCCCACGTGCTCTGCGTGAACTCCACCGGCTCCCTGCGCGAGCTGGTCCTGTCGTGACCGAGCTCGACCTCGACGCGCCGGACCGTTTCACGGTGGGCACCGTCGGGCCCGTCGGCAGCCGGACGTTCCTCGTGCAGTGCCAGCAGGCCGCCGCCGTCCTCACCGTCAAGATCGAGAAGAGCCAGGTCGCCGTTCTGGCCAGCTACCTCGCCCGGATCGTGCGCGAGCTGGGGCGGCCGGGCCACCTTCCCGACGACCTCGGCCTCCGGTTCGACGAGGACGGTGAACCCGACTGGGTGGTGGGCACCATCGGCGTCTCGTACGACGAGGAGTCCGACCGCCTCCTCGTGGTCGCCGAGGAGCTCGTGGCCGAGGACGAGGAGGGCCGGTCCGCCCGGATCGCCATCACCAAGGAGCAGGCGGCCGCCTTCGCGATCCGGGCGACCCAGCTCGTCGAGGCGGGCAGGCCTGCGTGCCCGCTGTGTGGCCTGCCCCTCGACCCTTCCGGGCACGACTGCCCCCGGACCAACGGCCACCGCCCGCCGGCGGCCTGAGCTGGGAACGGTGGGCCCGCCCGAAGTCGCCGAGGTCCTCGGAACGGGCGAGATGACCGTGCACGGGCGGATCCCGGGCAGTTCCAACGCGACCCTGCTGGTGACCTGCACGCTGCACGGGCGGGAGCTGTTGGCCGTCTACAAGCCGGCCCGTGGCGAGCGTCCGCTGTGGGACTTCCCCACCGGCCTGCACCGGCGCGAGGTGGCGGCCTACGAGCTCGCCCGGACCCTCGGGTGGGACCTGGTGCCCGAGACCGTCGAGCGTGCCGAGGGCCCCTACGGACCCGGCTCGGTGCAGCGGTTCGTGGCCGAGGACGGCGAGGCCCACTACTTCACCCTGCGTGAGCAGCCTGCGTGGTGGCCGACGCTGAGGATGTTCGCCGCGTTTGACGTCGTGGCCAACAACGCCGACCGCAAGAGCGGGCACGTCCTGCTGGCCGAAGGCCGCCTCTGGGGCATCGACAACGGCCTGTGCTTTCACGAGGAGCCCAAGTTGCGGACCGTCGTCTGGGACTTCGCCGGCGAGCAGATCGATCCCGTCCTCCTCGGCGACCTGCGGCGCTTGAACCGTGACGGGCTTCCCGCACCTCTGGCGGAGTTGTTGGAACCCGAGGAACAGGAGGCCCTGCTGTTGCGGGCGGCCACCCTCGCCCGCGCCGGGGAGCTCCCCCCGCCCTCCGACCGGGGACGATGGCCCCCCTACCCGTGGCCCCTCGTCTGAGCATCGCCGGCGCGGGTCGACGGCCGGAGCGGCCCTCGGTGTGATCAGGATCCGGGCGGCAGGGCGAACGATCGGATGAGTTCTGCGAGCTCGCCGGGCTGGTCGAGCATGACGTAGGTGCCGGCGTTGGCCACGACTTCGAGGCGCGCGTCGGGGAAGTCGCCCAGGAGCCGCCGGGCGTGGTCCAGAGGGAAGAGCTCGTCCTGGTCTCCCCAAGCCAACAGCACCGGTCTGGGGAACGTGCGCAATGCGTCGACGGCGTTGAGGGTGACCGATGGTTCGAGGGACCTGGTCACCCGCAGGGCATCGGCGCGGGCGGTCCTGCTGTCGGCGAACGCCTCGAAGACTCGCCGCGCCTGCTCACCGCTGGGCGGGTGCACGCACACCGACTTCAGGAACAGGCGCTGACCGGGGCCGGTCGCGAACCCTCGCAGCAGGAGCGCCACCGCAGGGGGGAACATCCGGGCGAGGCCGGCTATGCGGTCGAACCCCTTCGGAGGGAAGTGCTCGTAGCTGTCGCAGTTGGTCAGCACCAACCGCCCAACCCGATCCAGGCCGGGGTGACCGCATCCCAGCGCGGCCAGGCACAGTCCACCACCGGTGTCATTGCCGACAAGGGTCACATCCCGAAGGTCGAGCGCCTCCAGGAACGCGGGGATCCGGCGAGCAGTGGCGAGGGCGGACAGATCGGCATGGGGGGCGGGGTCGCGATGGGCGCCGAGAGGCCACGTCGGCAGGATGCATCGCAGCCCGTCGAGGCGATCGACCAATGGATCCCACAGCGACCCCCCGACGTACACGCCGTGCACGAACACCACCGGCGGGCCGTCACCTCGGACCCGGTAGCGCACGGTCACGCCGTCGAGCGGGGTCGAACCCGCGACTCCGCCCGGACCGATCGTGCTCATCTGCCCCGACCCCGACCGGTGTGTCCGGTCAGTAGCTCTGGGGAACCAGAGCGCTCACGTCCTCGCCGCTCATCATCTTGGCGGGCAGGGCGGTGTCCCAGTAGTCGGTCCAGCGACTGATCTTGCCCCCGCGCACCACGAACGTACCCATCACCGGGACGCCGTGAAGAGAGCCGTCCGGCCCTTTGATCATGTCCAGCCGCTCCGTCATGACCACGTTCCCGTCGGCAGCGAGGTTCTGCATCCGGTACTCGTAGGAGTCGGGAAACATCGCGAACTGGCCGGCCAGGTTCTCGATGACGGCGTCGACACCGACCGCGGCGTCCATGCCGGTGTTCTGGTAGACGGCGTCGTCGGCCACGAACCGGCGAAGTGCCTCCGCGTCCCGCTCGACCATCAATTCACAGAACTCTCGTACGATGCTCGCAGCGTCGCTCATGCCTCGCTCCCTCCCCGAAGTGATCTGACATACAGATTGTATGTAGACGATACTGGGGGAATGCCCGAGGGTCAAGACCTCACCACGCGAGCTTCGCGGATCGCTCGACGCTCGGAAGCCACGAGAGCGGCGCTCGTCGCCGCCGCCCGGCGCCTCTTCGTCGAGAAGGGCTACTTCTCGACCGGGACCGAGGAGATCGTCGCCGAGGCCGGGGTCGGGACGAGAGGAGCGCTCTACCACCACTTCGCCGACAAGCAAACCCTGTTCCAGGCGGTCTTCGAGGACGTCGAAGAGGACCTCCTCGCCACAGCCGCCGACCCGTCGGGATCGACCGGTGCCTTCGCCCGGCTACAAGCCGGGTTGGTCGGCTTCCTCGACGCCGCTGCCGTCAGCCGAGAGATCCAACAAGTCCTCCTCGTCGACGGCCCCGCCGTGCTCGGATGGCAACAGTGGCGGGCTCTCGAAGAGCGCTACGGGCTGGGCGCCATACGAGCCCTCCTCGACCAGGCCCTCGCCGAGGGCGCCATCGCCGCGCAGCCCCTCGACGCCCTCGCCCACATCCTCCTGGCAGCAGTCGACGAAGCGGCCCTCTACATCGCCAACTCCCCCCACCCTCCGAGCGCCCACGACGAAGCCGTCGGCACCATGCAGAGGCTCCTGAACGGGATCAGCGCCTGAGCCCTCCGGGCGGCGGATCAGCCCCGAGCCTTGAGCTCTTCGATCAGCGCGGGCAGGACCTTGTGGACGTCGCCCACGATCCCGAGGTCGGCCACCGAGAAGATCGGCGCGTCCTGGTCCTTGTTGATGGCCACGATGTTCTTGGAGCCCTTCATGCCCACCAGGTGCTGGGTCGCGCCCGAGATCCCGCACGCCACGTAAACAGTCGGCTTGACCGTCTTGCCGGTCTGGCCGACCTGATGCGAGTACGGGACCCACCCGGCGTCGACGATGGCGCGGCTGGCGCCGGCGGCACCGTGCAGCAGGCCCGCCAGCTCCTCGATCAGCGCATAGCTCTCGGCCGAGCCGAGCCCACGACCGCCCGACACCACCACCGCCGCTTCGTCGAGCTTCGGGCCCGTCCGGGCCTCCTCGTGCCGGGCCACGATCCGGGCACCGGCGGTGCTGCCGCCGTCGGGGGCCGGGGCCGCGACCACTTCGGCCGGCCCGCCACCCGAGGGCTCGGCCGCGAACGACTTGGCCCGGATCACGAAGATCCCAGGCCCTTCGCCCGTGAACCTGGCGGTGACGATGTGGCTCCCCCCGAACACCGGGTGCTGGGAGGCGAGCCCGCCCTCGGCGATCAACCCGGTGACGTTCGTCAGGACCGGCCGGTCCAGCTTGACCGACAGGCGTCCGGCCACGTCGCGCCCGTCATAGGTCGCGGGCACCAGCAGCGCGTCGGGCACGTTGCCGCTCTCCACCAGGGCGGCGATGGCCCCGGCCACCGGCACGCCCGGCAGGGCCCCGTCGAGGTCTCCGACGTCGTACACCTTGGTGGCGCCGTACTCACCCAACGCGGCGGCCAGCGATGCGGTGTTCGGGCCCCACGCCACCGCCTCCACCGTGGAAGCCACGCTCCGCGCCTCCGTCAGGAGCTCCAGCGTGACCGGGGTCGGTCCGGACTCCCGCTCCTCGGCCAGGACCCAGATCTTGTCGATCGCCATTTCAAACCACCTTGAGCTGCTCGAGGAAGGTGGCGATGCGCTGGGCGCCGTCACCTTCGTCCACGACGATCTCCCCGCCGGCCCTGGCCTCGGCCTCGACGACGTCGGTGATCACCTGCCGGGCGCCGGCCGCACCCACTTGTGCGGCATCGATCCCGAGATCGGCCACGGTCAGCACGTCCACCGGCTTCGACTTGGCCGCCATGATCCCCTTAAAGGACGGGTAGCGGGGCTCGACGACGCCGGCGGTCACGGTCACCACGGCCGGGAGCGGGCTCTCCACCACGTCGTAGCCCGCCTCGGTCTGGCGCTCGACCCTCAGGGTCGAGGTCTCCACCGACACCTTCTTGGCGAAGGTCACCGAGGGCCAGCCGAGCAGCTCGGCCACCTGAACAGGCGTGGTGCCGGTGTAGCCGTCCGTCGACTCGGTGGCGGTGAGAACCAGGTCGGCCCCGGCCCGCTTGATGGCAGCGGCCAGTACCTTCGCCGTTCCGAGGGCGTCCGACCCGGCCAGCGCTTCGTCGCTCACCAGGATCGCCCCGGCCGCGCCCATGGCGAGGGCGGTGCGCAGTCCCGAGGTCTCGCCGTTGGGAGCCATCGACACGAGCGTGACCGCGTCCCCTTCCCCCGAAGCGAGCTGCAGCGCCATCTCCACGCCGTAGGAGTCGGAATCGTCAAGGATGAGCTTGCCGGTTCGGTTGAGGGTGTGGGTTCCCGGGTCGAGCGACGCGGGCGCCGCGGGGTCGGGAATCTGCTTTACACAGACGACGACGTTCATGGCCTGCATTGTTGACGACGGTGAGGGTCTCTCGCCATTCGGAGCCACGAGCTGGGCCGAAGACGGGGGCCGCCCGGGCCGGACGGGAAGGGCCGGGCGGCGCCGGCCTCAGCGTCCCCCGGCGACGACCAGCGCCTCGGACGGGAGGTCCGTGATCACCGCGTCGACGCCGAGCCCGACCATCGCCCGCAGGTCCGCCGGCGCGTTCACCGTCCACACGTTGATCGCCAGGCCCGCCTGCCGGGCCCCACGCACCAAGGCGGCGTCCACCCAGCCGACGAAGGGGTGCACGCAGTGGTAGCCGCGAGCGGCGGCGGGCTCGAGCACACCGTGGGGATCGACGCCCGGAGGGACCAGCCACCCGAGCCGTACCTCCGCACCGGCGGAGCGGGAGGCCAGCAGGGCGGCATCCAGCACGTCCGTGCTGAACGAGGACAGCACGACCCGTCCCGTCCACCCGGACCCGACGACGGTTCCGACCACCGCAGCGGCGACCGCCCCCACCGGGCGGGGAGCCCCCTCCAGCGGGGGGCTCTTGATCTCGACGTCCACCTCCATGCCCTGGCACACCGACAACACGTCGGCGAGCAACGGCACGGACGCCGGCAGGTCCACCGCCCGCAGCTCGGCCACGGGCCCCGATCCGGGGACCACCGCGTCGTGGTGGACCACCAGCTCGCCGTCCGCGCTCAGGTGCACGTCGAGCTCCACCCCGTCGGCACCGAGGCGTCGGGCCCAGACGAACGCCTCGACCGTGTTCTCCTGCTGTCCTCCCCCGCGCCCGCGGTGCGCCCACACCGCGGTTCGACGGCCCGTGGCCCGGTCGCCGACAGGGTCGCGGATCGCCTCCCGGGCGCCGCCGGGGGCCGGGCCGGCGGGACGACCCGCGCCTTCCCGCCCGAGAAAACCCTTGCAAGCCATGAAATCTCCCGTTAATCTTCTCAGGTCAAGTGGCGTTTTCACGACGGGCACCAAATGGGTCCGAGCATGTGAAAACGTTCACAAACCTCGTGGGTGGAGGACCTCCATGGCGCTCATGTGGAACCGTACAGTCGACTGGGACTCCGGCGACTGGCGACGAGAAGCCGCCTGTCGAAATACCGAGCCGGACCTGTTCTTTCCCGTCGGCACCACGGGACCGGCAGTCGACCAGATCGAGACGGCCAAGCGGGTCTGCCGGGCCTGCGAAGCCCAGGATCCGTGTCTCGACTTCGCCCTCGCCACCAACCAGGAGTCCGGCGTCTGGGGCGGGACGTCCGAGGAGGAGCGGCGCAAGCTCCGCAAGGCGTGGTTGGCCGCCAGAAGGAGCAACCGGGCCAGCTGAGCCCGCCGGGACACCGCGAGGTCGCCCGTTGCGAACTTCGGCACCCAGGGCTCCCGAGCTCAGCTCCGGAGCCGGCGCGTCGGCACCCTGATGACCGCCCGGGTGCCGCGGCCCTCGCTCGCCGGCACCCCTTCCATCACGATCGATCCCTCGAGCTGGCTGACCACGAGGTCGCGCACGATCGAGAGCCCGAGGCTCGTCGTCCGCTCGATGTCGAACCCCGGCGGCAGGCCGCAGCCGTCGTCCCGGACCTCCACCCGCAGCTCGTCCCCCTGATTGGCCAAGGTCACCACCACGTGACCGGTCGTCCCTCCCGCACCCCCGCCCGTACCGTCACCGCCCGTACCGTCACCGCCCGTCGGGCCGGGCGGGACGAAGGCGTGCTCCACCGCGTTCTGCAGGAGCTCGGCCACCGTGACCGCCAGGGGGGTCGCCACCGCGGCACTCACGTCGCCGGGGTCACCCGAGACCGTGATCTCCACCTTCTGCGACGACACGATCGAGTCGGCGGCCATCTGCACCAGCGACGCCACGATCTCCGCGAAGGGGACCTGGTCGCCCGGATCGCGGGAGAGGATCTCGTGCACCAGGGCGATCGAGCGGACCCGGCGCTCGGCCTCGCGTAGCGCCTCACGCCCGGCGCCCACGTCCACCCGGCGCGCCTGCAGGCTGAGCAGCGACGAAATGGTCTGCAGGTTGTTCTTCACCCGGTGGTGGACCTCGCGGATCGCCGCGTCCTTGGACAAGAGGAGCCGGTCGAGCCGCCGGACGTCGGTGACGTCGCGCAGAAGGATCATGGCGCCGGTCACCAGCCCATGGGAGAGCAACGGGATGCAGTGGACGAGCACGATGACGTCGGGGCGCCGCTCCACCTCCTCCACCACCGGCCGGCCGGTGGCCAGGGCCCATTCGACGGCCGACTCCTCCACGCCGAGCTCGGTGAGACGGCGGTGCTCGGGCGGCGCGTAGACGCCCATCCGGTGGAAGGCGTTGATCGCGTTGGGAGAGGCGAACTCCACCCTCCCCTCGGCATCCACCACCACCACGCCGTCCACCACCCTCGGGGCCTCCTCCGTGCCGACGTCCTCGCCGGGGAACGGGAACGCCGACTCGGCCACCATTGCCGCCAAGCGCTCGTACACGTGGAGGTACGTCTGCTCGAACATGCTCGTCGCACCACGGAGCGGCACCGAGGACATCCGGAGCAGCACCGCCACCACCTTCCCGCCGAACCGGACGGGCACGTTCTCCACCGGGATGGTCTCGCCGAGCACCGAATGCAGGAACCCGCCGTGCTCGATCCGACCGTGCCGCAGGGCCGCGCCGGTGAGCCCCCACTCCCCCTCGCCCACGGTCTCGCCCACGAGATCCTGCCCCACCAGTGTCGGGCGGTTGTTCGGTCGCACCTGGCCGACCACCACCATCTCGAGCCCCTCTCCCGAGCGGCGATGGGAGGGCGACACCGGCACCACCAGGAGCAGGTCCGAAAACGCGAGGTCGGCCAACATGCTCCACGACCCGAGCAGGCGCTGTATGTGGCCGAGCTCCTCCTGGTCGAGGTCGGTGTGCAGCTGGACCAGCTCGGCCGGTGTGGGCATCGCCCTCCTCAGCCCCGATCCGGATCCGGACCCGGCCCGGAGCCGCCCACCGCCGAGCCGCCCACCGCCGAGCCGGCTCCCCCCACCGGTACCCGGTGAGCCTGGCGGCGCCGGTAGCCCTGCAGATGGGTGACCCCGGCCGACGTCAGCACCGCCCGGAGGTCGTCGACCCGGTCGGCCACATGGTCGAGCCGGTGGGCGTCCGAAGCGGTCGTGAGCGGCACCCCGTGTGCCGCCAGGCGGGCGAGCAGCGGCTGGGCCGGGTACTGCTCGCCGACCGGCTTGCGCCACCCGGCGGAGGACACCTCGGCCGCCATCCCGTTGGCCGATGCCGCCTCGGCCAGCCGGTCCCACCATTCGACGGGGCTCGGAGGGACCCGCCCTGCCACCTTTATGAGATCGGGATGGGCCAGGACGTCGCAGGTCCTGGTGGCAGCCAGCTCCTCCACCGCCTCGGTGTAGCCGTCCCAGGCGGCGTCGACCGAGCGGGTCTCCCACTCGGCCATCGACGGCCCGTCGTCGAGGTCGTCGAACCGCCAGGCGCCGAGCCAGTGGACGGACCCGAGGAGGACGTCGAACGGATAGCCGGCCAGGAGCGCGGCCACCTCGTCCATCCGCCCCCGGTAGTAGTCGACCTCCAACCCCATGACGACGGGCAGGCCCGCCTGCTTCGCCTCCATCACGCACTCGACGTACGCGTCGAGGTCCGAACGCGCGTGGTGGTCCCAGTAGCCGGCCATCGAGGCCCGCAACGGCGCCGAGCGCTCGTCGGTCTCCCAGAACCGGCCCACCACCTCCCCGGCCTGCGCGAACCGGAAGAGATGCTCGGTCAGCGCGATCTCCTCCACCCCGGCGGCCGCGGCTCGCTCGCAGTAGCCGGCGATCTGCTCCACCCCCAGCGCGGTCTCGCTTTGGTGGTGGGGCCAGAGGTGGAGGTGGTAGTCGAGCACGCTCCGTGCATCGTAAGCCCGTGCGTCGCGCCCCGAAGGGCGGCGCTCCGATCAGATCCGGGCCCCCAGGCGGAGCAGTCCCGCCATGTCGAAGATGTCCTCGTCAAAGAACGGGACCGCCGCCAGGACCTCGGGCTGGGCCGACATCTCGGTCCGCTCCTCCTCCTCCCGCCGGGCGACCACGCTGAAGTTCAGGTAACTGTCGGCGATCTCTCGGAGCACCCGGGCCGTCTGGGCCGGATCGGCCGAGGGGTCCCCGGCGGGGGCCGCGGCCCTGTCGCGCAGCGCCCCGGCGATGTCGGTGGCCCTGTCGCGCAGCGCCTGTGCCACCCGGGCGGCCGAGGGGTCCCGGAAATAGGCCGGCAGCACCTTGTTGAGGACGATCGCCCCCAGATGGAGATCGCGGGCGACCAGCTCGCGAGCGAAGAACTCGGCCTCCCGCATCGGCGTCGCCTCCAGCGTCGACACCACCAGAAAGGTGGTCCGCCGGTCCGACAGCAGGCGGGCCACCGCCCCGGCCCGCTCCACGAAACCGTCGTACATGGACTGAAAGAGGATGAAGAACTCGGCGATGTCGGCGAGGAATTGGGTGCCGAGGATC
Source organism: Acidimicrobiales bacterium (assembly GCA_035532415.1). Taxonomy (GTDB): domain Bacteria; phylum Actinomycetota; class Acidimicrobiia; order Acidimicrobiales; family RAAP-2; genus DATKRB01. The sequence continues at coordinate 40,697 of DATKRB010000071.1, read as the reverse complement.
CGGTCAGCCACCTGATAGAAGGGCTTGGACGCCATGTTCACCAGCCGGGAGCGATACGGCGCGATCAGCCAGCGCAACAACCGGCTCGAGAAGAAATCGGCCAGCCGCTGGGGGGCGTCGAGGAAGTCGAGGGCGTTGCGGCTCGGCGGCGTGTCGACCACGATCAGGTCGTAGGCACCCTCGGAGTGGATCTCGAAGAGCCGCTCCATGGCGATGTAGTCGTGGCTCTGAACGAAGCGACCCGAGATGTTGCGGTAGAGCGGGTTCGCCAGGATGTGGTCGCGGGTGGCGGCGTCGGGAGCGTGGCGCCGCACCAGCTGGTCCCAGCTCTCCTTCGTGTCGAGCATGGCGGCCCACAACTCGCCCCGGGGCGACACCCCGGCGTCGCGGAACACCGAGTCGTCGATCCGCCGCTCGCGGTTGCCGATGCCCGACAGCCCGAGGGCGTCCGCCAGCCTCCTGGCAGGATCGACGGTCAGCACGAGGACCCGGCCCCCTTGGTGGCACGCGGCCATGGCCGCCGCGGCCGCCGCCGTCGTCGTCTTGCCGACCCCGCCGGGGCCGCAGGCGATGACGATCTCCTTCGCCGCCAGCAGGCCGTCCAGCGAGCCCTTGCCCGGCGTCGCGGCGTTGCCCGCCCACTCGGCGCCCGGCATCAGAACCCGAGCTCCTCACCGAGCGACGCCGCCACCTGCCGGGTGGTGCGGAGCCCGTGGGTACGGGTGAAGAGGTACGGGAGGAGGAGCACCGGGACCGACGGGTCGAGACCGGCCCGGAGATGGTCGAGATGGCCGGCCCGGGTCCTTCGCATGGTGACCGCGAGGCGCGCGCCCTCGAGCACCGGCCCGACCTCGCCCCCGGCCAGCTCGGAGAGGAGCGCGGAGACCGCCGGGTCCCGCAACGATTCGAAGACCTCTTCCTCCCGGCGACCGAAGAGCTCGGGCAGCACCCGGTTGACCACCACGGCGGACAGGCGCACCGTGGTCTCCTCGGCGACGCGCCCGGCCAGCTCGAGGGTCTCGGAGACCGGCATCTCCTCAGGGGTGGTCACCGCCACCAGGCCCGTCGTGCCGGGGTCGGACAGGATGTCGAGCATCCAGTCGGTCTGGGTCCGGATGAGACCCACCTTCACCAGGTCGTTGATCGCCTGGGGTGCCGTCAGCTGCCCGATGATGTGGCCGGTGGCCGACGCGTCCACCACCACCAGGTCGTAATGCCGCTCGCGCACCTCGTAGCAGAGCTTGCCGACCGTCAGGATCTCCCGCACCCCCGGCGCCGCCGTGGCCACGAAGTCGAACGCCCGGGCCAAGGGACCGATCCGCCCGACCACGGGGATCCGGAGGTGGAGCTTGAGGTACTCGCGCAGCGACGCCTCCGTGTCCATCGACATGGCGACGATCCCGGGAGCGACCTCCCGCCCGACGAAGGAGGTCGGCGCGGCCTCGAACAGCGACGCCAGGTCCCCCTTGGCGTCGACCTCGCAGACCAGCACCCGCTTCCCGTGGGCCGCCGCCAACTGGGAGAGCGCCGCCGCGACGGTGGTCTTGCCCACCCCCCCTTTGCCGGTGACGAACACCAGCCGGAGATCCAACAGGTGCGGCGGCTCCGGCCCTGCGGGGCCCGGGGAAGGGTCGCGTTCGGGGACGGGCTCGGGCACTGGGTCGGTGGTCGGGTCCGGCGCGGTGCCCCGCTCAGGGGGCCCCGAAGCCGACCCGTCTCTCGCTGGACGGCGCGCCGACCTCGACGTAGGCGACCTTCACCACCGGCACGCCGACCTTCCGGCCCCGGCGGTCCGTCAGCCAGAGCACGCCGTCTCCTTTGTCGAGCGCCTTGGAGATGTCCGCCAGCACCGCGTCGCGGTCCGTCTCCTCCCCCAGCTCGACCTCGAGCTCCTTGGGAGTCTGGGTGATCCCGATCCGCACGTCCACCTGCAGGTTCTCCTCTCCACGCCGCTGCCCGGCGGGCCGGCGCCCGTCCCGACGTTAGTGCCATACGGCACACTGTCCTCCATGACCGGTCGGACCGAGCCCCCGAGCGAGCGCAGCCGGAGGTGGGCCGCCACCATGGACGGCTTCACCGGGCGGGGCGGCGGGGAGGACCGCGCCGAGGACGCCGGGCATCCGATCGCCCAGGACCCGTCGCTCCCCTCGCCCGCTCCGGCGGTCCGGTTGGCCCATGCCGACTCGTCGGCCTCGCTGGCCCTCACCCTTCCCTCGCCCGCCCTCGGGGAGGGTGCGGGCGGGACGACCCGGGCCGATCGCGAGGCCGTGGAGGACGAGCTCCTGCGGCCCGGCGCCACCCGGTCCCACGGCGGGGGCGACCGACGCCGCCCAGAGGAGCCCGACCCCTGGCGCACCTGCTTCGAACGGGACCGCGACCGGGTCCTGCACTCCACGTCCTTCCGCCGGCTGGCCGGCAAGACCCAGGTCTTCGTCTACCCCGAGGACCACCAGCGCACTCGGCTGACCCACGCGCTCGAGGTGGCACAGGTGGCCGGGGGGATCGCCCGGGCGTGCGGGATGAACGTGGCGCTCACCGAGGCCATCGCCCTCGGGCACGACTGCGGCCACGGGCCCGGCGGCCACGCCAGCGAGGACGCGCTCGACCCGTACCTACCCGAAGGCTTCGACCACGCGCCGTGGGGGGCGGACGTGTCGCTCCGGTCGCTCAACCTCTGTGCGGAGACGCTCGACGGGATCCGCAACCACAGCTGGTCGCGGCCGGCCCCGGCGACCCCCGAGGGCGAGGTGGTCAGCTGGGCCGACCGCATCGCCTACGTGTGCCACGACTGGGAAGACGCCGTCCTCACCGGGATCGTGAACCGGCGGATGCTTCCCGAGCTGGTCCGGGAGCGGTGCGGGGACGATCGGGGAGCACAGCTGGGCGCCTTCATCGAGGCGCTCGTCGGCACCGTCCTCAGGACCGCCAGGGTGGCCATGGACGAGGAGATGGCACAGGCACTCGCGTCCTTCAGGGCCTGCAACTACGAGCACGTCTACCTGCGCCGGGCGTCACTGGCCCAGGGCGCGGCGGTGGTCGCGGTGCTGCGGGCTCTGGTCGAGCACTACGCGGACCGGCCCAACGCCATCCCGGCGGTGCGGGACTCGGGTGGCCTGAGCGGCGGGGAAGCCGACGCGGTGCGCGCCGCCGTGACCTACGTGGCGGGCATGACCGACCGGTTCGCGTTCCGCCAGGCCGTCGCGGTGCTCGGGTGGGACCCGGTCAAACTGCCCAAGGGCATCGACGGTTAGGGCCTCGGCCCCGCCAGCCCTGCACCACCTCAGCTGAGCGCCAGCTCACGGCGGTAGACCCGGGCGGGACCGAGGCCGACCAGCCGGTCCGCCAGGCCGGCGAAAACGGCGGCGGCCTCACCCCCGGGATCGGCGATCACCACCGGCCGGCCGTCGTCGCCGCCCTGCCGAAGGGCCGGGACCAGGGGGACCGACCCGAGGAGGGGCACGGCGAGCTCCTTGGCCAGCAACGCCCCGCCGCCCGCACCGAACAGCTCGTAGCGGGTGCCGTCGTCGCCGGTGAACCAGCTCATGTTCTCGATCACCCCACGCACCGACAGCTTCAATTTGCGTGCCGCGAAGGCCGAGCGCTGGGCGACCCGCTGGGCCGCCGGCTGCGGTGTCGTCACCACCACCATCTCGGCTCTCGGCATGATCTGGGCCAGCGACAGCGCGACGTCGCCGGTGCCCGGGGGCATGTCGACCAGCAAGAAGTCCGGCACCCCCCAGTAGGCGTCGGCGAGGAACTGCTCGATCGCCTTGTGGAGCATCGGCCCACGCCAGATGACCGGCTGGTCGTCGGGCACGAAGAACCCCATCGACAGGCACCGGACCCCGTGCGCGATGGTGGGCACCACCAGGTCCCCGAGGACGACCGGATCGCGGTCGGCACCGAGCATCTTGGGGACCGAGAACCCGTACACGTCCGCGTCGAGGATCCCGACGTGGTGGCCCGCCCGGGCAAGGGCCACGGCCAGGTTGACCGTCACCGAGGACTTGCCGACTCCGCCCTTGCCCGACGAGATCCCGATGACCCGGGTGGACGAACCCGGGAGGAGGAAAGCAGGCGTCGACGCCGCGGGGCCGTGGGCGTGACCGCCCCCGTGACCGGCGTGGTCGTCGACCGGCCCCTCGTCGCCGCCCATGTCGGCCCGGAGGCGCCGGCGGAGCACGGTCCTTTCGTCCTCGTCCATCACCGACGCCTCGATCGAGACCTCCTCGATCCCCGGGGTGCCGAGGGCGTGGACGCGTACCAGGTCGACCAGCTCGGCCTGCCCGGGCCATGCGGCTGTCGGCAGCGCCAGCACGACCGACGCCTTGTGCCGGCGGACCCCGACCCCGCGGATCATCCCGATCGCACCGAGCGGGAGGCCCAGCTCCGGCTCCACGACACCCGCCAGGACCTGCTCGAGCGGTACGTGCTTCGATGCCATGGAGTTTCCTTGCTCGCGGGAAGGGCGGCGTCGCCCCGGCCGGCACCGTCGTGCTCCGACGCTCCGGGCCGGCCCGGTGCTCCCCGGTAGACTACCGACCGTGCGGGCAGCCCCGAACGCAGCCGGCCACGGGGCAAGAGGGCGTCGGGACTGCACCTGCGCCGTACCCGCCTGAGGGGCCGGGTGGCGCGGCACTACCTCGACCACGCGTCGACCTCACAGCTTCGACCCGAGGTGGCCGACGCGCTGCGCACCTGGTTGTCCGCTCCCTCGGGTGATCCCGGCCGGGTCCACCAGGAGGGCCGGGCCGTCCGGATCGCCGTGGAGGAAGCCCGCGAGCAGGTGGCCGATCTGGTCGCGGTCCGGCCGCGCCAGGTGGTGTTCACCTCCGGCGGCACCGAAGCGATCCACGCCGCCGTGTGGGGCGCGACCCGGGCCCGCCCCGGCTCGGTGGTGCTGTGCTCGGGCGTCGAGCACTCCGCCGTACGCGAAGCCTCCGGCCGCTGGGCGCCGGTGGAGGAGATCGCCGTCGACCGTCTGGGCCGCGTGGACGTCAACTCGGTGGCCGAGGCCCTCCGGCACCGGGCGGGCGAGCCGCCGGCCCTCGTCCACTGCCAGTGGGCGAACCACGAGGTCGGCACCGTCCAGCCGGTGAGCGAGGTGGTGGCGCTCTGCCGCGAGGCCGGGGTTCCCGTTCACGTCGACGCTGCGGCAGCGTGCGGGCAGGTCCCCCTCGACCTCACGGCGCTCGGGGCCGACCTGGTCTCCCTGAGCGCCCACAAGCTGGGCGGCCCGCCGGGCGTCGGCGCGCTGGTGGTGCGCCGGGGACTGCGGATCGAGCCGCTCATCGTCGGGGGCCAGCAGGAACGGGCCCGGCGCGCCGGCATGGAGAACTCGTTGGGCATCGTCGGGTTCGGGGCGGTAGCCCGGGTGCTCGCGGCCGACGGACTGGCGCGGCTCGGCGCCGAGGAACGGGCCGCCCGGAGGTTGATCGCCCGAGTGGTCGAGGCGGCCACCGCCGTCGCGGGGGTGGCCGTGGTCGGCGATCCCGGTCCCGGTCCCGGCCACCGGCTGCCCGGCCTGGTCTGCCTCGGCGTCGACGGCGTCGAGGCCGAGCCCATCGTGCTCGGCCTCGACCGGGCGGGCGTCGCCGTGCACTCGGGGTCGGCCTGCTCGTCGGAGTCCCTCGAGCCGTCGCCGGTGCTCGAGGCGATGGGGGCGGACGCGAACCACTCGCTACGGGTGTCGGTCGGTTGGTCGACGACCGACGAGGACGTGACCGCTTTCGCCCGGATCTTCCCCCGGATCGTCGGCGAGCTGCGCTCGCTCCGCTGAGCGACCGCGCCCACCCGAACGCCAGCACGGACGCGCCCCGAAGACGGACGGGGGGTCAGCCGGTGGGCACGCCGGCGGGGAGCGGCAGCCCTGCGGCGGTGAACGCCTGGCGGACGAGCGGTGCGGCGGTGGTCACCTCACGGGCCGGCGGCCCCTGGGCGAGGAAGGTCCGGTACTGGGCGACCGCGCCGGCGGCGTCGCCCTGCTTGAGCAGGATCGTCCCGAGGAAGAAATGGGCGGCGTAGTCGTACGGCTTCACCTTCAACGACTTCTGCACCAGCGCCTTGCCCTCGGCCACCAGCGACGGCCGGTCGGCCACCGCCCCGGCCTCCCACTCGAGCCACCCCGTCTCGGCGAGCGCCTGGGGCTGGCTGGGGTCCTCGGTCAGGACCTGCCGGTAGACGGCCAGGGCCTGCTCGATCGAGCTCTTCGTCCCCTCGTTCGCCAGCACGGTGGCCTGGGCGAGCTCCTGCTCTATGCGCTGCGACGCGTTGAGGTCCACGGAGCCGCTGATCGACTGACCGGGGAGCTGGGGCGAGTTGAGGTGCACGACGAGCAGGAACGCCCCGGCCATCGTCGCCCCGACCCCGACGGCCACCAGCCACCACCGCCGCCGCCGCCGGGCGGCGGCCGCACCGGTGGGGGCGTCGTCATCGGTGACACCGGCGGCGTGGCCGGCATCGGTGACACCGGCGGCGGCACCCGCCGCGTCGGTCCCGACGGGACCGGGCGTGACGTCGAGCGCCGCGAGGGACGCCTCCACGTCCTCCAACCGCGAGCGGTCCCGGCGCCGGAGGGCCTCGAAGTCGTCGGTCGAGAGGTCCCCCGCCTGGTGCTCGAGCTCGGCGTCGTCGAGCGAGCGCACGAGGAACTCGCGCTCGTCCTCCAACCGCCAGCGGTCCGACGAGACCGGCGTCGGAGGTGGGCGGCGGCTCATGACCGCGCGTCCCGGCGGAGCGACTCCATCTGCCGGGCCCGGCGCCAGAACAGCACGCCCACCGTGGCGACCGCGACGGCGCCGGCGACCGCGGGCACGATCCATACCAGCGACGTGAGCCCGGTGGTCGGCGGCCGCAGCAGGATGGTCGGCCCGTACCGGGCCACCAGCGCCGCCTCGATCCGGCCGTCCGACCACCCCTGGGCCACCTGCCGGGAGATCTGGTTCCGGACGCCGACGGCGGCCGACGCCGACGACTGCAGCACCGAGAGGTCCTCGCAGCTCGGGCACCGGACCTGGGCTTCGATGCCCGCTGCGCGCTGCGCGGACGTCCGGTGGCCACGCCCGATGCCGCTCCCGATGGCGAGCGACACCACCAGGACGATCCCGAGCGACACCGGGGCGGCCCAGCGGGGCAGGCGCCACCCCCGGGCCGGCTGGCCCAGGTGGTCAGGCGCCACGGCCGGACGCGGCGGAGGCACGGGCCTCGGCCAGCATGCTCGTGAGGTTGGCGGCGGAGACCGGGCCGACGAGGTCGCCGAACACGGTGCCGTTCGGGGTGACGAGGAACGTGGTCGGCGGTGACTCCACCCCGTAGTCGAAGGCGATGGTCCCGCCCGGGTCCTGTAGCGACGGCCACGTGGTGCCGTAGGTGGCGATGAACCGGCGGGCGCCGCTGTTGGTGTCGGTGAAGTCGATGCTGACGACCGCCGCGCCGCCCCGCAGCCGGCTCTGGTCGAACTCGAACTTCACCAGGTCCGGGGCCTCCTGCTGGCAGGGACCGCACCAGCTGGCGAAGAAGTTGACGAACACGTAGCGCCCCCGGTACTGCGCCAGCGAGACCCGCCGGCCCTCGAACGAGGTCGCGCTGAAGGCCGGCGCCCGCTTGCCGTCCAGCGGGCTGTTCGCCCGGCTCGCTTCGAACGAGGGCCGGGTGGCCAGCACGATCGACACCACCACCAGCACCACCACTATGCCGGCGGCGATGAAGCGCGCCCGGTGGCGCCCGCGGCGCACCCCGGTGACCGGGGACCCGTTCGGCGCGTTCGGCGCGTTCGGCGCGCTCACGGCACGTCCACTCCGACCGGTCGGTCCCCGGCCCGTTCCCCGCCTGCGGGCACGGCCGCCCCGGCGCGGGCGGGGACCCGCGAGCTCGCCGACACCGGATCGGTCGGGCGCCGCCGGGCGCCGGGCACGAGCGCGAGCACCCCGCCGGCCCCGATGAGGAGCCCGCCGGCCCACATCCAGGCGAGCAGCGGCTCCACCACCACCCCCACCGCGACCGAGCCGGCCGGCAGGTTCGGGATGACCTGGGCGCCCGAGGTCCGTCCGGTGCCGCCCACCGCGTCAAAGGTCAGGTACACGTCCCCGAAGAACCCCGAGTCGATGGCCGGCGTGCCCACGGAGACCGACTGCGATCCTCCGAACTGGCTGATGGCCGGCAGGTACGGACCGCTGCCGTCGACCCGGACCGCGGCCTCGGTGGCCGTCCGGGCCGGGGTCCGGAGCGTGCGGAGCCCCTCGTACACGAATCGGTGCCCGTCGAACTGCACGACCGTGCCCCGGGCCAGCGCCAGCTCGGTCCGCTGGGCGAACGAGGTGGCGGCCGCCAGCCCCACGGCGAGGATGACCACCCCGAGGTGCACCACCATGCCGCCGTTGGTCCGGCCGACCACCCCGCGCCACCATCCGGCGCCGCGCCGGCGGCTCGCCCGGACCGACAGCACCAGCGACCGGGCCGCCGAGGCGGCGGCGAACGCACCGAGACCGAAGGCCGCCAGCGGGCCCAGGCCCCGCACCCCGCCGATCACGCAGACGGCCACCGTCAGCACGCCGATCGTCGCCGGCACCGACAGGCGGTGCCACAGCACGCCCGCGTCGATCTTGCGCCAGCTGAGGGCCGGGGCCACCGCCATCAGCAGCAGGAGCCCCAGCCCGACGGGGACGGCGAACGTGTTGAAGTACGGGGCGCCCACGCTGACCTGCTGGTTCCGCAGGGCCTCGTACAGCAGCGGGAAGACGGTCCCGAGCAGCACCACCAGGGCGAACCCGACGAAGAGGAGATTGTTGAGGAGGAAGGCACCCTCCCGGCCGAGCGGCGCGTCGATCCCGCCGGGCGACCGGAGCCGGTCGCCGCGCCAGGCGATGAGCCCGAAGCCGGTGAGCACCGTCACCACGAAGAACCCGATCAGCAGCGGGCCCAGGCTCGACTCGGAGAAGGCGTGCACCGACTGAATGACCCCCGAACGGGTCAGGAAGGTGCCGAGGACGGTGAGGGAGAAGGTGGCCACCGAGAGCGACAGGTTCCAGACGCGCAGGAGCCCCCGGCGCTCCTGAACGAGCACCGAGTGGAGGTAGGCCGTCCCGCACAGCCAGGGCATCAGGGCGGCGTTCTCCACGGGGTCCCAGCCCCAGAACCCTCCCCAGCCGAGCACCTGGTACGACCACCACGCCCCCAGGACCAGGCCGAGCGAGAGGAACGTCCACGAGACGAGCGTCCAGCGACGGGTCTCGATCTGCCAGCGCTCCGACACCCGTCCGGTGGCCAGCATCCCCACGGCGAAGGCGAAGGGCACGGTGAACCCGACGAACCCCAGGTACAGGAGGGGGGGATGGATGGCGACGAGCGGGTTGTCCTGCAGCAGCGCGTTGGGCCCGAGCCCCTGGGTCACGCCGTGCGCCGTGGTGAACGGGTTCGCCGGGCCGATCATCAGCCCGAAGAAGAAGGCCGTCACCACGTACATCACCAGCGTGGCCCAGCCGATGACGGCATCGTCGAACTGGCGCCGGTAACGCCAGACGAGCACGGCGAGGGCGGCGGCCAGGCCGAGCCCCCACAGGAGGATCGAGCCGGCCAGGGCCGACCAGAGACCGGTGATCGAGTAGAGGAGCGGGGTGGCCCGGCTGTTGTTCTCCGCGACGAAGACCAGGGAGAAGTCGTGCGTGACCAGGGCGTGCTCCATGGCCAGCGTGGCCAGCACGGCGCCGCCCAGCACGATCGGGGCGTACGGGCGGGGGTCGAGCCGGGCCACCTGCCGGCGCCCGCGGGCCTGGCGCCGCAGCGAGGCGACCACGGCGGCCGCCCCGGCCACCGCCGCGAGGAACCCGAGCCACACGCCCACCACCCCGAGGGCGGCGTTCATCCGGTCACGCTCCGCACCGCGTCCACCGTCCGGTTCAGCGAACCGATCCGTTCGACGCCGTGACCCGGCCGGGATGCCTGGCGATGTAGTCGGCCGAGTGTTTCACCATGATCTGGTCCGAGAGGAAGGTCGGCCTCGCAGCCGGGGCGAAATGGCCCACCACCACCACCGGGATGTTCGATTGGAACAGGCCCGGCGGGGAGCCGGTGTTCTCCACCGCCACCCTCCGGCCCCCTTGCGAGACGACGAAGTCGGTGCCCACCGACGTGCCGTGGATGCTCCCGGCGACCACGACCCCTTCGAGCCGGAAGGTGGAGGTCCCGAGGCTCGCCCGGTGCGCCAGCGCCTGGTCGACGGTCTCGAAGTAGTCGAGCGAGCTGCCGAGGCCCTTCGCGAGCAGGAACGCCACCGCCCCGACGAGCACCACCGCGACCGCCCAGAGCCGGAGCCGGGGCCGCGACCGGCGGACGCCCGCCTCCGGGCGCCGCCCCGGGCGATCGGGCACCCCGACCGGCGGCGGGCCGGTCGGATGGAGGTCGGTTCCGGTCATGCTCCTCCCCCACCGCGGTGCTCGGGCCCTCCGGCCGGGGAACCGGAGCCGGTGGGGGTGGCGCCGTGCCCCGACGCCCGCACCGCGCGCTCGAGGCGCCGGCGGCGGACCATCAGGCTCACGGCGTACACGAACAGCACCGAGAGCGCTATCAGGTACCCGGCGTCGACGTACTTCACGACGGGCTCCCGGCGGTTGCCGGGTCGGGCTGGCCCGGTCCCCCCGGACGGGCGTCTGACAGGGAGACCCGCCGATCGGCCGGAGGGGCCTCCCCGGCGACCGGCCGTTCGCCCGGAGGGGCTTCCCCCTCGGCCCGCCGCTCGGCCAGGGAGACCTCGAGCTCCTCGCCCCCCAGCCGGTCCGTCAGGAGCTCGATCCGGTAGCGCACGGCGACCAAGTAGACGAAGAGCAGGGCCATGGCGACGAACCCGAGGAGGAAGGTCCAGGCCATCGAGCCGTGGATGTGGGCGTCGAGCTCGGGGTTGAGCACGGTGCCTCCCTGATGCAACGTCTGCCACCAGTCCACCGAGAAGTGCACGATCGGCACGTCCACCGTGGCGATCAGCGCCGCCACCGCACAGCGTTTCGCCCGGACCTCGGGGTCGGCCGGCACCCTCCGCAGCGCCATGTAGCCGAGCAGGAGCACGAGGAGCAGGGCCGTGCTGGTCAGCCTGGCGTCCCAGGTCCACCACACCCCCCAGGTGGGCCGTCCCCAAAGCGAACCCGTCACCAGCGTCAGGGCGGAGAAGAGCGCGGCGATCTCCACCGAGGCGGCCGCCAGGCGGTCCCAGAACAGCGAGCGGGTCCGGCGCCAGAGGTACAGGAGGCTTGCCGCCGCGGCCGTCCCCCCGGCCAGGTACAGCGCCACGAAGGCGATCGCCGGGTGGATGTACAGCAGGCGGACGAGGTTCCCCTGCGTCTGGTCCGGCGGGGTGACCCAGAGCCCGAGCCAGACCGTGGCGGCGATGGACACGGCGGCCGCGGCGCCCACGGCACGCACGACGCCGGCCCTCATGCGGCCTCCTGCAACGGTCCGTACAGCACGATCCCCACCACCAGGTACACGGCGGCGAAGGGCCCGAGGATCCGCAACCACCCGGCGCCCTCGGCCACCGCGCCGCTCAGGGCGCCCGACCACGCCCTGGCACCGGCCAGCAGCACCGGGGCGAGGATCGGGAGCACCAGCATGGGGAGAAGGGTCTCGCGCACGCGGAGCCGAGAGGACAAGGCCCCGTATATGACCCCGGCCGACGCCAGCCCGATCGTCGCCAGAGCCGACGCGGCCACGGCCAACCAGGGGGCCCGGACGCGGACCCCGAACAGCACCGTCACCCCCACCCAGAGCACGACCTGCAGCACCACGAGCTGGACCGCCACCGCCGCCGCCTTGCCGAGGAAGACCCCGGCGGGATCGATCCCCGACAGTCGGAGCCCGTCCCGCGTGCCCTCCCCCGCCTCGATCGCGTAGCTCCGCTGTACCGCCAGCACGGTCGAGAAGAGCACGGCCAGCCAGAACAATCCGGGCGAGGCCTGGCGGAGCGCCGCCGGCCCGGGGCCGAGTGCGAAGGCGAACAGCACGAGGGTGAGGAGGGCGAAGGGCAGGACCTGCCACAAGGCGACCCGCGAGCGCAGCTCGATCCGCAGGTCCTTGCCCGCCACGAGCAAGGCGTCACGCCACATGAGCGCCCCTGGCCGCCACCGCGGTGAGCGCCGGACGGCGCCCCCCGGCCCGCTCCGCCGAAACGAGGCCCCCGGACATGGCCACCACCCGGTCGGCCATCGGTGCGGCCAGATCCGGCTCGTGGGACGAGAGCAGGACGGCGGCCCCCGAGCGGGCCGCCTGGTCGACCACCTCCTCCAACAATCCCCTCGCCGCGGCGTCCAACCCCGAGTGGGGCTCGTCGAGCAACCAGAGGTCGGGGCCGCGAGCCAGCAGCGACGCCAGCGCCACCCGTCGCCGCTGCCCGGCCGAGAGCCGGCCGGCCTCGGTCCGCCGGAGCCGGCCGACGATGCCGAGCCGCTCGAGCGCCGGGTCGACCAGGTCGACGGGCAGCCGGGCGGCCCGGACGGCGAACCGGACGTTCTCCACCGGGGTCAGCTCGTCGTACAGGGGGGCTTCGTGGCCCAGCAGCCCCACCCGCCGGCGGACCTCGGTCCGATCGACGCGCAGGTCGTGCCCGAGCACCTCGGCCTGGCCGGACGTGACGGCCAGCAGGCCCGCACAGGTCCGGAGCAGGCTGGTCTTGCCCGAGCCGTTGGGACCGAGGACGACGACGATCTCCCCGGGGGCGACCGTCAGATCGACACCGGAGAGGGCGGGGAACCGTCCGGCGAGCGCGACGGCTGAGCGGAGTTGGACTGCCGGAGCCATGACCGTTTTCGCCATGCTACGGGGGTGGGGCCCGGGGGACCAGACGGGGTGCCCCCGCCGGCGGGCGCGGGGCCGGCGCCGGGCTCAACTGCTCGTGAACCGGTGGAGCCCGACGTGGTCGAGCAGCTGGGTGAACTGGGAGGACATCCAGCCGAGCTGGCCGGTCACCAGCAGCACCCCGAAGGCGACGAGGACCGCTCCGCCGAGGAGATGGACCACCCACAGGCCGCGTCTCGCCCGCCCGTACAGCGCGGTGAGGCGCCCGAAGGCCAGGCCGGTCGCCACGAAGGGCACTCCCAGCCCGAGCGAGTAGGCGAAGAGCAGGATCACGCCTCCGGCCAGGGTCGACCGGGTCGTGGCCAGCCCGAGCACCGCCCCGAGCACCGGGCCGATACACGGCGTCCACGCGAAGGCGAACGCCATCCCCATCACGGGCGCGGCCCAGACCCCCAACGAGGAGGCCCGAACCTGAAAACGCCGCTCCCCCAGCAAGCGGGAGGCGCCGGCGAAGGGGCCCGAGCCCAACCGGGCCCAGAAGCGGCCGGGCAGGGCGCCGGCGAGCAGCACGGCCCCGAGCAGCACGATGACCGCGCCGGCCACGGTGGTCAGCTGCTCCTTGTGGCTCCCCAGCAGGTGACCGAGCCCCGACGCGGCGGCGCCGAGCGCCACGAACACGACGGTGAACCCGGCGACGAAGAGCCCGATGCCGCGCAGGAGCGGCCCGAACGGCCGGCGGGTGCCGGCGTCGCGACCGCCCTCGAGCTCGGCGGCGGACAGCCCCGAGACCATCGACACGTAGCCCGGTACGAGCGGCAGCACGCAGGGCGAGAGGAACGAGAGGATCCCCGCGCCGAAGGCCACCAGCACGCCGACGGGGTTCGCCGCGATGGTCGCCGGGATCACCGCTGGCTCACCCGGGACCGCTTCCCGGAACGGCGGCAGGACCCCGAGGCCATCTCAGTCCATCTGACTGCGGACCTGCGCGAGGTCGGCATCGACCATCATGGAGACGAGCCCGGGGAAGTCCACTTCCCGATGCCAGCCGAGCTGGCGCTCGGCGAGGGAGGGATCGCCCACCAGGAGGTCCACCTCGGCCGGGCGGAGGAACCGCTCGTCGATGACCACGTGCTGTTCCCAGTCGAGCCCGGCCGCCGCGAACGCCAGCTGGCACAGCTCGCGGACCGAATGGGTCTCGCCGGTGGCGACCACGTAGTCGCCGGGCGTGTCCTGCTGCAGCATCAGCCACATCGCCCGGACGTAGTCCGCCGCGTAGCCCCAGTCGCGTTGGGCGTCGAGATTGCCGAGCCCGATCTTCTCCTGCAGCCCGCAGGCGATACGGGCCGCCGCGTGGGTCACCTTGCGGGTGACGAACTCGAGACCCCGCCGGGGCGACTCGTGGTTGAACAGGATGCCCGAGGAGGCGTGCAGGTCGTAGCTCTCGCGGTAGTTGATCGTGATCCAGTGGCCGTACACCTTGGCCACCCCGTAGGGGCTCCTCGGGTAGAGCGGCGTGGTCTCGCGCTGGGGAACCTCCTGCACCTTGCCGAACATCTCGGACGAGCTGGCCTGGTAGAAGCGGATCCCGGGATCGACGATCCGGATGGCGTCGAGGAGGCGGGTCACCCCGAGCGCCGTGGTCTCACCGGTGAGCACCGGCTGGCTCCAGCTGGTCTGCACGAACGACTGGGCGGCCAGGTTGTAGACCTCGGTCGGCCGGTGGTCCCGCAGCACGGCGATCAGCGAGACCTCGTCGAGCAGGTCGCCGGCGACCAGCTCGATCCGGTCCTGAATGTGGGCGATCCGCTCGAAATTGACCGTGCTCGAGCGCCGCACGACCCCGACGACGTCGTAGCCCTGCTCGAGCAGGAACTCCGCCAGGTAGGAGCCGTCCTGGCCGGTGACCCCCATGATCAGTGCTCGCTTCGTCATAGGTGGAGCTCCCAGCTCTCGTGTGGTGACCCGCCCGGGCGGGGGGCAGACTCCCGGGTCGCCCGGCCGGCCGGCCGCCGACGGGGCGGCGAGGCGGCGCAGCTGCCACGGTACCGCACCGATCGGTCCCCACCGGGTGCCCTGCCCTACAGTGCGGCTCGATGCCGACTGCCGCCGTCGTCTCGTTCCGCCTCGGCGGCACCGACGGGGTCTCGGTGGAGGCCGGCAAGTGGCAGTGGGCCCTCGGCCGGTTGGGGTTCGACGTGTTCACCGTCGCCGGCCAGGGCCCCGTCGACCACCTCCTTCCGGGGCTCTCGATCGACGCAGCCCGGCCACCCGCGGCCGCCGAGGTGGCCGGTGCGCTGGCCGGGGCAGACCTGGTGGTGGTGGAGAACCTCTGCTCGCTCCCGCTCAATCCACCGGCCGCGGCGGTCGTCGCCGGAGCCTGCAGGGGGCGGCCGACCGTGCTGCACCACCACGACCTGCCGTGGCAGCGGCCCCGCTTCGCCCACCACCCTCCGCCGCCCGACGACCCGGCCTGGCGGCACGTCACGATCAACGACGTCAGCCGCGTGGAGCTGGGCCGGAGGGGGATCGAGGCGATCACCGTCCACAACACCTTCGACATGAACCCCGCCCCGGGCCGGCGCGAGGCGACCCGGCGGGCCCTCGGGGTGGGCGACGACGTCCGCCTCGTGCTCCAGCCCACCCGAGCGCTCGTGCGCAAGAACGTCGCCGGCGGCCTGGCGCTGGCCGAGGCCGTCGGCGGGACCTACTGGTTGCTCGGGCCACCCGAGGATGGCTTCGGCCCCGAGCTGCACCGGGTCCTGGCCGGCGCCGCGTGCCCGGTCCTGCGCGGACCGGCGGGTGCCGGCGATCAGGTCGCCGACGCCTACGCTGCGTGCGACGTCGTGGCCCTCCCCTCCACCTGGGAGGGTTTCGGCAATCCGGCAGTCGAGTCGGCCGTGCAGCGGAAGCCGCTCGTCATCGGCCCCTACCCGGTCGCCGCCGAGCTCGCGACCTTCGGGTTCAGGT
The DNA here is from genome assembly GCA_035532415.1 of Acidimicrobiales bacterium. Classification (GTDB taxonomy): domain Bacteria; phylum Actinomycetota; class Acidimicrobiia; order Acidimicrobiales; family RAAP-2; genus DATKRB01. The sequence goes on along the minus strand of DATKRB010000071.1, from coordinate 24,953 downwards.
GGTTCCCGCTCGCCGATCACGGGCCGTTGCGACGCTGGCTCGTCGCGCCCGAGCCGTCGCTCCTCGACCACAACCGCGCCGTGGCCGAGCGCTTCTTCGCCCTGACGGACCTCCCCGATCGGTTGGGTCGGGTCCTGGCCGGGCTCCCCCTGCCCCGGTGGGCGGGCGGGGCGGCAGCGGACGCCCTGGACGATCGCGCCCCGGGGGCCCGGTAGCCTCCTGGCCGATGACCGGGGACGGGGCATGCGGCTCGAAGGCCTCCAAGGGCGAGGGGTCGGGGCGGCGCCTCACTGCGGAGCGACGGCGCGAGCAGCTCCTCTCCGTGGCCCTGCACCTGTTCGCCGGACGGGGCTACACCGCGACCACGATGGACGACATCGCCGAGGCGGCCGGGGTCACCAAACCCCTGCTCTACCAGCACTTCTCGTCCAAGCGCGCCCTGTACCTCGAGCTGGCCCACTCCATCGCGCACGATCTGCTCACCGCCATCGCGGAGGCGACGGCGAGGGCCGACGGACCACGCCGGCAGGTGGAGCTCGGGTTCACCGCCTACTTCGACCTCGTTCTCACCCGCGAGCCCGCGTTCCACCTGCTCTTCGGGCGCGACGACGCGGCCGACGAGGAGCTCGGCGACGCGTTGCGAATGGTGGAGGACGCCATCGCCGAGGCCATCGACCCCCTCATCGACGCCGGGCTCGACGCCGATCATCGTCGGCTGCTGGCGTACGCCGTGGTCGGCATGGCCGAGGGGGCCATGCGGCACTGGGTGGCCGGTCACGGGAGGGGCATCGGCGCGGTGCCCGGCGCCGACGCGACCGACGAGGCGCGGCGCCTCGCCCGCCGGATCGCCGACCTGGCGTGGGCAGGCCTGCGCTCGGTGCACGCCGACTGAACGCGACGGCCCGGTCGCCGCTCCCGGTCGAGCCGGCCGTCAGATCCGGTCGATGAGGGTCTTGCACAACCCCCAGAGCTCCGAGGCGCACGCGACGTAGGTCGCCTCGTCACCCCCGGCCGGATCGAGGACGTCCTCCGCCTCGTCCGCCGGGAGGCTCTCGAGCGCCAGCGCGGCCACCCTCTCGGCGAGCGGCGGCGGCGGGGGGGGCAGGTCGAGCGTGAGCCGCCGGAGCGTGGCCGTCCGGCCGGCGGCCTGGGGGTGGCGGCGCCGGACGTAGCGGACGTGGTCGGCCTCCATGGCGACCACCAGGTCCGAGTGCTCGGCGTCGATGTCGCCCATCTGGCGGCTCCGATGCCCCGACACGGCCAGCTCGCCCAGCTCCTCGATGGAGGACAGCGCGTTGCGTGTCCGGATGCTCATCGGCTGCCCGTCCACCGTGTGGGTCCCCGCGGTGACGACCCGGAGGTCGCCGCCGCGTCGTTCCGCCAGGTGCTCCAGCATGAACCCGGCCATCACCGACCGGGCCGCGTTCCCCGTGCAGATGACCAGCAGGCGGTCCGGGCGGCGGGCGCCCGGACCGTGGGAGCCACCGGGAGCGTCGGGGCCCGACACGGGCCCGGGGACGGAGGTCAATCGACGTGGTTCCCCGAGATGGCCCGGCTCATGACGAGCCGCTGGATCTCGGAGGTGCCCTCGAAGAGGGTCAAGGTTCTCGTGGTCACTGTAAACCCCCAGATCATAGCGTTGTACAGGCCAAGAATTCCGGCTCATGGGCCACGAATGTATGCCATGGACCACCAACGACCGTGTTCGTGCAACGACCGTGTTCGTGCAACGACCGTGTTCGTGGACCGTCCTTACTGCGACACCAGCGGGTCCGGCCACGTTGAGGTGATGCCCACGACAGGGCCCTCTCGTGTGACGGGATCCAACCCGACCCCGACGTCCCTCTGTTCGGCACGGCTATCTACATTTCGTCTACAGTGGGCCGATGGCTCCCAAGGACACGACGACGGTGCGGGTGAGACGACCGGACTCCGAACGTCTGTCAGCTCTTGCGAAGAGCCGGCAGACGACGGTGGTCGAGGTCGTCCACACGGCACTCGATGCCTTGGAGCGTCAGGAGTTCATGCGCGGCCTGAACGAGGACTACCAGGTTCTCGATGCCGCGGGTCGCGAGGCTCTTCTCGCCGAACAAGCGGAGTGGGACCCACTGGTTTGATCTGGCGTTCCGAGATCTACGAGGTCGACTTGGGGATTCCCGTCGGCCATGAGCCAGCACGGGTCCGGCCGGGGCTCATTGTTTCCGCTGACCTCATCAACAACGGCTCCGGACAGCTCGTGGGGGTCGTTCCGATCACGTCACGGGACTACGGGCTCAGGAGCCACGTCGAACTCGAGCCTGGTATGACCGGCCTCGATCACGTGTCGTTCGCCCGCTGCGACCAGGTTCGGATGATCGCGGTTCGCCGTCTCCGAACCCTGCAAGGGCGTGCGCCCGTCGATTCAATGGAATCGATCGATTGGGCAATGCGCTTCATCTTCGACCTCTGACTGGATCCGAGAACCGGCCCACCGACCCGGCGTTCGGGGAGGGCTTTGGAGCGACACCCGACCCTCGAACCCCTCGACCATGAAACCCCAGGTCGGCTAATTGATGTGCACCCCCGAGATGGCCCGGCTTATGACGAGCCGCTGGATCTCGGAGGTGCCCTCGAAGATCGTGTAGATCTTGGAGTCCCGGTGCCACCGCTCCACCGGGTTGTCGCGGATGTACCCGTAGCCGCCGAGGATCTGGATCGCTTCCTCGGTCACGTGCACCGCGGTCTCGCCGGCGAACACCTTGGACATCGATCCCTCACCGGCCTCGAACGGCTTCCCCGTGCGGGCCATCCACGACGCCCGCCACACCAGGAGCCGAGCGGCGTCGATCGCGGTCTTCATGTCGGCCAGCTTGAACGCGATGGCCTGGTTCTCGATGATGGCCCTGCCGAACTGCCGCCTCTCCATCGCGTAGCCGAGCGCGAACTCGTAGGCGGCACGGGCGATGCCGACGGCCTGGGCCCCGACCAGCGGCCTCGACGCCTCAAACGTCGCCATGGCCGCCTGGGTGGAGGTCGCCTTCCCCTCGCGGGCCCGCGCCAGCCTGGCGTCGAGCCTGTCCTTGCCGCCGAGCAGGCAACGGCCGGGGATCCGGCAGTCGTCGAGAACCACCTCCGCGGTGTGAGAAGCCCGGATGCCCATCTTCATGAACTTCTGACCCTGGCTGATCCCCCGGGTCCCCTCGGGCACCACGAAGCTGGCGTGGCCCCTGCTGCCGAGCGACGGCTCCACCGAGGCCACCAGCACGTGAACATCGGCGAGCCCACCGTTGGTGATCCAGGTCTTGGTGCCGTTCAGGACCCATTCGTCGGTCGCCTGGTCGTACACCGCACGCGTCGAGAGCGACGACACGTCCGATCCCGCGTCCGCCTCGGACACACCGAAAGCGGCGATCTTTATGTCGTCGGGCGTCCCGAAGCATCGGGGGATCCATTCGGCCTGCTGCTCCGGAGTCCCGTTGGCGACGATCGCGGCCACCGCCAGGGTGGACCCGAAGATGGCCAACCCGATCCCGGCGTCACCCCAGGCCATCTCCTCCATGACGAGCGCCATGAGCAGACCGGTCGGATCCGCGAAGCAATTGGCGACGAAGTCGAACGAGTACAGGCCGATCTTCGCCGCCTGCTCGATGATCGGCCAGGGGGTCTCCTCCCGCTCGTCCCACTCGTGCGCGGCGGGCCGGACCACCGTCTCGGCGAAGTCGTGGACCCACTTCTGCACCTGAAGCTGGTCCTCGTTCAGATCGAGCGAGAATTCGGGCATGGCGGGCGCTCCCTTGCCGGTGACGCGTCGTTACTAAATGGTAACCGGACTGGGCGACAGCGGGCACGCCGGCGGACCCGGGGTCGGGCGAGTCGCCGCAACCAGGGCGCAGGGCTCCCGACCGGCGGCCGGATGGGGGGTCGAACGCCCGATGGCACCATCGAAGCCCGTGAGAGCCCGTGAGAGCCCGGGAGAGCCCGGGAGCCGGGCCGGGGCAGGCTCAGGCGGGCCGGACGTCCTTGGCCATGAGTCCCTTGGGGCCCTGCTCCACCTCGAATTCGACCGCCTGGCCCTCCTCGAGGACGCGGTAGCCGTTCATCTGGATGGCCGTGTGGTGCACGAACACGTCGGCCCCACCGTCCGGCTGCGAGATGAAGCCGTAGCCCTTCTCCGAGTTGAACCATTTGACCGTTCCGGATGCCACTGTGGCGATCCCCCTTCTTGTTGCTTCTTGTTGCCTGTTGCTTGCCACCGGTAGGTTCGGCAGAGGGACACCCCCCGCGGCCCGCTCCCGCGGGACGCTAGCAGTAGCGGAACGGGCAGGGTGTGGACCGCGCACCGCCGGGCGGGCGGGGTGGCCGCCGAGATCTAGCGCCGGATCCGGGTCCCGATCGGGCCGTCCTCCACCGTCCAGCCCAAGGCCACCAGCTCGTCCCGGATGGCGTCCGCGCGGGCCCAGTCGCGATCACCGCGGGCAGCGTCGCGCTCGGCCACCAGGCGGGCCGACTCGTCGTCGGGCGCCCCGGGGTCCTCGGCCCGCAGCTCGAGCCCGAGGATCCCGCACAGGATCGCCGCGGTCGCCGCGAGGTCCCGCCCGGTCGCGTGATCGCCCTCGTCGGCAGCCCTGTTCGCCCGGCTCACCAGGTCGAAGATCCCGGCCAGGGCCAGCGAGGTGTCGAGGTCGTCGTCCATCGCCTCACGGAACCGGGCGAGGGCGTCGGGGTCGGCCCCCGCCGCTGCGCCCTGGCCGTCCACCACCACCCCGCCGGGGCCGAAGGGATCCGGCGGTGAGAACCGCCGGGCAAGGGCGTCGAGGCGTTCGAGCGATCGCTCCGCCTGCTCGACGGTGTCCGCGGTCACCTCGATCGGCGACCGGTAGTGCGAGCGGAGCACGAGGAGCCGGTAGGCCCGGGCGTCGCTGCGCGAGAGGAGGTCGGGGAGCGACGTGAAGTTGCCGAGCGACTTCGACATCTTCTGGCCGTCCACCGTCACCCAGCCGTTGTGCACCCAGTGCCGGGCGAATGGCTGGCCGATGCCCACCGCCTGGGCTCGCTCGTTCTCGTGATGGGGAAAGATCAGGTCGATGCCGCCACCGTGGAGGTCGAAGTCCGGACCGAGGAGGTCGAGCGACATGACCACGCACTCGGTGTGCCAGCCGGGACGGCCCGGGCCCCACGGGGACGGCCAGGTCGGCTCGCCGGGCTTGGCTCTCTTCCAGAGGGCGAAGTCGAGCGGTGACCGCTTCTCCTCCGCCACCTCCACCCGAGCGCCCGCCCGCAGGGAGTCGAGCGGCTGGTGGTTGAGCAGCCCGTACCCCTCCACCCGCTCCACGTTCAGGTAGACCCCGTCGGAGGTCTCGTAGGTCAGGCCACGCTTGCCGAGCAGCTCGATGAGCGCCACCATGGCCGGCACGAAATCGGTCGCGTGGGGGGCATGGGTGGGGCGCAGCACGCCCAGGGCGTCCATGGCCTTCCACCACTCGGCCTCGTAGCGCCGGGCGACGGCGGTCTCGGTCGTCCCCTCGTCGGCCGCCCGCTTGATGATCTTGTCGTCGATGTCGGTGATGTTGGAGACGTAGCGGACGTCGAGCCCGGTGAAGAGCAGGTAGCGCCGGAGCACGTCGAAGACGAGACCGAACCGCCCGTGCCCGATGTGCGGGACGTTGTCCACCGTCAGACCGCACACGTACACCGACACGCGCCCGGGGTCACGGAGCTCGAGAGGACGGACGGTACCCGTTGCGGTGTCGTGAAGACGCAGCACGCAGGTACGGTAACGCGATCATGAGCGAACCCCCGCCCCACAGCCTCCCTGTCGGACCCCCGGTGGTCGTGCCCGACCGCCCCGGCCTGGGCGGTCTGGAGGAGAAGTGGGCCGCACGCTGGGAGGCCGAGGGCACGTACCGCTTCGACCGCACCGCCGACCGGTCCCGGGTGTACGCCATCGACACGCCCCCGCCGACGGTCTCGGGCTCGCTGCACGTGGGGCACGTCTTCTCCTACACCCACACCGACGCCGTGGCCCGCTACCAGCGGATGCGCGGCAAGGCGGTGTTCTACCCGATGGGCTGGGACGACAACGGCCTGCCGACCGAGCGCCGCGTGCAGAACCACTTCGGCGTCCGTTGCGACCCGTCGCTGCCGTTCGACCCGGCGTTCGAGCCGCCGGCGGAGCCCCCCGACCCGCCGATCGCCATCTCGCGGCCGAACTTCGTCGACCTCTGCCAGCGGCTCTCGGCCGAGGACGAGCGGGTCTTCGAGACGCTCTGGCGGACCCTCGGGCTGTCGGTGGACTGGGGGCTCGGCTACACCACCATCGGCGAGGCCGCTCGCCGGGCCTCCCAGCGGGGCTTCCTCCGGCTGCTGGCGCGGGGCCAGGCCTACCAGCACACCGCCCCGACGTTGTGGGACGTCGACTTCGCCACCGCGGTGTCGCACGCCGAGCTCGAGGAGCGGGAGCGCCCGGGCGCGTACCACCGGCTGCGGTTCGCGCTGGCCGGCGGCACGGGCGACGTGATCATCGAGACGACCCGGCCGGAGCTGCTGCCGGCCTGCGTCGCCCTGGTGGCCCACCCCGACGACGACCGGTACCGGCCGCTGTTCGGGGGGCACGCGCTCACCCCGCTGTTCGGCACGGCGGTTCCCGTGGTCGCCCACGAGCTGGCCGACCCCGAGAAGGGCTCGGGCATCGCCATGGTCTGCACCTTCGGCGACACGACGGACGTCGTCTGGTGGCGCGAGCTCGACCTGTGCACCCGGCCGATCGTCGGGCGCGACGGGCGGCTCGAGCCGGTCCCGTGGGGGGAGCCCGGCTGGGAGTCGGTCGACCCGGCGCGTGCCGCCGAGCTGTACGGCGAGCTGGCCGGCCGGACCGTGCGCCAGGCCCAGACCCGGATCGTCGGGATGCTGCGCGACGCGGGGGCGCTCGTCGGCGAGCCGCGGCCCGTCACCCACCCGGTGAAGTTCTACGAGCGGGGGGACCGGCCCCTCGAGATCGTGTCGTCCCGCCAATGGTTCGTCCGCACGCTCGACCTGCGGGAGAGGCTGCTCGAGCGGGGCGAGGAGCTGCACTGGCACCCGCCGCACATGGCCCAGCGGTACCGATCGTGGGTGGAGGGCCTCAACGCCGACTGGAACGTGAGCCGGCAGCGGTTCTTCGGCGTGCCCCTGCCGGTCTGGTACCCGGTCGGCGACGGAGGGACCGTCGACTACGACCGGCCGCTGGTGCCGGCCGAGGACCACCTGCCCGTCGACCCGTCCACCGACGTGCCCGACGGCTACCGCGAGGAGCAGCGGGGCCAGCCCGGGGGCTTCGTCGGGGACCCCGACGTGATGGACACGTGGGCCACCTCGTCGCTCACCCCCCAGATCGCCGGGGGATGGGAGGACGACCCGGACCTCTTCGCCCGGGTCTTCCCGATGGACCTGCGGCCCCAGGCCCACGACATCATCCGGACCTGGCTCTTCACCACCGTGGTCCGCTCGGAGCTCGAGCTGGGAACGCTGCCGTGGAGCGACGTCGCCATCTCGGGCTGGGTCCTCGACCCCGACCGCAAGAAGATGTCGAAGTCGAAGGGGAACGTGGTGACCCCGCTTCCCCTCCTCGAGCAGCACGGAGCCGACTCCATCCGGTACTGGGCGGCCAGCGGCCGGCCCGGCACCGACACCGCGGTCGACGAGGGCCAGATGAAGGTCGGGCGCCGCCTGGCCATAAAGGTGCTCAACGCGTCGAAGTTCGCCCTCGGCCGGCTCCAAGAGGGAGCCGTCCCCCCGCCCGAGGCCATCGTCGAGCCCATCGACCTCCACCTGCTTCGACAGCTTGCATCGGTGGTCGACGACGCCACGGCCGCATTCGACGGGTACGACTACACGCGGGCCCTCGAGCGAACCGAGTCCTTCTTCTGGCTCTTCTGCGACGACTACCTCGAGCTCGTGAAGTCACGGGCGTACGGGGACCCGGCGGCTCCGGGCACCGCCTCGGCGCGCGCCACGCTCGCGCTGGCGCTGGCGATCCTGCTCCGGCTCCTCGCTCCGTTCCTGCCCTACGTGACCGAAGAGGTCTGGTCGTGGTGGCGGGAAGGCTCGGTCCACCGCGCCGAATGGCCTCGTGCCGACGAGCTCGCCTTCGCTTGCGGCCCGTCGGCCGGGCCCGACGTGCTGTCCGTCACCGCCGAGGTGCTCGGCGCGGTCCGGAGGGCGAAGACCGGGGCGAAGCGGTCGATGCGCGCCAGGGTCGACCGGTTGGCGGTCGTCGACTCCGCCGACCGGATCGACGCGGTGCGGTCGGCCCGGGGGGATCTGTGTGACGCTGGCGGGGTGGAGGAGCTCGTGCTCACGGTCGGGGAGCCAAGCCGGGTGGACGTCACGCTGGCCGCGGAGGAGGCCTGAGCTGCCGGGCCGACGGGCTGCGGGCATTCGGGAGGCCCCGGCGTCGTTGAAGACGTCGGGTGCTCGGGAGCGAGGAGACGGTCATGGGTGTGAAGGAACTGGGCCATCTGGTCCTGTACGTCAGGGACGCGAGCCGCTCCGCCGAGTTCTACCGGGACGTCCTCGGTTGGCGGCAGGTCGTGCCCGAGCCGGAGGCTCCGGTCAACGGCATGGCCGCGTTCTCGAGCGGGCGGACCCATCACGAGCTGCTGCTCATCGAAGTGGGCCCCGACGCAAAGGGCGTGCCCGAAGGCCGGAGGGTGGGGCTCTACCACTTCGGCCTGAAGGTCGGGTCGACCGACGACGAGCTACGGGACATGCTCGAGCGCGTCCGGCGATCGGGGGCGAGGGTGGTCGGTTCCTCGGACCACACGGTCACCCACAGCCTGTACATCGCCGACCCCGACGGCAACGAGGTCGAGCTGTACGTGGACGTCCCCGGTGTCGACTGGCAGTCCGACCCTTCGCTGATCGCCGCTCCGATCCGACCCCTCCGGCTCTGAACGCCCTCGGACCCGTACATTTCACCTGCGGGTCACCGGACGTTCAACCCGCGCCGGTAACCTGCCTCCGTGCCATCTGCGCTGACTGCGCTGACTGCGGTGACGGCCGAAGCGGCCGGCGGGCGCGGCGGGGGCCTCACGGTGAACTGGACCATCGAAGGAGACGACGTCTCCGTCGAGGTGGCCGTCGGCCCGGACCCGGGCTCCATCGACCGGTCCGGCGCCGTCACCACCGACCCCGCAACCCGGTCGATCCACCTCGTCGAGCTCCCGCCGGGCCGGCCCTACGTGGCGGTCACACCGGTCGGGGGTGGCAAGACCCTGTACGCCGCGCCCAGGCGGGTCGATCTTGAGGGACCGGTCAACTTCCGCGATCTCGGCGGTCTCCCGACGACCGGCGGCCGGCACACTCGCTGGGGCCTGGTGTTCCGCTCGGATGCGTTGAGCCGCCTGACCGCCCGGGACCAGTTGCTCTTCGGGCAGATGGGGATCCGGACGGTCTTCGACCTGCGCGGCGAGGAGGAGCGGGAACGCAGCCCGAACCCCTTCCGGGGCGCCGAGGTCACCACCAGGACCTATCCTTTGATCGGCTCCCGGTCGCGCAGCTTCGCCTCCGTCGCCGGCACGCTCGACGCCGGAGAGGACTTCCTCTTCGATCTCTATCGGCACATGGCGTCCGACTCGGCCCTCCTCCTGGGGTCGATCCTGAACGACCTCTCCGATCCCGACGCGCTCCCCGCGGTCTTCCACTGTGCGGGAGGCAAGGACCGGACCGGCCTCACCGCCGCCCTCCTGCTGACCCTGCTGGACGTTCCCCTCGGCCACGTGCTCGACGACTACGTGCTGACCTCGGCGTTCCTGTCCCAGGACCGGCTCGACGACCTGGTCCGCCGGGTGGCCGGCGAGGGCATCTCGCCCGAGGCGGCCGCCGGCCTGTTCGGGGTTCCCCGATGGGCCATGGAGCGGACCCTGGCCGAGGTCGTCGACCGGCACGGGAGCATCGAGACCTACCTGGCCGAGGCCGGCGGCATGCAGCCGGAGGCCTTCGACCGACTGCGCCGGAACCTGCTCGTCTGACAGGCCGCCGCGCACCGGGTGCGCCCGACGTCAGGTGTCGCTCCGCAGCAGGATGGCCCCGGCGGGGGTGAGGCCGCCGCTGCTCACCACCGCCACCCGGGCCCCTTCGACCTGGCGGTCCCCGCCCTCGCCTCGCAGCTGCACCACCGCCTCGTGCACCAGCCCCATGCCGTGGGTGCGGCCGGCCGACAACTGCCCTCCGTGGGTGTTGAGGGCCACCACACCACCGTCGCGGGCGATCGCCTTGCCCCCGCGGAGGAAGTCCTTTGCCTCGCCGATCCCGCAGAAGCCCAGACCTTCCAACCAGGACAGGCAGTTGAACGTGAAGCCGTCGTACAGCTCGGCGACCTGAACGTCGGAGGGTCGCAGCGTGGTCCGGGACCAGAGATGGGCGGCCGGGCCGAGCGAATGCGGCTCGTGGGTGGTGGTCGACTGGTCCCAGGCCACCCGCTCGGTCATCTGCGTGCCGACCGCTTCCACCAACACCGGAGGCTTCGCCAGGTCGCGAGCCACGTCGACGGCCGAGACGATCACGGCAAGGGACGCGTCGGCCGGAACGTCGCAGTCGAAGAGACCGAACGGCGTGCAGATCGGGCGAGCCGACAGGTAGTCGTCCATCGACAACGGGTCCCGGTAGATGGCGTTGGGGTTGAGGGCGGCGTTGGCCCTTTGATTGAGGGCGATCCACCCGAGGGTTTCCCTGGTCGTCCCGTACCGTTCGAAATGGTTGGACGCGACCATCGCGAGGTTGATCGCCGCAGACCCCACCCCGTAGGGGCCGAAGTACCCCGGGACCCTCGACCGGCTCCCGCTCGGCATCCCGTAGGGATTCCCCCCTTCCGGGTCCATCGACCGTTGGTGCGCGGCGAAGGTCGCCTGCCAGACTGTCCGGAAGCAGACGACGTGACGGGCCAGCCCGGCGGCGACCGCCAGCATCGCCGCGATCACCGAGCCGGCAGGCCCGAAGGTCTCCGCTCCCCCGTTGTACCAGGTCGGGCGCAGCCCGAGGGCGTCCTCGACGGCGCTCACCCCACCCTCGCCGAACCCACCGTCGGCACTCCCCGCCGGGTAGGTGGACAAGCCGTCGATATCGTCGAGCGTCAGCCCGGCGTCGGCCACAGCGTCCTTGATCGCCGCCACCGTCAGGGTGAGGGGCGGAAGCATCAGGCGCCGCCCGATGCGCGACATGCCGATCCCGGTGATCGCCACCTTGTCCTCGAACTTCTCCGTCGTCCGCATGGGCCGCACCCACCGCGTGTGGTCGCCTGGCGGGGTCTCGTCGGAGGGCAGCTCGTCGGCCACACCCCCCTCCGGGGCGAACAGGGGGATCCAGACGTCCTCGTGGTGCTCGAACCGGGCCCGGACCCGCATCCCGACCCGGACCTCGTCGGGATCGACCTCCACCAGGTTGGTGATCAGGCGGACCCTCGGGTCCTCCTCCACCGCAACCGTCGCGACCACGTAAGGAGGAGGGAAGCGCGGGTCCCAGGACTGACGGTTCACCGTGACCCCGACGACGACGCCGCGGCCGGAAACCTCGGTGATCCCTATGTCCTCGCTGCGGCAGTAGCGGCAGACGGGCTGGGGCGGGTGCAGCAACGCGCCACAGGCATCGCACTGCTGGAACCGCAGGACACCGTCGGCCCCGGCGCGCCAGAAGTGGGCGTTCTGCTCGTCGACGACGGGCAACGGCCGCGAGAAGCCCTCGGTCATCGTGATGCGATCGCTCATGATGCGGCTCAGGGTATCCGAACCCCCGGACCCGAGATCGGGCCGGGGGTCCGGGGCGAGTCAGATCATGTAGGCGAGGTTCTCGACCACGCGCGTGCCGAGTGCCTGATCCCCGGTCACCGTCACCGAGCCGTCGGCCACGCACCGTGCCGGGTCGACCCTCCCCCCGACGAGCCGCATGAACACGAGGACCGGCACGGTGAGGGTGGTGGTCGGGTGATCGACGGGCCGGTCGCTGACCCGAGCACGGTCCGCGACGACGACGTCGACGGTCCGCGACGACCCACCCGTCAGCTCCAACCGCACCGACGAGCCCTTCGGCGCCCCCGCCTGCTTCCCGACGACGTAGCCCAGAGCAGTGACCACCTCGTCGAGCGACACGTCCACCGCAGGACCCTCCCGGTGACCGGGCCGATCGGTCGCCTCCCGGATGTCCTGCTCGTGCACCCAGCAGTCCATCACCCGGATCTGCACGAACCGGCCGTAGGTGTCGGGACCGGCCGGCGTGGAGGAGTCCGCGTCGAGCTCCGCCTGGCTCATCGCCCTCAGGGCTTCGAGCCGGGAGGCGGTGATCGACCGGAACTCGCCGAGCACCACCCCGGGCTCCCGGCCGCGGCGTTCCTCGATCCATGCCTCGTTGCTCCGCCCGATCGGGTTCCGCAGATAGCCGAACCGGTCCACGTCGACCTCCGGCGTGGGCAGCCCCGACAGTGCCGACTCGGTGCCGATCATGTGGGCCACCTGATCCTTCACCGTCCACCCGGGGCAATCGGTCGGTCTCGCCCACTCCTCCTCGGTCAACGCCTCGCAGAGCGACGTGATCGACAGAAACGTCTCCGCCAGCGCCGCCACCACCCTGTCCTTGTCGACCCTGGTCACCGCTCTCGCCTCCCGTGGGACCGGACGCCCCGGCGCCCGGGGAGAGTCTGGCACGACCCCCGGTGCCTCGACCGGCCGGCCGGCCGTAAGCTCCGCTTCCGCGTCGCCACGAGAACCACGAGAAGGAGCCACCGAGATGCCGAGCGTTGCCGATGCAATCGCCCGGACGCTCAGGGCATACGGGACCGAGTACTTCTTCTGCCTGACCGGCGGTGACCACGCGTTGTGGATCGCCCTCGACGCGGCCGGGATAGAGGTGGTGCTCTGCCGGAGCGAGCACGCCGCCGCCTACGCCGCCGACGGCTACGCGCGGGCGAGCGGGCGTCCCGGCTTCGTGTACGGCCAGTACGGCCCCGGCGTGGCCAACGTGGTGTCGGGCCTCGCCGACGCGTACTGGGCGATGAGCCCGGTCGTCTCGCTCACCACGTCGATGCGTACCACGTCCCTGGGCCGCTACGAGTACCAGGACCTCGACCAGCTCCCCCTGCACACCTCGGTCACCGCCTGGTCGAAAGCGGCGATCCGTCCCGACCAGGCGGTCCCGTTCCTGCGCAGCGCCATCAGGGTCGCCACGAGCACGCCCTCCAAGCCCGTCCACCTCGAGATCCCCTCCGACGTCCTGCGCAGCGAGCTCGAGACGCCGGACGTGTACGCGGAAGAGGCCTTCGGACGGGTCCCCGCGCTCCGGGCGGCACCCTCCCCCGGCGCCCCGTGGCGCATCGCCGAAGCGCTGGCCCGTGCCCGGCGACCGGTCGTCCTGGCCGGCAACGGCGTCGTGCTCGCCGAGGCCTGGGACGAGCTGGTCGACCTCGCCGAGCTGGTCCGGCTGCCGGTGGCCACGTCAATGGGCGGCAAGGGGGCCATCGACGAGAACCATCCGCTGTCGATCGGGCTGGTCGGCCGGTACTCGCGCAAGGTGGCCAACGAGGTCATGGGGGAAGCGGACCTGGTGCTGGTCGTCGGCTCCCGGCTCGGCGGAATGGTGACCGACACCTGGCGGTGCCCGCCACCCGGCACGCGGATCGTGCACGTCGACGCCGATCCCACCGTGCTCGGCACGACCTATCGCGAAGAGATCAGCGTCGTCGGAGACGCCAAGCTGACGCTCGAGTTCCTCGCCAACGAGATCAGGAGCCGGCCGTCGTTCCCGAGGTTCGACGACTGGGCCGACGCCGTCGCCCGCCGTGTCGAGCGGTGGCGGGCGCGCGTGGTGGAGTCGGCGGCGACCTCGCGACCCGGGGCCATCCATCCGGCGGCCGTGATCCGCGCGCTGCGCGAGGCGTTGGACCCGACCGACGTGCTCGTCGTCGACACGGGGTACATGGGCGCGTGGACCGGAGCGCTCTTCGACGTCACCGCTCCGGGACGCCACTTCCTGCGCGCCGCAGGGTCGCTCGGCTGGTCCCTTCCGGCCTCCCTCGGCGCCGCACTGGCCAACCCTGGCGGACGCGTGGCCTGCGTGATCGGTGACGGCGGGGTGGGCTACCACCTCGTCGAGCTCGAGACGGCGTTGCGCTGCGGGATCGACGTCACCGTGGTGGTGCTCAACAACAGGATGCTCGCATTTGAGTACCACGGGCAGAAGCTGCAGTGGGACGACCAGGTGGTCCCCCGCGTGAACGACCTGCTCGATGTCGACTACGCCGAGGTGGCCCGGGCCCTCGGCGCCGAGGGGCTCCGCGTGGACGACGTCGCGGAGCTGCCCGGCGCACTGCACCGGGCGCTGACGTGCGGCCGGGCGGCCCTGGTCGACGTCAGGATCGACAAGGAGGCGCTCGCGCCGGTGACCAGCTTTGAGGATGTCCTGACCCGTGACGTCTGAGGCCCCCGGACGCGCCGTCCACGGCCGCCCCGCGGTGAGGGTGGCCGTGCTCGACGACTACCAGGGTGTCGCCCGGTCCTTCGGCCCCTGGGCGACGCTCGGGGACCGGATAGAGCTCGAGGTCTTCGGCGACCACCTCGACGACGAGCCGACGCTCGTGCAACGCCTCCGGCCGTTTGAAGTCGTCGTGGCGATGCGCGAGAGGACCCCGTTCCCCCGCTCCGTCCTCTCCGCACTCCCGAACCTCCGGCTCCTGGTGACCACGGGCGGCCGCAACGCGGCCATCGACATCGCGGCGTGTGCCGAGCAGGGGGTCCTGGTGTGCGGCACGGGAGGCGTGGCGCACGGGACGGCAGAGCTGACCTGGGCCCTCATCCTCGCCGCCGCCCGGCATCTGCCGAGCGAGCTCGCCAGCGTGCGTGGCGGAGGATGGATGACCGGGGTCGGCCGGGACCTTCGCGGCGCCCGGCTCGGCGTCATCGGCCTGGGCCGGCTCGGAGCCCGGGTGGCCGGGATCGGTTTGGCGTTCGGGATGGACGTCGTCGCCTGGAGCCAGAACCTGACCGACGCGCGCTGCGCGGAGATCGGCGTCTCCCGGGTCACCAAGGCGGAATTGCTGTCCACCTCCGAGTTCGTCACGATCCACCTGGTGCTGTCCGATCGGACCCGGGGCCTCATCGGCGAGACCGAGCTCGGCCTCATGCGCCCCGATGCGTGGCTCGTCAACACGAGCCGGGGGCCCATCTGCGATGAGCAGGCCCTGGCGACCGCCTGCAGCGAGGGCCGGGTGGCCGGCGCCTGCCTCGACGCCTTCACCGAGGAGCCGCTCCCGGCCGGGCACCCTTTCCGGGCGCTGCCGAACGTGCTCGCGTCCCCCCACCTCGGTTACGTGACGAACGAGACCTACCAGGTCTTCTTCTCCGACATCGTCGAGAACATCGATCGCTGGCTCGCCGGGGACCCGGTACGGGTCGTCACGGCGTGAGGCGTATCGCTCCACCCGTCGGTTGGGGACCTTCGGCCCTGGTGGCGGGCGTCGAACCTCGCGCACAGTGGGTGTGGGTCGCGCAAGACGAGACGAAGGAGCGAGGTGGACGATGGCTGCCGACGATGCCCGCCTGACGGACCGGATCGAGAAGCTCGAGCGCCGGGTGGCCGCACTCGAGCAGCGTTCGATCCCGCGTGAGGCCCTCGACGAGGAGATCCACAGCCTCGAGCACCGGTTGACCGAGCTGCGGGAGATCGAGGAGGGGTAGTGCTCCCGGGGCCCGGCCCGGCAGCGCCCTACGACCCTCGGTGCCGAGACGGCCGATGACGACCGGGGCGAACATCTCCGCCGGCCGGGCCGCGGGGGCTGCGGGCCCGACCGGCACGGTTGCCTTCGGTGGGCTGACCTCGGCGGAGGCGGCGGGCCGCCTGGCGGTCGACGGCCCGAACCGGCTACCGGCCGGACGCGTCGTTCCCGTCTGGCGCCGGTTCGCCAGCCAGCTGCTGCACTTCTTCGCCCTGATGCTCTGGGTCGCCGGGGCCCTCGCCTTCGTGGCGGGGATGCCGCAGCTCGGGGTCGCCATCTTCGTGGTGATCCTGGTCAACGGGACGTTCGCCTTCGCCCAGGAGTTCCGGGCAGAGCGCGCCGGCGAGCGCCTGAGGGACCTGTTGCCCCGCCGGGCCATCGTCATCCGGGACGGTGACCGGCGCGAGATCGACGCCGAGGAGCTCGTCTCGGGCGACCTCGTCGTCCTGCGCTCGGGGGACCGGATCTCCGCCGACATGGAGGTGGAGCGTTCGGAGGAGCTCTCCGTGGACACCTCGATGCTCACGGGCGAGAGTGCCGTCGTCGCCGTCGCCGCCGGGGAGGAGCTGTTCGCCGGTTGCTTCGTCGTCGGCGGTGGGGGCGTGGCCACCGTGAACGCCATCGGCGGGCGCACCAGGCTCGCCTCCATCGCCGAGCTCACCCGGAAGGGCCACCGTCCGAGAAGCCCCCTCGAGCGCGAGCTCGGCCGCGTGGTCCGCGCGATCGCCCTGATCGCGGTCGGCGTCGGCCTTGCCTTCTTCGGCATCTCGCTCATGGTGGGCGGCACGCCCCGCGACGGCTTCCTCTTCTGTGTGGGGGTCACGGTCGCGCTCGTGCCCGAAGGCCTGCTCCCGACCGTGACCTTGTCCCTGGCCGCCGGCGCTCAACAGATGGCCAGCCGACATGCGCTCGTCCGCCACCTCGAGTCGGTCGAGACCCTCGGGTCGACCACCTTCATCTGCTCGGACAAGACCGGCACGATCACCCGCAACCAGATGGCCGCCGTTGAGGTCTGGACCCCGCGGGGAACGGCCCGGGTGACCGGCGTGGGCTACGAGCCGGTCGGCGTGGTGGACGTGCCCGAAGAGGCCGGACCCGACGTGACCGAGCTGGCCCGCACCGCTGCAAGATGCTCCGAGGATCGGGCGGTCGAGCGGGCCGGCAGGTGGGTTCCCGACGGCGATCCCATGGAGGCCGCGCTGTACGCCCTGGCTCGGCGCGTCGGCATCGACGTCGACGCCGACGCCGCCCGGCGGCCGACCTCCCGCGAGCTGCCGTTCGATCCGCAACGCCGGATGATGTCGGTCGTCGTCGGCGACCGGCTGCTGGTGAAGGGGGCACCCGAGAGCGTTCTCGGCCGCGGCCGTCCGGTGGCCGGGGCCGAAGACGCCGTGCGGGCGATGGCCCGGCGGGGGCTCCGGGTGATCGCCGTGGCGTCACGGTCCATGGGTGGTCTCCCGGAGGGGGCGACGGCGGCCCAGGCCGAACGGGACCTCGACCTGCTGGGTCTCGTCGGGATCGAGGACCCGCCCCGCAGCAGCGTCCGGAACGCGCTGGCCGCGTGTCGCGCCGCCGGCATCCGGGTGGCCATGCTCACCGGCGACAACCCCGAGACAGCCGCTGCCATCGCCCGCGAGGTCGACCTGATCGACGACGAGGGTCTCGTCCTCTCGGGTCCCGAGCTCCCGGGCGACCAGGCGGTCCTCGGCGCACTGGTGGACCGGGCCGACGGTGTCGTGATCAGCCGGGTGACGCCCGAGGACAAGCTCCGCATCGCCACCGCGCTGCAGAGCCGCGGGCACGTGGTCGCCATGACCGGCGACGGCGTCAACGACGGGCCGGCCCTGCAGACCGCCGACATCGGCGTGGCGATGGGCGAGTCGGGGACCGACGTGGCCCGCGAGGCAGCGGACCTCGTGCTGCTCGACGACGACTTCGGGACGATCGTGACGGCCGTACAGCACGGGCGCATCACCTTCTCCAACATGCGCCGGTTCCTCACCTACCACCTGGTCTGCAACGTGGCCGAGCTCACCCCGTTCGTGATCTGGGCGGTGTCCGGTGGGCGGTTCCCCCTTGCCCTCGGGGTACTGCAGATCCTGTGCTTCGATGTCGGCGCCGACGTGATCCCCGCCCTCGCGCTCGGGATCGAGCACGCCTCGGGCAGCACGCTGAACCAGCCCCTGCAAGGCCGTCACCTGATCGACCGCAAGGTCCTGATGCGGGTCTTCGGCGTGCTCGGCCCGGCCGAGTCGGCCATGGAGATGCTGGCGTTCTGCGCCGCCCTCCTGGTGGTCGGTTGGGTGCCCGGCAGGTCCTTCCCCCAGGGACAGGACCTGCAATCGGCGTCGGGCGCGGCATTCGCCACGGTCATCTTCTGCCAGATCGGTACGGCGTTCGCCTGCCGGAGCGCCACCCGGTGGCCCGGCCGGCTCGGGTGGTTCTCCAACCGCCTCCTCCTCGTGGGCGTCGGTATGGCACTGGCTCTGCTGATGTGCCTCCTCTACATACCGCCGGTCGCGTCGGTCCTGGGTCAGGCACCGCCGCCGCTGCCGGCCTGGCTCGTGGCGGTGTCGGGCGTCCCGGTCATGCTGGGTGTGGATGCTCTCCACAAGTCCCTCCGCCGGCGGCGGGCTCACCTCGCAACGCCCCGGGTCCCCCCTCGGGGGTTCTCGGTGCTGCCCACGACGCGGGGCCGTCCACCCCTGATCATCGGCTCCGCGAGCCGGAGCCACCAGGGCTGACAAGGCCGACAAGGGTGCCGAGGGCGGCTCCGCCAGGGCCGGATGGGCTGCGCCAGGGCCGGATGGGCTGCCGACAGGGCCGGATGGGGGCAGGATGTCCCCCGGAGGAAGAGGAAGCAGCATGACCACCGACCTCGAGACGGCACCTGCACACCGCGAGCGGCGGACGATCGTCGTCGGGGTGGACGGCTCCGCGCCTTCCCGCCTGGCCCTGAAGTGGGCGGCCGACGAGGCGGTCCTTCGCGACGCCTGTCTCCGCGTCGTGCACGCGGGGGCCGAGAGGCGCGCCGCACACCCCGGCTCCGCCGAGGGCGGTCGGAAGTGGTCGGCCCCGTCGGCGAGGGTCCTCGACGACGCGGTCGGCCTGGTCACCACCCGCCATCCCGACCTGGCGGTGCGAGCCGAGATCCTCGGGCAGTCGGCCCCCCGGGCGCTCGTGGGGGCGAGCGAGGAAGCCGACCTCCTGGTGGTGGGCGCCCGGGGAAGGGGAGGGTTCACCGGTCTCTTGCTCGGCTCGGTCAGCCAGCAGTGCATCCAGCACGCTCGGTGCTCGGTCGCCGTGGTCCGGTCCGACCCCGATTCTCCGGACCCGTCCTCCTCGGAGCGCCGGATCGTGGTCGGGGTGGACGGCTCAGCGGGATCCGACGGGGCACTGCGGTGGGCGCTGCACGAGGCGGTGTGTCGCTCGGCGGTGGTGGAGGCCGTTCACGCCTGGCAGTTCCCGCCGGTCGGCTCCTTCGTGGTGGCGCCCGCCGAAGGATACGAGGTCGGTGCGGCCACCATCGTCGGCGCGGCCAGGGCGCATGCCGAGGAATGGATGCCCGGTGCCCGGCTGGAGGCGGGCTCCCGGTTCGGGCCGGCCGTTCCCGAGCTCCTTCGGGCGAGCGAGCACGCCGAGCTGCTCGTGCTCGGGGCCCGCGGGCGAGGGGGGTTCCACGAGTTGCTGGTCGGGTCGGTCGGCCAGCAATGCGCGAACCACAGCTCGTGCCCGGTGGTGGTCGTGCGCGACCCGGTCCGCGAGGCCGCGACAGCCGTGCGGCATGAGCCGACCGACGTGACCCGAGCGACGTGACCCGATGGCACAGCAGATCGACGTGAGACCGACGGTGTCGCTCGACCGGACCGACGCATGGATCTTCGACCTCGACGGCGTGCTCACCGACACGGCCCGCCTCCACGAACGAGCATGGACCGAGCAGTTCGACGAGCTCTTCGCGTCGTCGGCCGGGCACGCGTCGCGGCCTGCGCCGCTCCCGTTCACCGGCGACGACTACCGGCGGCTGGTCGACGGTGAGGCTCGGAGGGACGGGGTCCGCAACGTGCTCGCCGACCGACGGATCGTGCTGCCGGAAGGGGCTCCCGGCGACCCGGCCGGGTCGCAGAGCGTCTGGGGGTTGGCCAACGGGAAGGACCATCGGTACCTGGCGTTGCTGGCGAGCCAGGGACCGCGGCCTTTCGTGTCCTCGGTCGCGCTCCTCCGGCGGCTGAAGGAAGCCGGGGTCGACGTGGCGGTCGTCTCCGCGAGCCGGCATTGCGCCGAGGTCCTCCACGCGGCCGGGCTGACGGCCCTCGTCGACGTACGGGTCGACGGGGTGACGGCCCAGGGGATGGGGCTCACCGGCAAGCCCGACCCGGCGATGTTCCTCGAGGCGGCGCGGCGCCTCGGCGTCGAGCCGTTCCGGGCGGCGGTGGTGGAGGACGCCCTCGCCGGCGTCGAGGCCGGCCGGCGAGGGGCGTTCGCCGTCGTGGTCGGCGTCGACCGCGCCGGACCGTCCGGGGACCCGGGGCGCTCCGAGGACCTCCGACGTGCCGGGGCGGACGTCGTGGTCGGAGATCTCGGCGACCTGCTCCTGACCGGAGCAGGTCCGGCCGAGAGCCCGTGGCGGCTCACCTACGAGGACCCGGCGGCGGCCGAGGAGGGGGTGATCGAGACGCTCTGCACGCTCGCCAACGGCTACGTGGGCACCCGGGGGGCCCGCCCCTGGGCCAGCGACGACGGCACCTCCTACCCGGGCACCTACCTCGCCGGCGTGTACAACCGGCTCCAGAGCCGCGTCGCCGAGCAGCTGGTGGAGGTGGAGAGCCTGGTGAACGTCCCCAACTGGCTGGCCCTCACGTTCCGTCCCGAAGGCGGTCCTTGGCTCGGCTCGGACGGCGCGACGGTGTCCTCCCATCGGGTCCGTCTCGACCTCCGCCGAGGGATCCTGCTCCGCCGATGCGTGGTGACCGATCCGGCCGGGCGGCGCACCGCCGTGGTCGAGCGCCGCGTGGTGTCCATGGCCGACCGTCACCTCCTCGCCGTCGAGCTGAGCTGCAGCCCGCTCAACTGGTCGGGCACGCTCGAGCTGCGGGCGGCCATCGACGGTGGCGTCGTCGACGACGAGACGATCGAGGATCGCCTCCTGGCCAACAGGCACCTCCAGTTGGTCGATCAGGGCACCGATCCCGACGGCCGCCTTTGGCTTCGGGCTCGGACCGTCCAATCTCAGATCGTCGTGGCCATGGCGGCGCGATGCCGGATCTCGGGAACGGTTGGGGAGCCGCAGTATGGCCACGGCGGCGAGCCCGGGGCACCCGCGGTGGAGGTCGCGGTGACGGTGCCGCCGGCTGGCCGCGTCACCATCGAGAAGGTGGTCTCGGTCTTCACGTCGCGAGACCGGGCCATCTCGGAGCCGGGCCAGGCCGCGCGCCAGGGCGTCCTCGAGGCGCCGGGCTTCGAGGAGCTCGTCGCCGCGCAGCGTGCGGCCTGGGAGCCACTGTGGAGGCGCGCAGCGGTCACCGTGCGCGACGCCGGCGGATCGAGCACGGTCGTCGACCTCCACCTGTTCCACCTCCTTCAGGTCGCCTCGCCGCACCTGATCGACCTCGACGCCGGGCTCGGAGCCAGGGGATTGCACGGAGAGGGCTACCGGGGCCACGTCTTCTGGGACTCCGTCTTCGCCTTCCCCGTGCTCAACCTCCGCTTTCCCGAGGTCTCGAGAGCGCTCCTGGCCTATCGCAGCCGCCGCCTGCCTGCGGCCCGCCGGGCAGCCGCCGGTGTCGGCCGGAAGGGAGCCATGTTCCCGTGGCAGAGCGGGAGCGACGGGCGGGACGAAACGCCCACCGTGCTGTTCAATCCCCGTTCGGGTCGCTGGATACCCGATCGGTCACGGTTTCAGCGCCACGTCGGCCTGGCCATCGCCTATGACACGTGGCAGCACTGGCAGGTCACCGGGGACCTCGAGTTCATCGCGGGCCCGGGTGCCGAGCTCTTCTTTGAGATCGCCCGCTTCTTCGCGAGCCTGGCCACCTGGGACCAGGCCCTGGGCCGCCACCGGATCGAAGGCGTCGTCGGGCCCGACGAGTTTCACGACGGGTACCCGTGGTCGGCAGACCCGGGGATCACCGACAACGCGTACACCAACGTCATGACGGCATGGCTGCTGTGGCGCGCCTGCGACCTCGCCCAGCTGCTCGCCTCGGAGCACCGGTCGGAGGTCCCCGATCGGCTGGGGGTCGACGCGGGGGAGATCGCGCAATGGGACGCCATCTCCCGGAACCTCCACGTGCCGTTTCACGACGGCGTCATCTCGCAGTTCGCCGGCTACGAGCGACTCGAGCCGCTCGACCTCAATGCCTATCGGGCCCGTTACGGGAGCATCGGGCGCCTCGACCTGATCCTCGACGCGGAGGGTGACGCGGTGCGTCGCTACCAGGTGAGCAAGCAGGCCGACGTCCTGATGCTCCTCTACCTGCTCTCGGCCGAGGAACTGCGGCACGTGCTGGCCCGGATGGGCTACCCGCTCGAGCCCCGGAGGATCCGCGAGACCGTCGAGTACTACGCGGCGCGGGTGACCCACGGCTCGACCCTGTCGAGGGTCGTCCACTCGTGGGTACTCGCCCGGGCCGACCGCCAGGGCTCCTGGCAGTACCTTCAGGAGGCCCTGGCCGCCGACATCGCCGACACCCAGGGGGGGACGACCCGCGAGGGCGTCCACCTGGGCGCAATGGCCGGCACCGCCGACATCCTCCAACGCTGCTACGCCGGGCTCGAGGTCCGCGACGAGGCCCTGTGGCTCCACCCGGTCATGCCCGCCGAGCTGGCGGGGCTGCATTTGAACGTGCGGTTCCGGGGATGCGACCTCACCGTCGACCTCGACCGGCACCGGGTCGGCATCGAGGCGGGACGGGGCCGCGCCCACCCGATCACGTTGATGCTCTCCGGCGAGCCGGTCGTGCTCCGGCCGGGACAGTCGGTGGAAGTTGCACTGGGATCGACGTTTTGAGCCGAACGGCCCTGGCGCCACCGGCTCCCGCCGACCACCGTTCCGGTTGACCGAGAGGAGAGGTTCGTGAGCAACGTTGGAGATCTGGGACGCCGGGTGGCCGAGCGTCGGCGGGAGCTCGCGCTGAGCCCCGAGGATGTCGCCACCCGGGCCGGGATGGACCCTTCCTACCTGCGGATGCTGGAGGCGAGCCCCTCGCCGCAGCTCTCCCGGCCGGCCCTTTGGCGATTGGCCGCCGCGCTCGAGACCACGGTGGACTCCATCACCGGGGGCGGGACCCAGGCCCCGCCCGGCCGCGGGCGGCCGCTGACGAGGCCGGCGCTCGACACGCTCGAGGGCGACGAGTGCCGGGCCCTGATCAGCGCCGGGGGTGTCGGACGCGTCGTGTTCTCGGAGCCTCGGGGACCGGTGGCCCTGCCGGTCAATTTCCGGATGCTCGGCGACGACGTGGTCTTCCGGACCGTCCCCGGCTCCGCCCTCGTGGCGTCGGCGCGGCAGGGGAGGATCTCCTTTGAGGTCGATCACCTCGACGAGGCCCTGACGGAGGGGTGGAGCGTGCTGATCAGCGGAGCGGCGCACGTGGTCGTCGACCCCGAGGAGCTCCGTCAGGCGCAGGCGCTGGGGGTGGAACCGTGGGCGGGGGGCCCTCGGGACACCTACGTCCGCATCGTCTTCCGCGAGATGACCGGCCGTCGCATCCGGCAGGCCTGAATCGAGATGACCCCGGTGAAGGGACCAGGGCAGCCCGGTACGTCACCGATCTCGCCTGAGCGCGGTGATCAGAAGCGCATGACCCAGCGCGTTGCCCCTTGTCGGTTGGTGGAAACTACTCCGACAGGATGGCGATCTGGCGGTCGACGAAGCCCTCGGGGTCCCTGGCCCGCTCGACCAGGATGTCGTTGACCTCGGGGTGGGTCGGGAGGAAGAACACGTCACGACGGATGGCGTCGACGACCAGGTCCCCGACGACGGCGGGATCGAGCGTCGGCAGCGGCGGCCCATGGATCGGCCCCATCTCGCCGAAGACTTGCACCTGCTCCCCGATGTTGGTCGCAACCGGTCCCGGGCACAGGAGCGTCACCCCGACCCCCAGGGGGCGGGCGTAGAGCGCAAGCGCCTCGGACAGCGCGACGATCGCTCCCTTGGTGGCCGAGTAGGGCAGGCGCTCGTAGCTGTACGCGAAGAGGCCGGCGGTGGACGCCGTGTTGACGATGTGGCCGCTCCCTTGGGCCAGCAACCCGGGGAGGAAGACCGAGATGCTCCTCGCCGCCGAGAGCAGGTTGACGTCGACGGCGCGGCGCCAGGCCTCCATCGGGATGTTCTGCGGCAGCCCCATCACCAGCACGCCTACGTTGTTCATCACGATGTCGACGCGCCCGAACTCCCCCAGAGCCACGTCGCGCAGCGCGGCGACGTCCTCGTCCGACGACACGTCGCTCCGACGACCGGTGGCCCTGCCCCCCTCGGCGACGATCTCAGCGGCCGCTGCAACGGCTCGATCGCCGTTGATGTCGGCGACCACCACCGCGACCCCTGCTCGCGCCAGGGCCAGGGCCGAAGCCCTTCCGATGCCGCTGCCGCCGCCCGTGACGACCGCCGTCCGTCCCGTCAGGTCTTCCAATTGAGCACCCTCTCTGCCGGTTGGACCGCCGGCGGCGACCTGTGGCGATGGCGACCTGCACCCGAGCTTGCAGGGCGCGGCCGCCGTCCGTCAACCCGCGACGTCGGCCCGCGGCGTCGGCCCGCGACGTCGGCCCGCGACGTCGGTCTACCTACCGGCTGATCGGCGCCTGCCAGACGAGGGACGTCCCTCCCCCTTGGAGCTGCTCGACCACGAACTCGCCGTGCAGCTTTTCCGCCCTGCGTCGGAGGTTGACCAGCCCGAGCCCTCCCTGACCTCTCCGGACCTCGTCGATACCTCGTCCGTTGTCGACGACCTCGAGCCGGCACAGGCCCTCGGCCACGCTCAGGAGCACCGTGGCCTGCGTTGCTCGGGCGTGGCGCCCGACGTTGGTCACCGCCTCTCGGATGGTGGCCAGCACCTGCTCGGCCATCTGGCCGGGAATGGCCGAATCGACCGGGCCGTCGAACGAAGCCCTGATCTCAAAGCCGACGACGGGGTTGAGCTCGCGGAGGAGCTCGAGGACGCCGGAGCGGACTCCCCGGTCGTCGTGGGTGATCCCGAGCTCGTAGATGCTGGAGCGGACCTGGCGGATGGTGCCGTCGATGTCC
>DATKRB010000070.1:0-45738 GCA_035532415.1 Acidimicrobiales bacterium | reverse complement strand
ACCAGGGCCTGGGCCCCGAAGCCGATGGTGGCGCCGATGACCGTGGCGCTGGCCAGCAGCGGGGTGAGGTTGACCCCGAGCATGCCCAGCACGATGGCGACGACGACCAGCGCGACGACGAACCGCCAGAGGTTCGCCGCCAAGGCCGACACCGTCTCGGCCCGGGCGGCGGCGCGCGGGGAGCTCGACCGGCCGGCGGCCCTTTGGGCGAGCCGCCCGAACCATCGTCGGATGGCCTTGGCCCCGAAGTGGGCGAGCAGGGCCGCCACCACGACGACCAGGACGATCTCGATCGGGCGGACGACGAACTCCACCACCGACTGGGCGGTGGACGGTGAGACCCCGGCCTTGGCGAGCAGGTCGTACAGCCAGCCGCTCCCCCCGGGGGCGGTCGCTGGGGGGACGGATCCGAGGCCGGTCGCGGTCACTGCCGGGGGAAGGGTGGGCATGGCCGATATTCTGTCCCGCGGTGCAGGTCCGCACGGTCCCCAGAGGTTCCACCGTACCCAGGCGCGCCCTCCGGGTCGACGTCGTCCTGGCCGTCACGACCGTCCTGGTGGCCACCATCGGGGCGGTCATGGTGTACACGGCCACGAGGGGGACCCTGCTCTCGGCCGGGCTCGATCCCCGCTACTACCTGAAGCGGCAGGTCCTCTACGTGTTCCTGGGCGTGGCGGCGATGGCGGTGATGGCGGTCATCGACTACCGGCGGCTCGAGCCGGTGGCCATGGGGATCCACGCCCTGGTCATCCTGTCCCTGCTCGGCGTGTTCGTGGTGGGCTCCCATGCGCTGGGCTCGCAACGCTGGTTCAGCCTGGGGCCGGTGCAGCTGCAGCCGTCGGAGTTCGCGGTGCTCTCGTTGATCCTGGCGGTGGCCACCTACTGCTCCCGACGGACCGAGGGGTTGACCTGGCGGGACGTGAGCCGGGTGCTCATCCTGGCGATCATCCCGATCGTGCTGGTCATGGCCCAGCCCGACCTCGGGACGGCCGTCATCATGACGATCGTCCTCCTGGTGATGCTGGCCGCCGCCGGCCTGCCGGGCCGGATCCTGCTCATCCTGCTGCTCGGGGTGGTGAGCGTGGTGGTGGTGGCGCTCGAGTCCGGGTTGCTGCACCACTACCAGATCGCCCGGCTGACGACCTTCCTCCACCAGGACGCCACCCATCTGTCGTTCTCGCAGAGACAGGCCATCTACAACCTCCAGCAGGCGAAGAACGCCATCGGGTCCGGAGGCCTCCTCGGCCAGGGTCTGGGGCACGGGTCCCAGACCAACCTCGGGTACGTCCCCGAGCAGCAGACCGACTTCATCTTCACGGCGGTGGGGGAGCAGCTCGGCTTCGTCGGGGCGACCGTGGTGCTCACCCTGCTGGGTGTGGTGGCCTGGCGGATCTTCCGGGCGGCCAAGCTCGCCCGTGATCCGTTCGGCCGCCTGCTCTGCACGGGGATGTTCACCTTTCTGGCCTTCAGCGTGTTCCAGAACGCGGGCATGACCATGGGGATCATGCCGATCACCGGCATCCCGCTCCCGTTCCTCAGCTACGGGGGAACCGCCGTCCTCTGCTTCTTCATGGCGGTGGGCGTCTCGCTCAGCGTGTACGCCCGACGCGGTGGATGACGTGGCGGGCGACGCGGCGGGCGCGGTCGTGCAGTTCCGGGTCATGGAGGTGGTTGCGCTCGCCGTCGACCTGCCCTCGCAGTTCCCCCTCCTCACCCTGCAGGAGGCCGAGCCGCCGTTCCGCCGGCTGTCGATGCCCCTCGGCATGGCCGAGGGGGTGGCCATGGGCCACGCCTTCCACAAGGTGGCCACCCCGAGACCCCTGACCCACGAGCTGTTCGCCTCGGTGCTCCAGCGACTGAACGTCGACGTGGTGGCGGTCCGCCTGGTCGGCCGGACCGCGGGCATCTACCTCGGGGAGCTCGACCTCATGAGCCCCCGGGGCCGCGAGGTGGTGCCGTGCCGGCCCTCCGACGGGCTCACCATGGCCCTGCGCCTCCCGGTGGTCGCACCGGTCCTCGCCGACGAGCGCCTCCTGAGCGACGAAGGCGACGTCGCGCCCGGTTAGCTCCGGCGAGGGGACAGGGTGATCGTCAATTGGGTGATCGTCAATTGGGCGATCGTCAATTGTTGGCGACCACGAAGGCCTTCTCACCGGGCTGCGCGATGCCCGAGATCTTCTCCTGCGCGGTGGAAACGCCCTCGTCGGAGATCCGCAGGAGCATCGCGATGAGCACGTAGTTGGCGATCAGCGAGGATCCGCCGTACGCGACGAAGGGGAGGGTGATGCCGGTGAGAGGGAGCAGGCGCAGCACCCCGGCCATGATGAAGAACGCCTGAAATCCGATGATCACCGTCAGACCGGTGGCCACCAGGCGGGAGAAGTCGGAGCGGGCCCGCTGGGCGATCTGCAGGCCGGCGCCCACCAGCAGGAGGAAGGCGATCACGACGGCGCCCGCCCCGATCAGCCCCATCTCCTCGCCGATCGCGGCGAAGATCATGTCGCTGGTGATGTAGGGAACGTAGTGGCCCGACACGCCGAGGCCGAGGCCGGTCCCACCGAGGCCGCCGCTCGCCAACGAGTACCACGCCTGGGTGAGCTGTCCCGCGCCCAGCAACGACAGGTTGTGCCACGGATCGAGCCAGATGGTCACCCTCTGGTGGACCTGCGCGAACAGGTGTGAGGCCACGACCGCGCCGACGACGAAGAGGGACAGGCCCAGTACCAGGTAGCCGGCCCGCCCGGTGGTGACCCAGAGCATGCCGATGAACAGGGCGAAGATCAGCAGGGCGAAGCCGAGGTCGTTCTCGAGCCCGATCACCAGCATCGAGAGGCCCCAGGCGATCAGGATCGGGACCAGGGGCGCAGGATCGACCACCAGGCGGTTCCCGAGCCGGCGGGTGGGGATCGACAGCATTTCCTTCTTCTCGGCGAAGTAGGACGCGAAGAAGATGCAGAGCAGGAGCTTGGCCAGCTCCACCGGCTGGAACTGCACGCCGATCACCCGGACCCAGAGCCTCGCCCCGTTGACGTTGCGGCCGACGTGAGGGATGAGGGGGGCGAGCATCAGGATGCCGGCGAGCATCAGGAGGAGGTAGCGGTACCGGTCGAGGTCGCGCGACCGGCGGAGGACCAGCAGCGTCAGCACGTAGGCCACGACCCCGAAGGCGGCCCACCCGGCCTGGGCCTTGGCGTACGGGGGGTCCCATCGGGCGATCACCACGTACCCGATCCCGTTGAGCATGGCCGCGATGGGGAGCACGATCGGGTTGGCCTCGGGCACCAGCCAGCGGTTGGCCAGGTGGGCCACCAGCGAAAGACCCAGGACGACGCCCAGGATCGGGCCGATGTGCTCGGGGATCTTCGACTTGGCGCCCAGCTCGGCGATCACGTACAGCGCCACGGTGATCAGCGAGCCGAAGACGAGCAGCCCGAGCTCGGTCCTTCGGCGCGGCTTGGGCCCCGGGGGCCAGCCCGGGAACCGTGGGGCTCGGGACCGGACCCGCTTGGGGGTCGGTCGTGACTGGGTCTGGACCACCGCCGAAAGCGTAGTGGTGAGTAGTACAGTCGTCGCGGAGACCCTATGGCCCCGGAGCCCAGCACGACCTCGGCGCCCAGCGGCGCAGTCAGCGGCGCCGGCTATCCGGCGGCCGGTGGTGCTGCCGCCCGCCCGGTCCCCCCGTCCGAAGAGCAGATCGCCTCCTTCGGCTACCAGCGGTTCACCAACCGCGAGCTGTCCCGCCTCGACTTCGGGGCACGGCTGCTGGACCTGGCCGAGGACCAGGGGATGCCCCTGCTCGAGCGCGTGAAGTTCCTCGCGATCTTCTCCGAGCTGCTCGACGAGTTCTTTCAGGTGCGGGTGGCCGGGTTGGAGGACCAGATGGCGGTGGGGATCCGGACCCGGTCACCCGACGGGTTGCGCCCCGGCGAGCAGCTCAAGGTCATCCGTTCCCGGGTGAAGGAGCTCGTGGCGCGCCAGGACCACATCTTCCTCGACGAGATCGTGCCCGCCCTGGCCGACGCGGGTATCCGCCTGTCGGGATGGACCTCGCTCGACGACGACGACCGTGCGTACCTGGTGGACGTCTTCAACCGCGAGATCTTCCCGGTGCTGACCCCGCTGGCCGTCGACCCCGGGCACCCCTTCCCCTACATCTCCAACCTCTCCCTCAACCTCCTGGTGGAGGTGGCCAGCCCGGTGACGGGGGAGGCACGGATCGCCCGGGTGAAGATCCCCCAGGTCCTGTCCCGCTTCGTCGTCATGCCCGACGGCGAGCGGTTCGTGCCGCTGGAGCAGGTGATCGCCGCCCACCTCGACACGCTCTTCCCCGGTATGACCATCGGTCGTCACGAGACCTTCCGGGTGACCCGCAACGCCGACCTCGCGGTGGAGGAGGACGAGGCGGACGACCTGCTCGTCGCCATTGAGATGGAGCTCCAACGCCGCAGGTTCGGCCGGGCCGTGCGTCTCGAGATCGCCGCCGGGGCCGGGGCCGCCGTCCGTGAGCTGCTCATGGCCGAGCTCGACGTGGGACCGGACGGGGTCTACACCCTCCGGGCGCCCATCGGGCTCGGGGGTCTGTGGGCCGTGTACGCGCTCGACCGCCCCGACCTCCACGAGGAGACGTGGACCCCGATGACCCCGCCCCACCTGGCCACGGCGGGAAACGAGCCCATGGACCTCTTCTCCGTCCTGCGCGAGCGCGATGTCCTCGTCCATCACCCCTACGACTCCTTCGCCACGTCGGTGGAGGCGTTCATCGCGCAGGCGGCCGACGACCCCGACGTGCTCGGGATCAAGCAGACCCTGTACCGGACCTCGGGGGACAGCCCGATCGTGGCGTCCCTGATCCGGGCGGCGGCCAAGGGCAAGCAGGTGGCGGCCCTGGTGGAGCTGAAGGCCCGGTTCGACGAGCAGGCCAACATCGGGTGGGCGAAGGCACTCGAGGAGGCGGGCGTCCACGTGGTGTACGGGCTGGTGGGTCTGAAGACCCACTCCAAGACCGCGCTCGTCCTGCGGCGCGAGGAGGACGGGATCCGCCGGTACTGCCACGTCGGGACCGGCAACTACAACTCCAAGACCGCCCGGATCTACGAGGACCTGGGCCTGTTGACCTCCGACCCCGAGATCGGCGCCGACGTCGGGGACCTGTTCAACTACCTGACCGGGTTCAGCCGGGCCACCTCGTACCGCCAGATCCTGGTCTCGCCGGTGACCCTCCGCCAGCAGGTGCTCGAGCTCATCGAGGAGCAGACGGCGGCGGGACCCGACGGACGCATCGTGCTCAAGCTCAACGGGCTGACCGACCCCAGGGTGATCGACGCGCTCTACCGGGCTTCGGGGGCAGGGGTGCCGATCGACCTGGCGATCAGGGGGTTGTGCTGCCTGCGGGCGGGGATCCCCGGGCTGTCCGAGACGATCCACGTCCGTTCCGTCGTCGGCCAATTCCTCGAACACTCCCGGATCTTCCGGTTCGGCGGCGGCGAGCCGCCGGGGTCGCGCCCGCCTCTCACCCTGATCATCGGCTCGGCCGACCTGATGGAGCGCAACCTCGACCGCCGGATAGAGGTCCTCGTCCCGGTGCGCGACCCGGAGCTTCAGGCGCGCCTGCTCGAGATCCTCGACCTGATCTTCGCCGACGACACCAATACCTGGGTGCTGCGCCCTGACCGCCGTTGGCGCCGGGTCCCGGCCGTCCGGGGGATCAACGCCCAGCAGCGTCTGAGGGAGCTGGCCATCGAGCGGGCGCGCCGGCGGCGTGAGCCCGACCCACGCCCGCTCGAGCCGCCGCCGGCCGATACCGCCCCCGCCCCCTGAGCGGACCGTTCAGCCCGCCACCTGGCCCTTGGCCGGGTGGGTGTCCTGCCGGGGAGCCTTGGCCCTGCGGGCCATCGGGCCGAGGCGCAAGGACAGGTACGCGGCGCCCCCCATCGGGATGGGCAGCCAGAAATTGACCAGGCGCCAGCTGAGCACCCCGAGCACGGCGACGTCCTTGGGGACGCCGAACCCGGCCAGGGTCGGGATGAGCACGCCCTCGACCACCCCCAGCCCCGAGGGCGTCAGGGGGATGACCGCCAGGATGTTGGCCAGTCCATAGGCCACGAGCAGGTCGATCGGCGATACCAGATGACCGAAGGCCAGCACGAAGATCCACAGGGAGGCGGCGTCGAGCAACCAGTTGGCTGCGGCCCAGATCATGGCGCGGGTGACCAGCTGCCGGTTCCGGAGCAACAGCGTCAGGCGGTCGGCGATCCGCTGCACCAGGACGGACAACCGGTCGGAGTTCACGAAGGGGACGCGCGCGGCGATCCGGTACAGCCGGTCGGCCCCCTGCCCCCTTCCCCTGGTCAGCATCAGGACGATGCCGCCGAACGCGGCCAGCAGGATGGCCCCGGCGAGGGCGGCGAAGCCGTACAGGGGGTTGTAGCCGCGCAGGGGGATCGAGATCAGGAGGAAGAACCAGAAGATGACGTTGAGCACCACCGCCGATCCGACCCCTTGGGTGGCCAGCCCGAACGCGGCGGTGCTCCCCCGGACGCCGGACTCCCCGAGCAGGCGGAACGCCACGGCGGCGCCGGGGGCCGTGCCGCCGGGGAGCACGTGGCTGACCGCCAGGCTCGACATGTTGATCCGGAGGAGCCGGAAGCGCGAAGGCGCACCGGGGGACAGGACGGTATGGGTGAGCTCCGCGTACGCCGCCAGCGCGCACATCTCCAGCGCCACGGCCATGCACAGCCAGAGGACGTTCACCTGCCCGAGCAGCTTCACCGACTTGCGGGCGCTGGCGACTTCGGGGAGGAGCACGTACTCGAGCACGAAGAAGAGGACCACCACGGTGACGGTCACCTTCACGCTCCGGGGCAACCTCCGCCACCGGCGCAAGGGCCCGCGCCCGGCGGCGGCAACCCTCGGGGGGGGCGGCGCCGCGGCGTCCTGCAAGGACCTGTCTGCGCTCCCCGGGCCCGCTCCCCGGGGTCCGACCTCGACGTCAGGTTCAGCTTGAACCTTGCTCCGGGGGTCGGGGTGGGCGGCTTCCCCGGGCTGCGGTCCGGCGCCGGCAGCCGAATGCTCCTCCATGGCCCACATGCTTGCACTTGCGCGGTACCCGGACCTGCCATGCTGGGAGCATGCCCTGGTCGGCCCGGCAGGAGGAGGGGCCCGCCCGCTCCTCGGGGGCGTCCGACCCCCCGATGCCCGACCCTCCGAGGGAGGCCGACGAGCCCGGAGGGTTCCGCCGGCGGGTGATGGGGGCGGCCGATGCCCGCCAGGTGCCCCTGGCCACCATCGTCACCTCGGTCGTCGTGGTCGTGCTGGCCGCCCTCGCGGTCCTCTTGGTCTGGGTGCTGCGCACCGACCTGCTGTACGTGATGGTCGGCGCGTTCGTGGCGCTGGCGCTCACCCCGGCGGTCCGTGTCCTCGAACGCCGGGGGGCCGGCCACGGGATGGCGTCGACGGTGGTCTTCCTGGTCGGGGTCCTGGCCTTCGGCGGGGTCGTCTACCTGTTCTCGGCACCGCTGATCTCCGCCGTGACCCGGTTCGCCCACGATCTCCCGAACCTGATCCACCAGGCCGAGCACGGGCGTGGGTCGATCGGCAGGCTGGTCCAGCGGCTTCACCTGCAGAACTGGGTGGCGAAGAACGCCCCGAAGCTCAGCCAGGCGGTCACCAAGGTGGTCAAGCCGGCTCAGGCCCTTTCGGTGGGCGCCGCGGCGGCGTCCACCATCGTGGGCCTGGCGACGATCGCCGTCCTGTCGTTCTTCATCATGCTCGAGGGACCGCAGATGTGGCGGGGAGGGCTCGGCCTCCTGTCGCCGGCCCGGGCGGAGCGGCTGAGCCGGGTCGTCGACGAGGTCATCCGTTCGGTGGCCGGGTACGTGCTGGGCGACGTCCTCACCTCGCTGATCGCCGGGTTGATCGTGTACGTCACCCTGCTGCTCCTGGGGGTCCCCTTCGCGTTGCTGCTCGGGTTGTGGGTCGCCCTGGTGGACCTCCTCCCGCTCATCGGAGGGCTGCTGGCCGGCATCCCGACGGTGCTCGTCGCCCTGCTGCACTCGCCGGCTGCCGGCATCGTCACCCTCGTCGTGTTCCTCGTGTACCAACAGGTGGAGAACCACGCCCTCAATCCCATCGTGATGAGCCGGACCGTCCGGATGAACCCGCTGTGGGTGCTGCTGTCCGTCCTGATCGGGGCCCGGCTGGGAGGCCAGGTCGGCTCGGCCCTGGGCGGTTTCATCGGCGCGCTGCTCGGTATCCCGATCGGTGGCGCGGTGCAGGTCGTGGTCCGCGAGCTGCGCCATCCATCGGGGGTCACAAAGGTGGTGACCGCCGGGGCGCCCGCGCCCGAGCCCCTACCCGATAGCGACGCAGAGGTCTCCTAAGCTGCCGCCGTGCGCGTGCTGGTCGTCGTCCCGACATTCAACGAGGCCCCGAACGTGGTGCGCTTCCTGCAGGAGGTCCGCGACGCCCTTCCCGGCGCGGGAATCCTCGTGGTGGACGACGGAAGCCCCGACGGTACCGCCGACCTGGCCGAGGCAGCCGGGGAGGGGCTGGGTGACGTGCACGTGCTGCGGCGGAGCCGGAAGTCGGGCCTCGGAAGCGCCTACCGGGCCGGGTTCTCCTGGGGTCTCGACCGCGGGTACGACGCCTTCGTCGAGATCGACGCGGACTTCTCCCACGACCCGGCCGTCCTGCCGGACCTCCTCGCCCCACTGGGCGGGGGGCACGAGGTGGTCATCGGGTCGCGCTACGTCCCGGGCGGGTCGATACCGCGGTGGTCCTGGTCACGCCACCTTCTCTCCCGAGGAGGGAACGCCTACGCCTCGGCCGTGTTGGGGCTGGGCGTCTCCGATTCCACCGCGGGCTTCCGGGCCTACGCGGCGAGCCTCCTCAGGCGGCTCGACCTCCCGAGTGTGCGCGCCGAGGGGTACGGGTTTCAGATCGAGATGACCTACCGGTCCAAGCAGGCCGGCGCCTCCATCGTGGAGGTGCCCATCCGCTTCGTCGACCGCACGGCCGGCGACTCCAAGATGTCGTCGGCCATCGTCGTGGAGGCGCTCGGCCTGGTCTCGTTCTGGGCGCTCGGTCGGCTCCTGCGCGCCGCCATGCGCCTGGTGCGCCGCACTCCGGCCCGCGACCCGGGCCCGGTCCCGATCGCTCCTCCCGACCTCTGAGCGGGTCCGGGCCGACATCGGGACCGGCCCGGTCCCTGCCTCACCGGGTGCCGGCGGTGCCGCGTCCCGTTGGCTCTCCGTGCGGCCGCGGTGAGGCGATCTCTGCGATCATGGTGGGATGGCCCCGGAGATCGGCGAGATCCTGGTCGTCGACGATGAGCCGTACATCACCGACCTGCTGGTGGCTGCCCTTGGCCACGAGGGCTTCGCCGTCGACGTGGCGTCCACCGGGACCGAGGCGCTCCGGAAGGTGAGGACGCGCACGCCGGCCCTGGTGATGCTCGACGTCATGCTGCCCGACCTGAGCGGGACCGAGGTGTGCCGCCGGTTGCGTGAGGAGGGCAACGGCGTGCCCGTGGTCTTCCTCACCGCCCGTGACGACACCGAGGACAAGGTGGAGGGGCTCAGGCTGGCCGACGACTACGTCACCAAGCCGTTCAGCCTCGTGGAGCTGGTGGCAAGGGTCCGGGCGGTGCTGCGGCGGGCCGTTCCCGACGGCGAGCTGGACGAGAGGATGCTGAGGTTCGCCGATCTGTCGATGAACATCGACACCCACGAGGTGTGGCGTCAGGGAGTCGCCGTCGAGCTGACGGCCACGGAGTTCAACCTCCTGCGCTTCCTGCTCGAGAACGCCCGCCGGGTGCTTTCGAAGTCCGAGATCCTCGACAACGTCTGGGATTACGGGTTCTCCGGGGACATCAACATCGTCGAGACCTACATCAGCTACCTGCGCAAGAAGCTCGACGAGTTCGACCCTCCCCTCATCCACACGGTCCGGCGGGTGGGGTACTCCCTCCGCCTCCCGAAGGGAACGACCGCCCCGGTGAGCGGTGGCTGATCCGCCGTGAAGCTCCAGCGACGCCTGTCGGCCACCATGGCCCTGCTGCTGGTGGTCGGGCTGCTGATCGCCGATGTCGCGACGTACACGTCCCTGCGCTCGTTCCTCATCGGCCGCCTCGACGAGCAGCTCGACGTGGCCCAACGCCAGGCCTACGACGGCCTGCTGCACCTGGCCCAACGTGGCCGGGTCGTCACCACCGCCGGCCTCGAGAGCCACGTGAGCCCCGACGTGTACGTGCTGCTCATCGGCAAGGACGGCCGGACCCTGATCGATCTCCCGTCGGGATCGCCCAGCAATCCGGACCCCCGTCCGGCCCTTGCCACCCCGCTGCGCACCCAACCGGCACTGCGGCCGCGGACCTTCGGGCGGCACCAGGGCACCTATCGACCCAGCCCGAACACCTTTGAGGCTTCGTCGGTCGGCGTCCACCCGGCCCGCTACCGGGTGGACGCCGTCGCCGTTCCCCAGGGCACGCTGGTCACCGCCATCTCGCTGAGCCCGACGACGGACACCCTCGCCTCCCTGTTGAAGATCGAGATCGGGTCCTCGGTCGCCGTGGTGCTGACCCTGATGCTCCTCGGCTTCTGGACGGTCCGGCGCGGCCTTCGGCCCCTCGAGGACATGACCCGGACCGCCGGGGCCATCGCCTCGGGGGACCTCGGGCGCCGGGTTCCGGCAGTGGACGCCGGCACGGAGGTCGGCCGCCTGGGTGGCGCGCTGAACGCCATGCTGGCGCAGATCGAGACGGCGTTCGACGAGAAGTCGATCTCGGAGGCCCGGCTCCGCCAGTTCGTGGCCGACGCCTCCCACGAGCTGCGAACACCCCTCACCTCCATCCGAGGGTATGCCGAGCTCCTCCGCAACGGTGGCTTCGCCGACGAGGAGAGCCGGCAGCGGGCCCTGTCCCGGGTCGAGCAGGAGGCGGCCAGGATGGGCGACCTGGTGGACGACCTGCTGCTCCTCGCCCGGCTCGACCAGGGGCGCGCGCTCCGGGGGGAGCCGGTCGACCTCGCCCTGGTGGCCCGCGACGTCGTGGAGGACGCCCGAGCGGTGGACCCGGAGCGGCCGATCGAGCTCCGGGGCACCGGTCCGGTGATCGTCGTCGGGGACCCGGACCGGCTCGGTCAGGTGGCCCACAACCTGGTGAGGAACGCCCTGGTGCACACGCCGCCCGGCACGCCGGTGCGGGTGGAGGTCGCCGAGGCGGGCGCGATGGGGACGATAAAGGTGAGCGACAGCGGCCGGGGGCTGCGTCCGGGCGAGGCATCGCAGGTGTTCGACCGCTTCTACCGGGGTGACACGGCCAGGCCCCGGGGCGGTACCGGGCTCGGATTGTCGATCGTCCGGGCCATCGCCGAGGCGCTCCACGGGACCGCGTCGGTGACGTCCGCTCCGGGCGAGGGCACGGCCTTCGCGGTGGCGATCCCGCTTCGCCCGGGTGGGCCCCCCCGACCGCCCGGCGAGCGAGCTGCTCGGGGCGGGGAACCGACCATCGCGGCGGGCGGCGGGCAGCACCGGTTCCCGTTCACTGGCTGAGGGACTCTCGCGACGATCCGGTACCGAGGAGCGCGCCGCTCGCGCCCGGGAGGAACGCGTCGATCACGGGAAGGAACTTCACGGTGGTCTCCGCCAGCTCGGCAGCGGGGTCCGAGCCGGCGACGATGCCCGCGCCGGCCCAGAGGCGGGCCGTCGGACCGGTCACGAGGGCGCTGCGGATGGCGATCATCCAGTCCCCGTTCCCCGAGCCGTCGGTCCAGCCGACCGGGCCGGCCCAGTGCTGCCGGGGCGAGGCCTCCAGAGCGGCGATCATCGCCAGGGCCTCGGACCGTGGCACGCCCCCGACGGCGGGGGTCGGATGGAGCGCGGCGAGCAGTTCGAGCACGCCCGGCGGGGCCCCGGCGCCCAGGGACCCCACCACGCGGGTGGCCAGGTGGGCGACCGAGCGCAGCCGGACGATGGAGGGGCGGCCCGGACCCTCCACCTCCACACCGGTCGCACGGAGCGCCCGGGCGATGTCGTCGACGACGAGCTGGTGTTCCACCCGGTCCTTGGCCGAGGCCAGCAGTTGCTCGGTCGCCGCCTGGTCGATCGCCGCGTCGCCGACGAGAGCGACCGTTCCGGCCAGTGGATGGCACCGGACGAGCCCGTCGCGCCGTGAGACGAGCAGCTCCGGGGACGCTCCCACGAATCGCCCTCGGCCGACCGGATGGGAGAAGGCGGTGCACGCCGGCTCGCGCTCGTGCAGGCGCCCGAGCACGCCCGAGAGCCGGACCGGCGAGGCGAAGCGCAGGCTCAGCTGCCGGGCGAGGACCACCTTGCGGAGCCGGCTGCCCGCTATGGCCTCGACCGCGGCGGCCACCGCGGCCATGTAGTCCTCGGGCTCGGGGACGGCGACCATCTCCGTCAGTTCGGCGCCGGCCGGCAGCCCCGGGCGCCCGCCGGCGCCGATGGGATCACCGCCCGCCAACCGGGCCAGCCGCCCGCGGAGCGACCGCGGGTCGATCGCCGACCTGGGGTCGCCGGCCGGAGCGACCACGGTCGCCCATGCCCGACCGGTCGTCTCGTCCCGTCCGAAGGTGAGCCGCGGAACGACGAGCGAAGAGGGTTCGGCGCGCTCGAAGGGGAGGGCGCCCTGGGCCACCACCCCGGTGCCGGGGAGCCCGACGCGGTCCTCCGACGGCACCGCGGCGAGCCATTGCTCGGCGTCTCTGAGGCCGGCCACGTCCTGCAGGCCCCCGGCGAGAGGGAGGACGGCCGCGGCTCCTCGTCCCGCCAAGGTCAGGGAGGGCCCGGCGAAGAGGTATCCCTCCTCGCCGGCGATCGCCAGCGGGTCGAGGTCCGCTCCGCCGTCCAGCGGCACGGTCACCGCCCTGAGGGTGCTCGGGTCCGGGTACCCGGTCGGTGTCACGAGCCGGCGCCCGGCCCGGCCCCGGCGGTGGCGGGAAGCCCGGCCCGGGTGGCGGTGAGCAGCTGGCTCAGCCCCCCGTGCAGGAGCCGCCGTCCGACGGTGGAGAAGCCGGCGTCGTGCAGGAGCCTCCGGAGCCCTGCCTCGTCGGGAAGGTAGGCGGTCGACCGTGGCAGGTACCGATAGGCCGCCGGGTCCGACAGCACCCGGCCGAGGAGCGGGACGGCGTGCTCGAACCAGAGGCGATGACCCAGGCGGAGGATCCTGTTGGGAGGGCGGGCGACCTCGAGCACGGCGAGGCGTCCTCCCGGCCGGACGACCCTGGCGGCCTCGCCGAGCGACGCACCGAGATCGGTGAAGTTCCGGAGGGCGTACCCGCAGACCAGCCCGTCGAACACCCCGTCGCCGAACGGGAGCTGCAGGACATCGGCCTGCAGCACGGGCTGACCGGGCCGCCGGGCCGCCAGCATGCCCCAGCTGAGGTCGGCCCCGACCGTCCCGTACCCGCGCCGACCCGCGATCCGCCCGAGGTCACCGGTGCCGCAGGCGAGGTCGAGCACCGAGGAGCCGGGAGCAAGGCCCAGGGCGTCGACAGTCGCCCTTCGCCATCCCTGGTCGAGGCCCAGGGTCATGATCCGGTTGACCAGGTCGTAGCGCGGCGCGATGACGTCGAACATCTCGCGGACCCGCGCCGTCTTGGCGGGCCCGGTCGGCAGCTCCCCGTCCATCGGGCGGCTGCGGTCGGCCACGGCCACCGGGTCCCGTCGGCCGATCAACGGGGCAACCGTCCGTGGGGCGCGGTGGCAGGGCCATCGGTCCACACCGGGGAACGGGGAACCTCGACGTCTTGCGGGATCCTGGTCATGATCGGCCCCTCCGGCCGGCGGGGGGGCCGATCGACCCGTCCCCTCGGCACGTTAGATCAGCGCGCTCGCGCCGCCGCAACCGGGGACCCTGTGCCGGCGGCCCGGGGGGACGTCCCGATCAGTGGAACCAGATCCGCTGGTACTCGCGGCTCTGGGGATGGAGGAGGAGGGCCAGCAACACCCCGGCGAAGACCAGGTTGAGGAGCCCTGAGAACCCGTGGATCACGAAGAACCCGATGACCTGCACGACCAGGTAGAGGCCGGCGACGGCGACGGCCAACCGGTAGCCCCAGCGCTTCTCGTTCGCCACGGCGTAGGCCGAGACACCGAGGAGCAGGAGGAGCAGCGACAGACCGGCCCCGAAGGCAAAGAAGAACAGCACCCCGAGCGCGGCGTTGATGTAGGAGAGCATGACCGCAGCCTGAAGGGTCTGGGGTTGGGTCTGGTCCATCCACTTGTGCTCGGCCACGTGACGATTCTGCCAGCACCCGGACCCTCGCGGACGTCGCTACGCTCGGCCCGGTGGAGCAACACAGCGAAGAGCCGCCCGAACATCGCCACCGGAACATCCTCGGAGGTGGGGCCCGAGCAGCGGTCTTCGGCATCAGCGACGGCCTCGTCACGAACGTCTCGCTGATCCTCGGCGTGGCCGGTGCCCATCCGGGGGGAGGGTTCGTGAAGCTCACCGGGCTGGCCGGCCTGGTCGCGGGAGCGTTCTCGATGGGAGCCGGCGAGTACGTCTCGATGCAGGCGCAGCGGGAGCTGCTGCAACGGGAGCTCGACGTCGAGCGCAAGGCGCTCCGCGCCAGCCCTGAGGGTGAGTCGAGGGAGCTCGTCGCCATTTACGAGGATCGGGGGATAGACCCGACCCTGGCCCGGGACCTGGTCGACAAGGTGATGCAGGACCCCGAGCTGGCGCTGGAGGTCCATGCCCGCGAGGAGCTCGGGATCCACCCGGGGGCGTTGGGCTCACCGTGGCAGGCGGCCCTGTCCTCCGTGCTCGCCTTCGCCGTCGGGGCGTTCCTCCCCCTGCTGCCGTGGCTGCTGGGCTCGGGCACCGCGGCGATCCTGGCCTCCGTGGCCATCGGTGCGGCCGCGTCGCTTCTGGTGGGAGCCGGATTGGCGGGCCTCACCGGCCGTTCGCGGTGGCGCTCGGCCTTTCGGCAGCTCACTGTGGCCGCAGTGGCCGCCTCGGTGACCTACGGCATCGGCCGGGCCGTCGGGGTGGGCGTCTCCTGAGGGGAGCCGGCTCCGGCGGGGGTCGGCCCCGCCGGGTCGAGCGTGTACACCCGGTCGAGGCGGTGAACGGTGAAGCCGAGGGACCGGTAGAGGCCGACCGCAGCCGCGTTGGAGGCGCCCGTGAAGAGCATGCCCGTCGCGTACCCCTGCCCGGCGAGCCAGTCGAGCCCGGCCACGGTCAGTGCCCGGCCCAGGCCGCGCCCGTGGAAGTCGGGGTCGACGGAGATGACGTAAATCTCCCCCATCGGGGGTCTGGTCCCGGGGTGGACCTTGGTCCAACAGGAGCCGGCCAGCCTTCCGTCGACCTCGTGCACCAGGAATCCCGCCGGGTCGAACCAGGGCTGCTCCACCCGGTCCCGCAGGGTCCGGAGATCCCACCCCCCCTGCTCGGGATGGCCGGCGAAGGCCCGGTTGTTGACCGACAGCCAGGCCGCGTCGTCCTTCCCGGGCCGGAAGGGCCGGACCGCGATCGCCGCCGCCCGGACCACCTCGGGCGGGAGAGGGAGCGCCACTCTCATCTGAAGCTGGTCCCGGTCGGGTGCGAGCCCGAGCTCCCCGAGCTCGGCGTCGGCGGCCGGCGACGGCGAGCCCACCCAGTAGTGGACCCGGTTCCCGTCGCCGTACAGCGCCCCCATCGCGGCCCGCACCAGCTCGTACCGCAGTGACCCGGCGCCCTCGTCCCCGGGGTCGGTGACGGCCTCGAGGCCCCAGCCCTCCTGGCCGAGCGTCGCCTGTGCGTACCCGACGAGCACGCCGTCCCCGTCTCGTGCGGTGAGGGCGAGGAAGCCCTTGCGACCCCCGTGCTCGAGGTCGAGCCGCTTTCCCTCCGACAGCGGGGGCTCGCCGTCGGAGTCGGCGGCCCGGAAGAGGAGCGCCGACACCTCGGCGAGGGGGACGTCGGCGGCGCGGCGGACGATCGTGATCGCGGTGCTGGGCACTTCCGCAGGCTAACGCCGGGCGGGACGAGCGAGCCGGAGCCGGCGGAGCCGGGCCGGCCGGACGTGCGGTTGCCGGTGGGTCGGCGCGGGCCTCCCCGGTAACCTCCCGGCGATGGCCGGACCGCGAACACCCCGGGGGAGAGCAAAGCTCGTGGTCCGCCGGTTGGCCGGCGAGTACCCGGGCTCGGCCCGCGAGCTCTGTGCGCTCGACCACCGGGATCCGTTTCAGCTGCTGGTGGCCACGATCCTGTCGGCACAGTGCACCGACGCCCGGGTCAACATGGTGACCCCAGTCCTGTTCGCCAGGTATCCCGATGCCGAGGCGATGGCCGCCGCGTCGTTGCCGGACGTGGAGGAGCTCATCAGATCGACGGGGTTCTTCAGGTCCAAGGCCCGCAGCCTCGTCGGCATGGCCCGGGCCCTGCTCGACGGCTTCGGTGGGGAGGTGCCCCCCTCCCTCGGCGACCTCGTGACCCTTCCGGGAGTGGGGAGGAAGACCGCGAACGTCATCCGCAGCGTGGCGTTCGACCTTCCGGGGCTGCCGGTCGACACGCACGTGCTGCGCCTGAGCCGGCGTCTCGGCCTCACCGAGGCCACGGACCCGGTCCGGGTCGAGCTCGAGCTGAACGACCTCGTGCCGGCCGCCGAGCGGGGCGCCTTCAGCCTCCGCCTCATCCTCCACGGCCGGAAGGTCTGCGTGGCGCGGGCGCCCCGGTGCCAGTCGTGCCTGCTGGCCGACGTGTGCCCGGCCGCGCCGACGGCCCCGAGGTCCGGGAACGGGGTGGCGCACGCTGCTGGAGGCGGCGGTCCGCGGCGGATGGTAAAATGAATTCCGGAACCGGTTCCCGCCACCTGGTTCCGCAGAGTGGTGTTCGGGATCCGCCGCCCGACCCACTCGACCGACGGCGCCCTCTGGGGCGCCGTCGGCGCGTTCGTGCCGCTTCACCCGACCGGGCCGGCGGCCCCGGGAGGCCGGGACATCTACCCCGGGGTAGTACTCGGGGTGTTACCATTTCAGCGTGGTGACGAAGCGTTCGGTGTCCTTGGCGGATGAGGTCGCGACCGCCGTCGAAGAGGCGGCCAAGCAGGACGGCGTGTCGTTCAGCGCCTGGCTCTCGAGCGCGGCCGAGCGGCAGCTCCGGGTCCGCCAGGGACTACGGGGCGTGGCGGCGTGGGAGGCCGAGGCGGGCGATCTGACGGCCGAGGAGATCGCTGCCGGTGAAGCGCTCCTCGCCCGCCTGCTTTCGGGGGTGTCGGGCATGGCGTCGCGGGTTCGCCGGCGTTGATGGCGACCAGCCGCGTCGGTCTGGTGTACGGGTCGGCGGCGCTCCGCGCCGCGGCCCGGGGCGATCGGATGGTCTGGGCGCTCCATCGCGCCGCCCTGGCCATCGGCATCGTGCCCGTCGTTCCCGCCAGTGCCATTGCCGAGGGGTACAGGACCGAGGCCAGGGGCGATCGGCTCGCAGCGCTCCTGGCGGGCTCGGAGGTGGAGGTGTTGTCCGGTGAGGGGGCGCGCCGGGCTGGCGAGCTGGCGGCTCGGGCCGACACGACCGATCTCGTGGCGGTG
The DNA here is from genome assembly GCA_035532415.1 of Acidimicrobiales bacterium. Lineage (GTDB taxonomy): Bacteria > Actinomycetota > Acidimicrobiia > Acidimicrobiales > RAAP-2 > DATKRB01. The sequence goes on along the minus strand of DATKRB010000070.1, from coordinate 28,212 downwards.
GAGGTCGTCGAGGTGGCCGACCGCCGGGGCTGTGCGGTGGTGGCATCACGGCAGACGGCTCTGCGCGCGGCTGCCGGTCTCCTCGGTCACGACCTCGTGCTCTACGCCGTCTGATCCCGATCGTCGCTCAGGCGCCGGATTGGGCCGCTCGGCGGAGTCGGCGCAGGGCGCCGTTCAGCGAGCGCTCGACCGTGAACAGCTCGGACGCAAGGTTCTCGTCGTCCTCGGCGCGCGCCTGCTCGGCCAGCGCCGTCACCCGGCGGAGGAGCTCGTCGAGCGACGTGTGAAGTGCCGACAGCTCGGCGCGAGGTCCCATGTCCCGATCATGGCCCAGCCGGAGGCGACCCGGGCCGCCGGTAGCATGAGGCGCTCATGGCCCTGGCTCGAATCGACCTACGCGGGCACTCCGGCCCGTTGTCGGAGGCCCTTCCCCGGCCTCCGGACGCGGGCGCCGATGTCAGGGAGGCGGTGTCGGGGATCCTTGCGCGCGTGCGGCTGCAGGGCGACGAAGCGGTACGCGCCCTGACCGCCGAGCTCGACGGGGTCGTCGTTGACGATCTCCGCGTGAGCGCCGAGGAGATCGTCGCGGCGACCGAGCGGGTTCCCGGCGAGCTGCGATCGGCACTCGAGCTGGCCTACGGGCGCATCTCCGCCTACCACGCCCACGGGCCGGCTCCGGCGCCCGCCTTCCATTCGGGCGGCGTCACCGTCCGGGACCTGCTCCGCCCGGTCGCCCGGGCGGGCTGCTACGCCCCCGGCGGGCGCGCCCGCTACCCCTCCACCGTGCTGATGTGCGCAGCCGCGGCGAAGGTCGCGGGCGTCGCCCAGGTGGTCCTCTGTACCCCGCCCGGACCCGACGGCAGGGTCGACGATGCCACCCTGGCCGCGGCGGCGGTGTCGGGGGTCGACGAGGTCTACCGGATCGGTGGCGCGCAGGCGGTGGGTGCCATGGCCTACGGGACCGCGTCGGTCGGGGCGGTGGACGTCATCGCCGGCCCGGGAAACCTTTACGTGGCCGAGGCGAAGCGCCAGGTCTCGGGCGTGGTGGGCGTGGCTTCGGCCTTCGCCGGTCCTTCCGAGGTGGTGGTGGTGGCCGGCGCCGACACGCCGGCGCTGCTGGCGGCCGTCGACCTCGTCGTGCAGGCGGAGCACGGCCCCGCCGGCTTGGCGTGGCTGGTCACGTGGTCCCCGGACAAGGCGGCCGAGGTGGAGCGCGAGGTCGACCGGCTCGTGGCCGGGTCGCCACGACGCGACGACCTCCGGGCGACCCTCGAAAAGGGCGGCTACATCTGCCTGGTGGACGATCCCGAATCGGCCATCGCCGTCGCGAACGTCGTGGCGCCGGAGCATCTTCAGCTCATGTGGGAGGGCGCCGAGGACGCGCTGCCCCTCGTGCGCTCGGCCGGTGCCGTGTTCGTCGGGACGTGGGCCCCGGCGAGCTTCGGGGACTACCTTGCCGGGCCGAACCACGTGCTGCCCACCAACCGGACGGCCCGGTTCGCCTCGGCCCTCCGGGCCGAGGACTTCGTGCGCCACATGCACGTGGTGTCGATGGAGCGATCTGCGCTTCGAGAGCTCGGCCCGGCGGTGATCACCCTCGCCACCGCCGAGGGGCTGCCCGCCCACGCCGATTCGATCCGGCTCCGCCTGTGAGCCCGCCGGGCTCCCTGCCCCCGCTCCGACCGGACCTGCAGCTGGCCGGCGGCTACCACTCGCCCCAGGTGTCGGCCGAGGTCCGGCTCAACACCAACGAGAGCCCGTTCCCTCCGCCCTCGGCCTTCGTGAAGGAGCTCGAGGACGAGCTCTCGCGTGTGGAGTTCAACCGGTACCCGGACCGCGGGGCGACCGAGCTGCGCACGGCGTTGGCGTCGCTCCACGGCGTCCGCCCCGACGAGATCTTCTGCGCCAACGGTTCCAACGAGGTGCTGCAGTGCCTGCTGCTCGCCTACGGGGGCCCGGGGCGCCGGGCGCTGCTCTTCGAGCCGACCTACGCGCTGCACGGTCACATCAGCCGGCTGACCGGCACCGAGCTGGTCTCGGGCAGCCGTGACCCGGACTTCCGGGTCGACCCGGAGGAGGCGTACCGCCTGCAAGCAGAAGCTCGGCCCACCGTCACCTTCGTGTGCTCGCCCAACAACCCGACCGGTCTGTCGGAGCCGCCCGAGCTCGTCCGGGGCCTGCTCGACCGGAGCGAGGGCCTCGTCGTGGTGGACGAGGCCTACGGTCAGTTCTCTTCGTGGGGCGCGCTCGAGCTGCGGGACCCGGCGGCGGCCGTCGGGGCGCCGTCCCGCCCGGCGGGACCGGTGGCGGAGCCACAACCGGGCGCCCGCTCGCTGGTGGTGGTCCGGACCTTTTCCAAGACCTGGTCGATGGCGGCGGTGCGCCTGGGGTACGCCATCGCCGACCCCGAGGTGGTGGCCGCATGCGAGCAGGTCGTGCTGCCCTACCACCTGTCCGTGCCGACCCAGATCGCCGGCACGGTGGCCCTGAGGTTCGCGGATGAGATGAGCGAGCGGGTGGCTCTGATCGAGCACGAGCGGGAGCGGCTGGCAGACGGTCTCGGCGAGCTGCCCGTCGACAGCTGGCCGTCCGACGCGAACTTCATCCTGTTCCGTCCTCGGGACAAGCCCGCCTCGGCCGTCTGGGCCGGCTTGCTCGACCGCTCCGTTCTGGTCCGCGATTGCTCCACTTGGTCGAGCCTCGCCGGCTGCCTCCGGGTCACCGTCGGCACCGGGGAGGAGAACGACCGGTTCCTGACCGCTCTGAGGGGGTGCCTTCGATGACCGTTGGACAACAGGCCGGCGGGACCCGACGGGCCGTGCGCCGCCGGTCGACCAAGGAGACCGTGGTGGACGTCACGCTCGACGTCGACGGCACGGGCGCCGCCCGGGTGGTGACCGGCCTCCCCTTCTTCGACCACATGGTCGAGCAGCTCGGCCGGCACGGCGGCTTCGACCTGTCGGTGCAGGCCGAGGGGGACCTTGCCGTCGACGCGCACCACACGGTTGAGGACGTCGGGATCGTGCTCGGAGGCTGTCTCGCCGAGGCGCTCGGGGACAAGGCCGGGGTTCGGCGCTTCGCCTCGCTCCTTCTGCCGCTCGACGAGGCGCTGGTGGAGGTGGCGCTCGACCTCTCGGGCCGTCCCTACCTGGCGTACAACGTCGAGCTCCCCCCCGACACGCCGGGGCTCGGGTCGCCGCCCTTCGTCCCCCAGCTCGCCGAGGAGTTCTGGAGGGCGTTCGTCACGGCGGCGGGCATCACGCTGCACGTGCGCCTGCGGGAGGGGAAGAACACCCACCACATCGTGGAGGCGTCGTTCAAGGGGGTGGCGCGGGCGCTGCGCGACGCGGTCCGGATCGAGGGCGGGGGCATCCCGTCCACCAAGGGCACCCTGTGACCGGCACCGGCACGAGCACGAGCACGCGTGACACCGATCCGGACAGCCGGATCGTCGTCCTCGACTACGGGATCGGCAACCTCCGCTCGGCCGACAAGGCCCTCGAGCACCTCGGGGCGCCGGCTCGTCTCGTCTGCGACCCCGACGACGTGGCGGGGGCCGCCGGCGTGGTGCTGCCCGGGGTGGGGCACTTCGCTTCCTGTGCCGGGGCCCTGGCTTCGACCGGTCTCGGCGCGGCCGCGGTCGAGGCGGTCCGCAGCGGCGTCCCGTTCCTCGGGGTCTGCGTCGGCTTTCAGCTGCTGTACGAGGAGTCCGAGGAAAGCCCCGGGGTCGGGGGGCTGGGGATCTTCGCGGGCCGGGTCAGACGCCTGCCGGCAGGGGTGAAGCACCCCCAGATGCAGTGGAACCAGCTGCTGCGCCGGCCGGGTCGGCCGTCGGGGATGCTGGCCGGCCTGGGCGAGGCGCCCTGGGCCTATTTCGTGCACTCCTTCGCGCCCGAGATCGGGGAGGAGACCGTGGCCGAATGCGACTACGGGGGCCCGGTGGCCGCGGCGGCCGAGCGGGGCAACGTCTGGGGCACCCAGTTCCACCCGGAGAAGTCGGGAACCGTCGGGCTGGCGATCCTGGCGAACTTCGTGGCCCGTTGCCTGCCGGCGGGGGAGGTCGGCGGAGGCCCTCCGGCGCCGACGGAGCGGCTCCCGGTCGAGCGCTGATGGAGCTCCTGCCGGCGATCGACCTCCGAGGTGGCAACGCGGTCCGGCTCGTGCAGGGCGACTTCGGCCGCGAGCGGTCCTACGGTGACCCGCTGGCCCTGGCGAGTGGTTTCGCCGCGGCCGGTGCCCGCCGGCTCCATGTCGTCGACCTCGACGCCGCCCGCACGGGTGAGCCCGTGAACCGGTCGACGGTGATCGCCATCGCCAGGCAGAGCGCGGTGCCGGTACAGGCGGGCGGCGGCGTGCGCACCGACACCGACGTCGCCCAGCTGCTCGACGCCGGGGTCGACCGGGTGGTGCTCGGCACCGCGCTCTTCGACGACCCTTCGCTGCTCGCCCGCTGTTGCGAGCGCTACCCGGGCCGGGTGGCCGTCGGGCTCGACTACCGCCGGCGTGCCGACGGGACGCTCGAGGCCGCCGTGCGCGGGTGGGTCGAGGGTGCCGGGCAGTCGGTGGGTCGGATCCTCGCCGAGGTCGACGAGGCCGGTCCGGGCGCGGTGGTGGTCACCGCCATCGATCGCGACGGGACGCTCCTCGGTCCCGACGTCGACGGCCTGCGCGAGGTGCTCGACGCCACCAGCGCCCCGGTGGTGGCGTCCGGCGGCGTCGGCTCGGCAGCCGACATCGTCGCCCTGTCGGCGCTCCGCTCGCCCCGGCACGGCCGCCGCCTGGCCGGGGTCATCGTGGGGAAGGCCCTGGTGGACGGCCGGGTGAGCGTCGGGGAGGCGATGGCCGCGTGCGAAACATCCGGGTGATCCCCTGCCTTGACGTGACAGGCGGGCGGGTGGTGAAAGGTGTGCAGTTCGTCGACCTGGTCGACGCCGGGGATCCCGTTGAGCTGGCGGCACGCTACGACGCCGAGGGGGCGGACGAGCTCACGTTCCTCGACATCACCGCCTCCTCGGAGGAGAGGGACACCATGGTGTCGGTGGTGGAGCGGACCGCCGACCAGGTGTTCATCCCCTTCACCGTCGGCGGGGGGGTGCGCAACGCCGCCGACGCCCGCCGCCTGCTCCGGGCAGGCGCGGACAAGGTGGGCGTGAACACCGCAGCGCTGCAGCGCCCCGAGGTCGTCGTGGAGCTCAGTGCCGAATTCGGCGCCCAGTGCGTGGTGGTGGCCATCGACGCCCGGTCGACCGCGGATCGTGGAGGGAGCGGGTGGGAGGTGTACACCCATGGCGGTCGCCGCGGGACCGGGATGGACGCGGTGGCCTGGGCCATCCGTTGCGCCGAGTTGGGGGCGGGGGAGATCCTGCTGACCTCGATGGACCGCGACGGGACCCGGGACGGCTTCGACCTGCATCTGACCCGGTCGATCGTCGACGCGGTGGACGTGCCGGTGGTCGCCTCGGGTGGGGTCGGATCGCTCCAGCACCTTGTGGACGGGGCCGTCGAAGGAGGGGCGGACGCCGTGCTCGCCGCCTCCATCTTCCATCGACGCGAGCACACGGTGGCCGAGGCCAAGGCCTACATGGCGGCCCACGGCGTCGCGGTGAGACCTCCCGCCGGCGCCGGACGCTGAGGCGCCGCGCCCCGTCGCGACCCGGTCGCCGCCCCACCCGGCCGGGCGCCCCCGCCAGGCGTCGACGGCGTGGTCGGGCCGCCCCCGTGGATGCGGTACCGTGCCGTTGTGGCACCAGTCGAGTCCGCCCGGCCGGGGGACCCCAAACAGCCGATCACCGTGCTCTTCGACCGCGTGCTCGTGCAGGTCTCCCAGGCCGAGGGCGAACGCCGCTCCCGCGCCGGCATCCTCATCCCCGCCACCGCCCAGGTCTCCCGGCGTCTGGCATGGGCCGAGGCCGTCGCCGTCGGGCCGCACGTCCGGGCCGTGAAGGTGGGGGACAAGGTCCTGTTCAATCCCGAGGACCGTTTTGAGGTGGAGGTGCACGGCGACGAGTACGTCATCCTCCGGGAGCGGGACATCCACGCGCTCGCCACCGAGCGGATCGACAGCGGGACCGGGCTGTACCTGTGAGGTGCCGGCACCGATGAGGATCCGGTGAGCTCCGGGGGGCCGACCGCGGCCGAAGGACCGGCCCTGCAGGTGGACGAGGCCGCGCTGGGCGCGGTCGACTTCGGGCCGCAGGGGCTCATCCCCGCGGTGGTCCAGGACGTGCTCGACGGGACCGTCCTGATGGTCGGCTACATGAACGCCGAGGCGCTGCGCCGGACGCTGGCGAGCGGGCGGACCTGGTTCTGGAGCCGCAGCCGCCGCGAGTACTGGCAGAAGGGGGAGACCTCGGGCGACCGCCAGTACGTCCGCGAGGTCAGGGTGGACTGCGACGGGGACACCGTGCTGGTGGTGGTGGACCAGCACGGCCGGGGCGCGTGCCACACCGGCGAGCGGTCCTGCTTCTTCCGGACCGTCGGCCGGGGGCCCGGGTCGCCCGTCGCCGATCGGGCGGGGGCCGGCGGATCGGAACGGTCCCGGTCCGAGTGACCCCTCCGGCCGCCCTGCGTGTGCTGCCCGGCTTCGACGAGTTCTCCGCCCTGGCCGCCGGGCACCGCATCGTCCCCGTGTGGAGCGAGCTGGTGGCCGACACGCTGACCCCGGTGGGCGCCTTCCTCAACCTGGTGGGTGACCATCCGGGGTTCCTCCTCGAGTCGGTGGAGGGCGGTGAGCGATGGGGCCGGTACTCGTTCGTCGGCCGGGCTCCCCTGGCCACGATGGTGGCGAGGGGCCGCGAGGTGACCGCCGACGGGCCCCTCGCCGTCCCGACCGGCGAGGGGCGTGGCGTGCTGGCCGCCTTGAGCGAGCTGCTCGGAGCCCACCGTTCGCCGGTCCTCGCCGATCTGCCCCCGCTCCACGCGGGCGTCGTCGGTTACCTCGGCTACGACGTCGTCCGCGAGATCGAGCACCTGCCCGAGGTGCCGCCCGACGATCTCGGGTTCCCCGACGCCTCGCTGGTGGTCATCGGCCAACTGGCCGCCTTCGACCACTGGCGCCAGAGGGTCGTCCTGATCGACAACGTCGTCATCGGTGAGGGCTGGGTCGAGGAGGAGGTGGCGAACGCCTACGAGCAGGCCCGGCAGAGGCTCGAGCAGTTCGCCGCCGAGTGCTTCCGGGCGGTCCCCTCGGAACCGGTCCCGCTCCCCGACGCGCCGCCCGAGCGCCCGGTGGCCTCCCGCACGGTGAGCGCGGACCAGTACCGCCGGGCGGTCGAGGCGGCCAAGGAGCACGTCCGGCGGGGCGACGTCTTTCAGGTGGTCCTCTCGCAGCGATTCGACCTGCAGTTGGAGGTGGAGCCGTTCGAGGTGTACCGCGCCCTGCGGTTGCTCAACCCGAGCCCGTACCTCTACTTCCTCCGTTTCCCCGAGGTGACCGTGGTGGGCTCGTCGCCCGAGCCGATGGTGCGGCTGCGCGACGGGGTGGTGACCTCGCGGCCCATCGCCGGGTCCCGCCCCCGCGGTGACACCGAGGAGCACGACCGGTTGCTGGCGGCCGAGCTGGCCGAGGACCCCAAAGAGGTCGCCGAGCACGTGATGCTGGTCGACCTGGCCCGCAACGACGTCGGGCGGGTGGTCAGCTTCGGGACCGAGCACGTCGAAGAGCTCATGACGGTGGAGCGTTACAGCCACATCATGCATCTCACCTCACAGGTCACCGGTCACCTCGCGCCGGGCAAGGGCCCCATCGACGTGCTGCGGGCCACCCTTCCGGCCGGGACCCTGTCCGGTGCGCCCAAGGTGCGGGCCATGCAGATCATCGACGAGCTCGAGCCGACCAAGCGGGGCATTTACGGTGGGGTCGTGGGCTATCTCGACTTCTCGGGGAACCTCGACACCGCCATCGTCATCAGGACGATGCTCGTCGGCCCCGACGGCCGGGCCTCGGTGCAGGCCGGGGCGGGGATCGTCGCCGACAGCGATCCCCGGAGCGAGGACGAGGAGTGCGCGCACAAGGCGGCGGCGCTGATGGCGGCGATCGCCGCGGCACGCGAGATCGCCGCCGTCCGCCGATCCCACCGGTCCGAGTCGTGACCGACCGGCCGAGGGTCGCGGATCCCGAGCTCCTCGCCGACTACGCCGCGTTGCGCACCGACGTCGGCGCCCGCCGTCTCCCGCGTGACTTCCTGCGCGTGTCGGGTCCCCAGGCGCTCGAGTACCTCGAGGGACAGTGCTCCCAGGAGCTCTCGGGCATCGCGGTCGGTGAGGGTGCGGACTCGCTGCTGCTGGCTCCCGACGGCAAGATCGTGGCGCTCATCCGCGTGAGCCGGACCGGTGAGGACGAGCTCGTGCTCGATGTCGATGCCGGCTTCGGCGAGCTGGTGCAGGCAAGGCTCGCCCGGTTCAAGCTCCGTACCAAGTTCGAGATGGAGCCCGTGCCCTGGTCGTGCCTGGCGCTGCGCGGCCCGAACGCGCCGGTGGCGCTGCGCGGCCCGAACGCGCCGGCGGTGCTGCGCGGCCCGAACGCGCCGGCGGCGCTGCGCGGCCCGAACGCGCCGGCGGTGGGGGGCGGGCCCGGCCTGGTGCTGCCCGTGTCGTGGAACGGGTGGAACGGCTTCGATCTTCTCGGGCCCGAGGCCGCCGCGCTGCCCGAGGGCGTCCGGTGGTGCGGGAGCGAGGCGTGGGAGGCGTGCCGGATCGAGGCCGGGGTGCCGCGGATGGGGACCGAGCTGAACGAGCGGACCATCGCGGCCGAGGCCGGGCTCGTCGAGCGGACCGTGAGCTTCACCAAGGGCTGTTACACCGGTCAGGAGCTGGTGGCCCGCCTCGACTCCCGGGGCAGCAAGGTGGCCAGGCGGCTGTGCGCGATCGTCCCGGGTTCGGGGATGGAGCAGGAGCCGGCATCGCTGGTCGGCGCCCGCCTGACGACGCCCGACGGGGCGAAGGAGGTCGGCCGGATCACCTCCGCTGCGTGGTGCCCGGGCGTCGGCGGCCCGGCCGGGCTCGCCTTCGTCCACCGGTCGGTGGAGACCGGCGGCCGCGTCATGATCGAGGTCCCGCCCGAAGGCGGCGTCCCCGGTCCGGTGCCCGCCGAGGTTCGCTCCCTCCCTCTCGCCTGACCTCCGCGCCATCGGGGTACCTTCCTCTGGGCCCGGGTGCTCCGCCGCTACGCTGGGTCGATCATGTCCACCTACCTCTCGGCGATCGTCGCGGCCCACCGCGCCGCGGCGGCGGAGGACGGGAGGGATCTCGGGTCCCTGGTGGAGGCCGCGCTCGGCGCGCCGGAACCGGTTCCCTTCGCCGCCGCGCTGGCCGCGCGTTCGCTCACGGGCCTGGGGGTCGTGGCCGAGGTGAAGCGGCGGTCGCCGTCGAAGGGCGATCTGGCGCCCGATCTCGACCCTGCCGCACTGGCGTCGGAGTACGCCCGCGGCGGCGCCACGTGCCTGTCGGTGCTCACCGACGTCGACTACTTCGGAGGTTCCGCGCAGGACCTGCGGGAGGCCAAGGCGGCGACCGGTCTCCCGGTCCTGCGCAAGGACTTCACGGTGAAGCCGGCCGACGTCTGCGACGCCAGGCTCATGGGGGCCGACGCGGTGCTGCTCATCGTCGCCGCGCTCGATCCCGGCGAGCTGGCGGAGCTGTCCGGGCTGGCGGCCCGGCTCGGGCTCGATGCGTTGGTGGAGGTGCACGACGAGGGGGAGTTGCAGCGCGCCCTCGATCTCGGCGCCTCGCTCGTCGGGGTGAACCAGCGCGACCTGGTGACCTTTGAGGTCGACCCGGGACGGGCCGAGCGCCTGGCCGGCTCGATCCCCGACGGGGTCGTCGCCGTCGCCGAGTCCGGCGTGCGCGACGCCGCCGACGCCCGGGCCCTCGCCGCCGCCGGCTTCGACGCGGTGCTCGTGGGCGAGACCCTGGTCCGCGCGGGCGACGCCGCCTCGATGGCCGCTTCCCTGGCCGGCCACCCGGTGGGTCGGCGCCTCCGGGCGTCCGGGTGGAGGAGCCATGTCCTCGACCGGTGAGGTGATGGTGAAGATCTGCGGTATCACCTCCGAGGCCGACGCCCTGCTGGCGGTCGGCCTCGGTGCCGACGCCGTGGGTTTCGTGCTCGCCCCTTCGCCGCGCCAGGTCTCTCCGGGGACCGTCGGGGACATCGTGAAGCGCCTGCCCCAGGGGGTCCTCACCGTGGGGGTGTTCCGTGACGAGGCACCCCAACGGGTGGTGGACATCGCCAACCACATCGGGCTCGGTGCCGTGCAGCTCCATGGGCACGAGACACCGCAGCAGAGCGGCTGGGTGCGCGAGCGGGTGGCCTGCGTGATAAAGGCGTTCCCGGCCGGCGACCGGACGATCTCGCGTTTCGGCGAGTTCGGGGCGGACTACCTCCTCATTGACGGGGCCAGTCCGGGGTCGGGCAAGGTGTTCGACTGGCGCCTGGCCGAAGGGGTGGCCGACCCGAGGAGGATGATCGTCTCCGGAGGGCTCGATCCCGCCAACGTCGCGCAGGCGATCGCCCATCTCCATCCCTACGGCGTCGACGTCTCGAGTGGGGTGGAGTCGAGCCCCGGACGCAAGGACCCGCAGCTGGTGGGGGCGTTCGTCGCAGCCGCCCGCCGGAGCGGGCGGGAGGTGGAGGCCGCGCGCCGGGCCGGTATCACCGGATCGGACGAGGACCGCGAGGGCCTCGGCGATCCGGGGGACGATGCGGGCGACGACCACCCTTACGACTGGATGGAGCGATGAGCGCAGGCGCCTCGGCGGGGGAGTCCCGCCAGGGCCTCATGGGCCGGCCGGGATCCGACGGCCGGTTCGGCGAGTTCGGGGGGCGGTTCGTCCCCGAGTCGCTGGTTCCCGCCTGCGAGGAGCTGGCCGAGGCCTTCGACGAGGCGTGGGCGGACCCCGCCTACCGGGCCGAGCTCGACGCCATCCTGCGCGACTACGGGGGACGGCCCACGCCGGTCACCGAGTGCCGGCGCCTCTCCGAGCAGCTGGGGGTCCGGCTCCTCCTCAAGCGCGAGGACCTGGCACACACCGGCTCGCACAAGCTGAACAACGTGGTGGGCCAGGCGCTCCTCGCCACGCGGATGGGCAAGCGCCGGTTGATCGCCGAGACGGGGGCCGGTCAGCACGGGGTGGCCACGGCCACGGCCGCCGCGCTGCTCGGCCTGGAGTGCGTCGTCTACATGGGGGAGGTCGACACCGAGCGCCAGGAGCTGAACGTGTTCCGCATGGAGCTGCTCGGCGCCGAGGTCCGGCCGGTGCGCAGCGGGAGCCGGACGCTGAAGGACGCGGTCAACGAGGCGTTGCGGGACTGGGTGGCGAGCGTGGAGCACACCCATTACTGCCTCGGCTCGGTCATGGGCCCGCACCCCTTCCCGTACATGGTGCGGGAGCTGCAGCGGGTGGTCGGTGACGAGGCGCGGGAGCAGTGCCGGGCATTGCTGGACGGTTCGGACCCCGACGTCGTCGTGGCCTGCGTCGGCGGTGGCTCCAACGCCGCGGGGACCTTCGCCGGGTTCGTCGACACCTCCGCCCGCCTGGTCGGGGTGGAGGCGGCGGGCGGCGCGGCGATCGGCGCCGGGATCCCGGGGGTGCTCCACGGGATGCGTTCCCAGCTCCTGCAGGACGAGGCCGGCCAGATCCTCGAGGCGCACTCCATCTCGGCCGGGCTCGACTATCCCGGGGTCGGGCCCGAGCACGCCCACCTGGCGGCGATCGGGCGGGCGACCTACGAGCAGGCGGGCGACGAGGAGGTCCTCCGCGCCTTCAGCCGTCTCTCGCGCACCGAGGGGATCATCCCCGCGCTCGAGTCGGCCCACGCGCTGGCCTGGGTCCTGCGCGAGGCCGGCGGGGCGGTGCCGGCGGGCTCCACCGTGCTCGTCACCCTGTCGGGGCGCGGCGACAAGGACGTCGAGCAGGTACGGGCCATCCTGGGACGGGGCGGGCCGGCGTGAGCGCCCTTCCCTCGGGGACGGGGACGGGATCCGAGATGGGGACGGGATCCGGAACAGGGCCCGGGGAGCTCGGGTCGGCGCTGCGACGCCGGCGCTCCCGGGGGGCCAAGCTCCTCATCCCCTATGTGATGGCGGGCATGGTGCCCGATTGGTTGGAGGTGGTGGAGGCGGTCGCCGGGGCGGGGGCCGACGCCATCGAGATCGGCATCCCCTTCTCCGACCCGATGATGGACGGGCCCGTCATTCAGGAGGCCTCGGTGGACGCCCTCAGGGCGGGCACCACCCCCCAGATGGTGCTGGCCGCGATCGGGAAGGGCCGTATCGGGGTGCCCGTCGCCGTCATGACCTATTACAACCTCGTCTTCCGGGCCGGGCACCGCCGCATGGCCTGTTCGATGGCCGAGTCGGGAGTCGCCGGGGCGATCGTGCCCGACCTCCCGCTCGAGGAGCTCAACGGGTGGTCCGAGGAGGCGGATGCCGCCGGGGTGGAGACCGTGCTTCTGGTGGCGCCATCGTCGCCCGTCCCCCGGGTGGAGGCGATCTGCGCCCGTAGCCGCGGCTTCGTGTACGCGGTAGCGCGGATGGCGGTCACCGGCGAGCAGGCCGCTCTGGGCGACGAGCTCGCCAAGGTCGTCGGGAGGGTCCGCCCCTTCACCGACCTGCCCGTGTGCGCCGGGGTCGGTGTCTCCACCCCCGAGCAGGCGGTCGAGGCCTGTCGCAGCGCCGACGGGGTCGTGGTCGGCTCGGCGCTCGTGAGGCGCCTCCTCGCTGGGGGTGGCGCCGATGCGGCGGCGGAGTTCGTCGGCGAGCTGCGGACGGCGCTCGACGCCGGCTGAGCGAGAGCGGCAGCCGACCGGGCGGACCCGGTTCAGCCCGTCGGCGGCAGGATGACCAGGCAGCCGTTGTGGCCGCCGAACCCGAAGGAGTTCGACAGGACCGGTCCCGGCTCCCATGCCCGGGCCGCCCCGGCGACGACGTCGAGGTCGATCTCGGGATCGAGCTCCTCGTGCCCGGCGGTCGGCGGGATCAACCGGTGCTCGATGGTCAGCACCGCCGCCACCGCCTCGATCGCCCCCGCCCCCCCGAGCCCGTGGCCGGTCACCCCTTTGGTGGAGGTGACGGGCGGCACGGCGGAGCCGAAGACCTTGTTGAGGGCCCGGGACTCCGCCAGGTCGTTGAGCGGCGTTGACGTCCCGTGGGCGTTCACATGCCTGACATCCGACGGCTGCAGCCCCGCGTCGAACAGGGCCAGCTCCATGCACGACACGGCGCCCGCGCCGTCGGGCAACGGCGCGGTGATGTGGTGGGCGTCGGAGGTGCTGGCGGCACCACCGATCTCGGCGTAAATGCGCGCCCCTCGCTCCACCGCCCGGTCCCAGGACTCGAGCACCAGCGCGCCGGCGCCTTCGGACATCACGAACCCGTCGCGGCGCAGGTCGAACGGCCGCGACTGCCCGGAGGTGGAGAGGGCGGTCATGTTCGAGAACGCGGCGATGGCGACGCCGATGTCGGCCGAAGCCTCCGAGCCACCCCCGATGGCCACGTCGCAGCGGCCGCTCGCCACCAGCCTGGCCGCCGCCGAGATCGCGTGGGTCCCGGCGGCGCAGGCGGTGCACACCGCCTCGGAGGGGCCACGCCAGCCGTTGCGCATGGAGATGTTGGCCGCTGCGGCGTTGACCATCATCATGGGCACGAGGAAGGGCGACACCCGGTCCGGACCGCGCTCGTGGTTCACGATCGTCTGCTCCGACAGGGTCTTCAGGCCGCCCACCCCGGTGCCGAAGACCACACCGGATCGCTCCGGGTCGGCCTGAAGGTCACCGGCGCCCTGCAGCGCCTCGTCGGCCGCGGCGACGCTCAGCTGGGCGAACCGGTCGATCCGCCGGGCCTCCTTCGGGCCGAAGTACCGCGAGGGATCGAAGTCCCGGACCATCCGCTGGCCCGGCTCCTGCGGGATCGGATGGATCAGGCCCTCCCAGAACGACGGGACGTCGTTTCCGCAGCAGGCGACCACGCCGACACCGGTGACGGCCACCCGGCGGCCGGGGATGGGGCCGTCGGGCCCGATGCCGAGCAGCATCAGAGCTTGCCGTACACGAGGTCGAAGGCCTGGCCCACAGTGTCGATGTCCTCGAGCTCGGTCTCCTCGACGGTGATGTTGAAGGACTCCTCGAGCGCCATCACCAGCTCGACCAGGTCGAGGCTGTCCGCGTCGAGGTCCTCGGCCAGCCGCGCCTCGCGCGTGATCTTGTCCGCAGGCACTTGCAGCACCTCGACGGCGCTCTCCCGGAACTTCTCGAAGGCTGCGTCGCTGTCCACTTGGTCTGCTCCTTGTCGGTCGTTGTGTCGCTTGTTGTGTCGCTTGTTGTGTAGGTCGTTGTGTCGCTTGTTGTCGCTTGTGTCGGGATTCGTGCCGACGAGGGTACCCCGGAGCCCCCACGGCCCGGGACATCGGTGGGCCGGGCGATCAGAGGCCCATCCCGAGGCCGCCGTCGACGGGGATGACCGCTCCCGTCACGTACGCCGCTCCCGGGCTGGCCAGGAAGCCCACCGTCTCTGCCACATCCTCGGGTACGGCGAGCCGCCCGAGGGGGATCCCCGCGGCCATCTGCCCGAGCCGCTCGTCGCCCAGGGCGGCGAGCATGTCGGTGTCCACCATCCCGGGGGCGACCACGTTGACGGTGATGCCTCGGCTGCCCACCTCTCGGGCCAACGCACGGGCCATCCCCACCAACCCGGCCTTCGACGCCGCGTAGTTCGCCTGCCCCGGGCTCCCCAGGTAGGCGCCGACCGACGAGATGAAGATGATGCGGCCCCGGCGCAGCCGGAGCATCTTGGCGACCGCCCGTTTGGCCACCCGGTAGCCCCCGGTCAGGTTGGTCTCGATCACGTCGTGCCAGGCCGACTCCTCCATCCGGAGGATGAGGGTGTCACGGGTGATCCCGGCATTGGAGACGACCACCTCCACCGGGCCCCACCGCTCCTCCACCGCGCCGAACGCGTCTTCGACCTGCTCCGGATCGGTGACGTCGCACTTCAGGGCGAGGAAGCGGTCCTCGGGCACGCCGTCGGGAAGCTCGAACGGGACCGGGGAGCGGGAGGTGGCGGCCACCCGGTCGCCGCGGGCCAGGAACCACGACACGCAAGCCGCGCCGATCCCCCTCGATCCCCCGGTCACCAGGACCACCCTGGGCTCGCCCGGGGTCGGGGCCGCGCTCAACGGTCGATCCCCGGGACCCGGAGCCAGAGGACCGGCTGGCCCTCCTGCACCCGCTCGCCCGACGCCGCCAGCCATCGGACCACCTGCCCCGAAAAGGGCGTTCTGACTTCGGCCTCGCCGACCAACCCGATCAGATCGCCGACGGCGATCTGATCGGCGACGACCGGGGCGTTCGGCTCGGAACGCTTGGCGGCGCCGCTGGGGCCGGTCCCCGGCAGCAGCCCGGTCCCCGGCGCCGCAAGGGACGCCTCGGGCGTGAAGACCCCTCCGCCGGGGCTCACCACCACCCGCTCGGACACGTACAGATGCTCGCCCTGATGGGCGGAGGCGTGCGCCCCCTCGGGATCGCTGGCCTCCGGCGAGGCGAGCGCGTCCATCAGGGTGTCGAGGTCGTCCGGCGTGGCGACCGACAGCGCACGGAGGTCGGGGGCGCCCCGCTTCGCCAACCCGCTCAGCACCCCGCCGGGACCGAGCTCCACCAGTGTGGTCCCGCCCAGGCCCGCCAGGGTCTGCAGCGTCTGGCGCCAGCGCACCGGGCTGCAGAGCTGTGCCGACAGCAGCTGCGGCCACTCGGCCGGGTCCTCGTGCACCCTGGCGTCGACGTTGGCGACGACGGGGACCTCGGGCGCGACGAACACGGCGTCCTCGAGCGCTTTGCGCAGGGCCGGGCGGGCACCGGCCATGAGCGGGGTGTGGAAGGCCCCGGCGACGGGGATGGGGAGGACCTTGCGCGCGCCCATCTCGCGGGCGAACACCGACACGGCGGCGACCGCATCGGCCGTACCGGCGACGATCACCTGCCCCGGGGCGTTGTAGTTGGCGACCCAGGCTTCGCCCTCCGCCCGGTGGCAGGCGGCCTCGGCGTCGTCGTCGGAGATGCCCATCAGGGCGGCCATGGTGCCCGGGGCCTCCTCGGTGGCCCGGGCCATGGCCTCGCCACGGGCGGTCACCAGCCGGATGCCGTCGTCGAACGAGAGCGCTCCCGCGGCGACGAGCGCGGAGTACTCGCCGAGGCTGTGGCCGGCGCACGCAGCAGGGGAGAGGCCCAGCCGCTCGACGGCGTCGAGCACGACCAGGCTCTGGACGAACGTGGCCAACTGGGCCTCGGCGGTGCGGGTCAGCTCGGTCATCGGAGCCTCGAGGAGCAGGTCGGCGACGTTCCGTCCCGCCGACGAAGATGCTTCCTCCACCAATTCCCACGAGGGATGGTCCACCCACGCACGGCCCATCCCGGACCGCTGGGAACCCTGCCCGGGGAAGGTGAACACCAACACGAGACCTACTCGCCTCCGAGGGAACACGGACGGTTGCCGCGTGGGCCGGCAGGTTCCGGCCGTGAGGCAACAGTCTGGCACGGTCGGCAGGGCCCATGTTATTACCAGAGGGTTACCGGCGCCTTCCGGGCGCGCAGGGGGCCGGGCATGCCCGATCGTCGTGGCCCGGACCGGATCGGGGGCAGCGGAGGCTTTCGGGTAGGACGGCGGGTAGCACCGAACCGGCAGTCCGTTGGTACGATGCGCTGATGCGGGTGGCCGTCGGGCAATTCGCCTCGGGTTCCGACAAGGAGGCCAACCGGCGCCAGGCGGTGGACCTGATCCGGGCCGCGGCCGACGGCGGCGCCGGGCTGGTCGCGCTACCCGAGGCGTCGATGCACGCCTTCGGCGCCGCGAGTGCCGATCTCGCCGCCGTCGCGGAACCGCTCGACGGGCCGTTCGTCGGTGCCCTTGCCTCGGCCGCGGCGGCCACGGGCGTGGTGGCCGTGGCCGGGCTCTTCGAAGCGACCAGGACCGCCGGGCGGGTCTTCAACACCGTGGTCGTGGTGGGTGCCGCGGGAGTGCTCGCCCGCTATCGGAAGGTCCACCTTTACGACGCCCTCGGCTGGCGGGAGTCCGATCGGGTGGAGCCGGGGGATCCCGCATCCCCTCCGGCCGTGGTCGACCTCGGGGATCTCCGGCTCGGGGTGATGACCTGCTTCGACCTTCGGTTCCCCGAGGTCTCCCGGGTGCTCGTCGACAACGGGGCAACGGTCCTCGCCGTGCCGGCGGCCTGGGTCGCCGGACCCGGAAAGCGGGAGCAGTGGGAGGTGCTGCTGCGCGCCCGGGCCATCGAGAGCACGGCGTTCGTGGTGGCGGCCGGCCAGCCCGGCCCGGTCTATACCGGCTGCAGCGCCATCGTGGGCCCCACCGGCGTCGTCGTCCGCTCCCTTTCCGGGAGCGTGGACGGCGGTCCCGGGGCCCTGGCGTTCGCCGATCTGGAGTCCTCCGAGATCGCCGACGTGCGGGCCGCCATGCCCGTGCTGGCGAGCCGGCGCTTCTCGGTCCGCCCCGCCTGAGGCTCAGAGGACCTCGAGCGTCGCCCCGCGTGAGCGCTCCGGGAGATCGAAGGCGAAGAGCACCGAGGGCGCGATGTCGCGCGAGCGCATCACCCTCCGCAGGTCCGGGCCGTCGTTCCCGGCCGCGGGGTCTTCGCCCGGCCCGTCGGTGATCGCCCAGTGCGGGCGCGGGCGCCCGCCGCCGGCCATGCCGAAGGCCTCGAGCTCACGCTCCCCCCACGAGTCCTGAAAGTGGGTGGCCACCCCTCCGGGGAGGAGGCAGCTCAGACGGATGCCCCGGGCCGCCAGCTCGTCGCGGATGCTCTCGGAGAGCACGACCACCGCCGTCTTGACCGCGCCGTACAGCGGCATCGACTCGAGAGGGGAGCCGGCGACCGACGAGGCAACCGTCACGATCTGCGAGCCGCTCGCCATGCGGGCCGCCGCCGAGCGGACGGCGTACGCGGTGCCGAGCAGATCGGTGCGCACCATCTCGTCGATCTCGTCGAGCGGCTGCTCGAGCAAGGGCTGCACGGTGCCGAACCCGGCCGCGGTGACCAGGCCGTCGATGCCCCCGTAGGCGTCGACCGCGGCGTCCATCAGCCTCTCGACCGCCTGAGGATCGCCGACGTCGGTGGCGACGCCGAGGCCCTCACCCCCCGCTTGGAGGATCTGGTGCACCGTCTCGTCCAACCGGGTCCGTGTCCGGCCCGCGACCACGACGCGCCCCCCGCCGCTCGCCACCGCGAAGGCGACTCCCTTGCCGATACCGGAGGAACCGCCCGTGACGACGATGGTCCTCCCCTCCACCCATCCCATCGGGACAACGTATCGTGAAAGCCGACGCGACGTCCCGGATCGCCGCCGTCGGCGAAGGAACCGGGAGGGGGACGGAGGTGACGGGATGCTGCTCTCGACAGGCCTGATGGCCCGGGGCCGACTGGGGTCTCCCGAGATGCTGGCGACCATCGGTCAGGCGGCGGAGGAGGCGGGGCTCCCCAGGGTCTGGTTCGGGGACCACGTCGTGTACCCGGTGGACTACGCGCCGAACTACCCGTCGGCCACCGGTCGGCTCAACTACAACCCGGCTTCTCCACAGGCGGACGTGGTGGTCGCCATGTCGTGGCTGTGCGCGGCGACCCGCCACGTCGGTGTCGGGACCTCGGTGATGGTGATCGCGCAACGCCAGCTGGTGTCGCTGGCCAAGCAACTGGCCTCACTCGATGCGCTGTCCGGGGGCCGTCTCACCCTGGGCATCGGCGTGGGGTGGTGTGAAGAGGAATTCGAGAGCCTGGGCGTGCCGTTCGAGCACCGGGGCACCCGGACCGACGAGTACATCAGGGCGATGAAGGTCCTCTGGACCGAGGAGGTCCCCTCCTTCTCGGGGCGTTTCGTGTCGTTCCCGCCGCTCTACTGCGATCCCAAGCCGGCCCAGCCGGGTGGCCCTCCGATCTGGGTCGGCGGAGGCGGCCCCGCCGCCTTCGAACGGGTCGCCCGCTATGGAGCGGGCTGGGTCGCCGGTGGCGCGCCGCCCGACGAGCTGGCCCGCGACATCGTCGCCATCCGCCGGCGGGCCGCCGACCTCGGGCGCGAGGACGCCGAGGCCATCGGGCTGCTCGTGCAGGGAGTCTGGCGTCCCGATCGTGACGACCTCCGCCGGCACCTCCGCGAGCTGCGGGCGGCCGGCGTGACCGAGGCGGTCGTGCCCGTGCAGGGCAAGACCCCGGCCGAGGCCCGGGAGTTCGTGCTCTCGATCCCCGAGCTGCTCGACGGTCCCGGGTGAGCGTGCTCAGGTGACCAGGTAGCCGCCGTCGACGGGGAGGACGGCACCGGTCACGAACGCGGTGCTGGGCGCGGCCAGGAAGCGAACCGCCTCGTGCCCGAGGATGACCGGGGCCATGGCCCCGGTCAGTGGGTGCGGCTTCATCGGCACCGCCCGGGCGCAGTCGAAGTACTCGTGCAGATCGGCCCCGCAGATGCCGTTGTAGGCGAGGCGAACTTCACCTCGCCGGGACCCGGCATCGGGCTCCGGCACGTCCTCGATCCGGACGTCCAAGGGTGCGTAGGAGAGCGCTGCCCGCGGCATATCCTTGTCTGCCTCCCGTCGGGGAGCATCCAAGGACCGGTGAGCGCCGGGCCCCCGAGGGACCGGGCATCGTTGAGGAGGAACCATGGGCGAGGTCGTCATCATCGATGCGGTGCGGTCCGCGGTCGGCAAGCGCAACGGCGGTCTGTCGAGGAAGTACGCGACGGAGCTGCTCGGCGACGTCCTCGCCGGCCTGCTGAGCCGGAACCCGTTGGATCCCCGGATCGTCGACGAGGTGGTGGGCGGGTGCGTCAACCAGCTCGGCATGCAGGCTTCCAACGTGATCCGGAACTCGTGGCTCGGAGCCGACCTCCCCCTGAATGTGCCCGCCGCCACGATCAACACCCAATGCGGCTCGTCGCAGGAGGCGACCCGGCTGGCCCAGGGCCTGATCGCGGGAGGGCTGGCCGAGGTGGTCGTCTCGTGCGGCGTCGAGTCGATGAGCCAGGTCCCCATGGGTTCCACCGCTCCGAGCGATCCCGACTACGGCCAGCCCCGTGGCGGCCGCTACGCCGAGGTGTACGAGCCCACGACCCAGTTCGAGGGGGCCGAGCGGATCGCCGAGACGTGGGGGCTCGAGCGGGCCGAGCTCGAGGTGTTCGCCAAGGCCTCCCAGGACCGAGCGGCCCGGGCGTGGAACGAGGGCCGGTTCGACGGCCAGATCATCCCCGTCTCGGCGCCGGCGGTCGACGACACGGGCGCCGTCGTCGGGAACAAGGTCGTCGATCGGGACGAGGGGATGAGGGAGACCACCCTCGACGGGCTCGCCAACCTGAAGCCGAACCTGCGCGACCGTTCCCCGGCCTTCCACACCGCCGGCACGTCGTCGCAGATCTCGGACGGTGCCGGCGCCCTGCTGCTCATGGAGGCCGGACGCGCCGAGCAGCTGGGCCTGCGCCCCCGGGCCAGGATCGTCGAGTCGGTCCTCGTCGGCAGCGACCCGGTGCTCATGCTGACCGGTCCCATCCCCGCCACGCGCAAGCTCCTCGAGCGTTCGGGCCTCTCGATCGACGACATCGACCTGTTCGAGGTGAACGAGGCCTTCGCCGCAGTCGTGCTGGCGTGGCAGGAGGAGCTCCGCCCCGATCCCGAAAAGGTGAACGTCAACGGGGGGGCGATCGCCCTCGGCCACCCGCTCGGGGGCACCGGGACGATCCTCCTGACCAAGGTCCTGCACGAGCTCGAGCGCACCGGCGGGCGGTACGGGCTGGTCACCATGTGCTGCGGGGGAGGGCTCGGCACCGGGACGATCGTCGAGCGGTTGTGATCCGTCCGGTGCCTGCCGCACCCTGAGCAGGCGCCGGCTCGACAACCGCGTTCCTCCCCGGAGGGTGGTTCCGGACCGCTGACGTGGGTTGGATCGAAGAGGGCGGACGGCTGCACCTCACCGCCTGCCAGGTCGCCGCCCGCCGGATGTTCGGGCGCCGGATGGTGGTGCTACAGGCGGCGTTCCTGGAGCCCCAGGCCCCGCAGGAAGCTCCCCGTCACCCGGTTGGTCGACCGGTAGACGCTGCGCCTCACCACCCGCCGACCATAGGCGGACGGGCCCCTGCTCGCGGCCTGCACGTTGCCGAGCTCGCGGGCGGCTCGGTACAGCTGACCGCGCAGTGACTTGGGACGGGCCATGAACGCTCCTCTCGCACCCGATCGACCAGCCGATCCGGGCTCCTCATCGTGCATTGTCGCAGGCGGATATAACGGGCGAGGGAGGGGCTCACGGCGTACCCTCGGTTGCCGCCTCCGATGGAATCCAATGGGCGTATCGCTGGTGTGCCACGCTGCCGCTGAGCCCCAGGGAAGCTCCGATGTCTTCCCAGCTCAATCCCATCTGTCGAGCCTTTCCCACCGCGGTCCAGAGGTTCGTCTGGGCGGCGTAGACAGCCTCGAGCGCATCCTCCGTTCGGCCCTCGCCGTTCTCGAGCTCTCCCACCCGGCGGTCAGGCCTCGTCACCGGTCTCCCTCGATCTCCCGACCGGTCGCCCGGGCTGCCGACCGATCCCGAGCAGCGAAGCCACTTCCGTCACCCCCGGCAATGAAGCCACCCGCGCCTGCCCCGGTAGTTTCGGCATCACCGGTCCGAAAGTACTTCTCATGATGGCAAGATCGTCGTATGGGCTTGTCTCGGCGAGAAGTCCACCCTCGCGACAGGGGAGAGCATGACGGTAATCGTGACCAAACTGTGACCTCGGAAGCCGTCTCCGGAGGGGGTGCACCGCCGGTGACCAGGGTCGATGCGGTGCCCGGAGCGGGACTCGAACCCGCACGCCCTTTCGGACAGAGGCTTTTGAGGCCTCCGCGTCTACCGATTCCGCCATCCGGGCCGGGGGACCGAGACTATAGGGGCGGGGGACCCGCACGGCGGGCGAGCGCATGAAGCTGGCCGGCGTCGAGCTCCGGTGGGTCGAGCTGCAGATGCGGCGTCCGGTCGGTACAGCGGCGGGGACCCACAGGGACCGGCCTCTCGCCTTGGTCAGGGTGGTCACCGAGTCCGCCCAGGGCTGGGGTGAGTGCGGGGCCCTGGCCGACGGGACGCTCGTCGATCCCCCGATCGGCGCCGTCTGGACGAAGCTCGCCGGCGACGCGGTTGCCCGCCTGTTCCGGGCGACCCGTGCCCGGGGCGGCCACCTCCCAGAGGCGTCGCGGATCGCCACGCTCTTCGCCGGGGTCCCGGTGGACAGGATGGCTGCGGCCGCGCTCGAGATGGCGGTGCTCGATGCCGAGCTCCGCTCCGATGGCATCTCCCTCGCCCGGCGTCTCAACTGGGCCGGAGCCCTCGACGCGGGCGCTGCGGGCGGCGCGGGTAAGGGCGCCGGGCTCCGCGTCCGCGCCGGCGCCATGGTGGGGATCCCCCCCGACCGTGAGCCGCGGTCACTGGTCGACTCGGTGGACGAACAGGTGTCGAGAGGGTTCTCCCGCGTGCGTGTCAAGATCGAGCCGGGCTGGGACGTGCGCCCGCTGGCGACCGTGCGCCGAGAGCATCCCGACCTCGAGCTCCAAGCGGACGCCAACGGCGCGTACCGGCTCGGGTCGCAAGGGATCGACGACGCGGGCCGGCTGGCCGCGCTCGACGACCTCGCCTTGGTCTGCGTGGAGCAGCCGCTGCCGCCCGGGGACCTCGCCGCGCACGCCATCCTCGCTGGTCGGATCGCGACGCCGATCTGCCTCGACGAATCCCTCGGCACCAATCGGCGGTTGGCCGACGCCATTCGCTACGGCGCCTGTTCGGTGGCCTGCCTGAAGCCGTCACGGCTCGGCGGCGTGTTCGCCACCCGGCTCGCACAGGAGTCCTGCCGGGCGTCCGGGGTGGACGCCTTCGTGGGCGGCTTCTTCGAGAGCGGGCTGGGGCGCTCGGCCAACGCCGCGCTGGCCACCCTTCCCGGTTTCACGCTGCCCGGGGACCTCTCGGCCCCGGCCGACTACCTGAGCGCAGACCCCTTTGCCTACCCGGTGGTGGAGGGGGGTCGGGTGGAGGTTCACGACGCTCCCGGGATCGCCCCCGAGCCAGACCCCGCAATGCTCCTGGCCTGCTCGGATGCGGCTCGGACGGTCTGGGTTCCGTACACGCCGTGAGGCTGCCGGAACCGGGGATCCCGCGAGGATCCTCGCGGGATCCCCGCGGCGTAGAATCACCGGACCATGCAACGCCTCCTCCTCGAGCGACGGATCAGCGACGTCCACGACCGCCTGGTCCGGGCCCGTAGCGAGCTGGCCGTCATCGACGAGCAGCTCGACGTCGTGACCGACGCCGCCGAAGAGGCGAGGCTCCGCTCCCTCGTGTCGGAGACCCCGTTGGCGGCCCGCGAGTACGGGGAGGCCCAACGCCATGCAGACGTCCTGACCCGGGCACGCGAGGCCCTTGCCTCGACGGTGGCGGATCTGCAGCGTCGTCGTGACGAGCTGCTCGACCACGTCGGGACCGGGCCCCGTTGAGCCCTGCCGACGGCCGACCGGACCCCGGCACGTCCGTGACCCGGGTGGTCATCGCCGAGGACGAGGCCATCATCCGCCTCGACCTGAAGGAGATCCTCCAGACCGCGGGCTACCTCGTCGTGGGCGAGACGGCGCGGGGGGACGAGGCGGTCGCCCTGGTCGACGTCCACCGGCCCGACCTCGTGATCCTCGACGTGAAGATGCCCGGCATGGACGGCGTCCGTGCCGCCCGCCAGATCACGTCACGCCACAAGGTCGCCGTGCTCGTGCTCACCGCCTTCAGCCAGCGGGACCTCATCGAGGACGCCCGCGACGCGGGCGTCGCCGCCTACCTGGTCAAGCCCTTCCGCCGGACCGAGCTGCTGCCGGCGATCGAGGGCGTGCTGGCCCGCTGCCGGCAGGAATGGGCCATCGACGAGGAGGTGGCATCGGGGAGCGAGGACGGCGCGGCCGAGGACAAGATCGCCACCCGCCGGGTCGTCGACGAGGCCAAGGCGCTCCTCATGGACCGCGACGGGCTCAGCGAAGGGGACGCGTTCTCCTTCGTTCAGCAGACGGCGATGCGCTCACGGGCCAAGATGAGGGAGATCGCCCAGCGGATCGTCGACGGCTCGATCACCCCTTGACCCGGTGAGCGAGCCCCCGTCCGGAGAGCGGCCCCTGTTCCTGCTCGACGGGATGTCGCTGGCGTTCCGGGCCTATTTCGCGCTCCCGGCCGACCTGGCCACCCGGGACGGCACGGTGACCAACGCCCTGCACGGGTTCGTGTCGATGCTGGTGAACCTGGTGCGCGATCATCGGCCCTCCTCGTTGGCCGTCGCTTTCGACCTGCCGGGGGGGACGTTCCGCGACGAGCTGGTACCGGACTACAAGGGCGGACGGGCCGAGACCCCCGAGGACCTCCTCCCGCAGTTCGAAATGGTGCGTGAGGTCCTGGGCTCGCTGGCGGTCCCCGTGGTGGAGGCGCCCGGCTACGAGGCCGACGACGTGCTGGCCACGCTGGCCACCGAGGCGAGGGACCGTCACTGTCCCGTGGTGGTGGTGACGGGGGACCGCGACTGTTTTCAGCTGGTGGAGGACCCGTACGTACGGGTCCTCTACAACCGGCGGGGAGTGAGCGACTACGCCCTCTACGACGAGGCGGGCATCATCGAGCGGACCGGCGTCCGCCCGGAGAGCTACCCCATGCTGGCCGCGCTGCGGGGCGATCCCTCCGACAACCTGCCGGGGGTCCCGGGCGTGGGGGAGAAGACCGCGGCCAAGCTCCTCGGCACCTACGGCGACCTCGCCGGCATCTTCGCCAACGTCGGCTCGCTCTCACCGAAGTTGCGGGAGAACCTGATCGCCCACCAGGCGGTTGCCCTTGCCAACGCCCGGGTCATCCCCCTCGTGCGCGACGTGCCGCTGGCGGTCCGGGTGGAGGATCTGCAACTCGGCGGTTGGGATCTCCGCGAGGCCGAGGCCACCTTCGGTGCGTTCGAGCTGCGCACGCTGTGGCAGCGCATCGCCCCGCTGCTCGAGGAGGGCGCTCTCGGCCCCCCCGGACCCGGCTCGGAGCTGCCCGGAGGGCCGGCCGCAGTGATTGCCACGGGCGACGCGGCGCCACCGGCGGCCACGGGCGACGCGGCGCCCCCGGCGGCCCCGGGTGACGCGGCGCCCCCTGGGTCCATGGGAGACGGACCCCCCCCGGCACCCACGGTGGCCACGGGAGATCCCGCCGGCGCGGCCGGCGGCGGGCCCCTGGTCCCCACGGGACCGCCCACGTCGCTGCTCCGGCCGGACGACGCCGCCGGCGCGGTGGCGGCGATCGCCGAGCGGGTCGCGGCGGTGGACGGCGGTGTGCTGGCGGTAGCCGGGCGCTGGGAGGGGACCGCCGGGCGCGCTCCGCTCTCGGGGGTGGCGTTGGTGGCCGGCGATGGCGGGGTCTGGGTGGCCGGCTCCGTGCTGGCAGAGGACGCAGGCCGCCGGGCCCTGGGGGAGGCGCTGGCCGCCGCTCCGGTTGCCGGCCACCAGGTGAAGGAGCTCTTCCGCTCCCTCCTGCCGATGGGGGTCGACTGCACCGGGCTGGTGATGGACACGGCCGTCGCCGCCTACCTGCTCGATCCCTCCACCGGCGACTACTCGCTGGAGTCCGTCGCCGGAGCCCCTCTGGCCGGCGCCGCGCCGGTGGGCACGCCGCCCGGCGCCGCGCCGGTGGGCACGCCGCCCGGACAGCTGGCCCTGGGCGCCGGGTCCGAGGACGTCGGGGCCCGGGCGGCGACCGAGGCCGCGACCATCGCCCGCCTGGTCGCCCCCCTGCGCCTCAGGCTCGAGGAGGACGGCCTCCTCTCCCTCCACGACGAGGTGGAGTGCCCCCTGGTCCGTGTGCTCGCCCGCATGGAGGTCGCGGGGATCGGGGTCGACACCGGCGAGCTCCGGCGTATCGCCGACGAGCTGGCAGCCGACGTGAAGGCCTTGGAATCCGAGATCCACCGGCTCGTGGGTCATCCGTTCAACGTGAACTCGACGCCGCAGCTGCGGACCGTGCTGTACGACGAGCTCGGGCTCACCCCCGGGCGCAAGACGAAGACGGGCTACTCCACCGACGCCGCCACCCTCGAGTCCCTGCGAGACGCCCATCCCGTCGTCGAGACCCTGCTGCGCTACCGCGAGGTGGAGAAGCTGCGCTCCACCTACGGCGAGGCCCTCCTCGCCGAGGTGGCGGCCGACGGGCGGATCCACGCGTCCTTCCGCCAGACCGTCGCCCGCACCGGCCGGCTCTCCTCGGACCGTCCCAACCTCCACAACATCCCGGTGCGCACCGAGGGAGGTCGCCGTTTTCGCCGGGCCTTCATCCCGGCCGAGGGGTTCCGTTTCCTCGTCGCGGACTACGACCAGGTGGAGCTGAGGGTCATCGCCCACCTGTCGGGCGACCCCGGTCTGGTGGAGGCCTTCCGGACGGGGGCGGACGTGCACCGGGCCGTGGCCTCCGGCGTGTACGGCGTGCCCGCCGAAGAGGTGACGCGAACCCAGCGTGAGCGGGCCAAGATGGTCTCCTACGGGCTCGCCTACGGCATGGAGGCCTTCGGGCTGGCCCGACGCCTGGCCACCGGGGTCGACGAGGCCAACGAGATCATGAGCCGGTATTTCGACGCGTTCCCCCAGGTGAAGCGGTACATGGAGCAGACGGTCGCCGAAGCCCGGGCCCGCGGGTTCACCCGGACCGAGCTCGGGCGCAAACGGCCGCTCCCCGAGCTGGCCGACCGCAATTACCGGGTCCGCCAGGCGGCGGAGCGCCAGGCCATGAACGCCGGGATCCAGGGTCTGGCCGCCGACCTGTTCAAAGCCGCCCTGGTCCGCCTCGACGGCTCCCTCGAGTCCGGCGGGCTCGCGAGCCGCCTGGTCCTGCAGGTCCACGACGAGGTGATCGTCGAGGTCGCCGGAGGCGAGGACGACACGGTCGCGGGCCTGACCGAGTCGGCCCTCATCGGGGCCGCCGAGCTGTCGGTGCCGCTCCGGGTCTCCATGGCGTGGGGCGACTCGTGGGCCGCGGCCAAGGGAGGTTGAGCGTCCTACCGGTGGTACGCTGCGGTGCCTGGTCGGCGCCGGCGGCCGGGCACCCCGTCGCCTCTCAGATCCCGGTGCGATCGATCCCATCCGAAAGCGAGCAGTCCTTCATGTCCGACGAGCGCTCCACCCTTCTGCTGTCCGACGAGCCCATGGGCAGTTTCGATCCCGAAGGCAACTACGTGCCCCGGAGGATCACCGAGGACGACCTGGGGGTCCTGCAGCTCGAGGACGTGATGGCCGGCACCATCGTCGAGTTCGACGACGGTGACATCGTGGAGGGCACCGTCGTCAAGATCGATCGCGACGAGGTGCTGCTCGACATCGGGTTCAAGTCCGAGGGAGTGATCCCGGCCCGGGAGCTCTCCATCCGCAACGACGTGCATCCCGAGGAGATCGTGTCCCTCGGCGACCACGTCGAGGCGCTGGTGCTCCAGAAGGAGGACAAGGAGGGGCGGCTCGTCCTGTCGAAGAAGCGCGCCCAGTACGAGCGGGCCTGGTCCACCATCGAGAAGCTGAAGGACACCGACCAGATGGTGAAGGGCCCGGTGATCGAGGTGGTCAAGGGAGGGCTCATCGTCGACATCGGTCTTCGGGGCTTCCTGCCCGCCTCCCTCGTCGAGCTCCGGCGGGTGCGCGAGCTCCAGCCCTACGTCGGCCGGATCATCGAGGCGAAGATCATCGAGCTGGACCGCAACCGCAACAACGTGGTCCTGTCCCGCCGGGCCTGGCTCGAGGAAGCGCAGAAGGAGCAGCGGAGCGACTTCCTCGCCAACCTGCGTCCGGGTGAGCGCAGGCACGGCGTGGTCTCCTCGGTCGTGAACTTCGGTGCCTTCGTCGACCTCGGCGGGATGGACGGGCTCGTGCACGTGTCCGAGCTCAGCTGGAAGCACGTCGACCATCCCTCCTCGGTCGTGCAGGTCGGCGACGAGATCGATGTGGAGGTTCTGGACGTCGACCTCGACAAGGAGCGGATCAGTCTGTCGCTCAAGGCCACCCAGCAGGACCCGTGGCAGGAGTTCGCCGACGGTCACCAGGTGGGCCAGCTCGTGTACGGCCGCATCACGAAGCTGGTGCCGTTCGGCGCCTTCGTGCAGGTCGGGGACGGCATTGAGGGCCTGGTGCACATCTCGGAGATGGCGGCGCACCACGTCGACCTGCCCGAGCAGGT
>DATKRB010000069.1:0-25525 GCA_035532415.1 Acidimicrobiales bacterium | reverse complement strand
TGCCTTGCGCTGTCCCATCGAAAGCTCCATCGCCGGGGCGTAACCGGCAATGTCGGCGATCTCGCGGATGCCCCCAGGCGGGCATTTCGAGATGAGTCAACGAATGGGGCTACGCGGAGGTTTCTGATGAGTCAATGCGGTGGACCCGTCGCTGACCGAGCATCGTGTAGAATCGGGTCCGCTAGCCGGAGCCGGCGGCATCCCGTGGCCGGTCGGTGCACGGGACCGGAAAGTGAACCACCCGTCGATGGAGGGTGTCGTGGCTACGTCGTCGTTGGGGATGATCTCGGCGGACTCGCACGTGAACGAGCCACGGGACCTCTGGAGCGCCAACCTTCCGGCCCCGATGCGCGCCCGCGCGATGCGGGGCATCCAATCGACCGAGGACGGGGGCTGGTCGCTCATCCTCGACGGTTCGCACATCGGGAAGGCGGGCACGTCCGAGGTGGATCGCCTGGCAGCGACCGAACCCGGGCACCGCCTGGGGGTCATGCGGGAGGAGGGCATCGCCGGCGAGTGCATCTTCCCCACCATCGGGCTGTACGTCTGGATGCTGCAGGACCCGGAGGACGGCAGGATCTCGTGCCGGATCTACAACGATTGGGTCCACCAACAGCTCGAGCGCCAGTCCCCACGGTTCAGGTGTGCCGGCATCGTCCCGACGTGGCGGATCGAGGACGCGCTCGACGAGGTCGCGCACATCGGCGAGCTCGGGCTGGGCGCGGCGATGCTCCCGACCGTGGCGGAGCCGTCCTACAACCACCGCCAATGGGAGCCGCTCTGGGAGGCGATCGAGGCGGCGGGGCTCCCCGTGGTGATGCATCAGGGCACCGGGCACAGCATGATCTGGTACCGCGGCCCCGGGGCGACGGTGGCGAACCTCTTGGCCACGCAGTCGATCGGGCCGAGGACGGCCACCCTGCTCGCCACGTCCGGCGTGCTCGAGCGCCATCCCGACCTTCACGTCGTCTTCGTCGAGTACAACGTGGGCTGGCTGCCCTGGGTGATGGAGACCATCGACTACTACACCGAGTCCTTCGAGCGTTACGGGACGACGGAGAACATGGGCTCGGGGCGAACCGCCGGTGTGAACCGTCCGCCGAAGCCGGCCATCACGCCGAAGCTCGAGGAGAAGCCGAGCTTTTACGTCCGTCGACAGGTCCACGCGACGTTTCAGGACGACCCGGTCGGCATGCAGAACATCAATATCACCGGACCTGACGCCCTCCTCTGGGGCTCGGACTACCCCCACGAGGAGGGTACGTACCCTCATTCGCGAGACACGGTGGACCGACTCGGTGCTCCGCTCGGGCCCGGCGTCGCCGAGAAGATCTTCCGGGACACGGCGGCCGGGCTCTTCCGTTTCGACCCGGCCGTCCTGGCCTCCCCGGCGTAAGCCGAGGCCGTCCTGGCCTCCCCGGGCACCCGGGTCACTGCGGCCGGAGGATGCCCTCCTGCACGAAGGAGGCGACGAGCCCCCCCTGCCGGTCGTGCACCGTGCCCTGGCTGGTGAAGCGGCCGTCGCCGATGGTCAGGGGCGTCGACGACAGCAGGAGCCACTCGCCGACCGGAGGGCGGTGGAACCACAGGGAATGACTGAGCGTCCTCGACAGGTACTCGGAGCCGCCCTCCGAGCCCTTCGGGAACGGTGTGAAGATCACCATGTAGTCGGACACGAAGGTGACGGCACAGGACTGCACGAGCGAATCGTCGGCGGGCAGGTCGGGAAACCTCGCCCAGTAGGGGTGGGCGGTCTCGCCCACCAGCCGGTCGAAGGGCGTGACCGGGCGGATCTCCATGATCTCGGGCACCGGCAGCAGGGGGTTCGTCGGGTCGAGCGTGTCCGGGGCAGGCGCGTCGGGCAGCTCCGCGTGCTGGCGGTCCTCGCCCGGTTCCGGAAGGTGGAAGGTGGCCGTGACCTCGGCCACCGTCCGGTCGGCCTGGGTGAGGGCCACCCGGCGGATGGCGAAGGAGCGGCTGTCGTTGACCCTCGTCACCAACAGGTCGAGCTTGGGACCCCACGCCCCGGGCCGGAGGAAGAGGGTATGGAGGGACTTGGGCACGAACGCGGCGTCGGTGGTCCTGGCCGCCGCCTGCAGGCCGAGGGCCATCGTGAAGCCCCCGAACAGGAAGCCCTCTCCGGGCGGCGTGGCGACGAAGTGGTCGGCACCGTCGGCGCCGGGTGGGCCGGTGGTCAGATCGAGCATTCGGACGAATCGGTTGGTCATCAGGGGGGGAGTCTCGCGCACCGGTGCCCGGCCCGAAGGCATCAGGGGAGTGACAGGCCGGCGGCCAGTGCGGCCCCCAGCTCGCGGCACGCGGCCAGGTCGTCGGGGCCGGGCCGGCCGGTGACGACCAGCGGCGGCTGTGCTCGTCGCCACCCCAGTCCGGTGGTGATGGCTTCGACGGCCCGCAGCGCCCCGGTGGCGTCGTCGTTGGCGTGGAGGTACACGCCGAAGGGCCTGCCCCTCGTCGCCTCGAGGCAGGGGTAGTAGATCTGATCGAAGAAATGCTTGAGGGCCCCGGACACGTACCCGAGGTTCACCGGGCTGCCCAGGAGGAACCCGTCGGCGGCCAGGACGTCCGATGCCGTTGCCGACAGCGCAGGCCGGTCCACCAGCTCCACACCTTCGATGGCGGGGTCCCGGGCGCCCTCGCCGGCCGCCAGGGCCATGGCGTGCATGTTCGGGGACGCCGTGTGGTGCACGAAGAGCAGCCGGGTCACGGCGGGCGGTCGAGAGAGCCCGGGAGGTCAGGCCGTCAGGCCTGGCGCCCTGGGGAGGGGCTC
Organism: Acidimicrobiales bacterium; assembly: GCA_035532415.1. Classification (GTDB taxonomy): domain Bacteria; phylum Actinomycetota; class Acidimicrobiia; order Acidimicrobiales; family RAAP-2; genus DATKRB01. The sequence goes on along the minus strand of DATKRB010000069.1, from coordinate 22,737 downwards.
CACCCAGTCAGCAACCGGAGCTCTCCCCGTGCACTCGTCGCAGACGTACCCTTCTGCCCGGAACCGGGTGGGCCGGATCTGGCCGCAAGAGGTGCAACGGTGCCCGAAGTACACGATCTTCTCCGCCGGCGGGGGCGGCACCGCCAGCAGGCTCAACCGCTGCCGGGCGGACTCGCTCAGGTGCCAGCTGCCGTCGGATGGGTCGAGCTCCACCAGCCCGAAGTCCAACAGCTCCCGAAGGAGCGGGTCGAGCTGACCATTGCTGTGGGGATCGTGCACGCCATCTCGCATTGCCCACCTCCCGGATCGGGAACGCCTGGCAACAGGATCGCGCCAAACCCGCACCGATTGCTGTCAGGGGTGCCCGTCGAGATCGCCGCGGGAAGGGCGCGAATCCGGCCCGGAGCTGCACGAGGACCTCTGAGCTGGCGTTTCACGGCGACGTCTCCGCCGGCGGAATGGCAGAATCCGCCCCGGCAGGCACATGCTGTACTCGCAGAGGGTGCCGGGGGTGGGATCATTTGCGCAGGGAGCTCCGGAGCGGCCGGAGTGGATCCCGGCCCGACCGGCGGACCGACCACGTGACGACAGACGAGAGGGCGATGGCACGGAGGCAGATCGATCCGAAGATCAGCGTCAGCGTGGTGTACGTCCTGGCCATGTTCATGGCGATCATGGACATCACCATCGTGAACGTGGCACTGCCCACGATCGGCCGCGAGTTCTCCGTCCCGCCCGCTCAGGTCGATGTCGTCGTCACCAGCTTCCTCGTCAGCCTGGCGGTGTTCATCCCGGCGTCGGGCTGGCTCGGCGACCGCCTGGGGACCAAGCGCGTCCTCCTCAGCGCGATAACCATCTTCACCGTCGCCTCCGCCCTGTGCGGGCAGGCCCACAGCCTCACCGAGCTCGTGATCTTCCGGATCCTGCAAGGCGTGGGTGGCGGGATGCTCACGCCGGTCGGGATGGCGATGCTCTACCGGACCTTCCCGCCTGCCGAGCGGGTACGCGCCGCCCGGATCCTCATCATCCCGACGGCGTGCGCGCCGGCGCTCGGTCCGGTGGTCGGCGGGCTCCTCGTGACCCAGCTCTCGTGGCGCTGGGTCTTTTACGTCAACCTGCCCATCGGCGCCGCCGCCGTGCTCTTCGGCCTGTTCTTCCTGCACGAGCACCGTGAGCCCGAGCCGGGGCGCTTCGATGCCGCCGGCTTCGTGCTGTCGGGGGTGGGGTTCGCCTCGCTGATGTACGCGGTGAGCGAAGGGCCGGCGAAGGGTTGGGCGTCGACGCAGATCATCGTGTCCGGGCTCACGGGCCTGGTGCTGACCGCCACCCTGGTGTGGTGGGAGCTCCGCACCCCCGAGCCCCTGCTCGATCTCCGCCTGCTGAGAGACCGGCTGTTCCGGACGACGTCGCTGGTGATCGTCTTCGGCATGGCGGCGTTCCTCGGCAGCCTCTATCTGGTGGCCCTCTTCTTTCAGTACGGGCTCGGCAAGTCGGCGCTGGTCTCGGGATTGAGCACGTTCCCCGAGGCCATCGGGGTGATGATCGGTGCCCAGATCGCCGCTCGCGTCTATGCCCATCTGGGACCCCGCCGGGTGATCGCAGCCGGGCTGACCGGGGTGGCCGGGGTGACCGCGCTGATGAGCCTGGCCGACCACGGCACCACCCTGTGGTATATGCGGGTGCTGTTGCTGCTCCTCGGTCTCTGCATGGCGCACGTGATGGTCCCGTCGCAGGCGGCGGCGTTCGCAACGATCTCCCCGGCCTCGACGGGCAGGGCCTCGGGGTTCTTCAACGCGACCCGGCAGCTCGCGAGCGCTCTCGGTGTGGCCATCCTGACCACCGTCTTCGCGGCGGCCGGCATTCACGCCGCCGGAGGAGCAACCGGGTCCGATCTCACCGGGTACCACGTGGCCTTCCTGACCGCCTCGGGGATCGCCCTCCTCGGTGTGCTCGCGGCATTCTTCATTCACGACGCCGACGCCGTCGGGACCATGCGCACCGGCAAGACGTCGGCCGGTGAGCGGGCCGGAGCGGCCGTGCCCGACGAGCTCGTCGTGGCCGGGAAGGCCTCGGCGGACCTGGTGGCGCCCGATGGTGCCGGTGACGACCAGACCGTCCTCGCGAACGGGAACCGGGCGCCGGCCGTGGTGCTCCCGGGTCCCGGCGACTCCTCCTGAGCCCGCCGCAGGCTGGCACCGCGGGGCGCGTCGATATACATTTGTCCGCGGTGCAAATGCATTCCGGGCCGGAACCGGCGCTCGGCACTCCGACCCCTTCGCACGGCAGGGTGCAGGCTCAACGACGGGGTGAGGGGGTTGGACGGGTGGATCTGGGACTGAGTGAGGATCAGGAGCTCCTGCGCGAGACGACGGCGCGGTTCATTCAGGCCCGGTGCCCGCTCCAAACGGTGCGCGAGCTGTCCGAGACCGACACGGGAGCCGACGCCCAGTATGCCCGGCAGGCGGCCGAGCTCGGCTGGTTCGCCATGCTCGTGCCCGAGCAGGACGGCGGGGGGAGCGTCTCGGGTCGCGGGGTGGTCGACGCGGCCATCGTCGCCGTGGAGCGGGGACGGTATCTCCAACCGTCCGCGTTCGTACCCGGGAACGTGGTCGCCTGGGCGCTCGGCGCCCAGGGCAACGAGGACCAGCGGGCAAAGGTCCTGCCGGCGATCGTCGGGGGCGAGACGGTCGTCACCTGGGCCCTGGCCGACCCGTCGGGGAGCTGGGAGCCGGGCGCCGGGGTCCGGGTCGAGGAGCGGGGCGGCGGGTTCTCCCTGAACGGGACCAAGGGGCTGGTTCAGGATGCCCATCTCGCGGACTGGCTCCTGGTCACGGCCGGGTCCGAAGGGTCACTCACGCAGTTCCTGGTTCCCGGCGACGCGCCGGGCATGAAGGTCACCATCCTCGACGGTCTCGACCTCACCAGGAGGTTCTGCACCGTCGATTTCACGGACGTGCAGGTTCCCGCCTCGTCGGTGGTGGGTGAGGCGGGTGGCGCCGCGCCGGCGATCGAACGCCAGCTCCAGATCGCCCTGGTGCTCGCCCTGGCCGAGTCGGTCGGCGCGATGGACCGTGACTTCGAGGTCGCGCTCGACTACGCCAAGGTGCGGACCGCGTTCGGCCGGCCGATCGGGTCGTTTCAGGCCGTGAAACACCTGCTCGCCGACACGAGCCTCCTGCTCGAGACGAGCAAGGCCCTGGTGGCCGCCGCGGCGGACGCCGTGCAGGACCGGACCGACGACACGGCCGAGGTGGTCAGCATGGCGAAGGCGTTCGTCGGCGACAGCGGTATCGAGCTGGCCCACAACTGCTTCCAGACGTTCGGCGGTATCGGCTTCACGTGGGAGCACGATCAGCACCTCTACCTCCGCCGCCTCACGGCTGACGCGGATCTGTACGGCGATCCATCGTGGCACCGCGAGCGCCTCTGCCGGGTTCACGGGTTTTAGGAGGGATGAGCATGAGCGATCCGATCGGGCTCGACGACTTCCGGGCGAAGGTACGCGAATGGCTGCCGGCCAACCTCGAGCGGCGAGACCCGTCGGCGGTCACCAGGCTCCGTGGCGTCGACCACAAGACGGTCGAAGGCATTGCGGAGCAGAGGGTGATCCAGCGCAAGCTGTTCGACGGGGGGTACGCGGGCATCGCGTGGCCCGCGGAGTACGGAGGGCAGGGGCTCACCCCGGCTCACGAGCGGGTCTTCGTTGAGGAGTCCCGCCCGTACGTGACGCCCGACTTCGGTGTGGCCGGCGGCACCACGTTCGGAGTCTGCGGGCGCACCATGTTGGCTCATGGCTCACCGGAATTCCTGCGGCGCCATATCCCCAAGATCCTCGCCGGCGAGGAGCTCTGGGTGCAGTTCTTCTCCGAGCCGGGTGCGGGCTCGGACCTTGCCGGCATCACCACCCGCGCCACTCGCGACGGTGACCAGTGGGTCCTGAACGGATCGAAGATCTGGTCGAGCGGCGCCTTCTACGCCGACTACGGCATGTGCCTGGCCCGGACCGACTGGGATGTCCCCAAGCACCGGGGGCTCACCTGGTTCGGGGTGAAGATCGACATGCCGGGGGTCACCGTGCAGCCGGTCCGGGAGATCAACGGCGACGCCGAGTTCTGCCAGGAGTTCTTCGACGACGTCCACGTCGGAGACGACGAGGTCATCGGCGAGGTGAACCATGGCTGGACGGTCACCCAGACCCTCCTCGTCTTTGAGCGTGGCGCCTCCGGCGACGAGGTGCCCCGCCCACAGGGCCGCCGGAAGCTGGCGCCGGACCTGGTGGAGCTGGCCCGGCAGGTCGGCAGGGAAAGCGACCCCCACGTCCGCCAGCAGATCGCCAGAGCCCACGTGAACGACTTCGCCGTGGCCCAGCTCGGCCAGAGGATCGTCGGGCTCATCCGGGCAGGCAGGGGCGACCCGGCGGGCATCGCCTCGTACGGGAAGCTCGCGAGGGGAACCTTCGACCCGCTACGGGGACGGATAGCGATGGACGTCGGCCGGGGCCGTGCCCTCGTGTGGGAGCGCGGGGACGTCGAGGGGATGAAGACGTCGATCAATTACCTGAACAGCCGGATCATGTCGATTGCCGGTGGGACCAACGAGATGCAGCGCAACGGCATCGGCGAGCGCGTCCTCGGACTTCCCCGCGAGCCCAGCTTCGACAGCAACCGGCCCTTCAGCGAGGTCGTGCGAAACGCAGCCGACTGGTCGGGCAAGGTCTGACGGACCGAGGGGAGCCGTTCAACGCTCCGACCGATGATCACCGCCGCGCGGGCTGATCATCGGATCGGTCGGTCATCCGTCTGCTCCCGAGCGGGCTCTGCAACCACACCATGGTCCCCCGGCCGGAGCCGGGTCAACGCCGTCCGGACGTAGGGGAGCACCGGCATCGACAGGGCGGCCTCCACCGGTACCCATCGTGCGTCGTCGGTCGAGCCGTTCGTCTCGGGCCGCAGTGTCCCGCTCCACCGGTCGACGGCGAAGATGATGCGGATCGTGTGCAGGCCGGAGCCGTCGGGAAGGTCGACGACGTCCGAGAGGACACCCAGCAGGGCCCCGGCCTCAACCCGGAGCCCCGTCTCCTCGGTGACCTCCCGCAGAAGGGCCTGCCGGGGGTCTTCGCCGTGGTCGATGCCTCCCCCCGGCAGGAACCAGCGCCCGGCGACGGAGAGCGAGGGAGCGGCCCGGGTCAGGAGCACCTGGTCGTCGGCGTTGACGCAGATGCCGTAGGCGCCGACCCGTTGTCGTCGACGAGCGCCGGTCGGCGTTTTGGGCATGGTCGGTGCGGACCGTGGCCGGCTCAGGGCCGTTGTGGCGTCCGGTTGCCGGGCGGAGGGACCGACAGGACCGGGCCGAACCGTCCGTGGGGGTGGTGCTCCATGGGTGGGATCGTAGTGGGGGCGCACGATCTTGGTCCCACGGGAGCGGGCGGCTCTACGCTGCGATGGTGGCAGAGGAAGGGCGACGGGTCGGTGAGGGGTGGCTGCGCGTGAGCCGGTCCCTGTCGATACCGCTCGCCGAAGTGTCCTGGCGCGCCTCGACCCCCGGGGGCCCCGGGGGTCAGCACGCCAACAAGACGAGCAGCCGGGTGGAAGTGCGGTTCGACGTGTCGGCCTCCCCGTCGCTCGGGCCGCGCCAGCGGGCACGGTTGCTCGAGCGCCTCGGCCCGGTCGTCCGAGCCACGTCGTCCGCCGACCGCTCGCAGGCCCGGAACCGGCAGATCGCGATGGAGCGCCTCGCCGAGCGGATCGCCGAGGCGTTGCGGACCGAGGTCCCCCGGCGACCCACCAAGCCGACCAAGGGCTCCCGGGCCCGCCGGCTCGACGAGAAGCGGCAACGGTCCGAGGTCAAGCGACGGCGGACGGGGCGTATCGACCTCGACGGCTGAGGGAGGCGTACACAGGGCCGCTCCGGCCACCCCGGTCCGCTTCTCCGCCACCCGGGCCGGATCCCGCCCGTTGCCCGGTGCGCTCGGTCCGGCACCGGCGTCAGAGGCCCAACCGGCGCGAGCACGCCGGCCACTGGCCCCAGCCACTACGGGCCTGCAGTTGCGCCGCGGCGGCGTCCTGGGCCGACGCGGATGCCTGGTTCGGGTAACCGGAGTAGCCGAGGCCCCGCCAGGTCGCCAGCGAGAATTGGTAGGCCCCGTAAAATCCGTTGCCGCTGTCCTCGGCGTAGTTCCCACCCGACTCGCAGTTCCGCAGGGCTGCCCACACGCCGCCGGCGGTGTTCCCCGTCACGGCCGCCGGAGCGGGCGCGGGTGCCGGCGGAGCCGGTGTCGCTGCGACCCGAGCGGCTGCCGCCCTCTGCGCGTCGACGGCGATCGCCAATTGCTGAAGGTCGTACAGCGCTTGCTGGTAGTACATCGCCGTGAGGAACTGCTGTTGCTCGTTCGTTTGCACAGCCATGAAGAACGCCGCCAGCTCGTGCTGGTGCTCCTGCTGCGCAACCATGTCGGAATTGATGAGCGCCCTATTCGGTCGCGCGGTGCCGTGCGGAGGCGTGGTGATGTCCGGTTCGGTCGTGATCCCGCCGCGCGAGTTGAACGTCACGCTCTGTGCGACGTTGCGCCAACCGAAACCCCTGCGATTCGGAGTTGCGCGTGGTTCGACGTGCGCCGCCTGAACCGCCGTGTGATGTGTTCCGACGTGAAAGGCGATCGCCGCGTCGGTGAATGCAGTGCCGTTGGTGCCGGCCCGGGTAAGAGCCAGCCCCGCTGCCGCGATGGCAGCGAGGGTGATGCCGTATGATCGGTGCTTGCGCATCTTGCGCCTCCTCCAAGTCGTGAAGAGCCCGTGAGGGTCCGTGATGGCCTGGGAATGAGGGCGACCGTCGGGCGCATTCATCTCGCGGACCGGCGCCGGAAAGGGCGGAAGGTCCGGGACTTTCTGATGGTCCGTACGAGGTGCAGACGGGGAAACCCTGGTTCGGCGTCTTGTGGCGGCTCCTGTGGGTGTGCGGGCGCGAGCGAGCAAGAGGGGGTTGGGTCGGTGGCTGCAACACCCGCCACTATCGCTACGGGCCCGCAGGTCAATACCTGAACGAGCGTGCGAATCGGACAGGGCCCAAGACAAGCTCGGGCTGGTCGCCCCGGTCTGGCAGCCTCCGCGCCGCCAACCGGTCCTTCACCGATGTTGGAATTTGGGCCAAAAGGTAGCGGGAACCGCTATCCAGTGCAAATTGACGGTGTCCCGGCGGCTCAGGAGCCGGCCAACCCGGGTGGCGATGCCGGCAGCCGGTTCATGATCGGAGAGCGGCGTTACGGGTGCCTAACCCTCGATCAGACGGGCCTGCGCGTCGGCGAGCGCGCGGGCGACAAGACGGTCGGTCACGACCGAGCGGCTCTCGGTGATCGCGGTGAGCGCCGTCAGCGACGCGTAACCGGCCGCGACGAGCGCGCCGTCCTCGTCGGGTCCTTCGTCACTGACGTCACCCAATGACGGGACGGCAGTTCCGCGATGAAGGACGATGATTCCTTCGCCCGGGCGCGGTCCCGAGCGCGCGTCGCGTCGTGATCCGCTCTCGCGAACACGCTCGCGCTGATCTGCGGGAGCGAACGCGCGTTCCGGTTGTTCTGCACCGGCGACCGAGCGCTCGTCTGTTCCGCCGTCTTCGTCTTCAACACGAGTCACGCCCTTTATCACCGCGGCGCTGCTCATCTTCCCGCGGCGGATACCGCGCAGCTCGGGCAATGGGATCGAAGGCACGTTCAGGTTCAGGACCGTGCGAGCGGGAGCATCGGACAGGACGCGCAACAAGGAGACGGCCACCTCCGCTGCGGTCTCCCAGTGGTGGCGCTCACCATCGGACCGAAGCGAGACGGCGAGTCCGCTCGTGCCCATCTGTGCCCCCGTGAGCGTTGCGCCGACAGTCCCCGAGTGCAGGATCGACCGCCCGATGTTCACGCCGAGGTTGATGCCCGACACGATCAGGTCGGGCGGCGGCCCGAACGCACCGAGCAGGCCGAGGATGACCGCCAGCGCGGGCGAGGCATCGAGGCCGAAGGCCGGGACGGTCTCGGCCCCGGGCACGGTGACGGCCCGGTAGGCCACGGACTCACGTTCGAACACGGTGCCGATGGCAGCGCCGGCACCGCTCTGGTTGGTGAGGGGGGCGGCCACGATGACCTGACGTTGGTCCTGGTCAGGGCTCAGAGCCGACCAGGCGGCCAGGGCACGGGTGATTGCCGCCAGGCCCGGAGCGTGCACGCCGTCGTCGTTCGTCACCAGGATTCGCACGCGCCAGTACGATACCGCCGTCCCCGTACTCCGAGACTGGCGGTCCCATGCCCGTTGTCCCTGCCCGAACCACGACCGTGTCGCCCACCGGGCGGCAATGGGTCATCGGGCACGGCAGGCAGCAGGCGGTCGTCACCGAGGTCGGCGCGACGCTCCGCTCCTACACCCTCGGCGACCGGGTGATCGTCGACGGCTTCGGTGCCGACGACTGGTCACGGAGCGGGAGAGGTCAGGTGCTCGCGCCATGGCCCAACCGGCTGGCCGATGGGCGTTACGAGTTCGCCGGAGTCCGGGCGCAGGCCCCGCTCGACGAACCCGAGCGGGGCAACGCGATCCACGGACTGGTCCGTTGGCAGCCGTGGCAGGCCGATGCTCCCGCGCAGAACGTCGTCGCCCTCACCTGCCAGGTCCACCCGACACCGGGTTATCCCTTCGCCCTCGAGTTGCGGGTGGAGTACCGATTGGGTCGTGAGGGCCTGTCCGTCTCGACCACCGCCACCAACGTCGGGCTCGGCCCGCTCCCCTTCGGGCTCGGTTTCCATCCCTACCTGACGGTCGGCACCGAAGTCGTCGACACCACGATCCTGCAATTGCCGGCGACCGAGCGGTTGGTGCTCGACGAGCGTGCCCTGCCGACCGGCGAGGTTCGGCCGGTATCCGGCACGGAGTACGACTTCACCGGCGGGCGTTCGATCGGCCCGACGCGCCTCGACACGGCCTTCGCCGGTCTGGTCCGCGACCAGAACGGTCTGGCCTGGGTCACCCTGACGAATCCCGACGAGGAGACTTCGGTGGGATTGTGGATGGACGACCGTTTCGGCCATCTCATGTGCTTCACCGGCGACACGGTCGACGAGGTGAGCCGCCGCCGCCGGAGCGTGGCGGTGGAGCCCATGACCTGTCCGCCGAACGCGCTGCGGAGCGGAAGCGGTCTGGTGGTGCTCGAGCCGGGCTACGCGTGGGAGGCGAAGTGGGGGATCTGCCCGACGTGATCTCCGTTCAGGTGACAGCCCAGCGCAGCCCGGCGCAGAAGATGCGGGCGAGGGGTACGACGAGCAGCGGGTCCACCGCCGGTGGCGTCGGGATGCGGAGCTCCGACCGGGCCCAACCCGGCAGGAGGCTCACCGCGCCTCGGGCGACGAGGGTGTGCACGGCCCGGTCCTCGGGCCTGTGGCCGACTCCGCGCAGGAGGAAGTCCCGGGCCGCCAAGGCCTGGGGTCCCGCGTACAGCTCCGGTCGGACCCGGAGGAAGTACGCAACGACTTCCCCGGCGGTCCTCGGCGCCCATTCGGCGCCGAGGGCGTAGGCAACCCTGGCGGTCTCGGCGTAGTACGCGTCGCACTCGGCCGCGCCGAAGCGCATCGGGCCGAACCGTCGAGCCGCTTGCAGGAAGCTGAAGACTTCTGCCACGTGCACCCAGGTGACGAGCTCGGGATCGTCCGCCGAGTAGGGCCGCCCGTCCGGAGCGACGCCCTTCACCCGGCGGTGCACCTGTTTCACTCGCTCGATCGCCTCGTGGGCGTGCCCGTTGGTGCCGAACGTCGTGGCGCCGACGAACGCCGCCGTGCGGCGCAACCGACCGAGGGGATCCTCGCGGTAACGGGAGTGCTCCGCCACCCCGGCCATGGCGAGCGGGTGGAGGGTCTGGAGCAGCAGAGCGCTCAGGCCACCGACGAGCATGGCGGGCAGGTCCCCGTTCACCCGGCGCACGACGCTGTCGGGGTGGTAGAAGGCCAGGTCGGGGTCTGTCACCCGTGGTCCGGGAACCTCGGGGAGCCCGAGGGACCGCCTGACGTCGCGCCCGATGCCGGCGCGCACCGGTCGGGCCAGTGAGCCGACGGCCCGGATCGGCACCGACGCGGCCTGCACCCCGAGGGACGTCAGGAGCCACAGGGGTGCGGTCACGCGTTGCCCGTGACCGGGGCCCGGCGCCTCGCTCGCCGGGGTGGGACCGTCCGGTTGCACATCTTCAGCTTCTCACGACGTGGCAACATCACGGAGTGAAGTTCGTCGTGTACGGAGCGGGAGCCGTCGGCGGCGTCGTCGGAGCCCGCCTGCACCAGGGTGGTCACGAGGTGGTACTCGTCGCCCGGGGTGCGCACCGCGAGGCCATCGCCCGGGACGGCCTGGTGCTCGAGTCGCCGGAGGGCCGCACCACGCTGCGGATTCCCGTGGTCGCGGCGCCCGACGGGGTGGACTGGTCGGGCGAGCCGGTCGTCCTGCTGGCGGTGAAGGGCCAGCACACGATGACGGCGATGGAGGCGCTGGTGGGCCGAGCGCCACCGGCGACGCCCGTCGTGTGCGCGCAGAACGGCGTCGACAACGAGCGGTGGGTGCTCCGCCACTTCGCCAACACCTACGGGATGTGCGTCATGTGCGCCACCACGTACCTCCGACCAGGTCGGGTCGAATCGCACTATTCGCCGGTCACCGGACTGCTCGACATCGGCCGGTTCCCGCGAGGAGAGGACGAGGTGACGGGCGCTGTCGCCACCGCGCTCAGGGGATCGACCTTCGGTTCGGTATCGAGGTCCGACATCATGCGCTGGAAGTACCGCAAGCTGTTGATGAACCTGTCCAACGCGGTGGAGGCCCTCTGCGGGCCGGGAACCTCGGCGAGCGCGCTCGCTCGGGCGGCCACGAGCGAGGGTGAGGCGTGCCTGCGCGCGGCGCAGATCGAGTTCGCGTCCGTCGAGGAGGACGCCGAGCGCCGTCGCGAGCTGTCCCCGACGAAGGAGGCGGTCGGGTCGATCGGACAGGTGAACCGCGCCGGGGGCGGTTCCACCTGGCAGAGCCTGGCCCGGGGCGCCGGCTCGGTGGAGGTCGACTTCCTGAACGGGGAGATCGTGCTGCTCGGGCGACTGCACGGAGTGGGGACCCCGGTGAACGACCTGTTGCAGCGGCTGACGGTGGAGGCGATCCGCTCGGCGGCTCCTCCGGGCCTCCATTCGGTCGAGGAGCTGCTCGGGCGGGCCCTCGGCTGAAGCGGGTGCGGGGGGCCCGGACGGGTGCCGGACCGGGCAGGGCACGCCGGCAGCAGGGTCGGCCGCCCGCCCGCGTTTGCCGCCGACCGTGCGCCCATGGTTGGCTCGGGCCGTGACCTCGGACCGAGACGCGGTGGCCCAACCACGGGAGCGGGCGGCGCGCCCGATGGCGTTGCCCCTCGGATCCGACGGCGTCCTGCCGGGGCAGCTGCTCGAGGTGGCGATCCGGGCCGGGTACATCGACGCCGGCCGGTTCAAGATCCCGGATGCGAACGTCCAGCCGGCCAGCCTCGATCTGCGGCTCGGGGAGCGGGCCTACCGGATCCGGTGCAGTTTCCTACCGGGCAGGGAGAGCGTTGAGGACAAGTTGGAGGACTTCACCCTGCACGAGATCGATCTCCGCGGTGAAGGCGCCATGCTCGAGGCCGGCCGGCCGTACCTCATCGAGCTGAAGGAACGCCTCGACCTACCCGAAGGGTTGCGGGGCAAGGCCAACCCGAAGAGCTCGACGGGCCGTATTGACGTCTTCACCCGGGTCATCACCGACCGCAGCGAGCGGTTCGACGAGATCGCCAACGGCTACCGGGGTGCGCTCTACCTCGAGGTGGTGCCGCTCTCGTTCGCGATCCGCGTGCGCGAGGACCTCACCCTGAACCAGCTCCGCCTCTCGGTCGGGCGACCGATGCTGACCGACGCCGAGATCGTCGCGGCGCACGAGCGGGAGCCGTTGCTCTACCGCGACGGTGTCCCGCTCCACATCGATCAGCTCATGCTCGCCGGCGGTCTCTTCCTCGGCCTCGACCTCCGAGGGGACGATGCGGGCCGGGTCGGCTACAGCTCGCGCGAGAACGCCCCCCTCCTCGACCTGGCCGCCCCGGGCCAGCTCGACCCGCGGCCCTACTGGGACCCGGTGGTGCGGGAAGCCGGCGATCGGGTGATCCTGTCGCCCAAACGGTTCTACCTGCTCATGTCCAACGAGGCGGTCAGCATTCCTCCGCGCCTCGCCGCCGAGATGACGGCCTACGACCCGACGAGCGGGGAGCTCCGGACGCACTACGCGGGCTTCTTCGACCCGGGCTTCGGGTACGACCCGGCCGGCCGGTTCCGGGGGTCGCGGGCAGCTCTCGAGGTGCGGGCCCACGACGTGCCGTTCATGATCGAGCACGGGCAGGCGGTCTGCAAGCTCACGTTCGAGCGGATGTTGGAGGAGCCCGAGATCCTGTACGGACCGGGGATCGGTTCGTCCTATCAGCAGCAGGTCGAGACCCTCAGCCGTTACTTCCGTCGCCCGGTCGACTGAGCCCGGGTCCCGTATCCCGGCAGACCCCAGGGGCGCGGTTGGCCGGGCGGGACCCGATCCGGGTACGGTCCTCCTGTCGGGCCGGGATCGGCGCCACGGGCACAGAGCGTCGGTCTCGACGCTGGTGGAGATGAAAAGGGGGTAGGGCATGGTTGGACGCCATCGGGTGGGAGAGGTCCTGCCCTACCGGCCTGTCCCCTTCCTCGACCCAGTCGACGAGTTCTTCTGGACCGGCGGGGCCGACGGCCGTCTCCGGTTCCTCCGGTGCCGCGACTGCGCCAATTTCATCCACCCGGCCGCACCCGTCTGCCGTCGGTGCCACGGGACGGCGGTGAGCCCGGAGGTGGTGAGCGGGCGGGGCCGCGTCGCCACCTTCACGGTCAACCACCAGCCGTGGATACCGGGATCGGACCCTTACGTCATCGCTCTGGTGGAGCTGAACGAGCAGAAGGGTCTGTTCCTCACGACCAACCTGGTCGACATCGACGGCGACGATGTGACCATCGGGTTGGAGGTTGAGGTCGTGTTCGAGCACGCCGGCGAGGTCTGGTACCCGTTGTTCAGACCGGCCGGGACGGCCGGTGCCGGGACGGCCGGGGCAGCGGTGGGCACCGGAGCCGGGGAGTCGATCGCGTGAGCACCATCGGGGAGCGCCGGTCGTACATCTCGGGCATCGGGCAGTCCCAGGTCGGCCGGCGCACCGGTCTGAGCGAGATGACGCTCACCGTGCAGGCGGCGCTGGCCGCCATCGACGACGCCGGGCTCGGGATCGACGAGATCGACGGGGTGTCGACCTACCCCGGGGGCGGCCGGGGGACCGCGGTGGGCGGGTTCGGCGGTCCGGGGGCGCCCGAGGTCATCGACGCCTTGGGGCTGTCGGTCGACTGGTACCAGGGGAGTGTGGAGGGCGCGGCCCAGCTGCAGGCCGTCGCCAACGCCTGCATGGCGATCGCCAGCGGGCTCTGCCGCCACGTCCTGGTCTACCGGACCGTGACCGAGGGGACGGCGCAGGGCACCGGGGGGCGGCAGGTGATGGGGAGGGTGACCGAGAGGATCTCGGGGCCCGCCAAGTACCTCTTCCCCTACGGCTCGGTCTCGGCGACGTGCTGGCTCGCACCGCTGGCGCAGTACCACATGCACCACTTCGGCCTCACACGCGAGAAGCTGGCCCAGGTGGCCCTCAACGGGAGGCGCAACGCCGCCCGCAACCCGCAGGCGATCCTGCGGGAGCCCCTCGAGCTCGACGACTACCTGAGCGCCCGGATGATCTCGTCGCCGCTGTGCCTGTTCGACTGCGACCTGCCGTGCGACGGTTCGACGGCCTTCGTCATCTCCCATGTCGACACCGCGCCCGATGCCCGGCACGTGCCGATCCACATCAACGCCCTCGGAACCTCGGCCCGCGGGAGGCCGTCGTGGGACCAGTGGGAGGATCTGGCGACGTTCCCGGGGCGCAGCCCCGCCGCGCAGATGTGGAACCGGACCGAGCTGAAGGTGGGTGACGTCGACACGGCCCAGCTCTATGACGGCTTCTCGATGATCACCGTGCTCTGGCTGGAGGCCCTCGGGTTCTGCGGGACGGGGGAGGCGGGGGACTTCCTCGGTGACGGATCACGCATCGCACTCGACGGGGAGCTGCCCCTCAACACGAGCGGAGGTCAGCTCTCGGCCGGGCGGCTGCACGGTCTGGGCTTCGTGCACGAATCGGTCGTGCAGCTGCGGGGGGACGGGGGAGAGCGTCAGATCCCACGCCAGCCCGAGGTCGCGGCCGTTGCCAACGGGGCCGGCTCAACGGTCGGATGCCTGTTGCTGACCAGGGGGATCCGTTGACGCCTGGGTGATCGGAACGGTTGGCTCCGGGCCCGGCCAACGACGGGCCGGTCACGGGTCACGGGCCGTTGGGTCACCGGCCGTTCACGGGTCACCGTCGACCGGACGTCGCCGCCCGCGCCAGGCGCTCGCCCCGAGGATCGCCGCGACCAGCAGGGGCAGCACGATCACGGCGGCGATCCGTACGTGGCGGAGGGCGAACGACGCCCCGACGACGACGAGCGTGGCGACGAAGAGCTCCGGCGTGTCGCCGATGGCGAGGTCCCACCAGAAGCGTCCGAAGGCCCGGGCGGCCCGGGCCGGGGCCTTGCTCACGGGTCGGTGACCTCGGACGCCGCCGATGCCTGCGCGCCCGGGCCGGGGCCCCCGGGCCCGCCGACCACCTCGGGAGGAGCGACCGACCGCAGGGCGGCCACCGCCAGGGCGGTGACCCCGGCGAAGACCCCGACGAGAACCGGGATGGCGAGATCGGCCCCCGGCCAATGGACACCGGACCCCTCGCCGACCCAGAACAGCCCGAAGCTGGTGAGCATGATCCCGACCCCGGTCTTGATCGTGTTCTCCGGCACCTCCGAGAGCTGCCGTGCGACCAACGCCCCGACGCCGGCGACCAGGACCGCCGCCACTCCCGCGGTGGTGGCCGCAAGCCCGAGCCGGTGTTGGCTGACGCCGAGCCCGACGACGATCAGCACCACCTCGATCCCCTCGAGGAACACTCCTTTGAAGGCCACGGTGAAGCCGATGCCGTCCCGTCCGGTCCCGGTCCCGGCCTCGCGGAGCTCCCTGGTCTTCTGCTCGAAGATGGCATCCTCGTCGTGCAGTGCCTTGTTCCCGCTGGCGCGCAGGATCGCCTTGCGCAGCCACGACAGGCCGAGCGTGAGGAGCAGCGCCCCGACCACCACCCGCAGGGCGTCGAGCGGCACGTAGTGGACGAGCGGGGGGCCGACCAACCCGACGAGCGCCCCGAGCACGGCGAGCGCCACCAGCGAACCCTCGATCGCCGATCGCCAACCGCGCGAGACCCCGACCGCCACCACGATGGTGAGGGCTTCGACCATCTCCACCGTGCTGGCGCCGAACACGGCGAGGATGAGGACGACGGTGGATGAGGTGCTCATGAGGCAAGGTCGGTCGGGTGCGGGATCGAAAGGCCCCCGGTGAACTGCGGGGTCCACAGATCATGGCACGCGGGCGACGCCCTCAGGTCGAGGACGACCGACGACGGCTCCCGCGAGGCCTCGCTAGGGTGGCTGGCCGTGAGGGACGAAGAGCACCACCAGGTGGTGATCGTCGGGGGAGGCCCCGCGGGGGTCAGTTGCGCGCTGGAGTGCAAGGACGTCCAGCTCGACATCGTCCTGCTCGACGCCGAGCCGTCGCTGGGCGGGCAGCTGGCGGAGATCCCGCATGTGGTCCACAACGTCGTGTTCGCGGGCTTCGAGCGGGGGGAGGAACTGCAGGAGTCGCTGCGGCGCTCGTCGACGATCCTGGGCGACCGGATCCGTACGGGTTCCCGGGTGAAGGGCGTCGACCTCCACGCGCGGTGGGTCGATACGGGGACCCGGCTCATTTACGCCGATGCCCTGGTCGTCGCCACGGGGTCGACACGGCGACAGCTCCGGGCGGCGCCTGACGGGGCTTGCGGCGGCGACGTCACCTATCGGGTGGAGGGGCGGACGGGGCGGTTCGCTGGGCGACCGGTCGCGGTCGTCGGAGGTGGTGACAGTGCGGTGCTCGACGCCCTCGAGCTGGCCGGGGCGGGATCCCCGGTGCTGTTGCTGCACCGCTCGGAGCACCTCACCGCCCGCCTCGACCTCGTCCGGGACCTTCGCAAGCAGCGACTGATCGAAGACCTTCCCGGTTGGGAGATCGAGGCCGTTCACGGGACCGATCATCTCGAACGGATCGACATCTCCTGCCGCCGGACGGGTGAGAGGCGCTCCGTGGCCGTGAACGGGGTCGTGGTGAAGATCTCATACGGCCCGGCGACCGAGGTCTTCGCGGGTCAACTCGAGCTCGATGCGCGTGGGGCCGTCGTGGTCGACGACCGCCTGCGCACTTCGTGCAGCGGCGTCTTCGCCGCCGGGGACGTCACCGCCGGCTCGTACCCGCGGATCGCGACGGCCCTCGGCCAGGGCGCGCTCGCGGCGAGGTCGGTGCTCCGGCACCTCGAGGGCCGATCGTGACGAGAGCCGTCCTGCCGCCGGTGGGCGCCGTGGTCGCCGCCTTCGAGCGCGCGTTGCAGGCACCCGGCCCCGTGCCGGCCGGGCTGCTCGGCACCCTGGTGGAGCTGCACGCGAACAATCTGGCCCAGTGGGGGCTCGAGGATGCCGCCCGTGCCCCGGAGGCGACCGATGCGGTGCTGGCCACCGCAAAACGCGGCATCGACCGGCTCAACCTGGCACGGCATCAATTCGTCGAACGAGTGGACACACTCGTCGAGGAGGCCGTCGGGCAGACGGTCGGCGCACCACCGGTGACCGAGAGCCCGGGCATGGTGTTCGATCGGCTCTCGGTCCTGGTCATCAGGTTGCACCACACGGAGCTGGCCAGCCGACTCCCGGCTCCGGGTGCCGAACCCTACGCGGCACGGCTGCCGGCGCTGCGCGAGCAGCTGATGTGGCTCGAGGCCTCGCTCGAGCGGCTCCTTCGCGACCTGTGCGAGGGTGAACGCTCGTTTCTGCCCTATCGGCACCTCAAGCTGTACGGACCAACGGCCCGGGGGGTGTGGCCGGCGTCACCGCTCTGAACCGGTGAGCGGCCGGATGTCGCTACCGGGGACCTCCTGCAGGCGGTAGTCGCCGCGGTTGAAGCCGTACAGCAGCCGGTTGGCGACGACCGCGGCATGGGCGATGCCGAGCGACCCGCTCGCGACGGGCGGGGTCCGAACCCAAAAGGCCTCCCGATCGCCGGCGGTGGTGGGGGGATCGCCGGTCGCCACGGACACCTCGGCGGAGTGGGCGCGCAGATCGCCCCGCGCGACGCACAGCTCCCCGGTTCGGGCGACGGCACAGGGCACGCCGCCGAGCACGGCGAACGCCGATCCCCCGTTCCCCCATGCGACGTCGTCGGGGAACGGCGCGGAGGCGACCACCCGGCCGTCGGTCGGGCGGAGGGCGACCACCCCGCCGCCACGCACGTTCTCCCAGTCGTGGTCGTCGATCCCATCGACAAGCGCGCTGCCCGCGGCCCAGAGCAGGCCCGCATCCCAGGCGAACCCCGCGGTCCGGAACGGCACGGGCACGTCCCACCGCGAGGGTCCGGGCCTCCCTCCGGCGAGGGGGACCAGGCTGACCCGCCCCGCCCCGCCCACCGCGATGCTCGTCTCGCCGTCGTGCTCGATCGGGGCCAGCGCCGTCACCTCGCCCCACGTCCCGAGCTCGGCCCGGGTCTCCATCGGACCGCCGGGGGCCGACCCGAAGAGGTGCTCGGACACGACGATCCCTGTTGTGGCCCCCGAGCGCGACCCGGACCCGACCAACCGGTTCCCGACGATCACGGCCCGCTCGACGTCCTCGGCGAACGCCCGCGTCCAGAGGGGGCGGAGTCGGTGTACCGGCCCGCGGTCGGGGATCTCGGACCCGTCGAAAGCGCGTACCAGACCCAGGTGGTTCAGGGCGAGCACGAGGTCGGCGCCGGGCAGGGCGACGATGGCGTGGATATCGAGGTCGTACTGGGAGAGCTCGTCGTCGTCGGGGTAGAGGGTGTCGTCGAACACGGCCCGCGGCCGAAGGCCTCTGTCGGAGAACACGATGTTGCGCCCGAGATTGTTCCATGCAGCCCTCTCGCCGAGTGCGGCGACGCGGCCGATCCCGGCGGGTTGCGAGTTGGCGACGCGGCTGGCCGGGTAGGAGCTGAACCGATCCCCGGGCGGGCTCACAGGAGCCCCCGAAGGACGTCGAGCACCTCTTCGGGCTCGATCGGCTCGAGGCAGCTCGCGCCCGTCGGGCAGTCCCGCGGCTCCCACCGGAAGTCCCGCAGGTCGACGTGCCGGTTGTGGGCGTGGGCCTTCTCGAGCGTCGCGCACGCGGGATCACAGGGAGCGCCGGCCACCAGCCGGCAGTGCCGCCACGGCCGGAAGAACACGTTGTCCGGCCGGCTCATGGTGATCGTGGCCGTTCCCTGCTGGGCGGCGATGTGGGTGAGCCCCGTGTCGACGCCGACCACGGCCCGGCAGCTGGTGAGGATGTCGACCGCGTCACCCGGTGTCGGCGCCTCGACCTCGTCGACGATCGCCCCTGTGCTGTCGCTGTCGCTGTCGCCGCCGGCGCGGACCGACTCTGCGGACCGGACCACCCGGCGGACCGTCGCCCCCGACGCTCGGATCTTGGCGGCCAACGCCTCCCAACGAGGGGCCGGCCAGCGCTTGGACGGCCCGTCGGTCTCGGTGAGCAGAAGGACGGTGTCACGCACATCGGGCCTCGGGAAGGCCCTCAGCGCGACGGGCCGGGTGAAGTCCGCATCGATCCCGAGGTCGGCGCAGATACGGGAGAGGATGTCGTTTATGCCGATCCGGCCGTATGCCTGTACGAACTCTGCGGATCCCCACCAGTGATCCCGTTGGAGTGGATGATCGCGGAGGTCGACGAGCCGGCCGCAGTGTGCAGCCGGCTCGTCGGGATCGAACCCCTCCTCCGGCACGCAACCGGTCAGCCCGTCGATCCGCTCTGCCAGCAAGGCCTGGGCGGGGGACCGGGCGACCAACCAGGTTTCGGCTCCGGTGCGGGTCCCCTCGGCGATCACCGCCTGAACGGCGGGCAACGAGACGACGAGGTCGCCGATCCCGAACGAGACCGGTGCGACGTAGGTGCGTGGCGTCATCTTCCGGCGTACGCGGTGTCATCGTCGATCGACAGGGCGACGAAGGCCCGGCGCCGCTCGGCGCATTTGTTGCAGCGTCCACAGTGCACCGTGTCCTGCGGATCGATGCACGAGAACGTGTCCTCGAGCCGGAGATGACGTCCGAGCTGCAGCACTTCGGGCTTCGTCATGCCGGCGAAGGGCGTGAGCACCGAGAGCCGGTGTGAGAGGCCGAGCCCGACGAGGGTGCTGAACCCGTCAAAGAACTCCGAGCTGCTGTCGGGGAACGGGTTGCCCTGCAGGGTCCCCAGGGCGATCGCGGGGACGTCGTGGAGCGCGCACCACACCGACGATTTCGCGAGCAGCAAGAGGTTCCGGCCGGGTAGCTCCACGGCGGCGTCGGGCGACGCGGCGTCGGGCACGTCGTCACCGGACACGCTCCAGTGGGGGCCGTACAGCTCGGCGACAGGCTCTTGGAGGACGACGAGCGGGCGGATGCCGGAACCGTGCGGCAGGGCATTGAGGAAGCGGCGGAGATGGGCTTCTTCCACCGGCTCCCACGCGAGGCCGAATCGGACGTAGACAGGTTGCACGACTCTTCCCTGATCGCCCAGGTGGGCGACCAGGACCGCGCTGTCGAGGCCGCCGCTCGCGAGCACGGCGACCACGCCGGGTGCAGAGTCCGGGCCGGTCACGCGGACCCGTTGACGAGTGCGGCCTTCGCCGGGCTCCGGCCGTTCACGCCCGCTTCTCGCCCCGGTACACGCACCCCGTGGTGCACGTCTCGCGCACCTCGACCGACGAGAGCTCCGGCAGCGAAGGGGACAGGCGATCCCAGATCCATCGGGCAAGGTTCTCGCTGGTCGGGTTCTCGAGCCCGTCGATCTCGTTGAGGTAGTGGTGATCGAGGAGCTCGAGCACCGGCCCCACGGCGCCGCTGATGTCGGCGAAGTCGCGGACCCAACCGGCTCGCTCGTCGACAGCACCTTCCAAATGGACGGCGGCCCGGAAGGAATGCCCGTGGAGCCGCGAGCACTTGTGGTCCTCGGGGACCTCGGGGAGCCGATGGGCCGCCTCGAACGTGAACTCCTTGAAGATCTCCACGTTCGCCCCCTCCTAACCGCTCCGACCCGGCGGGGGGCGGCAGCGGGAGACGATTATCGCACGATCTCGCCTGGCCCTCACCGGCCCCTGCGGGCTGTCGAGCCAGTGGGCGTCGGCGTCGACGATCAGGTGATCGAGTCGATCTCGAACGTCCCGGCTCACGGGTCCTCCGCTTCGGCGATCGTGGGAACGAAACCCCGGCGCCCGGGGGCGTCGCCATCTAAGCACGGAACACCGGAACCTGTCAGAGCCTCCGCGTGCCGAGCCGCCAGGTGCGGCCGACGCCGCTATTTATCGAGCGATGCCTTCGCTCGGGCTATCCGGCCGAGCCGTGCTTGGCTCTCGAGCCATCGCTGGGCCCGAGCTGGTCGCTCCTCGACCGAGGCGTGCTGCTCGCCCCCGAACGGCCCGGTTGAGCGGAAGCCACATCGGCGGCAGATCGGTATCCGCCCGTTGGTCTCAGGGTGATGATGCTCGTCGAGGCGAGCGCTCAATTGCGACGCGTCCGGTGACGCCATGGTTTCCCCTTCGCTCGGCCAGTTCAGCTGTCGCCGACCGCCGTGCCGGAAGAACCGAAGCGGGCTCGAGGTGAGCGGATTGGTCCCTCGACCCACCCTACGCCACACTGCTGCCTACCGCACACGGTGGGTGCCGCCCGAACCGAGGGGGTCGGCACCGGGCCGGGCTGGCGGCCCCCTCGGGGAGGGTGCAAGAGTCCCGGGGTGCGCCGCATCATCACCGGAAGAGACGCAGACGGGCGGTCCTGCGTCGTGAACGAGGTCGAGCTGGGCCCGGCGGAAGGGCCCATCCACGTGACGTCGGTGTTCCGGACCGACTCTCCTCCACCATCCCGGCCCCAAGGCCGGGGAGCGTTCCGGGACCTCGGAGTGGCCCCGGGCCGCACCCAATGGGTGATCAGCCGATGGGCGCCGAACGAGGAGGCAGCGACCCACCACACCGACACGGTCGACTTCGATCTCGTCGTCGAGGGCAGCATCGAGATCATGCTCGACGACGGCAGCCACCACCTCGTTGCCGGCGATTGCGTCGTCGTCACCGGGGTCGACCACGCCTGGAAGGCGGGCCCCGGGGGCTGCACCCTCTCGGTGGTCCTGTTGGGCACGCCGCCGCCGGACGGGGTGGCCAACAGGACCGGCGCCCCATAGACGCTTTCCGGGGACCCGCGGCGACTCGGTGGATCGAGACTTACGGGATGAGGACGATCTTGCCCCGAGTGTGCCGCTTCTCGAGCTCCGTGAAGGCCATCCGGACCTGGTCGAGCCGGTAGGTTGCGGCGATCGGCACGGTGATCCTGCCAGAGGTGACGAGGTGAGCCATCTCGGCCAGCACGTCGGCGTTCGCCGCCGCCCCGCTTCCTTCGGTCTTGACGCCAGTTCGCTGTGCCAGCTGGAACGCGATGGTGGTGTCGATCCGGTCCCGTTCCACGCCGAGCTCGATCGCCAGTCGTACGTACTCCTCGCCGAAGGTGTCGATGAACGCGTCCACCCCGTTCGGTCCGGCCGCTCGGATGCGCTCGGCCAGCCCGTCGCCGTAGGCCACGGGCATCACCCCGACCGAGGTCAACCAGGCGTGATTGGCCTCCGACGCGATGCCGATCACGCCGGCGCCTCGGACCTTGAGCAGCTGTACTGCAACCGACCCGACGCCACCGGCCGCGGCCGACACGACGACCGTGTCACCGGGACCCGCCCCAACGGCCCGCACGGCGGCGTAGGCGGTGGTTCCGACGACGAACAGCGAACCGGCGGCCTCCCACGAGAGAGTGCCCGGCTTGGGGACCAAGTGGTCTTCGGGCACGGTGACGTACTCGGCGTGGCTCGCTCGACGATCAGTCCAGCCCAGGACCTCGTCGCCGACCCCGAACGACTCGACGCCCTCGCCTGTCGCGGTGACTACGCCTGCGAGGTCGCTGCCCTCGCCCGACGGGAAGGTCGCCGGAAACATTGCGTCCATATGGCCCTGACGGATCCCCGCCTCCCCGGGATTGATGCCGGCGGCCCGGACAGCCACGACGAGCTCGCCGCGGGACGGGTCAGGGATCTCGACGTCGGCAACGTAAAGGACCTCGATACCACCGTACCGATCGAATCTGACTGCTTTGGCCATCGGCACTCCCATCTGGGGACCCACCAAATTGATCGTCCAAATCCCCATGAGCGTATTGGCGATCTCTCCTCTCCTCTATTCTCCTCCGAACGGTTCGGCCGCAAACGAGACTAGTCAGACCAAGCGCCGTCTCATGAGCGGCGCCTCCCACGCGACCGGGACCTTCGGCCCTACAGGCACTGTCGGGCAGGCGCAAAGATGGGCTCATGGGGCGGGCAGGCGCAGCACGAGCAAGTCATGCGGTCGAGCATGTCATGCGCTCTGGCAGGGGCACCGTCCTGTGCCCCGTGACGGGGTGAGCGTATGGGCCCGAAAGTGCCGACCTCGGGAATCGGCGGATCACCCGAACCTGGCTCTATTG
>DATKRB010000068.1:0-39536 GCA_035532415.1 Acidimicrobiales bacterium | reverse complement strand
GAGCGGGTGACGGGGATCGAACCCGCATGACCAGCTTGGAAGGCTGGGGCTCTGCCATTGAGCTACACCCGCGGGCCGGACCGGACCGGTCGGCGCCGGTGAGCAGTGTAGGCCTGACGGGGCGCCTCGCGGAAAGGGGTGGTCGGCATGCCTCCCGCCACCGTCTACCGTCGGGCGGATGGCAACCCTGTACGAGCGGGTCGGTGGAGGGCCGTTCTTCACCGAGTTGGTCTCGCGGTTTTACGAAGGCGTGGCGGGGGACCCGGTACTGCGCCCCATGTACCCGAGCGACCTCACGGACCCGAAGGCCCATCTGGCGGCCTTCCTGGCCCAGTACTGGGGGGGACCCCAGACCTACATGCAGGAGCGGGGGCACCCCCGCCTGAGGATGCGGCACGCGCCGTTCGTCATCGGGACGTTCGAGCGGGATGCCTGGTTGCGACACATGTCGGACGCCGTCCGGTCGGCCGGACTGGCCGAGGAAGAGGAGCAGGAGCTCCTCGCCTACTTCGACATGGCGGCGAGATCGCTTGTGAACACCCGTTGAGTTGAACGGGGAGGGCGGTCCGAGGGCCGCCGGAGCCGCGGGGGGCGCCCCAGCCGGGCCGGTCGTCATGCCTAAGATCACGTGCGGCGACCAGCGCAAGGGAGTCTGATGGCGACGAAGTCCCCGCCGGGCGAGACCCCGCCCGGAGGGTCCGACGACAGGGGGAGCGAGCTCAGGACCGGAGTGCCCGAGGGGCAGTTGCCGGGCGACCCCGCGGCGATCCTGCGGATCGGGGAGGTGGCCAAGCTCGCCGGTCTGACGACCCGGACCCTGCGCTACTGGGAGGAGCTCGGCCTGATGTGCCCGAGCGGCTACCGCGAGAGCGGCGAGCGGCTCTACTCGCCGGCGGACGCCAACCGGGCCGCTCGAATCCGCGAGCTTCAGGACTTGCTGGGGTTCTCGTTGGCAGAGGTCCGAATGGCGCTCGACACGGAGGACGTCTTCGACCAGCTGCGCAACGTCATTTCGGGCGACTTCACCGATGCCCGCCTCTTGCAGATGGTGGACGAGGCCATCGTCGCGAACGACCGGTTGATGACCCGCCTCGACGGCGCCCTTGCCCGCATAAATGCGTTCCGGGACGAGCGGGCGTCCAAGGCGGAACGGCTCCGTCGGGGCCGCGTTCAGCTCGTGGCACGGTTCCGGGCAGGCGGGGAGCCGGACCGGCCTGCAGCGGCTCACGGCGAACGCCCGGGGTAGACACCCCGGTCGCGATAACAAGGCGGGGCTTGGCCGATCTGCTGCACCCGGGCGCCTGCAGGATCACTCCGGGCCCCGGTCCGGTGAATGGATCTCCCCGGTGGGTCGAGCGACGGTCGCCCGTTGCCCCCCGTCCCGATGGGCCAGCCAACGGAGACGAGCAGCCCGGGCATCCCATGCGTAGACCACTACGGTACCGGCGATCAGGTCGTGCAGAGCCCGCCGCTCCCGTTGCACGAGGATTCCTATCAGGCCCAATCCGGCGAACGCGAAGCTGAGCGGAAGCACGAGCGTCCGAGGCATCGCCTGACGCCCGGAGATCGGGAGCCCACTGGTTCGCACCACCCGGAGCCCGAACAGGGCCATTCCGAGCGTCCGGCCGCCGAGGGACCATTGGTAAGAGAAATAGACGAACGCCCACACGCCCAGGATGACCGAGGCGATGGCCTGGTGATGCTCGAGCGTCAACCTTCGGCCGGTGATGAGCTCGGTGGCCAGCGAGACCGCTCCAGCTCCGAGCGTGTACAGCCCCCATATCGCACCGATGTCGGCGGCGAAGGCGACCAGGCGGCTCACCGCGCCGGCGTAGTGCCCCTGACGCCCCTCCGCTAGTTCGGGTGGTGGCGCGAGAGCCTTCATGCGGTTCCTGCCGCCTCCCCGGGAAGGGCGCCGGTGATCGTCGGGACGACGAGCAGTGCAGGGCCGAGCGGCAGCGTGCCGGGCCGGCGCCTGAGCGCGCGGTTCGTCCAACGGGCGAAGAAGTCGTCGAGCCCGACCCCTTGGGCCCGTACGAGATCGAGCACTTCGGTCATCACGCTGGTGGTGGACTTGGCTATGAGCGCTCCGAGCTCGGTGTGGCCGACGAGCGCATCGACGTCGAGCCTCTCCACCACGGCGCTCACGTCCAACTGCTCGACAAGCGCGTTCACGTCGATCCGTTGGACCAGCGCGTTCACGTCCATCCGTTCGAGGAGGGCGTCGACGTCCACCCGCTCCATCAGCCGATCGACGTCCACCGCCTCGAGCACGAGGTTGACGACGCGCTCGGCGATGGCCTGCGCGAGCCGGTCCACACGATCGGTGATCGGGTTCGGGGTCATGCCCCGGGACCCGTCGGGAAGTCCACGGGGCCATCTTTCCATTGCAGCCGGCCGGCTGCCCGGGACGACGATGGCCCTACGGGAGCGGCGTCGGCAGGACCGGCGGGTCGGTTCCCCGTGGTCGAGGTCGCCGTCGCCGGCATGCCGACGGTGCTCGCGAAGGCGTGAACCTGACGGGCGGACGCCGCGAGCAGGAGTCCGTCGCCGGATGACGGCGTCGGGAAGTGGTTGGCCACCCTTCCGATCGTGAGCTGTTGGGTCGTCGCCCCCGTGGTCGGATCCAGCGCCACCAGTTCCCCGGTCTGGCTGATCGACCACAGGAGCCGGCCGGCGACGATCGGCGGGCCGCCCGCACCCGAGGCCGTCCTCCACAGGATGGACAGCGACGGCGGGGCGCCGTCCACCCGCACCGCGGTGGTCCCGCTCCGGCACGGGAGGTAGACGACGTTCCCGAGCACGGCGTCACCTCCGCCGACATCGGTCCCACACACCGCCCCCTTCTGCGCGAGCTGCCCGCCGATGCCGCCGAGGTGCGTCCGACTCAGGAGATAGCCCGTGTGCGACTTCCCCGCCTGAACCACCAGGCCGTCGCCCAGCAGGGCCGGAGCCGAGGAGCCGAGATCCTCGTCGTTGGCGTTGTCGGTGCCCCAATCGCTCGGGGCGAAGAGCTGAAGCAGTTGCAGGTCCGGAGAGAGCTCTATCACCGAGTCGCTGCCGTCGTAGGTGCCGCCTGTCTCCGAGCCGTTCCCGACCGAGATCCACACGTTTCCGGTGGCGTCGACCTCGGGGGCGGCGCCCCCCATCCAGACGGCTCCCTGGCTCTGCCCCCGGCCCGCGTCCACCTCAAAGGAGCGGATCGCGCCGCCGGACTCGGGGACGCTGATCACCCACCCGTGGTAGGTCGAGCAGTCCCCGTAGTTCCCCCCGTAGCCGAAGACGACCCGCCCCGCGCTGAGATTGAGCCCGGTGCGCTGAAGGAGGGCGGGCGAAGAGGCACCCGGGGGATCGACGGCCTGGTCGAGCAGCACCCTTCCCCGAGCAAGGCTCAGTCCGACCAGCATGTGGAGGGGCCGACCGGAGACCTCCTCGTCGGCGACGACGAACATTTCTCTGCGGGTCGGGTCGATGACCGGGGTTCCGGTCACTCCCGACGACGGGGAGATGTCGCCGCAGGGAAGCTGGTCAGAGGGGACCGGAGGACCGAGATGCGTCGACCACTCGACGGCTCCGGTCGCGCCGGACAGGGCGTAGATCGTGTTCGCCTCGGTGGCGACGTACACGTTCCCCCCTTCCACCAGTGGCTCCCCGTAAAGGTCACCGTCGAGGACTCGAGACGTCCACCTCGGATGGACTTTCGTGAACCTCGCCCCCGAGCTGTCGACACCCGAGCCCTGGGGGTCGTGGTGATAGACGGTCCAATCGGCATCGCCGGTGGTGGCTCCGGTCGCGGTGGCGGCGCCCAGCCCGACGGCGCCCAGCCCGACCACCAGCCCCATCACCGGCAGCACCGCCCGGGCGGTCATGGCCGGCTCGACCCGGTTGCCCACCGCCCCATCCTGGCCGATGGGGTGCCGCCCTGACGGACCGGGTCCGTCCCGAGGCGTCAGGGGTCGGCCGGCTCGCCGGGCCGTTCGTAGCCGCGTGCCCGGAGGAACGCCAGCAGCTCGTCGACCGCTTCCTCGGCGCCGACCCGCACGACCCTCGGCGGTTCCCGCTGGGCGAGCGCCCCGGAGAGGATCACCATCCGCTCGCGCGGCGAAAGGCGCGGATCGGGCCCGCTGAGCACCCGGGCCCTCGGCCGGTAGGGACGGGTCCGCGGCTCGGGCCGGCCGATGGGGAGGGCACCCTTCACGACCCGGATGCCTACCCTCGGCGCGGCGAGCACCCCGTGGAGCGACGAGCGCCGGAGCGGGACGATCCCGCTCTCCACCGATACGACGGCCGGGGCGGTGACCTCGAGCACCTCACGCCGTCCACCGTCGATCCGGCGCTCAGCCCTCAGCCCACCGGGAATCCCGGTCCGGACCTCCTCCTGCGAACCGACGGCGGCGACGCCCGCGAGGTCGACGGCGGCGACGCCCAACGCCTGGGACGCGCCGAGCGCAGCCGCGACGAAGGCGGGTACCGACCCGCTGCCCCGATCGAGGCTGAAGTCCCCGCACCAGATCCACCGGCATCCCCCGAGGACGTCGGACAGTGCTCCCGCCACCTCGGCGCTGGCCGTCCCGCCCGCGACCTCCACGCGGACGGCCTCGGCCGCGCCCGCCGCCAGCGCCTCGTGGAGGACCGCGTCGCATTCGGCGCCGCCGGCGGAGGCTGCCAGCACGGTGGTGCCCGTGGCCTCGGCCGTACGCAGCGCGAGCTCCAACGCGCACTCGTCGGCCGGCGAAAGGCCGCCGTGGGGATCGTGGTGGAGCTCCCCGGTCAGCGGATCGACCACGGGACGGAGGTCCACCCGCTTGAGCAGCACGGCGACGAGGTGCGAGGGCCGGTCCATCTCAGGAGCTCCGCATGACCACGCCGTGCCCGCCGAGGGGGTACTCCCACGTGAGAGCGCCCTCGCTGTTGCACACGAGGTAGCAGGTTCCGCATTCGAAGCACTGCTCGTAGTTGAACAGGACACCGCCGTCGGCCGTCGGGACGAAGAGGTTCGCGGGACACGCGGTGACACAGGCCTTGGTGGTGCAGCTCCGGCAGATGTCACTGTCGACGACGATGTGTGCCTTTTCGGCGACGCGGAACTCCACCGTGGCCATCCGGTCCTCAAAGGCGAGGTCGGGCACGACCGGGCGGCGGGGTTCGGCTCCCCCGCTCATCCGAACGTCCTCCATCCCACATAGCCGTCCTTCACAAGGCCTGCCAACGGTATGCCATGCCGCCGGCGGCCCCTTCGCAGCAACCGCAGCAGTCCGGGTTTCGGTGTCGGGTTGGTGACGGTGAAGAGCTGCTCGGCCACGTCGCAGAGGAGACCCGGGTACTGCAGCTGCATGCGCTCGGAGAGGATGATCTCAGGGGCTCGCCGCATCTTCTTGTGGTCGGCCAGTACGAAGCTCCGGGCCATGCTCTGCTCGTAGGCGGCCAGACCGAGCGTGGAGGTGTCGCCCGCGGCGACGGCCGCCACCGCGGTCTCGCCGGCTGCGCGTCCGGACCCGATGGCGAAGTTGACCCCCTCGAGAAAGACGCCGGCGGCGAGGCAGAACGCCCCGGCATCCCCCGCCACGAGGAGCCCGTCGGTCGCCAGCTTGGGCATGGTGTCGAAGCCCCCTTCGGGGATCACGTGCGCGCTGTACTCCATCAGGTCGGCGCCGCGCAGGTACGGGGCCACCGAGGGATGGCGCTTCACGCCGGCGATCAGCTCCTCCGGGCGGACGCCTGATCGACCGAGGGCCTCCACGCTCACCACCACGCCGACGGAGACCGACTCGAGGTTGGTGTAGAGGAAGGCTCCGCCGGGGATCCCTTGGGTGAGGCCGACGATCTCGATGTCGAGACCCTGCCGGTCGACGAGCCCGAACCGACGGTCCACCTCCTCCTTGCCGAGATGGAGCACCTCCTTGGCCCCCAGCGTGAAGTGCTCGCTCGAGAAATTGGCGTACAGCCCGGCCTCCTTGGCCAGAAACGAGTTCACGCCGTCACAGGCGATGACCAGCTTGGCCTCCACGGCTCCGTCGGGCCGGTCGGTCTCGATCCCGGTGACGCGGCCGAGCCCGTCGCGCCGAAGGCCGGTCGCCGTCGTGCCGGTGACCAGGACCGCACCCGCCGCCTCCGCCTTGCCGGCCAGCCACTGGTCGAATTCGGAGCGGAACATGGTCGCGCCGTTGTACGGGGGGGCTCCCCACGCCTCGCTCTGAACCTCCACGGTCACGCTCTGGGAACCCGTCGCGATCATGGTCGACCGTCGGGTCACCCAACGCTGGACCGGTGCCTCGTCCCACCAGCGGGGGACCAGGTCGTCGAGCACCCGTCCGTAGGTGACACCGCCGTACATGTTCTTGGACCCGGGGAACGGCCCGCGCTCGAGCAGGCAGACCCGCAGGCCCCCGCGCGCGGCCACGAGGGCCGCCGCAGACCCGGCAGGACCGGCACCGACCACCACCACGTCAAAGGCTTCGGCCACGGCTGCTCCCCTCCGCCGGCTCGACGGGTGCCCCGTCCGCCGGTACCGGGTCGGTCACCCCGAGCCGCCCGGCCAGCTCGGCCACCATGGCCGGCGCGTCGGTGACGATGGCGAGATCGGCGAGCTGCATCATCGGGCTGCTGGCGTCGGTGTTGACGGCCACCACGTCCCGGGGTGAGCCGATGCCGCTGACGTGCTGGACCGCTCCCGAGATGCCGAACGCCACGTAGAGGTCGGGCTCGACCACCACGCCGGTGGTCCCGATCTGGCGGCTGAACGGCACCCAGCCGGCGTCCGAGAGCACCCGGGTCGCCCCGGTGGCGCATCCGAGCGCGGTGGCCACCCGGGCGAGCATCGCCATCACCTCGGGAGATCCCACCCCCGCCCCCCCGGCCACGATCCGCTTGGCTTCCGCCAGGTCGATGGTGGCCGCGTCGGCTTGGAGGACCTCCACCGTGATGGCGTCCGCCACCGGCGGCAGGGCCAACGACAGACGTCGAGCCGGCCCCGGAGTGCGGTCGCGGGCACCGGCGCCCCGGCTCCCGGGTTGGAGGGTGGCGACGACCGGCCCGTCGAACTGCACGTCCACCACCGCCAGCCCGCCCCCCCGCACGAGGGTGGCCCCGTCCGGGCCCACCGCAAGGGTCGGCGCGTACAAGGGCCGGCCGAGGGTGTGCGCGAGTCGCGGAGCCAGGTCCCTCCCGTCGGCCGAAGCGGGGAGCACGATGACGTCCTCGCCGGCCAGCTCCGGGGCCAGCGCCGCCCCCCACGCGCCCGGACGGAACGGGCCGCACTCCCACAGCGTCGCCTCGACTACGGCGCCCTCGAGCGAACCGGCCGCCGCGTCGGTGCCACTGCCTGCGAGCAGCGCCCGTCCACCCGCCTCGCCCACCGCTTCCTCGGCCCCGGCGGGGAGGGACCCCTCGCGCACCACCAGCACGGCGATCACAGCGCTGCTCCGACCCGGTCCCCGTCGACGACTGCGGCGTGGGCCCGCCGCGGCGCCACGCAGTCGCCGACCCGGTGGACCGCCACCCGGGGGCTCAGATGCAGCCGGGCCGAACGCCAAAGCTCGTCGGCGGGGCGATCGGGCACCGCGCAGACCACCCAGTCGACCACGCGGACATCCTCGCTCCCGGTGGTGTGCTGCTGCACGGTGACCCTGACGGGACCCGACCCGTTCCCGGCCACGGCGGTGATCATCGTGTCGGTGGTCTGGGCGATGCCCTTGGCTGTCGCCTTCATCCACCAGGTCTCCATGTCCAACGTGATGCCGAGATCCTGACCGACCACCATGCCGGGGGTGACCACCTCCACCGCGCAGCCCCGGTCCGCCAGCAGCTCGGCGACGCTCGTCGCCTGGTGGAAGCCCAGCTCGTCGACCACCAGGACCCTTCCCTCGGGCGCCACCCGGCCGCTCAGCACGTCGCGGACGTCGATCACCCGGATCTCGTCGCCGGCCCAGTAGGGGCGTTCGGGCACCGAGCCGGTTGCCAGCACCACGGCGTCGGCTCCGCTGGCGGCGAGCATCTCCTCGTCGACGCCGACCCCGAAGTGGAACCGCACCCCGAGGCGCTCCGCCTCGGCCAGCTGGTTCCGGACGAGGTCACCGAGCTCGGCCCGGCTCGGCACGCTGGCAGCCAGGCGGACCTGCCCGCCCGCCGCCGGTTCGATCTCGTACACGTCGACGCGGTGCCCCGACCGGGCAGCGGCGATGGCGCTCTGCATCCCGGCGGGTCCCGCTCCCACCACCATCACCCGCCGCCGCACGCGGGCCGGGGCCGGCAGGGGAAGTGCCTCCCGTCCGGTGCGGGGGTTCTCGATGCAGCCGAGCCAGCGGTTGAGCCCCATCCGGCCGACACACTCCTGGTTGCACGACAGGCAATTGCGGATCCACGACGCGTTCCCGGCCCGCGCCTTGGCCGCGAAGTCAGGGTCGGCGATCTGGCCGCGGACGACCCCGATCATGTCGGCGTGCCCTTCCCGGAGCGCCCGGTCGGCCTGCAGGGGGTCCTTGAACCTGCCGACGCCGACCACCGGGAGCGAGACCGCCTTGCGGATCGAGCTGGCGATCCACAAGGCGTACGCCGGCGGAACCTGCATCGACGCCTCGATCATGTAGAGCGTGGCCGTGGCCACGCCGATCGACGTGTTGATGTAGTCGACGTGACCGGTCTGCTCGACCGCCCGGGCGACAGCGAGCGCGTCGTCGATGGTGGTCCCGCCGTCGATCAGCTCGTCACCGCAGATCCGCACCCCGAGGGCCAGGTCGGGGCCGATCGCCTCACGCACGGCGGCGACGATCTGCAGGAGCAGTCGGCTCCGGTTGGGAAGGCTGCCCCCGTACTCGTCGGTGCGCCGGTTGGTCGCGGGGGACAGGAACCCGCGCACGATCGACGAATGGGAGCACTGCAGCTCGATCCCGTCGAACCCGCCCTCCCGGCAGTGCTCCGCCACGAGGGCGTAGCCGTCCACGATCTCCCTGATCTCGTGGCCGTCGACCGCCTTGGGCACTTCGCGGAAGAGCGGGTCGGCCACCGGCGAAGGCGCCCAGACGGGGAGCCGGCTGTACATGCCCGAGCCCTGGCCGCCGTTGTGGTTGATCTGGGCGAAGATCGGGGTGTCGTGCCGGTGCGCCGCGTCGGTGATGCGGCGGTAGCCCGGCACGACCGAGCGGTCGAAGCCGTGGATGAGCTTCTCGTAGGGCCAGTCGGTCGGGTGGGTGGAGTGCTCCTCGGTGATGATGAGCCCGGCGCCGCCGGCCGCCCGGGCGCCGTAGTAGGCGGCGTGCTGCTCGGTGGGATGGCCGTCCTCCGCGTAATTGGTGAGGTGGGCCGAGAACACGATGCGGTTGCGGACGACCACCGGCCCCAGCTTGAGAGGGCTGAAGAGCAGACGGTACCGACCCCCCGCGCTCATCGATCACGCTCGAGGGTGCCGACGGCCCGCCGGGCTTCGAGGATGGCCTCGTAGGCGGTCCGAGGCGCCACCGCGTCGCCGGCCCGAAGGACGGCGTGGCGCCGGGGTGGCGCCGGGTGCCCGGGCACCAGCCCCTCGTCCGGGAGCCGATGCGAGGACTCCACGAGCACCGAGGCGGCCAGAGAGCCCTTCTCGCCCGTGTACCGGTCCTCCACCCGGACCTCCCCGTCGATCACGGCCGTGACCGTCGAGCGCTTCACCGATCGGACCCCGGCCCGGGCCAGGCGGGCGTTGGCCGGGGCGAGGTCTCCGGTCCGCGACAGCTGGGTCCCCGCGACGAGGTCACCGGTGACCAGCGCCACCTCCCGCCCCTGCCCGGCAAGCAGCTCGGCCACGCCGATCCCGACCCAGTCGCCCACCGGATCGTCGACGACGACCGGCCCGTCGGGCAGCCGACCCAGCTCCCCGCTTTCGACGAGCCCGAAGAAGGTGGCCGCGTCGAGCTGGCGCACCGTGCGATCGCTCTCGAACCGGGCGGAGCCGGGGACCGAGCCGGTGCACAGGACGACGCGTCCACCTGTCGACTCCTGTGCCTCGACGTCCGCCGTCGTGATCTCCCGCCCGAGCTCGAACCGGACCCCGAGGCGCCGGCACTCGCGCTCGAGCCAGGCGACGAGGAGGGCCAGCCGGCCCCGACCCGGAGCGAACGAGGCGATCCGGAGTTGGCCACCCACCCGGTCGTCCCGATCGACCACGGTCACGGAATGCCCCAGGACCCGGGCGATCCTGGCCGTCTCCAACCCTGCGGGACCGGCCCCGACCACCAGGACGTCGATCGGGGCACGGGTGGAGCCGGCGGGCGCCGGCGCAGGCCCGGGCTCCTCGGTCTCGTACCCGGCCGAGGGTTCCGCGATGCAGCTCACGATCGGATTTCGGGCATCGCGGACCTGGCATCGTTGGTTGCAGAGCACGCAAGGTCGGACCCGATCAGTCTGGTCGGCCCGGAGCTTCGACACCAGGTCGGGGTCGGCGATCTGGGCGCGGGTCATCTCCACCATGTCCGACCCGCCGCGACGCACGGTGTCCTCGGCCATGTCGGGGTCCACCACCGAGCCCTGGGCGACCACCGCCACCCCCGGAGGGAGCGCCGAGCGGAGCGCCTCGGCAAGGGGGAGGGCGAACCCCGTCTCGGTGTGACCGTCGGGCCTGGTCCCACCCTGATCGAACACCGGTGCCCTGGTGGCCACCACGTAGTCCACCGGCCCGGTCAGCTCCCGGGCGATGTCGACGGAGGAGGCGGGGGTGATCCCGGCCCACGGGGCGAGCTCGTCGCAGGCCAGCCGGAGCCCGAGCACCAGGTCGGGCCCCAGCGAGTCCCGGACGGCGCTCAGCACGTCGCGTGCCAGCTTCAGCCGGTCGGCCCCGTGCTCGTCGGACCGGGTGTTGGTGATGCCGGACAGGAACTGCCGGATGAGGCTCGACTGGCCGGCGTTGACCTCCACGCCGTCGAGCCCGGCCTCGGCAGCGCCCGCGGCCGCGAGTCGGAACCCTTCGACGAGGGTGGCAATTTCCTCGTCCTCCATCTGTTGGGGAACCTCGCGGGTCGCGGGATCAGGGAAGCGCGACGGCCCCCACAAGGCTGCCTGGCTGTAGGCACTCGAGCCTTGGCCACCCGAGTGCCCGAGCGAGGCCAGTGCCAGCGATCCCCCTGCGTGCACCACCCGGGCCACCTCCGCCCAGCCCCGGCGGCAGTCGGTGGCCAGGGGTGCCCGCTCGTAGGGCCAGTCGCTCGGATGGACCGAAGCGGTCTCGACGACGATGGTGCCGCATCCCCCGGAGGCCCGCCGGGCGTAATAGGCGACATGGCGGTCCGACAGCGTCCGTGCTCGCCCGAGGTTCGTCTCGTGCGGGCCGAAGAGCACCCGATTGGGAGCTTGCCTCGGTCCGAGGGCGATCGGCTCGAGCAGCTTCATCGCCGCCGGCCCGCTGTTCCCTCCATCGCTCAGATCATTCTTCACGCAGCGGCCCTCGCATCGCCCATGGGTGAGGTCATAGTATTGGCACGCGATGCCAAATATCAAAGCGGTGCAGCCGCCGGCACCGGCAGGGGCACCGGCGCAGCCCCCGGGACGGCGGCCCGCGACCGCCGACCAGCTCCCGGGACGGCGGCCCGCGACCACCCGGCGGCAGTTGGAGCGAGCGGCGATCGGCCTGTTCGTGGAGCGCGGGTTCGAACGGACCACGGTCGGTGACATCGCCGCGGCAGGAGGCATCGGCCGGAGAACCTTCTTCCGCTACTTCAGCTCGAAGAACGACGTGATCTGGGGCGAGTTCGACGAGGAGCTCGACCGTATGCGAGCGGCTTTCGAAGCGGCGCCGACCGATGCGCCCCTGATGGAGACCGTTCGCCAGGTCGTGGTGGCGTCGAACCGCTACGGGCGAGCGGACCTGCCCGAGCTCGCGCAACGGATGACCCTCATCACCACGACGCCCGCCCTGCGGGCGCACTCGACGCTCAGGTACGACGCGTGGCGGCGCACCGTGGCAGATTTCGTCGCCCGGCGACTCGGGCAGGCTCCGAGCGACCTCCTCCCGAGCGCCATGGCCGGGGCGACCCTGGGCGTGGCCATGGCGGCGTACGCGTACTGGCTCCAATCCGGGGCCGAGTTGACCGCCCTTCTCGACGATGCGCTGAGCCGGCTGGCCTTTGACGTCGCCGACCACCCGAACGATCGAGCCGCCCCGCCGTCGGCACGGCGCGGCCCATGGTCGATCAGGTGAACGCCGGCGGGAGCACCGTGTCGGTGTCCCGTCCCGCCCGCATCAGCACCCCGGGCAGGTCCCCGGTGGGCGTGCCGGACCGGACGATCTCGCGCCCGTTGACCAGCACGCGCTCGATGCCCGACGCCTCGCTGAACAGGCGCCCGGCTCCCGCGGGCAGGTCGTGACGGGTCGCCACCTGGCCCGGTCCCACTGTCTCGGGGTCGAAGAGCACGATGTCGGCAAAGCAGCCCGCGGCCACCCGACCGCGGTCGCGCAGCCCGAAATGGCGCGCCGGCCAGTCGGTGACGAGGCGGATCGCCTCTTCGAGGGAGACGAGCTGCCGATCACGAACGCCCTCGGCAAGCAGCATGGTCGCGAAGCTGTACGTGGCGAGCATGTCCATGTGGGCTCCGGCGTCGGACGCGCCGAGGAGTACGTGCGGGTTCTGCCACGCATCCGCCCGGAGCCGCCAGCTCGCGTCGTCGAGCCCGAGGACCGGTGGCATCACCACCGTGCGCAGGTCGTCCGCCAACGCCACGTCCAAGAGGGTGTCGAGGGGATCGGCACCCCGTTCGGCGGCCACCGAGCCGACCGTCCGCCCCGCCAGGCCGGTCAGGGAAGGATCGAACACTTCGCAGATGAGGTGCCCCGCCCAGTCGGCGAGCTCGGCCCGTCTGGCGCCGGCCAGCTCCGCGCCCCTGCGGAGGCGAGCACGCGTTCCGGGATCGGCCAGAGCCTCCTTGCGCTCGGCGATCGGCATCTTGAAGATCTGGTCCCACCCGGGAAGGGCGTCGAAGATGAAGCCGGTCCGCAGGTTCAGGCGTTGCTCCGATCTGGCCGGCAGGGTGAGGGCCCGGACGATGGCCCCGACGGAGTCCGCGTAGGTGGATGCGGCGAGGTCGGCGGCGACGTCGTCGGCCCGGGCGGAGCCGATGGAGAGGATGTTCCAGTTGAGCGGCCGGCGGGCCATGAGGGACATGGCGGCCATGCGCGCCATCTCGTCCGCCGCCCGCACGGGGATGTACTCGAGAGTGGTCCCGGGGAATTCGGCCAGCACCCGGCTGAGGCTGAACAGCTCCTGCTCGTTCGCGAACCTCGAGGGCACCGGGTCGCCGCCGCCGTCGTTGTGGGTCGCCGCGTTGGAAGAGGAGAACCCGAGAGCGCCCGATCGGAGGGCGGAGCGGAGGAGAGTCTGCATTGCGGTCAGGTCGGCCGGCGTCGCCGTCCTGCCCACCGCCCGCTCGCCCATGACCTCCCGCCGGATCGCCGAGTGGCCGGCGAGGAAGCCGATGTTGGGTGCGACGCGGCCCTCGATCCTCGCGAAGTACTCGCTGGTGTCCCGCCACGACCAGTCGACGGCCGCCTCGAGTGTCTCGAGCGGGATCCCTTCCACCCGGGCCAGCAGTCGCACCAGGTACTCGGCGTGCTCGGGGCCGGCCTGACCGAGGGTGAAACCGCAGTTCCCCCCGATCATGGTGGTCACGCCGTGCAGGGTCGACGGTGCCAGGGTCGGGTCCCACAACACCTGTGCGTCATAGTGCGTGTGGACGTCGATGAAGCCGGGCGCGACCACGAGTCCATCGGCGTCGATCACCCGGTCGGCGCCTTCGGCGACCTCCCCGACGGCGATGACCCGGCCGCCGCTGATCGCCACGTCTGCCGGTCGGGCCGGTGCCCCGGTACCGTCGATCAGCGTCCCGCCCCGGATCACGCAATCCATCGTCTGCCTCCCCGACAAGTGGTTCCCCGAGTGTACGGCGACCACGAGACCACCGGGTGGCCGGGCGGCGAGCGGGCCGACGGGCAGGGCAGAAGGTGAGAGAGTGCAAGGGACCCGGACCTGCGATCGTGGGACCGTTCACGCGATAGTCGGGCCCCTGGTCGGGGTCGCGAGGAGGATCGATGAAGATCACCACCAATCTCAGCTACACCGGGGGGTTCCGCGAAGCGGCGAAGCGGGTCGTCGAGCTCGAGCGCGCCGGACTCGACGTGGTGTGGGTCGCCGAGGCCTATGGCTTCGACGGCCCGAGCCTGATGGGGTATCTCGCGGCGCTGACTGAGCACGTGCAGATCGGTTCGGCGATCCTGCCCATCTATTCCCGTACGCCCGCCCTGACCGCGATGACCGCCGCGGGCATCGACGCGCTCTCCGAAGGTCGGTTCAACCTCGGGCTGGGCGCCTCCGGTCCCCAGGTCATCGAAGGCTGGCACGGCGTGCCATACACGGCGCCGATCGCCCGGACGAAGGAGATCATCGAGATCTGCCGAAAGATCTGGGCGCGCGAAGGTCCGGTCGAGTATCACGGAAGCTGGTTCGACCTCCCGCTTCCGCCGGACCAGGGAACCGGGTTGGGCAAGCCGCTCAAGATGATCACCCATCCGTTCCGTTCGGACATCCCGATCTGGATCGCCTCGCTCGGGGAGCGCAATGTGGCGGCGACAGCTGAGGTGGCCGATGGTTGGCTGCCCCTGATCTTCGCCCCCGAGCTGGCGCGTTCGGCGTGGGGAGCGGCGCTCGACTCCGGGAAGGCGAAGCGGGACGCCTCGCTCGCCCCCCTGATGATCTCTGCAGGCGGCTTGCTCGCGATCGGCGAGGGTGCCGCGGTGGAGGCCGTCCGGGAGACGGCCCGGCCCACTCTGGCCCTCTACATCGGAGGGATGGGGGCCAAAGGGAAGAACTTCTACAACGACGTCGTTCGACGGTACGGGTTCGAGCGCGAGGCCGAGCTGATCCAGACGCTCTACCTGGGCGGGAAGAAGCAGGAGGCTGCGTCGGCCGTTCCCGACGAGCTGCTGGCCATGACCACGCTGTGCGGGCCGGAGGGGTATGTCGCCGAACGGATCGCCGCCTACGCGGAGGCCGGCGTCACCCACCTTCAGGTGGAGCCGGTCCCCGTGGGAGCCCAACGGGCGAGCGACCTCATCGAAACGGTGAAGAACCTGGCGGGCTGAGCTCGGGGGGTCCTACCCCCGGAGCTCGGTGCCCGGGGCCGACTTCATCGGCCCCATCGCCAGACGGCGGTGGCCCAGGTCATGCCTGCACCGAACCCGGCGAAGAGCACCAGGTCGCCGTCGTGCAGGCGGCCGTCCGCCGCGGACTCGCACAGTGCGAGCGGGATGGACGCCGAGGACGTGTTGCCAGTCCGGTCGATCACCGAGGAGATCCGTTCATCGGGGATGTCGAGGCGCTGGGCCACGGCCTGCATGATCCGAAGGTTCGCCTGGTGGGGCACGAAGAGGGCGATGTCCTCGGGCTCCACCTTGGCCCGTTCGAGCGAGTGCTTCGCCGATGCGGCGGTGGCCAGTACCGCCCGGCGGAAGACCTCGGAGCCGTTCATCACCATGCCCGAGCCGTGGTCGGCATAAAGGATCTCCGCCAGCGTGCCGTCGACCCCGAGGTCCCACCCGAGCAGCGAGCCCCGGCCGGGGACGGCCTCGAGCACCACCGCCCCGGCGCCGTCTCCGAAGAGGACGGCGGTGCTCCGATCGTCCCAGTTGACGGCACGGGACATCGTGTCGGCTCCGATGAGCAGGACCCGGTCGACGCCATTGGCGATCATCCCGGCGGCGGTGACGAGCCCGTAGGTGAAGCCGGCGCATGCGGCGTTCACGTCCATGGCCCCTCCCTCTATACCCAACCTGGCCGAGACCGGGGCCGATGTCGCGGGAATGATCTGGTCGGGGGTCATCGTGCACACGATGACCAGCCCGATGTCCGCCGGTTGCAGGCCGGCGTGGCGGAGGCTCTCCCTCCCCGCCTTTACGGCGAGGGCGGCCGTGGTGCCGAAGCCGCCCGGGGGATGCGGCGGTGGCTGCTGGGCGACGAGGGGGCCGGTCGCGAGCCGGCGCGAACGGATGCCCGAACGCTCCACGATCCATTCGTCGCTCGTCTCGAAGAGCCGGGCCATGTCTTCGTTGGTTGCCACCTGGTCGGGTAGCGCGGTGCCCCAGCCTCGGATGGCACAGCCTCGACTGGTGTTCATCGAAATGGTCTCCGGTTCGACAGTGATCGACGACCGCCTTCCGGCGGACCGCGGCGGGCTGGGGGAGCGGGTACGGGAGGCGCCTGCAGCGGACCCAGACTATGGCATGGTCGCGGCGTTCAGGGATGACCGCGCGGTAACGGTCCGTTCCTGCGCGGGGGAGCCGGCACCGGCCGGGCGCGGGCCCGTCGCGGGGAGAGGGCTCGCCGGCTCAGGCGGTGCGGCACGGGTCGTACCAGGGCTGTTGGCCGTCGAGCGCGTACAGCGCGACGGCCAACGTGTCCTGGTCGGCCTTGGTGGCGACGTTCGGGTGGACCCCGGCCAGCCCGGCCAGCCCGGCCAGCTGGGCGGCTTGGTCCCATGTGCCCTGGCTGAACTGGAACGCTCCCATGTACAGCCCGTCTGGCGACACCGCCGCGTAGTTCCCGCCCGACTCGCGTTGGACCACGCACTGCAGGAAGGGGTTGAGCGCGGGGTCCGATGTCGCACCACCACCACCACCACCACCACCACCACCACCACCACCACCACCACCACCGGCGGCGACCGCGACCGCCGGCCCCGATTGTGCCGGTGAGCCGGGCGGCGGCTGTACCGATGCGCCCTCGGGCGCCTTCGCCGCCGCGGCCGCGGTCGCTGCCCTGATCGCTGCGGCGACCGTTGCCGCCCGGGCCGCCTGCTGTTGCGCGACGGCGACGGCCAGCTGCCCGTTGATCTGGGTCAGTTGGGTTTGGATCAACGACTGAGCCGACTGGGAGCGCTGCAGCAGGATCGCCTGTTGGGAGAGGACCGTTCGGTCGCTCGACCGGCGCTGCTCGAGCGTGGCCTTGGAGGAGGCGAGCCGTTGCTCGTCGAGGTGGAGAACGGCGATCGAATTGCTGACGTCGCCGATCGCGACCTGTTCGTACTGGCTCCGGGCGAGGTCGGATCCCGGCAGCGGGTCGAAGATCGAGGCGAAGCCGTTCGATCCCGTGATCCCGGACGAGATGTACGCGGTGACCACCTGTTCGGTCAGGCGTCGATGATCGTAGGCGACCCGTCGGCCGTCTTCGGCGATCGCCGCCTGGGCGACGGCGACGGCCGTCGCGTCCCGCTCCACTGCGGCGGCGTCCGCCTGGTATTGCTGCTGGTAGCCGCCGACCTGCAATTGCTCCTCCACCAGCTGCCGGGAGACCAGTGCGGCCTGGGCCGCCAGCCCGGCCTCCGGCGCGGCGGCAGCCGGCGGCGGACGTTCCATGACCACCGTGGTGGCGAGGATGACGACTGCCAGGAGGATCGACCGGGGCATGCGGGACCCGGTCGATCCCGGCGTGGGGGATCCTGAGCCTGACGTCGCCGAGGAGGGCTCGACGGAGATCACGATGGGCTGTCTTTTTAGCCGGTGGGCGAAGCCTGCGCAAGGGACCTCGTCGGCTCGGGTCCGGGAATGGGGCCTTCACCGGGGGAGATGCATCTCCCGCCATCTGAGTATCGTCGTGATGTCGTGGCTGTCCGGCACCGTTGGCCCCGTTGGCTCAGGCCCGTGATCACCGTGGTGGCAACGGGCGCGGTCATCCTGGTGCTGCTCCGGATGCACTCTGCCGAACACGAGGTGATCGTGGCCTGGCGCCGGCTGAGTTGGGACCGGTTGCCCTGGTTGCTGGTGGCGCTCGGAGCGGAGGCGATCTCCCTCCTCTGCTACGCGATGGTGCAGCGTCGGCTGCTGCGAGCCGGCGGGGTGCACCTGACGCGGCGGACGATGATCGGCTTGGCCGTGGCTGCGACCGGCGTCACCAATCTGGTCCCGGGGGGATCGGTGCCCGCCAGCGGATGGCTTGTCGGCCAGTACCGCCGCCGGGGGGTCTCCCTGCCTTTGGCCCTGTGGGCGGTGTTGGCGGGAGGGTACGCCGCCGCCGTCTCCGTCCTGCTGCTCCTGTTGGTGGGGGCGGCGGTCGCCGGGCTCATCGGTGTGTGGGAGATCGTCGGCTGCTCGGTCGTCCTGGCGGCCGGTGCCGTGGCCGTGGTCGTCGGCGTGCACCACCTTCCTGAGTTGACGGAGTGGCTCCAGAGGCACCACGCCTACCGCGGGCTCCGCCTGGTCCATCGGCTGTCCGCCCGCGCCGCCGGCGTGATGCGGTTCCGGGTCGACGTGCGGGCGGGGGCGGCGGTCCTGGGTCTGAGCCTGGCCAACTGGGCTATGGACGTCTTCGTCCTGATCGGCGCCTTCGGGCTGCTCGGTCTCCCCATCCCCTGGGGATCAGTCGTCTTCGCCTACGCCGCCGCTCAGGTCGCGGGGAGCGTTGCGCCGCTCCCCGGGGGAGTCGGCTTCGTCGAAGGCGGCATGATCGGGGCCTTCGCGCTGGCCGGCACCGGGGTGGGTGAAGCCGTGGTCGCGACGATCGTCTACCGGGTCGTCACCTCGTGGGCCGTGGCCGCGGTCGGGAGCCTGGTGCTGGTGATCATGAGCCGTCGGGCTCCGGGCGGACAGAGTTGGCCCGACGCCCCCGACGCCCCCGACGCCCCCGACGGTGGAGGTGCAGGCCCGGTCCAATTCCCGTCGAGCGGAGGTCAGCCGGTCGGCCGGGCCGGGGGCGGCCCGGAAGGCGGCGGCCAGCTCGGCGGTGGGGGTGGTGGTGAGCCCGAGACCGGGCCGGGTGGGGCGACGGGCTGACGGGCGACACCCGGTCCCGGTCCCGGCGCCGCGGGCCCACCCGGACCCGGACCAGCGGGACCACCCGGACCCGGACCAGCGGGACCACCCGGACCCGGAGGTGTCGCCCCCCGGTGAGCGGGGAATCGGCCGATCATGCGCACATCGGGTGGCAACAGGCGAAGGTGGACGACGGCAAGGACGCTCGCCGCCACGGCGAGAAAGAGTGCGGCGATCACGGGGCGCGTCGCGCTGGTCCGGCTGCCCGACAGGAGGAAGACGCCGGGTCCGAGGATCCTGATCAATTGATAGACGAGGGCGATGGTCGCCACCGCGGCGATCAGCACGGAGACGAACGCCACGCCCACGACGTAGCTCTGGGCCACCCGGCCGGCTGGCCCACGCCGGCTGTCGGCGCCCTCCGACAGGGCCAGACCCCGGGGGAGATGGATGGACAGGAGGGCGACCCCCGCCAGGGTGACGATCGAGCTCATCACCGCGGAACGGGCCACCGCGTCACCGATCGGATGGATCGCGCTGCCATTGAACCCCGCATGGTCTCCGATGAGCTGCACCATCGATTGGACGAAGCCGAAGCTCCCGAGGAGGATGGCGAACACCGAGAAGAACGACACGCCGAAGTAGTAGACCGCCAAGGGCCGCCGACCGGCAGGATCAGGATCGGCTCGGTTGGCGACCACCACGACGACGAAGATCCCGACCACGGCCAGGATCCCGAAGAAGATGGCGACCGACCCCGCCAACGCAAGGGGCACGATGCTCGTGCCTGTCATGGCGAAAGGTGCGCTGGGTCCATAGGGCATTGTCGGTGGTGGGCATCGACAAGTCAATCGACTCGCGACGAGGCACGGTGGACCGTGCCCGGATCGCAGCCTTTGATGGACCGTGCCCCGTCCGGGAGCTTCGGGTAGAAACGGGGGATGGAAACGAAGGTGAACCGGTGACCTCTCTTCTCGACGGCCGGGCCGTCATCATCAGTGGATCGACTCGCGGTATCGGCAGGGCCATGGCCGAGCTGTTCGCCGCCGAAGGCGCTCGAGTCGTCGTCAACGGCCGACGCCACGAGGATGCCGTCGCCGTGGCGGCCGAGATACCCGGGGCGATCGGGGTGGGGGGGGACCTGTCGGATCTCGACTCGATCAATGCCCTGGTCGAGCGGGTCCGGGAGGAATGGGGACGCGTTGACGTGCTCGTCAACAACGCTGCCATCTCACGCCGCAGTGCGGTGACGAGGGTCACCAACGAGGAGTGGGACGAGGTCATCCGGGTGAACCTGACCGGGCCCATGTACCTCACCCGGGCGGTGGTGCCGATGATGAAGGCCCAGGGAGGCGGCGTGATCCTCAACGTGATCTCGGGCGCCGGCACCCACGGGACGATCGGGTTCTCGTCCTATGCGGCGTCGAAGGGCGGCCTCGTCGGGCTCACCATGACGTGGGCCCAGGAGCTGGCTCCGTTCGGGATCAGGGTGAATGCACTGTCCCCTGCCGCGCTCACCGACATGATGCGGGAGCTCCCGTCCGAGTTGCTCGACCCGATGATCGGGCGACTGGCCGATCCCGCAGACGTCGCCGCCGTCGCCCTGGCGCTGGTCTCGGACCTCTCCAAGCTGGTGAACGGTCAGATCATCGGTGCCGGTGCCCCCGGGGGCCGGGGCTGACGTTCCCGACCCGGTCGGGCCGGCCGCCGGGAGCACCGGATGGGGGCGCTGATCCTCCCTTCAGGGGCCTGCGTGGCGATGGAGGAAGGAGTAGACGTCGGTGAGGTCGACGCCCGGGAACGGGCTGAAAGTGACGGTGTCGGTGGGCAGGCCCGAAACGAAGTGACTGTGGTCCCTGGCCGAGGGCCAGGCCACGCCTTCCCATCGCCGAACCGCGTCGGCCGGGGGCCGCCGGCAACAGGTGGGGTCCGGGCATCGTGAGGTGACGTGCCGATGGGTGTCCGAGCCCCGGAACCAGTGAGCGTCCGCCTCGTTGGCACCGATCGTCACCGCATCGTTGCGGTCCGCTCCGATCTCGAGGTGGGTCGCGCACCAGTAGGTGCCCGCAGGCGTCGCCGTGTACTGATAGTGCATCGCGAAGGAGTCCTCGGACTCGAACGCCTGGCGGGCGCTCCACCAGCGGCACACCCGCTGGCCCTCGATGGTGCCGTCGGCATCAGAGGGAAGGACCAGGCCGTCGTTCTCGTACGCCTTCCAGACGATGCCCTCGGGATCCGTTCGCTGGAAGTGCACGGGAACCTCGAAGTGCCGGGTGATGAGGTTGGTCAACCGGTGAGCTGCCATCTCGTAGGAGATGTAGAAGACCTCTTTGAGGTCCTCTACCGAGATGTCCTGCCTGCGCTTC
Source organism: Acidimicrobiales bacterium (assembly GCA_035532415.1). Lineage (GTDB taxonomy): Bacteria > Actinomycetota > Acidimicrobiia > Acidimicrobiales > RAAP-2 > DATKRB01. Next base: position 18,413 of record DATKRB010000068.1, on the reverse strand, counting down.
GCGTCGGCCAGCACCGCTGTCACGGCTCGCTCGGGAGCGAGGAGTGCCCCGGCGAAGTAATTCGCCTCCACCCGCTGGCGGACGTACTCTTCGAATTCCGAAGGATCGCGGTGGCCGAGCGCGAAGCGCCCCAGCGTCTGGGCGATGACCGAGCGAGCCGTCCGGGTGCTCGCGTTGTTGCGCTGTGGGACGTAAACGACGCGGTGACGCGTGTCGGTGATCGATCGGGTCGATGACGGAAGGTCCTGCACCCTGGCGACGCTGAAGCCGAAATGGGCGGCCAGGTCCATGAGGTCGCGTTCGGACACGGCACCGGTTCCGCCGTAGCCGACGGACTCGAGTGCTTCCGCTGCGGCCTGTTCGATCCCCTGAAAGTAATTGTCCCGCGTGCGCATCTCGCTTCGCATTGCCGCGTTGGCCGATCGTGCACCGCCGCCCGGCCGGGCCTCGGAGGGGGGGTGATCGGCGAGCGCGCGTACCTGCTCGAACAGAGCGACCAGATGTTCGAGTGCCGTGTCGTCGAGCCGAGCCGTCGCGCGCAGGTACGGCAGCCGGAGCCGCTGGTAGCGCGGGTCCTCCTGCATCCGGGCGAGCGCGACCTCGAGCTCGGCCCGGCGATCGGGCGCGTCGGTCTCGAGCAGCTCGGCCGGGGCGCAGCCGAGCGCGTCCGCCAGTTTCTGGACGGTGGAGAGCCTCGGCTCCCGGTGCCCGTTCTCGAGCTGGGACAGGTACGACGCCGGGCGTCCGAGCGCCTCGCCCAGCTGACGGAGGGTCAGCCCCCGTCGCCGGCGGAGGTGTCGGAGGCGGTGGCCGAACACCAGCGGATCGAGCTCAGTGGTCATCATTCCGTACAACTTTAGCAGAAGTATCGATTTAGCTCAACTTCATAAGATATTCGGGATGACAGAATAGAATTTCTTGCGCATACTGGTGACTATGACCTATATGAGCCATCGTGGGAGCGGCGTGACCATCAGCCCCCACCCGCTGGTGGAGAAGGTTTTCACCCCCGAAGCCGTCGAGTTCGTCGCCGGGCTGCAGCGCACGTTCGGAGCCCGCCGCGAGGACCTGCTCGCGGCGCGGCGGGGACGCCAACGACAGCTCGACGCCGGTGAGAGGCCGGACTTCCTGGCGGCCACCGCCCATATCCGCAACGCCGAGTGGGAGGTGCCCGAGGCTCCGAAGCCGCTCTTGGACCGGCGGGTCGAGATCACCGGACCGGTCGACCGCAAGATGATGATCAACGCGCTCAACTCCGGGGCGAGGGTCTTCATGGCCGACCTCGAGGACGCCACCTCGCCGACCTGGGACAACATCGTCACCGGGCAGGTGAACCTCTCGGACGCGGTCAGGGGGACCATCGCGGAGTCGACGGCCGGGCGCGAGTACCGCCTCGGCGACCGGACGGCGACGCTCATGGTGAGGCCGCGAGGTTGGCATCTCACCGACAAGCACGTCATCGTCGACGGCGAGGTCATCTCCGCGAGCCTGCTCGACTTCGGGCTCTACCTCTTCCATTGCGGCGGCGCGTCCTCGGACCGCGGTCAGGGCCCGTACTTCTACCTGCCCAAGCTCCAGGGACATCTCGAGGCGCGGCTGTGGGATGACGTGTTCACGACGGCCGAGCGGCGCCTCGGCCTGGCACGCGGGTCCATCCGGGCGACCGTGCTCATCGAGACCATCACCGCGGCATTTGAGATGGACGAGATCCTTTACGAGCTCCGTGATCACATCAGCGGCCTCAACGCAGGCCGGTGGGACTACATCTTCTCCATCGCGAAGTGCTTCGCCAAGGACCCGGCGTTCGTGCTTCCCGACCGCTCGACGGTGACGATGTCGTCGCCCTTCATGCAGGCGTACAGCCGGCTGCTCGTCGAGACGTGTCACCGTCGGGGTGCGCACGCCATCGGCGGGATGGCGGCGTTCGTCCCCAACCGTCGCAAGCCCGAGGTCACCGAAGCGGCCCTGGCAAAGGTCACCGAGGACAAGCGGCGCGAGGCGGCCGACGGCTTCGACGGGACCTGGGTGGCCCATCCCGATCTGGTCGAGACGGCGATGGCGGAGTTCGACGCAGTCCTCGGCGACCGACCGAACCAATTGGACCATCGGCTCCCGGGCCTGACGATCGGTGCCCGAGAGCTGCTGGACGTGTCCTGCCCGCCCGGCGGGGTCACGATGGCCGGTTTGCGCACCAACCTCGCGGTCGGCCTCCGCTACGTGGCCTCGTGGTTGTCGGGTACGGGGGCCGCGGCCATCGACGATCTCATGGAGGATGCGGCGACGGCGGAGATCAGCCGTGCCCAGGTGTGGCAGTGGGTGCACCACGACGTCGCCCTGGCCGAGGGACCGAGGGTGAGCGCCCACCTGGTCCGCCGCATGCTCGACACCGAGGAGCAGCTCCTTCGCGGCGACGGTTGGGACGCTTCGCTGGTGGCCGACGCCCGACGGGTCTTTGACGCCGTGGCGTTGACCGAGGACCCACCCCCGTTCCTGACCCTCCCCGCCTACGAGCTCCTGCCGTGAAGGTTCCCTCCGGTCCGAACAGGACCGCGGTCCGGTCAGGACCGGGTCCCATCACACGTCCGAAACGAAAGGTCGAAGTCCCGATGACAACCGTCAAGATCAATCCGTCGTCCACCGATGCCCGCCAGCGGTTCGACAGCGCGGTCGACGAGCTCGAGCGGGAATGGAGCACCGACCTCCGGTGGGGGTCGGTGAAGCGCCCCTACCGGGCCGAGGACGTCGTCCGCCTGCGCGGCTCGGTCCGGGTGGAGCACACCTTGGCCCGGCTCGGGTCGGAGCGGCTCCGGCGCCTGCTGGCCACCGAGGACTACGTCCACGCCCTCGGGGCGCTGTCCGGAGCCCAGGCGGTGCAGATGGTGAAGGCCGGGCTTCAGGCCGTCTATCTTTCGGGCTGGCAGGTGGCGGCCGATGCCAATCTCTCCGAGCAGGTCTACCCCGACCAGAGCCTTTACGCCGCCAACAGCGTTCCCGCCGCCGTCCGGCGGATCAACAACGCTCTCGTTCGCGCCGACCAGATCGATTGGGCGGAGAACGGCCCGGGAGGCGACGACCGCCGGCACTGGCTGGTTCCCATCGTGGCCGACGCCGAGGCGGGATTCGGAGGGCCGCTCAACGCGTTCGAGTTGATGAAGGGGATGATCGAGGCGGGGGCGGCGGGCGTGCACTTCGAAGACCAGCTCTCCTCCGAGAAGAAGTGCGGGCACATGGGCGGCAAGGTGCTCGTCCCGACCGCCCAACACGTCCGCACCCTGACGGCTGCTCGGCTGGCCGCCGACGTGTGCGGTGTACCGACCGTGCTGATCGCCCGGACGGACTCGTTGGGTGCCAATCTGCTGACGAGTGACGTCGACGAACGCGACCGCCGGTTCTGCACGGGCGAGCGGACGCCCGAGGGATTCCACCATGTCACTCCCGGGCTCGATGCAGCCATTGCGCGAGCCCTGGCCTACGCGCCGTACTCCGATCTCATCTGGTGCGAGACCTCTACGCCCGACCTCGACGAAGCCCGCCGCTTCGCCGAGGCGGTGAAGGCCGAGTACCCCGATCAGGTTCTCGCCTACAACTGCTCGCCATCGTTCAACTGGCGGCGGCACCTCGACGACGAGGCGGTTGCACGGTTCCAAAAGGAGCTCGGGGCCATGGGATACCGTTTTCAGTTCGTCACCCTCGCGGGTTGGCACGCCCTCAACGAGTCGATGTTCAGCCTGGCGTCGGGGTACGCCGCTCAGGGGATGACCGCGTATGTCGAGCTGCAGGAGCGGGAGTTCTCGCTCGAGAGCCGGGGCTATACCGCGACCCGCCATCAGCGGGAGGTCGGCGCCGGGTACTTCGACGACGTCGTGAGCGCGCTGTCGGGCGGCCTGGCCTCGACGCTGGCCCTGGCCGGCTCCACCGAGGAGGCGCAGTTCGCGGGCCGCCGATCAGGGAGCCCGGCCGGGGAGCCCGAGGCGCTTGGGTAGAGTCAGGTGGGCCCCGGATGGCGGGGCCCGGCCTACCGGACACCTTCGGCGCGGGCCTGACGAGCCAGCGGGCGACAGGGGGTGCCGATGCCGAGCGACGCCGGGATGCGGCAGATCGACATTCGGGGCAAGGACGGGTTGCGGCTCCGGGCGAGCGTGCTCGGGGAACCCGGATCGCCGGCAGTGGTGCTGTTCCACGGGGGCGGTCAGACCCGTCACTCGTGGGGCACGACGGCCAAGGCCCTGGCCGGTCAGGGCTGGATCTCCTACACGGTGGATCTGCGCGGGCACGGGGAGAGCGAGTGGGCCCCCGACGCGGACTACAGCCTCGACGCATTCGCCGGCGACGTCGTGGAGGTCGCCCGGCAGTTCGACTCGCCTCCGGCGCTCGTCGGTGCGTCGCTCGGGGGCGTCTCGTCCCTGCTGGCCGTCGGCGAGCACGACGAGGGCCTGGCCCGGGCCCTCGTGATGGTCGACGTCGCGCCGCGGATCGAGCAGGCGGGCGCCGACCGGATCGGGGCGTTCATGAAGGCTCGCCTCGACGAGGGCTACGGCTCCATGGAGGAGGTCGCCGATGCCATCGCCGCGTACAATCCCCACCGTCCCCGCCCGACCGACCTGTCGGGGCTCCGCAAGAACCTTCGCCGGCGCGAGGACGGGCGGTGGGCATGGCACTGGGACCCCCGGTTCATGACCTGGCGTGAGGAGGGCGATCTGCCCCGCGGGACCGGGTTGATCGACGGCGACCGCCTGGCGTCGGCAGCCCGGCGGGCGAGGATCCCCACACTCCTGGTCAGGGGGAAGGTCAGCGATCTTCTGAGCGAGGAAGGGGCACGGGAGCTACTGGCGTTGATCCCCCACGCCGAGTTCGCCGACGTCGAAGGGGCGGGGCACATGGTGGCCGGAGACCGGAACGACCTCTTCAACGACGCCGTCACCTCCTTCCTCGCCCGCGTCCCTCCTCCCGCGGCCTGACCCACCGTGGACCCGGCCTGATCCGCTGTTACGTCAGGTTCGGTTTCGGCATCCGCTTCCGCCTCGGGGCGATCCCGATCGTCCCGGCTCGATGCCCCGGCCGAACGTCAATCGCCGATCACCGCGAGCCGATCGTCGGAGGGGTCCCCTCCGGCAGGGTCCTCGTTGAGGCTCGGGGTCCCCTTCGGCAGGAGGAGGGACCCGACGAGCCCGACCGCGGTCACTGCCACGACCACCCAGAACGAGTAGGCGAAGGAGTCGGCCAGCCGCGAGGCGATGGGAGCCGGCAGCTGCCCGCCGACCGAGGCCCCCGACGACAGGATGGCCGGGCTCCTCGGGAGCCGGTCGGCGATCTGCCGTTGGAGCACGATGGCGACCAGGGCCGTCCCGAACGACCCTCCGACCCGCATGACGATGTTGATGGTGGTCGTCGCCCGGGGCACCAGGGCCCGGGTCAGGCTGGCGTAGGCGGCGGACATCGTCGGCATCATCGTCCACCCCATGCCCAGACCGCGAACGAAGAGCGCCAACGTGAGGAAGGTGTAACCCGAGTCGGGCCCGATCTGCGTGTACCCCACGGTGCCCAGAAGGAAGATCGCCATGCCGATCGGCACGACCCCGCGTGGGCCCAACCGGTCGGTGAGCCGCCCGCCCCACGGCATGGTCAGCATGGCGCCAACCCCCTGCGGCGCCATGAGCAGACCGGCTGTCAGCGCGCTCTCTCCTCGGACCACCTGGTAATAGAGGGGAAGCAGGAACATGGCCGCGTAAAGGGAACCGCCGAAGACGAAGATGGTCAGGTTCGCCATGGAGAAGCTGCGGTCCCTGAAGAGATGCATGTCGAGAAGCGGCCGGTCCACGCGAGTGGCGTGAATGACGAAGGCGCCGATGAGCACGGCGCCTGCGGCCAGGCAGAAGAGGACCTTCGTGCTGCCGAACCCGCTACCCCCGCCGGCCTCCGAAAGCCCGTACACCAGGATGGCCAGCCCCGGCGAGAGGAGCAACGCACCCCGGAGATCGAGCCGGCCGGCATCCTGGCGCTCGCCGTAGGCCAGGTACCGCTGGGAGAGAACCAGGGCGAGTACCCCGATGGGGACGTTCACCAGGAAGATCCATCGCCAGGTCAGGTTGTCGACGATCAGCCCTCCGATGACCGGGCCGAGGATCGGGGCGACGAGGGTGGGGATCCCGATGATCGACATGATCCGTCCCATGCGCCGGGGACCGGCGGCGCGGGCCAGGATCGTCTGCCCGATCGGCATGATCATCCCGCCGCCGAGCCCCTGCATCACCCTGAAGGCGATCAGGCTCTGTGACGACCAGGCGGCGGCGCAGAGCACGGACCCGAGGGTGAAGAGCGCGAGGGAGACCATCCACATCTCCTTCGTGCCGAACCGCTCGATCAACCAACCGCTCAAGGGGATGACGATGGCCAGGGCCAGCAGGTAGCCCGTGGTGACCCACTGAATGGTCGCCAACGGGGAGTGGAAGTCCCGACTGAGCGTCTCGATGGCGACGTTGACGATGGTCGTGTCGAGGAGGGACATGATCGAACCGAGGATCACGACGATCGCCAGACGCCGGATGACGGGGTCGCTCAGCACGCTGTCGGCGCCACTCCCCCGGGAGGCGATGTTCTTCATGGTCCCGGACGCTAGGCCAATGCTAAATAGGTGTCAAATATTGACGAACTTGGTTGTAAAGTCACCTCAATAATTGACATTTGCTTGCTGATCGGCAAGAATCCCGCCGTGAACTGCGCAGCCTCTGCAGGGGCAACCGACGTCGCGGAGGCCGGTGGCGGCAGATCGAGGCCCTCCGGGCCGGCTGGGCAGGACGGTGCCGGTGCCGAAGCCTGGCGGACGTTCCTGCGCCTCTTCCTCGAGGGCGAGGCTCGCACCAGGATGCACGAGGTCTGCCGCGGCGTCGGCCTGCCGATCAACGCGATGAAGGCGTTGCTGACGCTCGACCGGCAGCCGCCTGCGTCCATGCGAGAGCTCGCCGACCACTTCGGGGCCGATGCCTCGTACTGCACGGTGCTGGTGGACAGCCTCGAGGCGCAGGGTGTCGCCCGGCGGGAGCCGCACCCCACCGATCGGCGGGTCAGGTCGGTGGTGCTCACCCCCAAGGGCCGGAAGTTGCTGGCCCGGGCCCGCGTCCTGCTCGAGGCGCCCCCGGAGGGGTTCGTGGCCCTGACCGTGGCCGACCAGCGCCGGCTGCGCGATCTCCTCCTGAAGGTGGCGGCGGCCGATCCGGCCCTGAGTGCGGGGGACGCGCTCGGCCCTTCGGTCGCGTAGGGCCCCCGACCGGCCCTCCCCTTTCGTATTACGGTGATCGCCGATGAAGTTCGAACCCACCGAGCTGACCGCCGAGGAGAGCAAGCTCCAGCGCGAGGTGCGCCAGTTCCTCGACGAGCTCCTGCCACCCGGTTCCTACGAGCCGGGACTGGGAATGGCGGCGGGATCGTCCAAGGCCCTTTCGCTCGCCCTGGGCGAGCGGGGCCTCCTGGGCATGGCCCTGCCCGCCGAGTACGGGGGCGGCAACAGGAGCGCGGTCGAGCGCTTCGTCGTGGTCGAGGAGCTGCTTCGCCGGGGCGCACCGGTAGGGCATCACTGGACCGCCGACCGCCAGAGCGGTCCCGTCATCAGCCGGTTCGGGACCGAAGCCCAGAAACGGCGGTTCCTACCGCCGATCTGCCGGGGCGAGCTCTCCTTTGCCATCGGAATGAGCGAGCCGGACGCCGGGAGCGACCTGGCCGGGGTGAAGTCCCGGGCCGTCAGGGTCGACGGGGGATGGGAGCTCAGCGGGACCAAGGTCTGGACGAGCAACGCCCACCAGGCCGACTATGCGATCACCCTCTGCCGCACGTCGGACACGGACGACCGGCACGAAGGTCTCAGCCAATTGCTGGTCGACCTGCGCAGCCCGGGGGTCACGGTCAGCCCCATCCGGTTCCTCGACGGCACGTCCGACTTCTGCGAGGTGGTCCTCGATTCGGTGTTCGTCCCCGGTGAACTGCTTCTCGGCGTGGAGGGCCAGGGCTGGCAGCAGAACACGTCCGAGCTGAGCTTCGAGCGGGCCGGTCCCGAGCGGTGGATGTCGCCCTACCTGGTCGTGGAGCACTTCCTCCGCCAGCACGGTGCCGCCATGGGCGAGGAGGCGGAATCCTTCCTCGGCGACGTCCTCGCCCGTTGGTGGGGCATCCGCCAGGTGTCCCTCGCGGTGGCGCGAATGATCGACGAGGGCCGCTCGCCCTCCGTGCACTCGGCGATGGGGAAGGACCTGGGCACGCAGTTCGAGCAGGAGGTCATGGCCCGGATCCAGACCCTGGTCGAGGCCGAACCGTCGCTCGACGCGCTGACCCTCTTCGAGCGCCTGCTGGCCAGGGCCCTGTTGGTGGCACCCTCGTGGAGCATCCGGGGCGGCACCAACGAGATCCTTCGAACCGTGATCGCCAAGGGACTCCGATGACCGACGACCTGCTCATCCAAACCGCCGACAAGGCGTTCGCCGCCACCTGCACCCATGAACGGGTGCAGGCCGCTGAGGCCGAGGGGTGGGCCGGGGAGGTGTGGGACGCGGCAGCGTCCATCGGGCTGCCGTGGATCTCGGTTCCCGAGAGTGCAGGGGGAGCCGGAGGCTCGGTATCGGACGCCGTCGCCGTGCTCGTTGTCGCCGGCCGGCACGCCGCACCGATCCCGCTGGCGGAGACGGGGTTGCTCGCCGGGTGGTTGCTGGCCACCGGCGGACTCGCGATCGGGGAGAAGCCCAACACCGTCGTGCCCGGGCGGCCCGAGGACGATCTCCGCCTCGAGCACGACCGGCTCACCGGCACGGCGCACAGGGTCCCGTGGGCCCGCTCCGTCGACCGCATCGTGGCACTGGTGGACGGGCAGGTCGTCGCCGTGCCGTCGGGCGCGGCGACGATCGACCGTGCCACCAACCTCGCGGGGGAGCCGCGGGACACGGTGACGTTCCCCGGGGTCGTGGTCGACGAGATCGCGCCCGCCCCCCGAGGAGTCGATGCCGATGCCCTCCGTTTCCGTGGGGCACTCAGCAGGGTCGGACTGATGGCGGGGGCTCTGATGGCGATGGCCGAGCGCACGGTGGCGTATGCCAACGAGCGCCGCCAGTTCGGGCGCCCGGTGGCCGGATTTCAGGCGGTGCAGGCCCACCTGGTCCGCTGCTCCGAGGAGGCCGCTCTGGTCGACCTGGTGGCGCGGGTGTCGGCAAGGGAAGCGGATCGGGGTGAGGCCCGATTTGAGATCGCGGCGGCGAAGCTGCTGGCCGACGAGGCGGCGAGGGCGGCCACCCGCGCCGCCCACCAGGCGCACGGCGCCATGGGGATGACCCAGGAGTACCCACTGCACCTGTTGAGCCGGAGGCTCTGGTCGTGGCGGGCGGAGTACGGCGACTCGGCGTGGCCCAGGCGGCTCGGGAGGGCTGCCGTCGCTGCCGGTCCCGACGCCCTCTACCGGGCGATCGCCGAAGGATCCGGTTCCGGCATCGCCGTGTAGGCGTCGCGCTCCGGCCTGCTCGGCGGACACGCGCCGGGCCGGCCCGAATGGGCCCCGAATGGGCCCCGAATAGGCCCCGAATGGTGACGATGGACTTCAGGGACAGCAGTGAGGACGCGGCATTCCGGGAAGAGGTCCGGGACTGGCTGGCCGATCATCTGGTGGGGGAGTTCCGGGAGAACCGGGGGCGAGGAGCGCCGGTCAGCGACGACGCGTTCGACCTCAGGCGGGAATGGGAGCGGGAACTGGGGCGGGGCGGTTGGCTCGGGCTCGGGTACCCGGTCGCCTACGGGGGCCGGGGTGCATCGGTCGGCCAGCAGATCATCTTCACCCACGAATGCGCCAAGGCACGGGCGCCCTACCGGGTGAGTGTGCAGGGCTCCGAGATGCTGGGGCCGTGCCTCGTCGAATTCGGCACCGAGGAGCAGAAGCGCCGGTTCCTCCCCGGCATCGTCTCCGGAGATTCCCTCTGGTGCCAGGGGTTCAGCGAGCCCGATGCCGGATCCGACCTCCCGAGCGTCCGGACCAGGGCCGTGCGCGACGGGGACGAGTGGGTGGTGACGGGACAGAAGGTGTGGACCACGATGGGCCACTACTGCGACTGGATCTACGCGGTGGTCCGTACCGATCCCGCTGGGGTGCGAACCGAGGGGCTTTCGATCCTCCTCGTCGACATGCGTCAACCGGGTGTGGTGACGCGTCCGATCCGGAACATCGCGAACGGCCGCGAGTTCGACGAGACCTTCTTCGACGGGGCCCGCACGTCGCTCGACAACGTCCTGGGGCCCGTCGACGGGGGGTTCCGGGTCGCCATGGCGGTTCTCGGCTTTGAGCGGGGTACCGCGGTCCTGCCGTACCAGATGATGTTCGAGCAGGAGATGGACGAGGTGATCGCCCTGGCCCGGCGCCGGGGTGCCAGCACGGACCCGGTCATGCGCCAGCGCCTGGCGGACGCCTGGATCGGGCTTCAGGTGCTCCGGTACAACAACTACCGGAAGCTGACCGCTCTGATGAACAACGGGCTCCTCGGCCCTGAGTCCTCGTTCAGCAAGCTGTACTGGGCTTCGTGGCATCAGCGTCTGAGCAACCTCGAGATGGAGCTCATGGGCCCGGCGTCGGAGTTGGTCGGCGAGAACTACGAGCTGAACCTCATGCAACGGTCCTTTCTCGTCAGCCGGGCGGAGACGATTTACGGCGGCACCAACGAGATCCATCGCAACACCATCGGCGAGCGGGTACTGGGTCTCCCGCGTTCCCCGCGTTCTCCGCGTTCCCCGCGTTGAGCGCGCGTCGGGGGACGAGCGAGGTAGGGGCACGCTAGGGTCGACCGGATGGACTACACCCACCTCGGCCGTACCGGCCTCCGCGTCAGCCGACTATGCCTCGGGACGATGAACTTCGGTCCGGAGACCGATGAACCGGACTCGTTCGCCATCATGGACAAAGCCCACGACGTCGGGATCAACTTCTTCGACTCGGCCAACGTGTACGGACGGTCGAAGGGTCGGGGGGCCACCGAGCAGATCGTCGGACGGTGGTTCGCGCAGGGTGGTGCCCGGCGCGAACGCACCGTCCTGGCCACCAAGCTGTACGGCGACATGGGCGATTGGCCCAACGAGGGACGGCTTTCCGCGCTCAACATCCGGCGGGCCTGTGACGCGTCGCTCCAGCGGCTCCAGACCGACTACATCGACCTCTACCAGATGCACCACATCGACCGGCGGACGCCCTGGGACGAGATCTGGGAGGCCATGGACGTTCTGCGCCATCAGGGCAAGATCCTTTACGTCGGTTCTTCCAATTTCGCCGGCTGGCACATCGCCAAGGCACAGGAGGCGGCCAGGCGGAGGAACCTGGTCGGACTGGTCTGCGAGCAGTCCATCTACAACCTGCTGGTGCGCCAGGTCGAGCTGGAGGTCCTGCCCGCTGCCGTCGACAACGGGCTCGGGGTCATCCCCTGGTCGCCTCTGCAGGGCGGGCTCCTCGGCGGCGTCGTCCGCAAGGAGCGCGAAGGCAGCCGTCGGACCCAGGGGCGGGCCCAGGCGACCATCGACGAGCACCGTGATCAGCTCGAGGCGTACGAGGAGCTGTGCGAGCGGATCGGAGAGGAACCCGCCACCGTGGCCCTGGCCTGGTTGCTGACCCGACCCGGCGTGACCGGGCCGATCATCGGGCCCCGTACCATCGGCCAGCTCGACGGTGCGCTCCGGGCGATCGAGGTCACCCTGAGCGACGAGACGCTCCAACAGCTCGACACGATCTTCCCCGGCCACAAGCCTGCTCCCGAGGACTACGCGTGGTGAGCCGCTGCCGCACGGGAACAGGGACCGGATCGACAATCTCGGGCTGATCCCGAGCACCTTGGATCCCGGGGTTGGGCCTGCCATCGTGCGGCCAGGCCTGGGCCCGGGACGATCCCGCCTCCGCCGTGGCGCAGCGGTCCGGAGGTCACCGATCGGGGGTCACGAACCGGACAGCAGCTCCCCGAGGTCCCGGGCGACGCGGGAGAGCCCGCCGAGCAGGCCACCGGCCTCGCCGGGCACCTGCACGGTCACGTGGGTGCCGCCGGCGGCTTCCCACTGCTCGATCGCGCCGGTGAGCTCCCTGCCGGTCCCTCCGGCCGGAGCCTCGAAGCCGAGGGCGTCGGGGTCGCGACCGACCTCCTCGGCCCGGTCCCGGATCTTCCCGATCGCACTCAGCGAGAGACGGGACATCCGCATGAAGACGAACCCGTCACCCAACCGGGCGCAGCGGTCCTGTTGTGCGTCGCTGAACCCTCCGAACCAGATCGGGACCATCGAACCGAGCAAGGGACGCTGGCCCGCCCGGTCGATGCGGTGGAACCGACCGGTGTAGTCGAGAACGGGCTCGGTCCACAGTTTTCGAAGGACCTCCACCTGCTCCTCCAACCTGGCCCCCCGCTGGGCGAAGGGGATGCCGAGGCTCTCGTACTCCACGAAGTTCCAGCCGGTGCCGAGGCCCAACCGGAGCCGGCCACCGGAGAGAACCTGGATCTCCGCGGCTTGCTTGGCAACCAGCGCGGTCTGGCGCTGGGCCAGGATCAGGATGGTGGTGCACAGCTCGAGCCGTTCGGTGGAGGCGGCCAGCCAACTGATCAGGGTGAGCGGCTCGTGGAAGACCGACTCCTCGGTGTACGGGCCCTCAAAAGGAGGATCCCGGCGCGCGTGCTCGGCGCCGAGCACGTGGTCGATGAAGGTCATGTGGTGGAAGCCGAGCTCCTCGGCCCGCCGAGCGTAGGCGCGGTAGACGTCGGGATCGGTCCCGATGGCCTCGTACGGGAACCCCACGCCGATCTTCATCTTGCTCCCTCCGTTCGGGCGACGGGCATCAGGCTACGCGCCGATCCCGTCGAGACGCCCCGGCTCTCCTGCTCGTCCGCTCTACCGTGCGATCGCCCGGAGACGATCGAGCTCGAGCAGCCCGCGCTGCAACTGGTCGATGGCCTCGCCGACCGATACCGCAGGATCGCCGAGGGTGCCGTCCCTGACCCAGCGGGCGAACGCGGCTCCGGCCGCCGCTGCCATCGTGGTGGCGACGAGCTCGGGGCGGGGGTCGGTGTCGGGGTCGACGCCCATCCGCTGGGCGAGCAGCCCGACGACCGGGCCGGCCGGCACCGTCCGTTCCCCCTGGGCGCGGGCCGCCAGCGAACGGGTCTTGTGGAGGAGGCGATTCTGCATCCGGACGGTCTCGCGGTCCTCGGGCGCAACCGTCGACGTGGCGACGTAGGCATTGCGGAGTGCCGTGATCGCCCCCTCGTGGTGAGGCCGGGCGGCCAGTGCCTCGACCAGCCGCTCCTGCAGGCGCCGCTGGTACTGCAGCACGACGTCGTCCTTGCTGGCGAAATAGCGGGCGAACGTGCGCGACGATATCCCGACGGTCTCGGCGATCTCGTCGACGGTCACCTGGTCGAAACCGCGCTCGGTGAACAGCTGCATCGCCGTCCGCGAGATCTCGCCTGCAACGTAGCGCCGCCGCTTGGCCTGCAGGGTCTCCGCCACCGGCTACTCCCGATCGCCCCGGGCGAATGCGGCTGCGGTCCGGAAGAGCGCCGGCACCGAGCGCGCCATCGGGTTCTCCTCGGCGGGAACACCGGCCGCTCTGGCACGGGCGAAGGTTCCCTCGAGGATCACGCCCAGCTTGAACAGCGCCAACGCCTCGTAGTAGGCCAGCGCCGAGAGGTCGCGCTGCGTCCGTTCGGCGTACCGGGCTGCCATCTCCTTGCGGGAGGGGTAGGACTCGACACCGCCGGCGGGCGGGCCGAGGACCGGCTCCTCGCCCGGTTCGGTCCACCGGGCGAGGAGGTGGCCGATGTCGAGGAGCGGGTCGCCGATGGTGCCGGTGTCCCAGTCGATGATGGCGGCCAGCCGAGCGGGCGTGCCCGGCGCCACCATGACGTTGAACGGGCTGTAGTCGCCGTGCAGGATGGCGGCCGGGCTCATCGTCGGCCGGTTGGACTCGAGCCACTCGCACAGGAACGGCTCTTCGGGCAGGTCGCGGGTGCGGTACCCGTCGAGCTGGCCCACCCAGCGGCCGACCTGGCGCTCCAAGAACCCCTCGGGCCTCCCCAGCCCCTCGAGGCCTCCGGCCACCCAGTCCACCCCCGCGAGCTCGACGATCCCGTCGACGTAGGCCATGGCGAGGTCCCGCCGCGCCCCGGGGTCCGTGTCGAAGGGGGGTTCGAGCCCGACACCTGGCGTGAAGCCGTGGATCCGGTCGATGATCATGAAGGTCGCTCCGAGGACGGCAGGATCCTCGCAGAACAACCTCGGCGTGGGGTGGGGGACCGGGGTGCCCTTCAGCGCGTTGAGGATCCGCCATTCCCGACCGGTGTCGGAAGCGGTGGGGTGGTTCTTCACCGGCGGCGGGCGCCGGAGCACCCACTCGTGACCGTCCCGGCGCAGGAGGAACAACGCGTTGGCGATGCCGTTGCCCTCACCCATGCGTTCCGCGGTCAATCGAGCGCCGGCACCGGGGAGCCGGTCGCCGATCCAGTCCTCCAACCGGGGGAGGTCGATCAGGTGGTCGTCGCCGGTCATGAGATGTCGGCGAAGCTGCTCTGCTCGAGCCGATCGACCCGTGCGGCGAGCTCGGGGTCCGAGGCGAGAAGTGCAGCGAACTTCTTCTTCGCCGACTCCCGCTTGGCCGGGATGAATTCCGTCGGCCAGTCGCCCGCGTGCGCCTGGTACCCCTTCAGGACGTTGCGCGAGACGGTCACCTTGTGAACCTCGTTGGGCCCGTCCATGATGAACTGGGCCGGCACGCTCGCCCACATCTGCTGGAGCGGCGTGAGGTGGGTCACCCCGAGCGAGCCGAAGATGTGGATGGCCCGGAAGACGATGTCCTGCTGGATCTTGGCGCAGGAGTACTTGCAGGCGGCGATCTGGGTACGGGCCTCCCGGGTGTTCGTGTTGTCGATGCTCCACGCGGTCCACAGCACGAGCAGGCGCAACATGTGGTACTCCGCATACGAGTCGGCGATCGCCTGCTGGACCATCTGGTGCTCTGAGATCACCTTGCCGTGTGACTCGCGCGAGAGCGCGCGCTCGCACATCATGTCGATGGCCTTTTTGCAGGCTGCCACTGTTCGCATGGCGTGGTGGATGCGCCCACCTCCCAGCCGGCGTTGGGCGAGGGTGCGCCCCCCGCCCTCCGGTCCGAGCAGGTGGTCGAGCGGGACCCGCACGTCGCTGTACCGGACGTAGTCGTGGTCGCCCGCGCCGAACTGCCACTCGATCCCCGGCGTGTCCTTCTCCACGATGAAGATCCCGTTCTGGCACATGACCAGGAGGATGTCGGCGTCCTGGCCGAAGCTGGTGAACCACTTCTCCCCGTTGATGACCCACCGGTCGCCGTCCTGCACCGCGGTGGTCCGGAAGAGGGTGGGGTCCGATCCACCCTGGGGCTCGGTCATCGAAAAGGCCGACCAGATCTGCTGGTCCATCAGCGGGTAGAGCCAACGTTCCTTCTGCTCGGGCGTTCCATAGGCGGCGAGGATCTCCATGTTGCCGGTATCGGGTCCCTGGGTGCCGAAGACGACCGGGGCCGATCCGTACTGGCCGAGGATCTCGTTCAGGAGCGCCAACTTCAGCTGCCCGAACCCGGGCCCACCGAGCTCCTCGTGGAGGAAGAGGGCCCAGAGTCCCTCGTCCTTCACCTGTTGCTTCAGGGGGTCGACGATCGCCTTCATGCGGGGGTCACGGGATTTCGCCGCGCCCGGGAAGAGGAGGTCGACCGGGACGATCTCCTCGCGGCAGAACCGCTCCACCCAATTGAGCTGCTCCTGAAATTCGGGCTCCGTCGAAAAGTCCCAGGCCATCGTCCTCTCCTCCTGCCGTCGTGCTCTCGAACCGGCGTGTCCCGGACCAGATGTCACTCAGAGACATTTCTGTCGCCATCAGACTATGTTCTCGAGATGGAGCTCCGTGGGAAGTGTGTGGTGGTGACGGGTGGAGCGCACGGCATCGGTCGTGCCCTGGCCGAGCGGTTCGCCGCCGAAGGCGCCCGGGTCGTCGTCGCGGACGTGAACGCCCGGCGGACCGACAAGATCGCCGCCCGGATCGACGGGCTGCCGGTGGTCTGCGACGTGGGGGACCCTGACGCCGTCACCGGGCTGGTGGAGCAGGCGGTCACCGCCTACGGACCGGTGGACGTCTTCTGCTCCAATGCCGGGATCGGCGATCGCGGCCCGGGGCTCGCCTCCACCAGGGACCAGATCGACGAGATCACCCGGGTGAACCTCCTCTCCCACGTCTGGGCCGCCCAGGAGGTGGTGCCGTCGATGGTGGAGCGCGGCGGCGGCTATCTGGTACAGACGATCTCCTCCGCATCGCTCATCACCGGCCCGTCGGGAATGGGGTACACGGTGACCAAGCACGGCGCGCTGGGGTTTGCCGAGTGGATGGCCCTGAATTACGCCCACCTGGGGATCACCGTCACGTGCCTCTGCCCGAACGCGGTCAACACCGGCATGATGGGCCGGAACGAGGACGAGGAGTCGGAGGCAGAGGCGGGCACGGACCCGGTGCGGGCCAACATCGGCGACATCGTCGAACCGGAGCTCTGCGCGGAGATGACCTTGGACGCCATGCGGGAAGGTCGCTTTCTGGTCCTCCCGCATCCTCGGGTGGGGGAGTCGTTCCTGCGCAAGGCAGGCGACTACGACCGCTGGCTCGAGGGCACCAACCGCCGGCTCCGACGGATGCGGAACGAGGAGATTTAGCGCCGGCTCCGATCCGGCGGGGGTCAGCGCTCGGCGTCACCGCGCCGGTAGCCGGCGGTCAGCTCGTGCAGGCGGGCCAGAAGGTCCGGCTCGAGTGAGCGACCGACCGCCTGAACGGAGTCGTCGAGCTGGTCCGGCCGGCTGGCGCCCACGATGGGAGCGGTGATCGCCGGGTGGGCGAGCACCCACGCGACGGCCATGGTGGCGAGGGACATGCCCGCTTCGCCGGCCAGCTCCCGAAGCTGCTCGACCGTGGCGAACTCCCGGTCGTGCCAGTAGCGATCCTGGTAGATCCGACCGGCGTTGCCGAGCGTGAAGCGGGTGCCGTCCCCGGGCGCCCCGGGGCGGTGCTTGCCGCTCAGCAGGCCGCCCGCCAGGGGGTTGTAGGGGATCACCCCGATCCCCTCCTCGTGGCAGAGGGGGAGGAGGTCCCGCTCGAACTCCCGGAACAGCAGGTTGTACCGGGGCTGGGCGGAATCGAACCGCACGAGATGCCCGACCTCCGAACGACCAAGCGCCCTGGCCAGGCGAAAAGCCAGCCAGTTGCTCACGCCCACGTAACGGGCCTTCCCCGACCGGACCACGGTGTCGAGGGCCCCCAACGTCTCGTCGAGCGGTGTCGCGGGATCGAAGCCGTGGAGCTGGTAGAGGTCGACGTAGTCGGTGCCCAGCCGCCGGAGGGAGCCGTCGATGGCACCGAGGATGTGCTTGCGCGACGCGCCGCGGTCCCACGGGGAGGGCCCCATCTGCCCGAAGCATTTGGTCGCCACGATGAACCGATCACGCTTGCCCCCGAGCCAGCGCCCGACGATCTCCTCGGTCGCCCCCGCGGTGCCGGTGTCGCCGCCGAGCGGGTACACGTCGGCGGTGTCGAGGAAGGTGACGCCCGCCTCGTCCGCCGCGTCGAGGATGGCGCGGGAGGTCGCTTCGTCGCACTGCAGGCCGAAGGTCATTGTCCCGAGGCACAGCCGTGAGACTCTCAGCCCGGTCCGTCCCAATCGAACGTGCTCCACTCGTCCCCTCCCTCGCTCCGGTCCGGGCCGGCGGATTGGCATCGGACGGGACCGGACTCTAACGTCCCGTGGCCCAGGCCCCCGCGGGAGTCCTCGACGCCGCCGGTCGAACCCGCACGGGACCGGTGCGGTCCCCGCCACGGGGCGGAGGTCAGGGAGAGGAGGGCGAGCGAGTGATCCGATCTGTCATGTTCGACTTCGGGGGGGTGATCACCACCAGCCCGTTTGAGGCCTTCGCCCGCTCTGAGCAGGAGCAGGACCTCCCCCGGGACTTCATCCGGACCATCAACTCAACGAACCCCGACACCAACGCCTGGGCCCGGCTCGAACGCGGCGACGTCGAGTTCGGCGAGTTCTGCGAGCTCTTCGAGGCCGAAGCCCGGACCCTCGGCCACCCGCTGGACGCCCGGGCGGTCATGGCCGGCCTTTCGGGCGCGCTGCGACCAGCGATGGTGGAAGCGGTCCGGATCTGCTCGGACCGTTTCAGGACGGCGTGCCTCACCAACAACTTCGCGCCGGTGGGCACGGCGGCGCGTCCGGACCTCGCCGGGGTGTTCTCCCTCTTCGACGCCGTGCTCGAGTCCTCCAAGCTGGGCGTTCGCAAGCCCGATCCCCGCTTCTACCAGATGGCCTGCGACGCCTTGGAGGTGGAGCCTCACGAGGTGGTCTACCTCGACGACCTGGG
>DATKRB010000067.1:0-41967 GCA_035532415.1 Acidimicrobiales bacterium | reverse complement strand
GCGGTCCGGGGCGGTCTGTGAGGACGACGACACGATGTTCAGGTGGTGCTCGGACACCACCCGGGTCACGTCCGAGAGCAGGCGCGACCGGTCGAAGGCGAGGACCTCGATCGACGCCACGAACACGGTGCTGCCCTCGCGGTCCCACTCGACCTCGATGAGGCGCTCCTGGCCCACCGCCGCCAGTGCGTTGGCATTGGCGCAGTCGGCCCGGTGCACGCTCACGCCGCGGCCGCGCGTCACGAACCCCACGATCTGGTCTCCGGGGACGGGCGTGCAGCACCGCGACAAGCGGACCATCACGTCGTCGAGGCCCTCGACGTACACCCCGGCAGCCGAGCGGTGGCCCGGGCGAGGGCCCTGCACGCGGCGGGCCACGGTGGTCGGGAGCTGCTCGAGCTCCCCGCCGCGCAGCTCGCGCACCAGGCGCTGCACGATCGACTGGGCCGACACCTGGCTCTCGCCGATCGCCGCGTAAAGAGCGTCGAGGTCGGCGAGGTTCATCGATCCGGCCACGGCCAGCAAGGCGCTCGAACCGAGGATCTTCTGGAGCGGCAGACCGTCGCGCCGCAAGGCCTTGGCCAGGTCCTCGCGCCCGGACTCGATGGCGTCCTCGCGTCGCTCCCGGCTGAACCACTGGCGGATCTTGTTCCGTGCCCGCGACGACGCCACGATCCGCAGCCAGTCGCGCGAGGGGCCGGCGGTCGGCGACTTGGAGGTGAAGATCTCCACCGTGTCCGCCGACGACAGCTGGGTGTCGAGCGGGACCAGCCGGCCGTTCACCCTCGCGCCGATGCACCGGTGCCCCACCTCGGTGTGGATCGCGTAGGCGAAGTCGACCGGCCTCGACGCGGCCGGCAGGGCGACGACGCGGCCCTTGGGCGTGAACACGTACACCTCGTCCTGTTCGAGGTCGAGCTTCAGCGCCTCGAGGAATTCCACCGGATCGGTCGTCTCGGCGCCGGCGTCGGCGATCCGTTGCATCCACGCCATCTCGGAGGACGCGCCCTCGCGCTCCTTGTAGCCCCAGTGGGCGGCGATGCCGTACTCGGCCCGCCGGTGCATCTCGGCCGTTCGCACCTGCACCTCGATGGGCTTGCCGTCGAGCCCGATCACCGTTGTGTGCAGCGACTGGTAGAGGTTGAACTTGGGAGTGTTGATGTAGTCCTTGAACCGCCCCTGCACCGGCGGCCAGATGGCGTGGACCGCACCCAGGGCGGCCCAGCAGTCCTTCTCCGAGTCGACCACCACCCTGATGCCCACGAGGTCGTGGATGTCGTCGAATTCCTTGCCGCGCACGACCATCTTCTCGTAGATGCTCCAGAGGTGCTTGGGGCGGCCGGTGACCTCGGCCTCTATCCCCGTCGCCGCCAGGCGCTCCCGCACCGAGACGAGCACCCGGTCGAGGTACTGCTCGCGCTGGGGGGCGCGCGCCATCACCATCTGCTCGATCTCGGCGTACCGCTTGGGGTGGAGGGTGGCGAAGGAGAGGTCCTCCAGTTGCCAGCGGATCTGCTGGACGCCCAACCGGTGGGCCAGGGGGGCGTAAATGTCGAAGGTCTCCTGCGCGGTGCGCCGCTGCTTCCATTCGGGCATCGCGGCCAGGGTCCGCATGTTGTGGAGCCGGTCGGCCAGCTTTATGAGCAGCACCCGCCAGTCGTTGGCCATGGCCACGAGCATCTTGCGGATGGTGGCGGCCTGCTGGGCCTCCTTGGAGTCGAACTGCAGGCGGTCGAGCTTGGTCACCCCGTCGACCACGCGGGCCACCACCGGCCCGAACTCCCCGGCCAGCGACTCGAGCGTGAGGCCCGTGTCCTCCACCGCGTCGTGGAGCAGCGCTGCGGCGATCGTCGGCGCATCGAGCCCCAGCTCGGCGACGATGCCGGCGACGGCGACGGGGTGCGTCACGTACGGCTCACCGGACTTGCGGAACTGGCCCGCATGGGCGCGGGCGGCGACGGTCCCGGCCCGGACGATGATCTGGGGGTCCTCACCGGGCCGGCGCTCCGAGAACTCGCGCAGCACGGTCCCGAGCAGGTCCCCGGGCAGTTCGGACAGGGCGTCGCCCGGTGACACCCGCGCCAGGCTCACCATCCCCCCACGCTACCCGACCCGGTGGCGATCCCGGCCGCTTTGGCGCCGCTCGTGCTGGTCAGCGACGCTTCCTCGACTTGGAGCCCTTTCGAGGGCGCGGAGCCTGCCGGTTCGGGCCACCGCCCCCCGGACGGGCGCCATGACCGGTCCCACCGCCGGCCGGGGCCTGGCCGGAGCCCGAAGCGGACCCGGCCGGGGAGAGGGGCCCCGGAGCCGCACCGGTGTCCGTCGGAGCCTTTCCGCCCGGAGCGGGAACGTCGCCGCCCCGGCCAGGCGCCGACCGTGCGGCACCGGGGCGCAGGACCCCGGACCGGCCGCCGCCGTTGCGGCCGCCACCGCCCCCGGCCCCGGCCAGACCGGCACCCGTCGTGGCCAGCGCGGCGGCCGACGGCGAGAGCACGTCGGCCCGCTCACCGCGCGACTCGATCCGCTGGCGGATCGCCACGTACCGGGGCTCACGCTCCCGGAGCATGGCCAGGACGGGCGACGCGATGAAGATCGAGGAGTAGGCCCCGCTGAGCAACCCGACGAAGAGGGCGAGCCCGTAGTCCTGCAACGTGGTGGCCCCGAGGAGCTGGGCACCGATCGCCAGCACCGCCAGCACCGGGAGGATCGCCACCAGCGACGTGTTCATCGAGCGGGCCAGGGTCTGGTTCATCGACAGGTTGATCATGTCGGAGTAGGTCATCCGCCCGGTGGCCCCCACCCCCTTGGTGTTCTCCCGCACCCGGTCGAAGACCACCACCGTGTCGTACAGCGAGTAGCCGAGGATGGTGAGGAGGGCGATGACGGTGTCGGGTGTGACCTGAAACCCGGCCAGGGAGTAGACGCCGATGGTGACCAGCAGGTCGTGGATCATGGCGATGAAGGCCGCCAGCGCCATCTTCGGTTCGAACCGGAAGCTGATGTAGACCACCACCGCGGCGAAGAAGGCGAGGAGGGCGACGAGGGCGCGCGTGGTGATCTCGCCGCCCCAGGTCGGCCCGACGTGCACCACGGAGACGTCGGTCGTCGGGTGGTGGGTGAGCTTGGCCAGGGCACTGGTCACCGACTGCGAGAGGTCGATCTGCTGCTGGTTCGGAAGGTTGTTGATGTCGGCCTGCACCTCCAACTGCTGGGAGCCCCCCCGCCCGAGCAGTTGCACCGTCGGCTGGGAGAGGCCGGCCGCGGTGGCGGCGTCGGTCGCCTGCGCCTGCGTCACCCCGGGGGCGCTCACCGTCCAGGCGCTCCCGCCCCGGAAGTCGATGCCGAGGTTCAGCCCTCGGTACCCGAGCGAGATCAGCCCGAGGCCGATCAGGATGCCCGACATCAGGAACCACCAGCGGCGGCGCCCGACGAAGTCGAACCTGGTCTCCCCCCGGTACATCCGGGCGAAGGCGCCGCCGTGACGGGCGCTCCCGGTGTTCCCGCCGGGCCCGGTTCCGCCCGTGGTCACGAGTCGGCTCCGACGGCCAGGCCGCGCGCGACGCCGAACCGGCGCGCGCCGGTGATGCGCTCGCTCCGCCCGAGCAGGATTACCAGGGGACGGGTGAAGAAGTAGGTGATGACGATGTCGAGCAGGGTGGAGAGGCCGAGGAAGAAGGCGAAGCCCCTCACCGCGCCGATGGCGATCATCCAGAGCAGCACCGCACCGAGGAGCGACACCAGGTCGGCGGCCAGCACCGTGCGCCAGGCGCTGGCGAAGCTCCGCTCCACGCTGGTCCGGATGGTCCGCCCGGCGCGGGTCTCGTCCTTCAGGCGCTCGAAGTACACGATGTAGGAATCGACCGTGATCCCGATGGAGACGATCAGGCCGGTGACGCCGGCCAGGTCGAGCGTCAGGTTCTGGGTGTGCCCGAGGACGGCCACGATGGCCCACAGCAGCGCGGCGGTCAGGGCGAGACCGGTGATCACGACCAGGCCGAGGGCGCGGTAGTACCCGATGACGTACAGCAGCACGAGGACCAGGCCGGCGATGCCGGCGCCGAGGCCCGCGACCAGCGAGGACTTCCCGAGCGTCGGCGAGACGGTCTGGGTGGTCAGCGCGTCGAGCCGAACCGGCAGGGAGCCGAACTGCATGGCCAGTGCCAGGGTCTTGGCCTCGGTCTCGGTGAGGCTGCCCGATATCTCGCCCTGCCCCTGAAACGAGCTGAACGACGTCTGCGCCGGCTGGATGATCGGCGCGGACTGCACGACCCCGTCGAGCTCGATGGCCAGGTACTGGTGGAAGTTCTGCTGCGCCACCTTGTCCCAGAGCTGGGAGCCGGCAGCGCCGCTCAGCGAGTAGTTCACCACCCAGGCGCCCGCCTGGGTCTGCTGCGCCTGCGCTCCCTTGAGCGAGTGGCCGGTCATCTGCGAGGGCCCGAGCACGTAACGGCTCGCGGCCCCCGCTCCCGGCAGGCCGGGCAGGAGGACCCGTTCCCCTGCCTTGTCGGCGGAGGGCTCGGCGCTCTTCACCGCAGCGAACGCCGGGTCGGGAGGGATGGAGTTCGCCGTGTACCCCTGCGCGGTCGAGCTGTTGGGGGTGACCGCGATGTTCGCCTGGCTCAACTGGTAGCCCGCCCCGCACGTCGGCAGGGTCGCCGCCGCGCTCGCGGCCCTGCCCCTGGGCGCCGTGTAGGCCGGGGCGAAGCACTCGACCGGCCGGAAGAGAAGCTGCGCGGTCTGGCCGATGGTGTTCAGGATCTGCTGGGGGTTCTTCACCCCGGGGATCGACACCACCACGTTGCCGCCCTGGGTGCCTACCTGGGCGCCCGACACCCCCAGCGCGTCCACCCGGTTCGTCAGGATGGTGACGACCTCGTTCAGGTCCGATTGCGAGACCGGATGCGCCGGCTTGTAGATGACCGAGAGGCCGCCGGCCAGGTCGAGGCCGAGCAACGGGTGCCACTTGAGGCCCAGGGTCGCCGCGAGCGAGCCCACGGCCAGGACCACCACCACGATCACACTCGTCAGCCACGCCCGCTGCCGCCGAGCCGGAGCGCGCGACGACGGTGGGCTCACCTCTCCCGGCTTCCCTTCGGGGGTCCGTCGTCGCCGGCGTCGTGGTCCTGATCGTGATCCTCGTGGGCCCGGTCGTCGTCGTCGTAGTCGTCCTCGTGGTCGTCGTCGAGCTCGTCGTCGACGACCACCGGTTCGATCTTGCGGGCAATGCCCTGCCTCACCAGCACGAGGCGCGTCGGCACGCTCCCCGCGGCGGCGGTCCCCTCGGACTCCTCGCCGGACACGATGGTGACGCGGTCACCGGCGACGTCCACCACCCGCCCGACGATCCCGCCCACGGTCAGGACCTCGTCACCGACCTCCGCCTGGGACTGCTGGGCACGATGCTGTTTCTGCTTCTGCTGCTGGGGACGCAGGAAGAGGAAGTAGACCGCACCGACGATCCCGACCAGGACGATCAGGAAGACGGGGCTGCTCGAGCTCTTGGTCGCGGCACCCAGCACTTCGGCGGCACCGGTCATCGGGGATGGACGCTTCCGCGCCCGAAGGGGGTCTGCACAGGAGGGACACCCTACAACCTGCCGGTACCTCCCGACGGTCGTCGGGACGGGCCCTCGGACCCCCGGCCCGGGCTGCAGTCCGGGTCCCGATCCCAACCGAGTTGCAACCGGGAAGCACCCCGAACCCACCGGGCCTGGTCGAGACTCGTCTGACGGGAACCGGAGCACACAGGGCGGAGGAGGGGTCGGAGGGAACCGGAGGGAGCGGGGTGGGGATCGGCGGCCCGTCGGTGGCGCGGTGGCCGACCCGGTCCCCCTGCTCCCCCCGGCGCCCGACGCCCCGGTAACGAGATGGAGCCCCAACCGATGGTCCCCTTTCAGCCAGCAGCCCGAGGGTACGATCCCGGCGTGACGGCGTTCGGGCCGTCCACCCGGGACTCCTGGGATCCGACCAGCCCAACGAGGACAGGCGACGTGCGCGAAGGTGGCACCTCGGTGCTTGCGATCGAGGACGATGCCGACATCCGACAGCTCCTCCGCGCCCTCCTCGACCGGGAGGGCTACACGGTCACCGAGGCGTCGAGCGGCCGAGACGGTCTGAGGGCGTTCCACCAGGCGCGGCCCGACCTGGTCATCCTCGACCTCGGCCTCCCGGACCTCGACGGCTGGCAGGTCCTGGAGCGGATCCGTGACATGAGCGACGCGCCGGTGCTGGTGTTGACCGCCAGGTCCGCGGAGCGCGACAAGGTCCGCGGGCTCAACGCCGGAGCCGACGACTACCTGACCAAGCCGTTCAGCCGGGTGGAGCTCCTGGCCCGGCTCCAGGCCATCCGCCGGAGGCAGATGGCCGGCTCGAGCCCCCGGGCGGTGTTCGACGACGGCGTCATCCGGGTCGACCTCGTGCACCAGGAGGTCAGCCTGCAGGGGGAGGCCGTGGTGCTGACCCCGACCGAGTACCGGCTCCTGGCGGCCATGGTCCGGCACAGCGGGCAGATCCTTTCGGCGGACCAGCTGATCGAGCTCGCCTGGGACGACCCTTCGGGCTTGGCGCCGGCCCGGGTCAAGTACGCCGTGCTCCGGTTGCGCCGAAAGCTCGGCTGGGACGACGCCGACGCCTCCCCGCTCGAGACCGTGCGCGGGTTCGGCTACCGCTACCGCCAGCAGAGAGGATGAGCGCGGGGCCGGGCGCCTCGGTCGACCGTCCCGGCGACGCCAGCGCTCCGGATCCCGCACCGGTTCCCGCACCGGATCCCGGCGACGCGGCCGTGGACGGCCCCCCCGCCTACCACGGGACCCTGCGGCGGCGGGTGCCCACCTTCGCCCTGGCGGGAGCGCTCTCGGTGCTGGTGGGCCTCCTCCCGTTCCCGCACCGGAGCACCACCGAGGTCGTGGTCGCGGGCGTCATCTTCTTCCTCCTGACCGGCGCCGCGCTGATGCTCCCGTGGCGACGCCTGCCCGAGTGGGTCTGGCCGATGATCCCGGTGGGCTTCGTGGCCGTGACCGCCCTCATCAGGGACGCCCAGGGCGACCAGGCCGGGCTGGTCGCCCTCTACATCCTCCCGATCGTCTGGCTGGCCTTTTACGGCAAGCGCTCATACCTGGCGGTCGGGCTCGGTGCGGTGATCGCCGCCCTGGTCGTCCCGATGCTGGTGGTGGGGGCGCCCGCCTACCCGTCGTCGCAGTGGCGCCTGGTCGTGGTCACCACGGTGGTCGCGGCCCTCGTGTCCTTCTCGTTCCTCACCATGGTCGCCCGTGACCGGACCTACGTCGCCAACCTGGCCCGGCACTCGCTGTCGGCCCAGCGCAGCGCCCGGGAGGCGGTGGAAGCACGCGAGCAGCTCGACTCGCTCCTGCGCGCCGCCACGGAGACGGCCATCATCGGCGCCGGTACCGACGGGGTCATCTCCTTCTTCTCCGCGGGAGCCGAGCGCATGTTCGGCTACCGGGCCGACGAGGTGATCGGGCTCCATTCGCTGACCGACTTCCTCGACCAGGGCGACGTGGTCACTCGGGCGGCGCAGATGGGCGTCCACCCGGGCATGGGCGTGCTGACCGGCGGACCGTCCGGGGTCGGCGAGGGCTCGATCTGGACCTACGTGCGCAAGGACGGGAGCCCGCGGCGGGCCGCGTTCACCGTCACGACGCGGGCCGGCCGCGAGACCCATCTGGGCTACGTGGCGGTCGCCAGCGACGTCACCGAACGCGAGGAGCTCGGCGCGGAGCGCGAGCGCCTGCTGGCGGTGCAGCGGGAGGTGACCGAGGTGCTCGTCGAGCAGAACCACCGGCTCCGCGAGCTGACCCAGATGAAGGACGACGTCGTGGCCACCGTCTCGCACGAGCTCCGGACCCCCCTCACCTCCATCCGCGGCTTCGTGGAGCTCCTGCTCGACGGCAAGGGCGGTGCGCTCGATGCCCAGCAGGTCCACATGCTGCGGACGATCGACCGGAACTCCCTGCAGCTGCTCAGGGTCGCGGAGGACCTCCTGTCGGACCCGGGGGGCGGGCACAACCTACGGGTCCACTTCGTCGACACGGACCTCGCCCTGATCGCCACCGAGGCCATCGACACCATGGCCCGCCAGGCGGCCGGCCGCAGGATCGAGCTGTCGCTCGTGGCCCACGAGCCGGTGGTCGTCAACGGCGATCCCGACCGCCTCCACCAGCTCTTCGGCAACCTCCTCTCCAATGCGGTGAAGTTCACGCCACCGGGTGGGCGGGTGATGGTCCGGGTGGGGACGCTCGGGCATTTCGCCCGGCTCGAGGTGCTCGACGACGGTCCCGGCATCCCCGCCGCCGAACGGCCGCAGCTCTTTGAGCGCTTCTACCGGCTGGCGTCGGCCGCCGACGAAGGGGTCCCGGGTACCGGCCTCGGTCTGGCGATCGCCAAGTCGGTGGTGGAGGCCCATGACGGCTCCGTCGACATCGTCGACACCCCCGGGTGGTCCACCACGTTCCGGGTCCTGCTCCCTCTCAACCGTCGACCTGCCTCGGCGGCCCCGCCCGTCCCCGCCTGAGGTGGGGGGCCGGTGGGCGGCGGCGGTCCCCTCAGAGCAACCGGCTGCCGTCCTGCACGTGGGCGAAGGCCCGGGCCGTGGCCACCCGCCCCCTCGGTGTCCGCTGGATGAGAGCCTGCTGCAGCAGGAAGGGCTCGTAGGCGTCCTCGATGGTCGCCGCCTCCTCCCCGATGCACTGTGCCAGCGTGGTGAGCCCGACGGGCTTGCCGGCGAACCGCCGGCAGAGGGTGTCGAGGATCGCCCGATCGACCTTGTCGAGGCCCAGCTCGTCCACCCCGAAGAGCTCGAGCCCCTCCACCGCGGCGGGACCGGTGATCATCCCGTCCCCGCGGACCTCCACGAAGTCCCGCACCCGCCGAAGCAGCCGGTTGGCGATCCGGGGGGTGCCCCGGGACCGCTCGCCGATCCGGGCGGCACCCTCGGCGTCCATCTCCACCCCGAGGATCCGCGCCGAGCGGTCCACGATCTCCTGCAGCTCGGGCGGCTCGTACAGGTCGAGGCGGCCAACGAACCCGAAGCGGTCCCGGAGCGGCGCGGCGACGAGCCCGGTCCGGGTGGTCGCGCCGATCAGGGTGAAGCGCGGGAGGTCGAGGCGGATGGACCGGGCGGTCGGCCCCTTGCCGATCAGGATGTCGAGCTTGGCATCCTCCATCGCCGGGTAGAGCACCTCTTCGACCGTCCGGGGCAGCCGGTGGATCTCGTCGATGAAGAGGACGTCGCCCTCGTGCAGGTCGGTCAGGAGGGCGGCGAGGTCGCCGGGGCGGGCCAGCACCGGCCCGGAGGTCACCCGGAACCCGACCCCGAGCTCCACCGCGACGATCCCGGCCAGGGAGGTCTTGCCGAGGCCCGGCGGGCCGGCGAACAGGAGATGGTCGACCGGCTGGTTCCGGCGCTTCGCCGCCCCCAGGACAATGCCCAGATGCTCCACCAGCTCGGACTGCCCCACGAATTCCCGCAGGTTCCGGGGCCGCAGGCCCGCCTCCTCGACCTCCTCCCGTGGCCCCGCCACGGGGTCCACTCCCCGTCCGGGGACCGCCGGCTCGGATCCGACGTCCACCGCCGGGTGTCCCTGCGTCCCGGACAGGCCCTCGGCCCCGAGCACCTCGCGCCGGGCGCCGGTGCTCATCGACCGGCCAGCTCCCGCAGGGCCAGCCTGAGGAGGTCCTCCACCCCCATCTCCTCGTGCAGGCCGTCGAGGGCGCCGCGGATCTCCTCGGGCCCGTAGCCGAGCTCGGCCAGCGCGGCACGCGCCTCGGCCTGCGGCGAGCGCTCGGACGCCGGCGACCCCGTGGTCAGGCCCGAGAGGTCCGGGAGATCGAGGCGGCTCTTGAGGTCGATGAGCAGGCGGGCGGCCGTCTTGCGGCCGACCCCCGGCACGGCGCAGAGGGTGTCGGCGTCCTCCTCGAGCACGGCCGTCGAGAGCGCCGCGGGCGACAGGACGGCCAGGACGTTCAGGGCCAGCGACGGTCCCACCCCGTGCGCGCCCAGCAACGCCTCGAAGCACCGGCGCTCGTCGTCGTGGAGAAAGCCGTACAGCACGAGGGCGTCCTCGCGGACATGGGTGTGGACATGCAGCATGACCTCGCCCCCGGTCCCCAGCGCCGCAGCCGTCGCCGGGGTGACGGCCAGGCGGTAGCCGACGCCACCGACCTCGACGATCACCTCGCCGGTCCCCGTCCGAGCCGCGAGCGATCCCCGCAGCGACCCGATCATCGGTCCCCCCCGGCGGCGGCGACCGCGGCACGCAGCGGCATGGTCGTCAGATGGCAGACCGCCAGCGCCAGCGCGTCGGCCACGTCGGGCGGGCGCGGGGGCTCACGCAGGCGGAGCACGCCGGCCACCATCCGCTGCACCTGCTCCTTCGTCGCGCTGCCGTACCCGACCAGCGCCTGCTTCACCTCGTTGGCCGTGTACTGCACCACGGCGCAGCCCCGCTCCGCCGCCGCGGCCAGGGCCAACCCGCTGGCCTGGCCGACCGACATGGCGGTCCGGACGTTCACCTGAAAGAACACGCGCTCCACGGCCACCGCGTCGGGACGGAACTCGGCGAGGATGGCCCGGAGCTCCTGCTGGACGATCCACAGCCGCTCCGGCAGCGCCGCCTGCGGGTCCGTCTCGATCACCCCGGCCGCCTCGGCCACCAGGTCGCCGTTGCGGCCGTCGCCGGGCCGCACCAGACCGTACCCGCAGCGCGAGAGCCCGGGGTCGATTCCGAGTACGAACATGCGTTCGAATGTAGCCCGGCGACGGCCGGCACGCGGGGATGGACACGACCCCGCTTGCTCGGAACCTCTAACATGCCCAGGGTTATGAGGTGCGGGGCACCGCCGGCCGGCGGTAGCCGGGCACGACGAGGAGGGACGAGAAAGTGGAGCTCGAGCTCACGTCCGATCAGGAATTCTTCGCCGAGACGACGACGAAGTTCCTCGAGGACAAGGCGCCGGCGGTGGAGCTGCGCGCCCTGCGCGACGACCCGGTGGGATTCGGCCGCGACTACTGGCGCCAGGGTGCCGAGCTCGGGTGGACCTCGCTGGTCGTGAGCGAGGACGACGGCGGCGGGAGCATCAGCGGCAACGGGGTGGCGGACCTCGCGCTGGTGGGGTTTCAGTTCGGGCGCCACGCGGCGCCCGGACCCCTCGTCCCGAACAACGTGGTGGCCGGCGCGCTGTCGCGCTCGGGCACGGCCGAGCAGAAGGGCGCGTATCTCCCCGGCATCCTCGCCGGCGAGCTCCTCGCCACCTGGTGCCTGGCCGAGCCCCGGCCCCACGACCGGCTGGGCGACGTCGGGGTCGAGGCGGTGCCGAGCGGTGACGGCTTCGTGCTCTCGGGCACCAAGCTCCCGGTGGAGTCGGCGGACCAGTCGCAGCTCCTGCTCGTCGCCGCCCGGACCCCGCAGGGACTCACCCAGCTGCTCGTCCCGGGTGACGCCCCCGGGGTCACCACGGCGCTCATGAACGGGGTCGACCTGACCCGCCGCTTCTCCTCCGTCGCCTTCGACGGCGTGGAGGTGCCCGCGTCCGCGGTGCTGGGCGAACCCGGAGGGGCCGGGGCCGACGTGGAGCGCCAGCTCCAGCTCGCCCTGGTCATCGAGCTCGCCGAGATGGTGGGCGCCATGGACATCGCGCTCGAGATCACCATCGAATGGTCGTTCAACCGCTACTCGTTCGGCCGGCCGCTGGCCTCGTACCAGGAGCTGAAGCACCGTTTCGCCGACATGAAGATGTGGCTCGAGGCCAGCCACGCCCTGGCCGACGTGGCGGCCCGCTCCGTGCAGGACGGGGCGGACGACGCCGACGAGATGGTGAGCGCGGCCAAGGCGTACATCGGTGCACAGGGGCCCGAGCTGATGCACGACTGCATCCAGATGCACGGCGGGATCGGGGTCACGTTCGACCACGATCTGCACCTGTACCTTCGACGCGTGGTCCTCGGATCTCACCTTCACGGCACGGTGGCCGACCACCGCGAGCGTCTGACCGCCATCCTGCAGAAGAGGGAGAACAGCTGATGAGCGTCGAGAGCGTCGAGGAGTTCCGGCAGCGGGCCCGGGCCTTCCTGAAGGAGAACATGCCCCGGGCGACCCGGGACCCGGGTTCCTTCGCACGCGGCATCCTCTCGGACGAGGAGGAGCTGGCCGACGTGCAGCGCAACCGCGACCTGCAGCGGTTGCTCTTCGACGGCGGGCTCGCCGGGATCTGCTTCCCCAAGGCCTACGGCGGCCAGGGGCTGACCACGGCGCACGCCGCCGCGTTCAACGAGGAGATTGTCGGCTACCAGTACCCGGACCGCATTCAGGTGCCGACCTTCGCGCCCTGTGCCTCGGTCCTTCTGGAGTTCGGGAGCGAGGAGCAGAAGCTCGCCCACATCCCCGCCATCCTGAAGGGCGAGGAGATCTGGATGCAGTTCCTCTCGGAGCCGAGCGGCGGCTCGGACGTCGCGGGCGCCCAGACGACGGCGGTCCGCGACGGCGACGAGTGGGTGCTGAACGGTTCGAAGATCTGGACGACCGGCGCCTGGTGGTCGGACTGGGGCCTGTGCCTGGCCCGCACGAACTGGGATGTGCCCAAGCACCGCGGACTCAGCGTGTTCATGCTCAAGATCCACCAGCCCGGCATCGAGGTGCACCGCATCGAGATGCTCAACGGCTCGAAGGAGTTCTGCCAGGAGTTCATCTCGGACGTCCGCATCCCCGACGGTGACCGCATCGGCCAGGTCGACGACGGCTGGACCGTGGGCATCCGGTGGATGTTCTACGAGAAGAGCTTCGCGCTCTCCTCGCTCACGATCCGGCCCTCGGGCGACAACGCCGGCGGTGGCGGCTCGAACGCGCTGCTCGACCTCGCCCGCGCCGGCGGACGGCTCGACGACCCGCTGGCCCGAGACCAGATCGGCGAGGCCCACGCCCTGACCCTCGCCACCCGTGCCCTCGCCGGCCGGATCACCAAGGCGATGGCCACCGGGAAGATCTCCGACCAGGCGGCCGGCCTCACCCGGGTGATGGGCGGCATGCTCCAGACGCGCCTCGCGACCATCGAGTTCGAGCTGGCCGGGTCGGCCGGTGTCGCCTGGGCGCCCGACGACCAGCAGTCGGCCGGCTACGGCATGGGGTTCCTCGTCCGCCAGGCGTCGTGCATCGGTGGCGGGACGACCGAGATGTCCCGCAACGTGGTCAGCGAGCGGGTCCTGGGCATGCCCCGGGAACGGACCCTCGATCGGGACGTCCCCTTCCGCGACGTCCCCAAGGGTCCGACCGCCAAGTAACCGGAGCCGGCCAGGATCGTCGGCGCCGGTCGCCGGCTCCGGACCTCAACCCTCAAAAGAGGCGAGCACCTGCTCGGGGATGTCGTAATTGGCGTGCACCGCCTGCACGTCGTCGTGGTCGTCGATCGCCTCGAGCATCCGCAGGATCCGACGGGCCTCACCCTCGTCGGGCACCGGCACGGTGGTGGTCGGCTCGAGCGAGAGCTCCGCGGACTCCGGCGACAGCCCGGCCGATTGGAGCGCGGCCTGCACCGCGTGCAGGTCCGTCGGGGCACAGGTCAACACCCATCGCTCCCCCGCGTCCGAGAGGTCCTCGGCCCCCGCCTCCACCGCCACCTCGGTGATGCGGTCCTCGTCGAGCGACCGCGGAAAGGTGAGCACACCCTTGCGCTCGAACTGCCAGCTCACCGATCCGGGCTCGGCCATGGAACCCCCGTTACGGCTGAAGAGGTTCCGCACCTCGGCTCCCGTGCGGTTGCGATTGTCCGTGAGCGTCTCGACGATCACCGCCACCCCCCCCGGCGCGTACCCCTCGTAGTTGACGGCCTCGTAACGGACGCCCTCGAGCTCCCCGCTCCCGCGCTTTATGGCGCGCTCGATCGTGTCGAGGGGGACCGACGAGTCGCGCGCCTTCTGGTACATGGCCCGCAGCGTCGCGTTGGCGTTCATGTCGCTGCCGCCCTCGCGAGCCGCAACCTCCACCTGCCGGATGAGCTTGGCGAACACCTTCGCCCGCGCCTTGTCCTGCGCGCCCTTGCGGTACTTGGTGGTGGCCCACTTGGAGTGACCCGACATCGTGAGGTTCCCTTCCGGCCCCGGGGACGCAGGGGTCGAGGCGATGCTACCGGACGACCCCTCGCCGACCCGGTCCCGAAAGGGCCGAGCCCGCCACGGGCGGGGCCCCGACCACCGGTCCGGCCCCGACCATGCCCAGGAAGACCCGATGGAGCCTCCGGTCCCCGGTCAGCTCGGGATGGAAGGTGGTGGCCAGCACCGCGCCCTGCCGGCAGACGACCGGCGAGGCCGGCTCGCCGTCGCCACGGCCCAGGACGGCCAGTACCTCCACCTCGGGCCCGACGTCCACCACCACCGGTGCCCGGATGAACACCGCCGGCAACGGTCCGGCTCCGCCGTCGAGCACGCCCATGGCGGGCACCGCCGTCTCGAACGAGTTGACCTGGCGGCCGTAGCCGTTCCTCCGGACCGTGCAGTGCAGCTGCCCGAAGACCCGCTGGTCCGGTCGCCCGCCGAGGACCTCGCTCGACAGGAGGACCAACCCGGCACACGTCCCGAATGCCGGCAGGCCGGCGGCCAGCGCGTCGCCCAACGGGCCGAACAGGCCGGAGGACTCCAGCAGCATCGACAGCGTGGTCGACTCGCCTCCCGGCAGGATGATGCCCCCGAGCCCGACCAAGTCCGCCCGACGGCGCACGAGGACCGCATCCTCGCCGAGATCACCCAGGGCTGCGACGTGCTCGCGCACGTCACCTTGCAGCGCAAGGACGCCGATCCTCACCAGCGGACTACCAGCCGCGATCGGCCAACCGCTCGGACAGCGAGGAGATCTCCTCGCCCCGCATGGCCTCTCCGAGCCCCCGGCTCACTTTGGCCACGTGCTGGGCGTCCCCGAAGTGGGTCGTCGCCTCGACGATGGCGCTGGCCATCCGCGCCGGCTCGTGGCTCTTGAAGATGCCGGACCCGACGAACACCGCCTCGGCGCCGAGCTGCATGACCAGCGACGCGTCCGCCGGGGTGGCGATACCGCCGGCGCAGAACAACGGGACCGGTAGCTTGCCGGTCGCGGCGACCTCCTCCACCAGCCCGATGGGCGCGCCGAGCTGCTTGGCCCAGGCGTACCGCTCGGCCGGATCGGCCTGGGTCACCTTCCGGATGTCGCCGATGATCGACCGTAGGTGCCGGGTCGCCTCCACGATGTTCCCCGTCCCGGCCTCGCCCTTCGAGCGGATCATCGCCGCCCCCTCCGAGATACGCCGGAGCGCCTCGCCCAGGTTCGTGGCGCCACAGACGAAAGGAACGGTGAACGCCCACTTGTCGATGTGGTGGTCGGCGTCGGCCGGGGTGAGCACCTCGCTCTCGTCGACGTAGTCCACCCCGAGGGACTCGAGCACCTGTGCCTCGGCGAAATGCCCGATGCGGGCCTTGGCCATGACCGGGATGGTCACGGCCTGCTGGATCCCCTCGATGAGGGCGGGGTCGCTCATGCGGGCGACCCCGCCGTCGCGGCGGATGTCGGCCGGGACCCGCTCGAGGGCCATGACGGCCACCGCACCGGCATCCTCGGCCACCTTCGCCTGCTGGGCGTCGACGACGTCCATGATGACGCCGCCCCGCAACATGTCGGCCAGGCCGCGCTTGACGGTGAACGTTCCCTTCGCCTCGCTGCTCATCCCGCCATGCTACCGGGGTAGGGGCACCGGCCCGGTAGCCCGGGCCGGCCGTCGCTCACCACTCCGCCAGCGCGGCGATCCGGACGCTCAGCGCCTCGATCGTCCCCTCGTGCTCGGCCCGTCGGACCGGGTCCGGGTCGACCCAGATCCACCGGGTCCTGGCCAGCCGGGGGACGGCGAAGACCGAACCCGCCAAGGGCGCCGGCCCGCCGGCCACCGCGGCCAGGGCGTCCCGCAGGCCCGGGGGGTAGCGCACGGTGGCCACCGCGAGCTGGTCGGCCCGGTACTCGCGCCCGGGGCCCACGATGGCGCGGAGGAGCTCGTCGCGCCCGGTGAGCCGGGCATAGGGCCACAGGACGACGACGCCGACGCCCGCGAGCACCGTCTCGTGCCGCTTCACGTGGGCCAGCTCGTGGGCGATCAGCCCTTCGAGCCCGATCAGGTCGAGCTGCTCGAGAAGCCCGGCCGTGACGACCAGGACGGCCTCGTGGGCCGACCGGCCGAGCGTGCAGGCGTTGGGCACCGGGTCGTCGACGATCCACAGCTCGGGCACCCGGAGCCCGAAGGTCGCGCACAGCCCTTCGGTGACGTTGAACAGCCGGGGCTGGTCGTCCGGTCGGCACGGGACCGCCCCAAGCACCCGGAGCGAGATCGCGGTGGACCGGTACCAGACCAAGAGCGCCCCCAAGACCGTCACCAGGCCGAACGCCACCAGTCCGGCCGGCCATCCGGCCACGGCGGTGAGAACGGCGCCGACCACGATCCCCGGTATGCCGGCGCCACCCACCGCCACCAGTCCGGCACGACGGCGGTTCCTGAGGGCGACGTCCGACCGTCCCGGAGCAGGTGCCGACGTGACGACGGTCGGTTCGGGACGCTCGGCCCGCTCCGGCCCGAGCCCATCCGATTCCGCCCTGCTCCGGCCCTGGTTCGACCTGTTCTGGCCGGACCGGCCGTGACCCGATCGGCCCTGACCCGATCCGGAACGGCCGGAGCGGCCCTGGTCCGACCTGTTCTGGCCGGACCGGCCCTGGTTGGAGGGGCCCTGAGCGGAGCGGGAGCGGGAGCGGCCGGCACCGCCCTGGCCGGACCGGCCCTGGTTGGTGGAGCCCTGAGCGGAGCCGGACCGCTGGCCGGAGCCAGGCTCCGGGCGGGAGCGATGAGCACCGCGGTTGCGGGACGATCGCGAGCGGGACCGACCCCCACCCGATCCGGGGCCAGCGCCGCCCGGCTGCTGAGGGTCGGTCATGTCCCGAAGGATACGCGTTCGCCCGGGCGCCCGAGCACCCGCTCGTAAATGTTCACGTACCGATCGGCCAGCCGGTCCATCGACCACTCCGCTGCGTGCCCCTGAGCCGCAGCCAGCGAGGCAGGTGCCGACGTCCCCGTCCCCGTCCCCGCGTCGGCCACCGCCTGGCGCAGGGTTCCGGCCAGCGCCGTGGCGTCGCCCGGCGGCACGAGCGACGCGTGCCCCGACGCCGCGGCGCGGTACCCGGGGATGTCCGACGCCACCACGGCGCTCCCGGCGGCCATCGCCTCGAGCAGGACCATGCCGAAGGACTCCCCGTACAGCGAAGGGGCGCACAGGACGTGGGCCCCGGCCAGGCGCGAGGCCAACTGCTCCTCGTCGAGCACGCCGAGCCATCGCACCCGCTCCGACTCGGGGTGGCGCTCCCGCAGACCGGCCGTCAGGGGGCCGTCCCCCGCCACCCACAGCACCGCCGGATCGGTGACCTCGGCGAAGGCCTCGAGCAGCACCCCCAGTCCCTTGCGGTCCTCGTGGCGGCCGAGGAAGATCACAGTGGGGCGATCGGTCGGGACCGGGCGGGCCGTGGCGAAACGGGAGACCTCCACCCCGTTGAAGAGCACGTCGCAGCTGCAGCCCATGGCCCGTCGGACGGTCTCGCCGGCCGCTTCGGACACCGCGACCCTTGCGGCGATCCGGCCGCCGGCCCATCGGGCGACAGGCCGCAGGGCGCGGTACCAGGCGCTGTCGCCGGACCGGTGGAAGGTCCCGACGAGGGGCGTCTCCGGACGGAGGAGGAAGCCGTAGCCGATCACCGGCGCCAGCGGCTCGTGCAAATGCACCACGTCGAAACGGTGGCGCCCGACGTATGCGTGGGCCCGCCAGGCCGACAAGGGCGAGATCGACACGGGAGCGACCGAACCGTTCGCCCGCAGGGGCGTCGAACGACCGACCACCACCGACGGCGCCGGCATCCCGGGACCGCTCCCCGGGGGGTTCGGCACTTCGCCGATCGGGTGCCCATCGTCGGGAGAGAGCACGGTCACCTCGTGCCCGCCCGCCCGGAGCGAGCGGGCGAGCCCGGCGACCTGACCCTGCACGCCTCCGGGCCGCGAGACGCTGTAGGGGCACACCATGGCGACCTTCATCGGGACGACCGGGGAGCGGCGGGGGGGGTTTGATCGCTCGGCCAATTGGGCTGGAACATGTGCCACTGCTCGGGGGCGCGGCGGATGTACTCCTCCAACCGGCAGGCGACGGCCTGGGTCACCCGGGTCACGTCGGCCCGCAGGGTCCCCAGGCGGCGGGTATCGAACGGCGCCGAGATCACCGCCGTGTGGTGGCGCCCCGGGCCGCTGTACACCACGGCCGCAAGCAGGGTGGCCCCGGAGCGGAGCGCCAGCGTGGCCGGCCCCGCGGGCAGCGTCGTGCGCTCCCCGAAGAACCGGACCTCCACCCCGTTGCCGAGGATGTCACGGTCGCACAGCAGCCCGACCAGGCCGCCTTCGCGTAGGGTCCGGAGCAGGCGGCTGCTGGCGTGGTTGTCGAGGGGGATCACGGTGAGGCCCATGCGTCGGCGCTGCCCGACGAACCACTCGAAGAGCGCAGGCGGCTCGAGCCGCTCGGCCACGCTGGTCATCGGGTAGCCCTGCTGATTGAGGAACGACCCGCCCCACTCCCAGCTCCCGACGTGCGGTAGAGCCAGCACCACGCCCTTGCCCTCCGCCATGCCGCGCTGCAGGTGCTCGAACCCGCTCTCCACCGTCATCCGCCGGCAGACGTCGATCGGGTCGACCGCGGCGAGCCGGGCGCCGTCCACCCAGTAGCGGGCGTACTCACGAAACGCCTGCCTGCCCAGTCGCCGGACCAGCTTCTCGTCCGGAGCGGTTCCCGGTGAGCTGCTGGCCAGCAGCCGGCGCATGTGGAGCTCGGCCATGTGCCGCTTCGTCCCGTTTGAGGCCGCCATCACCTGCGCCACCGCGGCGGCGACCCCGCCGGCCAGCGCCTCGGGCGCGCGCTGAATGGCGGCGCCGAGCCCGCGGTACGCCACATAGGTCGCCCTCGAACGTGCCCTACCCACGGTGCGGCGGTGTCAGGTGGATCGCCGCGTCAGCTGCGGGAGCTGTTCCGCGCCACACGGGCGGACCGCTCCGGTCGCCGGGCCCGGCGGGCCCGGCCCGATCGGCTGGCGAGGGACTCCTGGCGCCGTGCCCGCCAACGACCGAGCGGCTCCCCTGTGCGACCGCTGGGGGAGACGCCCTGCCGCCAGTTCCGCCATCTCGACTCAACGCGGCCCTGGCGCCAGAGGGCGATCTTCGCCGCCGCCGGAGGCGGCTCACCCGAGGCCAGACGCCAGACCCGGACGAAGCGGTCGGCAGCGGTCAGGGTGGTGAGGACGAGCAGGGTCCAGAGGACCGGGACCAGCAGCCAGGTGGCCAGGAACCCCACCCCCAGCAGGATCATCCTCTCGGCACGCTCCATGAGGCCGCCCCGGGCGGCGATCCCGAGCGCCTCCGCCTTGGCCCTCTCGTACGAGACGAGGGCGGTGACCCCCAGGATGGCGAGAGGCAGCACCACCAGATGGCCCCTGTGGGCCGACGTCAGGTACCAGGCGACCCCACCCATCAGGAGGGCGTCGGCCACCCGGTCGGTCACCGAGTCGAAAAAGGCTCCTCGCGTCGACGCCGTGCCGGCCGCCTTCGCCACCGGACCGTCGAGCAGGTCGTGGGCCCCGGTCAGGACGAGCAACACGATGGCCACATGAAAGTGGCCCAGGGCGATGGCGAAAGCCGTGGCGGTAGCCGTGACCAGGCCGGTCGCGGTCAGGACGTCAGCGGTGACCCCACGGCGCTGGAGAGACCGACCGATCGGCTCGGTCCTCCGGTCCACCGCGTTGCGCCAGCGACCGTCGAACATCCACGCTCCCAGGATCATCCGGCCCGGCACACCGACCCGTCGGTGCCCGGTCCCCCACCTGCCGTGCTCGTTCCGATCCTACCATCCGGCGGAGCCCGGCAGGGGGGTCCGGGCGGGCCGGGCGGCGCCACGCCGCGCACTTCGGGCGGGCCGGGCGGCGCCACCCTATGCTCCACTCCGGAAGAGGGGAGGCGCGCGTGCCGGGCTTGTCGACCTCGGGAATTCGTAACGTGGCCCTGGTGGGGCACCATGCGGCGGGCAAGACCACGCTCGCCGAGGCGATGATGGCCGCCACCGGGGCGATCGGACGCCAGGGCTCGGTCGAACGCGGGTCGACCGTCTGCGACTTCGAGCCGGAGGAGATCTCGCGCCAGCTGTCGGTGTCGATGGCCCTCGCTCCGGTGACCGTCGACGGGGTGAAGGTGAACCTGCTCGACACACCGGGGTACGCCGACTTCGCCGCCGAGGTCGCCACCGCGCTCTCGGTCGCCGACCTGGCCGTCGTGGTGGTCAGCGCGACCGACGGGGTTCAGGCGCAGACCGAGGACGCCTGGCGGGCGGCGGCGGCGATCGGGCTCCCCCGCGTCGTCGTCGTCAACAAGCTCGACCGGGAGCGGGCGGACTTCGAGCGTGCCCTGTCCGAGATCCGCGACCGGTTCGGGGCCGGGGTCGCCCCGGTCGAGCTGCCCATCGGCGCGGAGCAGGCCTTCCGGGGGGTGATCGATCTCTTCGACGACACGGCGACGATGTACGACCCCGGGGCCGGCGGTCCGGTGGCCGGAGTCGTCGGTCCCATCCCCGACGAGCTCGTCGACGAGGAGCACGAGGTCCACGAGCAGCTCGTGGAGGGGATCGTCGTGGGCGACGACGACCTCATGGCCCGCTACCTCGACGGCGAGACCATCCCCCGCGACGAGCTCGAGGCCAGCCTGGCCGGCAGTGTGGCGGCCGGCGCCGTGTTCCCGGTGCTCTGCTGCTCGGGCCTGACCGGGGTAGGGGTCGACCGCCTGGTCAGGCTGTTGATGGAGCTCTGCCCCTCGCCGGCCTCGGCCGCGCCGGTCAGTGTGATCGCCGGTGGCACCACGACCGAGGTGGCCTGCAACCGTACGGGTCCCCCGCTGCTCCGGGTGTGCAAGATCCTGGCGGACCAGCACACCGGCCGGGTCACCTTGGCCAAGGTCGTCTCGGGGACGATCCGGCCCGACGACGTCCTGACCAACCCGCGGACGCGGAGCGACGAGCGGCTGCACGTCCTGCAGTCGTTGCGGGGACGCGAGGCGTCCCCGGTCACCGAGGCGGTGGCCGGGGACTTCATCGCCCTCCCCCGGCTCACCAGCACCCGGGCAGGGGACACGTTGGCCCCCCAGGACATGCCGGTGACCATCGCCGTCCCCGATCCCGGGCCTGCCCCGTTGAACATCGCCGTGCGGCCCGCGTCGCGAGCCGACGACGACAAGCTCATGTCCGCACTGCAGCGTCTGTGCGAGGAGGATCCCTCGTTGGCGGTGACCAGGGTGGACGAGACCCACCAGACGGTGCTCGGGGTGGCCGGCGAGATCCATTTCGCCGTGACGGTGGAGCGGCTCGCCCGCCGCTTTCACGTGACCGTCGAGCGGGAGGAGGTCGCGGTCCCCTACCGCGAGACGGTGACCGCCTCGGCGGACACGCAGGAGACGTACAAGAAACAGACCGGGGGTCACGGCCAGTACGCCGTCGTGCGCCTGAGGGTGGAACCGTTGGCCCGGGGAGAGGGCTTCGAGTTCCACGACGAGGTGGTGGGCGGGGCCATACCCCGCCAGTACATCCCGGCGGTCGAGAAGGGCGTCCGCGAGTCGATGGCCCAGGGGGGGCCGGGCGGGTTCCCGGTGGTCGACGTGTCGGTCACCTGCCTCGACGGCAAGCACCATCCGGTGGACTCCTCCGAGATGAGCTTCAAGACCGCCGGGGCCCTCGCTTTTCAGGCCGCGGTGCGCAAGGCCGGCCCCGTCGTGCTCGAACCGGTCTCGCGGCTCGAGGTCACGATCCCCGTCGACTCGCAGGGCGACGTCCTGGGTGATCTGCACGCCCGCCGCGGGCGGGTGCAGGGGACCGAGGCGGCAGGCGACGGCCAGCAGACGCTGATCGCCCTGGTGCCCACCGCCGAGCTGGCCCGTTACGCGGTCGACCTACGGGCGATCACCGGCGGGCGCGGCCGCATTCGCACCAGCCACGACCACTACGACGTCGCGCCGTAGGCGCGCGGGCAGTGTCGCGCCGTAGCGTCGCGCCATAGGCGCGCATCAGTCGGGCCAGCTCGCTCTGAGTGCGGTCCACGAGTCCTCGAGCGACTGGGGCAGGACCCGCACCCCGGCGACCGCCGTCATGAAGTTCGTGTCCCCCGACCAACGGGGCACCACATGAAGGTGCACATGGTTCGGGATCCCGGCGCCCGCGGCCCTCCCGAGGTTCGCCCCCATGTTGATGCCGTCGGGGTCGTAGGCACCGCCGACG
The DNA here is from genome assembly GCA_035532415.1 of Acidimicrobiales bacterium. Lineage (GTDB taxonomy): Bacteria > Actinomycetota > Acidimicrobiia > Acidimicrobiales > RAAP-2 > DATKRB01. Next base: position 19,616 of record DATKRB010000067.1, on the reverse strand, counting down.
GCCTCGATCGCCCTCCGCGTCGCCGCCCACAGCCCGGCCGATTCCTCCGCCGTGAGCTCTCCGAGGCCGCCGACGTGCCGGACCGGGACGATCAGGAGGTGGCCGCTGGCGTAGGGGTACAGGTTGAGCACGACGAAGACCAGCTCGTCCCTCCACACCACCCCGTTCTCGGCCGAGGGCGGTCCGCTCGCTGCCAGCCGGCAGAACACGCAGCCGCCCTCGCCCTCGCCGCGCTCCGCTGCCGTGGCGGACTCGATGTACTCGAGCCGCCAGGCGGCCCAGAGGTGCTGCAGCGTCATCAGGGCTCGACGGGCCGGGCGGTCTCGGGCGATCCGTGGGTGGCCGTCTCCTCCCTCACCTCGTCGATGAAGCGGTCGAGCGCGACGTCGCGTTCGGGCCGCGAGGAGCCACGCCGGTTGACCCCGACCGTCCCCGCCGTGACGTCGTCGTCGCCCACCACCACGACGTAAGGGAGCTTGTCGAGCTTGGCGCGGCGGATGCGGGCGTTGAGCGGTTCGTCCGCGCCGGCAACGGTCGTCCTGAGGCCGGCACCCACCAGGCGGTCCAGGACCTGCGCGGCGTACTCCTCGTTGGCGTCGCGCACCGGGAGCACCCGCACCTGTTCGGGGGACAGCCAGGTGGGCAGCGCCCCGGCGTAGTGCTCGATGAGCATGGCCATGAACCGCTCGATCGTCCCGAAGAGGGCCCGGTGGATCATGATCGGGCGGTGCCGGGCGTTGTCGGCGCCGACGTACTCGAGGCCGAAACGCTTGGGAAGTTGGACGTCGAGCTGGATGGTCGACATCTGGTGGCTCCGCCCGATGGCGTCACGCGCCTGTACCGAGATCTTCGGGCCATAAAATGCGCCGCCGCCCTCGTCGTGCACGAGCTCGAGGCCTTGTTGGGCGGCAACGGTGGAGAGCACCTCGGTGGCCTCGGTCCACTCGTCGTCGCTCCCCACCGCCTTCTCCTCGGGCCGGGTGGAGAGCTCGAGGTAGAAGTCCTCGAGCCCGAACTGGCCCAGGATGTCGAGCACGAAGCTCAGGGCGCGCTGCAGCTCGGAGGCTACCTGGTCGCGTGCGCAGAAGATGTGGGCGTCGTCCTGGGTCATGCCCCGGACGCGGGTGAGCCCGTGCACCACGCCCGACTTCTCGTACCGGTAGACCGTTCCGAACTCGAACAGGCGCATCGGCAGCTCTCGATAGGAGCGCTGCCTGCTCCTGAAGACCAGGACGTGGAACGGACAGTTCATCGGCTTGAGGTAGTACTGCTGGCCGCCGTCGAGCTCCATGGGCGGGTACATGCTCTCCGCGAAGTGCTCGAGGTGTCCCGAGGTCTCGAAGAGGTGGGCCTTGGTGATATGCGGTGAGTTGACGAACTCGTAGCCCGCCGCCAGGTGCCGCTCGCGCGAGTAGTCCTCCATGAGCCGCCGGACCGTCCCGCCCTTGGGATGGAAGACCGCCAGGCCCGGGCCGATCTCCTCGGGGAAGGAGAACAGGTCGAGCTCCAACCCGAGCTTGCGGTGGTCCCGCCGCTCGGCCTCCTCGAGACGGTGGAGGTGGGCGGCCAGGGCCTTCTCGGACTCCCACGCGGTCCCGTAGATCCGCTGGAGCTGCGGCCGCCTCTCGTCCCCGCGCCAGTACGCCCCGGCCACCCGCATCAGCTTGAAGTGGCCGAGGCGGCCGGTCGAGGGCACGTGCGGGCCGCGGCAGAGGTCGGTGAACGCGTCGGAGTTCCAGTACGTCGATACCGTGGCCGCGACGTCCGGTCCCGGTACTGCGTCCACCTCTGCCCCGCCGGCAGCCACCCGCTCGATGATCTCGCGCTTGAACGGTTGGTCCTCGAAGATCGCCAGACCCTCGCTGATGGAGTGCTCGTGCCGGACGAACGGTTGGTCCTCGGCCATGATCTCGCGCATGGTCGTCTCGATCCGGCCGAGATCGTCGTCGCTGAAGTGCGCGCCACCCGGCAGGGCGAAGTCGTAATAGAAGCCGTCCTCGATGACGGGCCCTATGGCGTAGGAGGCGCCCGGCCAGAGCCGAAGCACCGCCTGCGCGAGCACGTGCGCGGTGGAGTGGCGCAGGACCGCCCTCCCGGCGTCGGAGTCCGCCGTCAGCACCGCCACGCGGTCCCCGTCGGCCAGCTCGGTGGACAGGTCGACCTCCCGGCCGTCGACGGTGGCCGCGACCGCGGCGTCGGCCAACCGGCGACCGACCGCCCGCGCCAGGTCGCCGGCGGTGGACCCCGCGACCACCTCTTTCGACGAGCCGTCGGGCAACTCCACCGTGACGACGCCTGCCATGGCCATGCCCTTCCCTCGATCCGGAGCGGTCACAGGGTAACGCCGAGGAGCGTCGCCGCCGGACCGACAGGCCGGCCTTCGCCGGCGCAGGCGTCCACGGCGGCCAGCGCGCCGGGGGTGTCGAGATCCTCGTCGAGCCGTTCGCGCACTGCCACCAGCGCCGGATCGGGTTGCCCGCCGCGACCAACCCCGTCACCGCCGTCGCGGTCGCCGCCGTCTCCGGTCCGGGTGTGGCGGCCGTGAACGGCGCGCCAGCGCTCGAGACGGGCCGCAGCCAGCCTCAGGTCGTCGCCGGTCCACCCCCAGTCCTCCCGATAGTGGTGGCCCAGGAGGGCGAGCCGGACCACCATCGGCTCCCAGTCCTTGCAGAGGTCCCCGACGAAGACCAGGTTGCCGAGGGATTTCGACATCTTCGTCCCGCCCAACCCGACCAACCCGACGTGGAGCCAGTGACGGACGAACGGCCTGCCGGTCGCCGATTCGGACTGTGCGGTCTCGCACTCGTGATGGGGGAACACCAGGTCCCGCCCACCCCCGTGGACGTCAATGGTCGGTCCGAGCTCACGGAGCACGAGCGCCGAGCACTCGATGTGCCACCCGGGCCGGCCGGGGCCCCAACGAGACTCCCACGCGGGCTCGTCGGGCAGCGACGGCTGCCACAGGACGAAGTCGAGCGGGTCGCGCTTGTTGGGGTCGTCCGGGTTCCCCCCGTGCTCGGCCGCCAGCCTCAGCATCTCGGGCCGGCCCAGCCCGCTGACCGCCCCGAAGCGGGGAAAGCTCGACGCGTCGAAGTACACGGCCCCCCCGGAACGGTAGGCGTTGCCCCGCTCGAGGGCGGTCCCGACCAGGGAGAGGATGTCGGAGATGGCCGACGTCGCCCGGGGCTCGGACCAGACGGGCAGGAGGCCGAGGGAGCTCATGTCGGCGTCGAAGCGGGCCATCTCCTCGGCGGCGAGGTCGAGGTAGTGCACGCCGAGCTCGCGCGCCTTGCGCAGGATGTCGTCGTCGACGTCGGTGACGTTGCGCACGCACCGGGTCTCGTGACCCAGGTCGAGCAGTCGGCGCTGCAGCACGTCAAAGGTGAGGTAGACCGCCGCGTGCCCCAGGTGGGCGCTGTCGTACGGCGTGATCCCGCAGCTGTAGAGGGTCACGAGATGGTCCGGCTCGAAAGGGACGATGCTCCTCTGCGCCGTGTCGAAGAGCCGCATCAGATCTGCGCCGTGTCGAAGAGCGGCATCAGATCTGCGCCGTGTCGAAGAGCCGCATCAGATCCCCGAGAGCCGCAGGGTGCTGTGGGCCCGGTGGCGGATGTTGAGGGTGATGCACACGGCGGTGAAGGCCTCGATCGCCGCTGCCTGGTTGAGGCTGCCGGCGTCAAGGGGCCGCAAGCCGTCGATCGCCCCCACCAGCGTCACGGTCTGCTCGGTGGCCCGGGGATGGTCGGAGCACACCAACACGTCCGCTTCCAATCCCGATCGCAGGTCCACCATGTCGGCGGCCGGGAGGTGGTGGAGGGCGGCGGACACGAGGGAGCCGGGCAGGGCGGCCTGCACCGCTGCGGCCATCGATCCGCGGGGCGGGACCAGCGCCACCATCTCGCGGCCCTCCTTCACCAGGGCGTTCACCATGGAGATCACCACCTTGCCCTGCAGCGCCCCGGCCAACGGGCGCAGGGTCGGCACGGCGCTGTCCCAGGGGGTCGCCACCACCACGACCTCGGCCCCGGCGGCGCCGGCGTTGTCGGCTCCGCCGACGTCGAGCCGCCGGTCGGGCCAACCGGCCACGACCTCCCGGGCCACGCCGTCGGCCCGTTCGGCGTCGCGGGACCCGAGGGTCACCGCCATCCCCGCCGCCGCCAGGCGGGTCGCCAGACCCCGTCCCGCCGGCCCTGTCCCTCCGAGAATCCCTATGTGCACCGCCTTACTTTTCCACAGTGCACCGGGGCACTCGGTTCTCCGGGCCGTCAGGGCGATCATCTAGCCTCCGCCCATGGGCATCCTGCAAGGCAAGCGCCTCCTGATCACCGGCGTCCTCAACGACGCCTCCCTCGGCTTCGCCGTGGCCCGGCGGGCCCAGGAAGAGGGAGCCGAGATCGTCCTGTCGGGTGCGGGGCGGGGGCTCTCCCTCACCCGCCGGACGGCCCGCAAGCTGCCGAGCGAGCCCGACGTGCTCGAGATCGACGTCACCGATCCCGGCCAGATCCGGGCGGCCGCCGACGAGCTGGCGGCACGGTGGGGCCGGCTCGACGGGCTCCTCCACGCCATCGGGTACGCACCGCCCGACTGCCTGGGCAACGGGATGCTCAACGCCGGGTGGGAGGACGTCGCGGTGGCCCTGCAGATCTCGGCCTACTCGCTGAAGGCCCTGGTGGAGCACTTTGCTCCCCTGCTCGAGGTGGCGGGCGCCGACGGCGGTGCCTCGGTCGTCGGCCTCGATTTCGACGCCACGGTGGCCTGGCCCCTTTACGATTGGATGGGAGTGGCGAAGGCGGCGCTCGAGTCGCTGACCCGCTATCTCGCCCGCGACCTCGGCCCCAAGGGCATCCGGGTCAACCTCGTCGCCGCCGGGCCGGTCCGCACCATGGCGGCCAAGAGCATCCCCGGGTTCACCCAGTTCGAGGAGACGTGGGCCCAGCGGGCTCCGCTGGGCTGGGACGTCCGGGATGCCGACGCGGTGGCCAAGGCCGCCGTGGCCCTCTTCTCCGACTGGTTCCCGATGACCACCGGCGAGATGATCCACGTCGACGGGGGCGTCCACGCGGTGGGGGCCTGAGCGCCGGGTCGGGTTCTTCGGGTCGGTGGGCGCCAAGCCGCTGAACAAGCCGATCCTCGGGATGGCGGCAACCAACTCGTAGGGTCGGGCCGGCGACCGGCGGCCGGCGGTCGTCCTGCTCCCCCGGACCGGCCCGGTTCCTACACTGGGTCGATGTCACCACCGAGGTCAGGGGGCTGGGCGGGGATGCGCTCGTTCCGGCAGGACCGCTCCGTCCTCCATCACCGCATCAAAAAGGGGACAACCCGGCGCATGGTGCGCTTCGCCTTCCCCTACCGGCGGATCCTCGCCCTCTTCCTCCCGGTGGTCGTCCTCGGCGCCGCGGTCGGCGCGGTCAACCCGTTGATCCTGCGGGCCATCATCGACAAGGGGATCCTCGGCCACCGCAGCGGCCTGGTCGTCGCCCTCGCCGCCCTTGCGGCCGGGCTGGCCGTCGTCGACGCCGCGCTGTCGCTTTTCGAACGGCGCACCTCGGCGATCGTCGGCGAGGGGCTGATCTTCGACATGCGGTCGAAGGTGTTCCGCCACATCCAGCGGATGCCCGTCGCCTTCTTCACCCGCACCCAGACCGGCGCCCTGGTCAGTCGCCTGAACAACGACGTGATCGGCGCCCAGCAGGCCTTCACCGATCTGCTCTCCAACGTGGTGGGGAACCTCGTCACGGTCGTGATCGTGCTGGTCGCCATGTTCATCCTGTCGTGGCAGATCACGCTCGTGGCCCTGGTCCTGCTTCCCGTGTTCATCGTCCCGGCCCGGATGGTCGGTCGGCGGCTCGGCACCATGACCCGCGAGAGCTACGACCTCAACGCCCAGATGAACATGGTGATGAACGAGCGGTTCAACGTGTCGGGCGCGATGCTGGTGAAGCTGTTCGGCCGGGCCGAGCCCGAGGCCGTGAACTTCGAGGACAAGGCGGCCCGCGTCAGGGACATCGGCGTCGCCCAGGCGCTCTACTCCCGGCTCTTCCTGGTGGCCCTGACCCTGACCGCGGCACTGGCCACGGCGTTCGCGTACGGCTTCGGCGGCGTGGCCGCCGTCCGGGGCGAGCTGGCCGTCGGCACCGTCGTCGCCATCACCGCCTACCTGACCCGTCTCTACCAGCCGCTCACGCAGCTCTCCAACGTCAACCTCGACGTGATGACCACCCTCGTCTCGTTCGAGCGGATCTTCGAGGTGCTCGACCTCGTGCCGATGATCGAATCGGGCACCAGGGAGATCCCCCGGGTTCCCGCGACCGTCGAGTTCGACCACGTCGACTTCTCCTACCCGAGCGCCGAGGACGTCTCGCTGGCGTCGCTCGAGGCCGTGGCGGTGCTCGAGGCCACCGAGCGCAAGGAGGTGCTCCACGACATCTCGTTCAGGGTGGAGCCCGGGCAGATGGTCGCCCTGGTAGGTCCGTCAGGGGCAGGCAAGACCACCATCTCGTCCCTGGTGGCGCGCCTCCACGACACGTCCGGCGGCGCGGTGCGCATCAATGGGATCGACGTGCGCGACGCCACCCTCGACTCGCTGCAGGACGTGGTGGGCATGGTGACCCAGGACCCGCACCTCTTTCATGACACCCTGCGGGCCAACCTGCTGTACGCGCGCCCCGACGCCTCCGACGCCGAGATCGCCGCCGCGCTCGAGCAGGCCCAGATCTCGGGCCTGGTGAGCTCCCTCCCCGACGGGCTCGACACGGTGGTGGGCGAGCGGGGTCACCGCCTCTCGGGCGGGGAGAAGCAGCGGGTGGCGCTGGCCCGGTTGATCCTGAAGGCACCGGACGTGGTGGTCCTCGACGAGGCCACGGCCCACCTCGACTCCGAGTCGGAGGCAGCGGTGCAGGAGGCCTTGCGGACGGCATTGGCCGGGCGGACCTCCCTGGTCATCGCCCACCGTCTGTCGACCGTGCGCGAGGCGGACCTGCTGCTGGTCGTCGAAGGGGGCCGGGTGGTCGAGCGCGGCACCCACTCCGAGCTCCTGGCCGCGGGCGGGCTCTACGCCGACCTCTACCGGACCCAGTTCGCAGAGCAGGTGGCGGCGACGCCCTGACGTACTGCCCCGGCCGCAAAGGCCGGGCAGTCCGGGGGGGGGACCGGCCGACTGCCCTAGCCTGTCCGCCGTGACCAGCCTCGGGCTCGCCGGACGACCACTGCGGGACGGCTGGCCGGTCGGCACGGTGATCGTGGTCGGGGTCGCCACCGACCGGCTCGACCAGCTCTCCCCCGAGGCACGGGAGGCCGTCGGTTCCGCCGACGTCCTGGTCGGGACGGCAGGTCATCTGCAGATGGTCGGTGCCGCCGCGGGAGCCGTGACGGTGGAGATCGGCCAGGACGCGGACGCCGACGAGGTGGCGCGCCAGATCCGCCGGCAGGCCGTCGACGGGGGCCAGCGAGTCTGCGTGCTCACCGCCGGGGACCCGGGGTTCTTCGGCATCACCCGTGCCCTGACGCGCATCATCGACCGGCGCTCGCTCCGCATCCTTCCCGCGGTGTCGCCGGTCGCCACCGCCTTCGCCCGATTGGGCCTCGCCTGGGACGACGCCGCCGTGGTGTCGGCTTCGGACCGGCCTCTGTCCGACGCCATCGGCGCCATCCGGACGTGGCACAAGGTGGCGGTGCTCACGTCCCCCGGCTCCCCTCCCGAATCGGTCGGAGCCGCGCTGCTCGACGCCGGGGTGGCCTTCGATCTCGTGGCGGTCTGCACCGGGCCGGGAACCGCCGACGAGCAGGTGGTGGAGCTCGACCTCTCCCGGCTGGCCGCGGGCCGGTTCGACCCGCACTCGGTGGTGGTGCTGGTCGGCCCGGGCGGCCTTCCCCTTGTCGGATGGTCGGCCGGATCCCACCGGCGGCCACCCGCCTGGGGGCTGCCGCCCGACGCGGTGCCGCCCGACGCGGTGCCGCCCGACGCGGTGCCCTCCGACGCGGTGCCGCCCGACGCGGTGCCGCCCGCCCCGTCCACCGTGCCGGCCGAACTGCGCGCCATGGTCCTCGGGAAGCTCGCCCTCCCGATCGCGGGCGTGCTCTGGGACCTCGGCGCCGGTGAGGGGAGCGTGGCCATCCACTGCGCCCTGGCCCGGCCCGGCCTCACGGTGCTGGCCGTGGGGGAATCGCCCGAGGCGGCGGCCCGGATCGCTCGGAGCGTCGCCTCGTCGGGAGCCGGGGTTCACGTGGTGACCGGTCGCACCGCCGAGGTGCTGCCCGGCCTGCCGGCGCCGGACCGGGTGTTCGTCGGCGACGCGGGCAGCGCCGAGCTGGTCGGCGTGCTCGACCGCCTGCGGCCCGGGGGGCGCGTGGTGGCCACCTTCGCCGCGATCGACCGGGCCGCCGAGGCGGCCGAGCTCCTGGGCAACCTGGCGCAGATCGGGGTCTCCCTCGGGGAGCGGCTGCCCGAGGGGGGCTGGAACCTGAACGCCCGGAACCCGGTCTTCGTGGCGTGGGGTCCCTGAGCACCCGCGACTGTCGCAGGTTTATACGGTCGTTGAGGGATTCGCTGGCGGCGTGATCGGCGTAGCGTCACAGCTGTGTGGAGAAGCGCTGAACCCGAACAGGACCAGGTGGCCCGGCTCGAGTCCACGTGGAACGAGAACGTGGGCCGTGACCTGCAGATGACCGGGTTCACCCGCCGGGTGGGACGGATGTACGAGGCCGGCTGTACGCACGAGGCCGAGGGCTGGAGCTTCTCCTACCTGGCCGCAACACCCGAGGCGGCTTTCGCCGGGCTGACCGAGATCGTCCACCGGCGCGAGGTCGGCGGCCGCTCCCCGTGGAAGAGATACGCCCACAGCTGATCCTTCCCGGCTGCGGGATTCCGTCGTCGGTTACGCTCCTGCGATGAACGAAAGCCTTCCTGTCTACCTGGCCACACGGGTGCCCGGGCCGCGAGACCGGTTGACGGTGCTGGTCCGCCTCGTCCTGGTGATCCCCCAGTACTTCGTCCTGTTCTTCGTCCACGTGGCCGCCCTCGTGGTGGTCGTCCTCGGCTGGTTCGGTGCCCTTGTTACCGGGCGGCTCCCGCTCTTCGCCCAGGAGTTCCTGACCGGGGTGCTGCGATGGGACACCAGGGTGCAGGCCTACCTCCTCCTCCTCACCGACCAGTACCCGCCGTTCAGTCTTCAGCCCGAGGAGCAGTACCCGGTGCAGGTCGCCGTCCCGCCACCGACCGACCTCAACCGACTCGCCGTGCTCTTCCGGCTGTTCCTGGCCATTCCCGCCGGGATCGTCTCCTCGGTCCTCAGCACCGGCGCCTTCGTCATCTCGATCGCCAGCTGGTTCTCCATCGTGGTGACCGGTCAGATGCCCCCGCCCCTTTACGAGGCGGTGCGGGCATCACTGCGCTTTCAGGTCCGCTACTGGGCCTACTTTCAGATGTTGACCCCCGAGTACCCGGGCGCCGTGCTGGGGGACGTGGCCCCGGCCGGCGCTGTGGACGAGGCGTGGCTGGTCCGGCTCTCGCCCCAGGGCCGGACGGCCATGATCGTCCTCATCGTGCTCGGCGTGGTCGTCGACCTTCTCAACTACGGGAACCGTCTTTAGCAAACTGCTCCCGCAGGGTGCGCTTGAGGATCTTGCCGCTCGGGTTCCTCGGCAGGTCGTGCACGATCACCACGAGCTTCGGCACCTTGTAACCGGCCAGCTTCCCCCGGGCGTGCGCGATCAGCTCCGCCGGGGTGGCGACCGCTCCCGGGCGGAGCACGACGGCAGCGGTCACCGCCTCTATCCAATGCTCGTGGGGAACCCCGAAGACCGCGACCTCTGCGACGTCGGGGTGTTGGAAGATGACCTCCTCCACCTCGCGGCTCGAGACGTTCTCGCCGCCGGTCTTGATCATGTCCTTCTTGCGGTCGACGATCGTGAGGTAGCCGTCGGCGTCCATCACCCCGAGGTCCCCCGTGTGGAGCCAGCCGTTGCGGAACAGCTCGGCCGTCTTCTCCTCGTCGTTCCAGTAGCCGAGGGTCGCGTGGGGTGACCGGTGCACGATCTCGCCGACCTCGCCCCGTGGGAGGGTCCGGTCCTCCTCGTCGACCACCCGGGTCTCCACGTTGAGGCAGGCGATTCCCGCCGACCCCGCCCTCGGCAGTTGCTCGTGGGGCCGCAGGACGGTGGCCAGTGGCGCCATCTCGGTCTGGCCGTAAAAGTTCCACAGGCGCACCTGCGGGAGACGCTTCGCCAGCTCGTGAAGGATCTCCACCGGCATCGGCGCCGCGCCGTAGTAGCCCTTGGTGAGAGAGCTCAGGTCGTACCGCTCGAGGTCGGGCTGCCGGAGCAGGCTGATCCACACCGTCGGGGGGCAGAAGAGCCGGTTCGCTCTTTCGCTCTCGATCGTCCGCAGGATCATCCCCGGGTCCGGTCTGGGCAGGACCACGTTGGCGGCGCCCAGGTACACGTTGGGCGAGAAGAACACGTGAAGCGCCGCGCAGTGGTAGAAGGGCAGGGCGTGGACCTCCACGTCGTCGGGCGCCATCTCGCCGTCGATGATGCAGGCCGCGTACTGCCAGAGGAGCGAGCGGCTCGACAGGACCACCCCTTTGGGACGCGCCTCGGTCCCGCTGGTGTACATCAGCTGGACGGGATCGTCGTCGCCGACCGCGACCCCCGGTTCGCCGTCGTCCCCGTTCGATTCCCAGTCGCCGAACGCGTCCCACCCCGAAGGCGCTGCGGCCGGACCGATCCAGCCGCGGAGGCCGGGCAGCTCCGCCCGCCCGGCCTGGTGGAGCGCCTCGGTCGCCACGGCGCCGAGCTCCGCCTCGACGATCATCCCCTCGGCTCCCGAGTGACGGAGGATGAACGCCACCTCCTCCGCCCCCAACATGAAATTGATGGGCACCGAGATCGCCCCGAGCTTGGCCAGGGCGAAATAGGCGATCAGGAACTCCCTGCAGTTGTGCGACAGGACGGCCACCCGCGTCCCTTGGCGCACCCCCCGCTCCGCCACGGCGTGGGCGACGCGGTTGACCACGGCGTTGTACTCGCCGTAGGTCTCGCGGCGCCCCTGCCACACGATCGCCGTCCGGTCCGGAGCGCGCGCCGCGGTACGCGTCAGGACATCACCCAGCGCGTGCCGGCGGACCGGGCTCCGATCATCGACGAGGACGGGGGCCACTCCGGGCGTCGGCGGCATCGGATCCGGCATCGGATCCGGCACCGCGGCGCTGGTCAATTCCGTCGTTCGGTCACCGGGATGGAGCGACCCTCGAGCTTCTCGACCGCGGCCCAGAAGTCCCCCGGAACCTCGACAGAGCCCTTCGCCGGGTCGACGAAGACGGTGACGATCTCTCCCGACGAGACCATCCGGCCGTCGTCGGCATGCCAGAGGGCGCCGGAGAAGGAGCACGACCGGCGTGACCGGCCCATCATGCGGATCCCGCGCTGGAGCGGCTGACCCGGGAACGCCTCGTTGTCGAGCCCGTAGGAGACCCGGCGAACGGCGGGGAAGACCGCGGAGGGTGCCAGATCCGCCCTCACCTGGGCCAGGTACTTCGACCAGAGCTTCGACACCAGCTCCTGGGTCTGGTAGTCGACGAGGTGGTGCCCCTCCTCACCCTCGACGGCGGGCCACGTCACATCCTCGATGATCGTGAAGTCGTCCTCGTGCATTTTCCCTCCCCGCGTCGAGCCGATCGACGAAACCTAGCCCAGGGAGCCCACCCCGGGGATCCGATCCGCAGCGGTGTCGGCGGTCGAGTGGGGACCACGAGCCGTGACCGGCTCACGCAAGCGTTGAGGAGCGAATGCCGATGGTCAGCCTCCGGCTACCCCCCGCGCGGGCCGGCACGGCTACCCCCCGCGCGGGCCGGCAACGTCAACGAGGAGCCGGCACCGTCAACGAGGAATGGTCAATGACGTCTCGCGGGTAACCGAACCGCCGGTCCGGTCCGGTCCGTCCGATCGGTCGGGTTCCGCCGCCTCGGGCCCCCCCGCCTCCTTCACCCTGCCGAGCTGAACCTCCAAGCCGGCGAGCCAGGTCTGAAAACCGAAGACCACGGCGCGCCGCCGGGCCGCCTGCGACCGTTGGTTCAGGTGGAATTGGGTGTCCATCGCGATGAGCCCGTAGCTGTAGGCGTGGTAGGACTGAAACGCGAGCTCGGCGGTGTCCGGATCGAATCCGGCTTCGCCGAACAGCGCCCGGACCCGGCTCACGCCCCGGAGCGACTCCTCGCTCATCGGGCGGTTGAGGAGGAACAGGGCGAGGCCGGGGTACTGGGTCAGCACCTCCCAGACCCTCGTCGCGTGGATGAGGATGCGTTCCTGCCAGGTGCCCGTCTCCTTCCATCCGATCTGGCCGAGCACCCGATCCGCCACCAGCGTGAGGAGCTCCTCCTTGCTGCGCACGTAGTAATAGATGGCCATGGGCGTCACCGCGAGCTCCTCGGCCAGCCTGCGCATGCTCAGCCGGTCGACGCCGTCCGCCTCGATCAGCCTCAGTGTCGCGTCGACGACCGCACCCTCGGTGAGGCGGCCATCGCGGACGCCCTCGGCAACCATGGGGAGAGGCTACCTCGCACCGCCTGCAGGCTCGTGCTCCCGGGGGACGACCCGCGTCCTCCTCGGGTACCCGGCACGGTCGCGGGCCCTGATCCGTCCATGGAGTCCCGGCACGGCCGCGGACTAGCGTCGCCGCCATGGCCGACACCATCGGACGAGTTGCGGGGAAGGTGGCATTGGTGACCGGTGCCGCCCGGGGTCAGGGTCGGGCCGAGGCGGTCCTGCTGGCCGCGAATGGTGCCGACGTCATCGGTGTCGACGCCTGCGCCGCCTTTCCCACCGTCGCCTATCGTCCGGCAACGCCTGACGACCTGGCCGAGACGGCGCGCCTGGTGCGCAAGGAGAGCCGCCGTTTCGTCGGCGCCCAGGTCGACGTCAGGGACTACGCCGCGCTCGAGCGGGTAGTGACCGAGGGTACGGCGGAGCTGGGCCGGTTGGACATCGTCGTGGCCAACGCAGGGATCTCGACCTGGGGACGCGTGTGGGAGCTCAGCCCCGAGGAGTGGCAGGTGATGATCGACATCAACCTGACCGGCGTGTGGCACACCCTGCGAGCGGCCATCCCGACCATGATCGAGCAGGCTTCGGGCGGATCGATCATCATCACAAGCTCGGTCGGCGGTCTGAAGGCGCTACCCGGGCAGGCCCACTACGTCTCGGCCAAGCACGGGCTCGTCGGTCTGACCACCACCGCGGCCGTCGAGCTCGGTCCGTACAACATCAGGGTGAACTCGATCCATCCCTGGGGGGTGGACACGGCGATGGTGGAAGGCTCCGACATCGAGGGCCTGCTCGCGGCGAACCCGACCTATGCGCCGTCCTACGCCTCCGCCCTCTCCGATCCGGCCCTCGCATCCCCGCTCGACATCGCCCAGACCGTCCTGTACCTGGCGTCGGACGAATCGAGATGCGTCACCGGGGTGCAGCTTCCGGTCGACATGGGGGCGACCAAGGTCTGAGGGTCAGCCGACTCGCCGGGAGCGATCGAATCGGGAGGGCGTTGCCGGGACGGCGGAGTCAGGACGGCGGAGTCAGGTGCCCCCGCTCATGACGGTGGCTCGGGACCGCAGCGGCAGGCCTTCCCCCTCAGGACCGCAGCCGGCACTCGAGCAGGCTGGCGAATTCGGTCCAGCGGGCGGCCCGGCGGCGTGATTCGTCGGCCACTTCGTAAATCCGTCCGATCGGAATGGTCCATACGTGCTGACGCCATTCGTCGGTGACGTGGGTCGCGGTGAACCAGCGGGCGAACCCGTCCGTGGCCGCAGACGACGTCAGGGCACGGTCCTGCTGCCAGGCCGACGGTTCCGGAGCAGCAGCAGGAGTCTCCGCTGGGTGGCACCGCCCCCGGACGCTGCGTACGGTCTCGGGGGAGGCCCCGGCCGCCGCCGCGATGGATCGGAGAGAGCCGGTGGGGTTCTCGTCGAGCGCCCGCCTGATCCGGGCCCGCACGTCGTCGGAACGAGCAGGTCGGGTCCGGCCGTCACCGCCGATCCGGGCGTCGATGCCGATCACCACCGCGTCCCCGTCGGCACCCCGTCCCGGCACCTCTCGCCGTAGTCGTGCGATCGTCTTGCCCGACAGCCCGCAGAGCGCCGCGATCCGCCGGTCCGACCACATGGCATGGCACGAGAGGAGACGGCGGGCGGCACGGCGCCGATCGGTGAGGCTGAGCGGCAATCCGTGTTGCACGTTGCCCCGTACCGACTCGACGTAGGCGTCCTCGATCGACCCGACCAGACGGACAGCCGTCAGGTGGCTGCGGCCCAGGCAGCGGGCGGCCGCGACGCGATGGTGGCCGTCGACCACCTGGTTCTCGTCGCCCCACACCACGATGGGCGGCCAGGACCCACCCGATTCCACCAGGACAGCCACATGGGCCTCGTCGAGTCCGCTGCCCCGGACACCCTCCCCGAAGGCCAGATCGTCGAGCCGGACGTCGAACGGCATCGCTCTCATCGACGACAGACTTCGGTCCTCTGCCAACGACACGAATGGACCCCCCGAAGCAACGGCACACAGGTCGGACGAGCAATTCATACTGCGTATAGGAGAGACCGTCAAGGCCCTGGCCTCCTCCGCCCCGGACCCCAGGCCCCCGGACGGTCGGCGAAAGGCCGGGATGACCTCGTGCCCGAACAGCTCGAGCGCAGCGAGAGGATCAGGTCCTCCCAGGGTGGCGAAGAAGTGCTCGCAGCCGGTCGTCTCCTGACATCGGCCGCGGTCGCGGAAATCCGCAGTTGGACTGGTGCCTGCCGCTCGACGGCGGAAGTTCCGCCCCCTTGCGGTCTGCGATGCGGGCAGCCACGGGGACGAGCTCGCGATTCGCTCGCTCCTCCCGGGCCACGGCGATGCGGTGATGTGCGGTGACGCTGCAGCGGCTCCCGGGCACTCCCAGGCGATCTTCGATAGCTTCTCGCAGATGACCGACCGGGCAAAATACGTGGCCTACGAGCGCCAGGGCAAAGTGAGCACCATCACGCTCGACCGAGCGCCGATCAACGTCTACGACGGAGCATTCCATGCGGAGTTTCAGGGGGCCTGGCAGGAGGCGAAGCGCGACACGCAGACGACGGTCGTCGTGATGAAGGCCACCGGGAAGCACTTCTGTGCCGGCGCCAACCTCCGGAACCCCGAGCCGGCTCCGGAGGGCGCCCAGGTACTCGACGCGTGGGAGGAGGTCCGCCTGATCCGCGACCTCATGAAGCCCACCATTGCCGCCGTGCAGGGTGGGTGCATCGGCGGCGGCCAGCGGATGGTCTTCCCGTGCGACCTCATCTTCTGCTCGCAGGACGCGTTCTTCCGTGACCCGACGGCCACGATGGGCGTCGGCGGGATCCAGTCACACCTCCATACCTGGCTGTACGGGCCGAGGCTGGCCAAGGAGATGATCTACAGCGGGATGCGCCTGCCGGCGGAGCGGCTCTACAACATGGGCGAGATCAACCGCCTCTATCCCGACGCCGAGACCCTTCACCGCGAGACCATGGCCTTCGCTCACGAGATCGCCGAGCAGGACCCCCTCGCGCTGCGACAGGCCAAGCGGGCCTCCAACATCACCATGGACATCATGGGCCAGCACTACATCCTGAGCCGCATGCAGGAGCTCCTCGACGACGCCCCCAAGATGAACCTCGGGATCCAGACGACCGACCAGATCGAGAGGACCGGTTCGATCGAGGTGACCGGCTAGGAAACGGGGACCGTGTCGGCCAGGTGGACGAGGAGATCGAAGACGATCTGTCCTTGGGTCCCCCAGATGTCCTCGCCGTCGCGGATGGCGAACCAGCGCAGGCCGCCGTAGGCGGGGGCGGCCTCATCGTCCCTCGTGAGGCGGACGGCCGATCCGACCGGCCCCGGATCGTGGTCGGGAGGCGGCGACCCTCCCTCCGAGTACCGCTCCGGCGCCATGAGGTGTGACAGCGGGAGGATCGCGATCTCCTCCACCTCGTTGGGATCCGGCGCGAGGGTGAACGCCGACTCGACCACCCCGACGAAGACGTCGATGACGAACCCCGTGATGATGGGCCCGTGGGAGCTCAGCTGTCCGATCAGCTCGATACGGCCCCGGGGGATGCCGATCTCCTCCTCGGCTTCGCGCAACGCGGCCTCGGCGGACGACGCGTCGAGCTCGGGATCCACCCGGCCCCCGGGGAACACCCAGTCGCCCCGGTGGTTGGGCACGGTGGAGGCGCGCTTGGTCAGGATCAGCCCCGCCTCCCCGCCGACGTCCACCGCCACCACCAGCAGCGCGGCCCGGCGCGGCGCACGCGACACGACACCGTGGACCTCGTGGAGCCCGGGCGGCGGGAGCGAGACGCACGACCGGCGGAAGTCGTCGAGCGAGATCCGTCGCCCCATCCCGTACATCGCCGCCCAGGGGAGATCGTCCACCCGTCGATGGTAGCGGTGCACGTCGGGGCCGCCCTCTTTCGTGAGGACGACCGGTTCCGGCGGGCCCTACGCCCCTTCGGGGGGATCGCTCACGTGAGGAAAGAGCTCACGGAAGGCACCGATCCGGATCCGCCGGCTGGCCTCGGCATCGATCCCGTCGAACAGCTCGTGGAGCGTTTTCTGCGAGTGCCCGTACGTCCCCTCGAGGTGGGGGTAGTCGCTCCCCCACATCACGTTGCGGTACCCCATCGCCCAGAGGGCCGCCGGAGCCGACTCGTCGTGCTGAAACGAGGCGTACACCTGCCGGTAGAGGATCTCCTTCGGGAGCGCGGAGAGCACGGGCCGGACGAACATGCCGTGCTGCCGGTAGCCCTCGTTCATCCGGTCCCCGAGGAACGGCACCCACGACGCCCCGCCCTCCGACACCAGCACCTTGAGGCCCGGATGGCGGTCGAGCGCGCCCGAGGTGACCAGCTTGGTGGCCACCCGCTGGCCCCCGTAGGTGGTCTCGACGTAATTGAGCACGGCGCCACCGGGACCCGAGTAGACCGTCGGGCCGTCGCCGCCGTCGGACCCGATGTGGAAGCCGAGCACCATCCCCGTCTCCTCGGCGGCCGCCCAGAGGGGCTCCCACGAGTCGCGGTTCCAATCGTCGGCGCCTTCGGGCACGCCCGTCGGCAGGCTGACGAGGTGCAGCCCCATCTCGGCCGCGGCCACCACCTCGCTCACTGCATCACCCACGTCGAGCAACGGCACGGAGGCGGCCGGGACCAGTCGGTCCGGTGCCACCCCCTGCAACTGCTCCACCTTCCACTCGTTCTCGGCCCGGGCTGCGGCGCGAACCAGCGACCGGTCCCTGATCATGTTCTCCCACAGGCCGAGCGAGGCGTACACCACCTCGGCCCAGATGCCCTCGTGATCGAGGTCCTTCAGCCGCTCCTGCATGTCGCGCGCCCCCGGGGGGCGCATCACCAGCTCACCGATGGTCATCCCGGTCTTCTCGTCGCGCTTGGTCATCAGCTTGGGCAGCCGGCGCCTGAAGCTCTGCCCGTCGACGTGGACGATCTCCTCGTCGTCACCCACCTTCTCGCTCCGGGGCATCCGCTCGGCCATCGCGGGCGGAAGGATCTCGTTCCACAGTCCCTCGGGCTCGAGGAAGTGGGAGTCTCCTGAGTTCGACCAGATCTTCTCTTGCATGCACATAGCGTAACGGTAGGCTCCGGCCCATGCGGGGTGACGGGACGCTGGACAGCGCCGGTTTCGGCGGCCAGACGGGCGGCGCGGCCCCGCCGGGTGGCACGACGTTCCCCGGCGCGACGTTCCCCGGCGTCCCGCGTCCGTGACCGCGACATCCGAGCTCGACCGGCGCCAGGGGCGGCTGGCCGGCAAGGTCGCCATCGTCGTCGGCGGGGGCTCCACGGGGAAGGCCGCGGGCACCGGGTCGGCCGTCGCCGTGCTCTTCGCCGCCCAGGGGGCGAAGGTGGTGGTGGTCGGTCGCTCCGAGTCCAACACGAGCAAGACGGTCGCGCAGATCGAGGCGGCCGGCGACGAGGCCGTCGGCGTCCTCGGAGACGCCACCGTCGACGCCGACTGCCGCCGCTTCGCCCAGAGCGCCGTCGAGCGCTTCGGTCATCTCGACATCGTGGTCAACAATCTCGGCACCGGCGCCGGACCGACCGTCGCGGCGTTCGACGAGCTCGCGTGGGACGAGTCGATGGCCGTCAACCTCAAGAGTGTCCTCCTCATGACCAAGCATGCGCTCCCCCATCTCGTCGCGCGCGAGACCGCGTCCATCGTGAACGTGGGGTCGGTGGCCGGCCTGCAGGCGAGCGGTTCGATCGCCTACGGCACCGCCAAGGGCGGCCTGATCGCGCTCACCCGCGAGATGGCCGGCCAGCTGGGCCCCGACGGGATCCGGGTGAACTGCGTGATCCCGGGCCACCTGGCGACGCCCATGGGGGCCCGCGGCGGTCCCGGCCTGGGGGAGCTGCGCAGGAAGCTCTCGATGGTGGGGATCGAGGGCACCGGGTGGGACGCCGCCTGGGCCGCGCTCTTCTTCGCCAGCGACGAGTCCCAGTACGTGACCGCGGCCGCGCTGCCGGTGGACGGGGGGGTCACCGCCCAGTTGACCTTCTCCACCTATCTGCGCGTCCGGTCCGGCGAGAGCTGAGCCGTGGGCGACGTGGGCGGGGAGGCGATCTGCATCGACGGCGCCCGGCTGTCGGGTCTCGTCGCCCGGCCCTCGGGGACCCCCCGGGCACTCGTGCTGGCACTGCACGGGGCAGGCATGACCTCGGGCTACTTCGACGCCCGGACCGATCGCCGCCTCTCGCTCCTGGCGCTCGGAGCCGAGTTGGGGTTCACGATGTGGGCCCCGGACCGCCCGGGCTACGGCGCGTCGGCGGACCTCGCGGACGCCCGGCTCGGTCTCCACGACCAGGTCGACCTGCTCCACCGGGCGATCGAGGCTTTCTCCGCGACCAACGAGACCGGGGCCGGCTGCTTCGTCGTGGGCCACTCCTACGGGCTGAAGGTCGCCATCGCCATGGCCGCCGACCGGCGTGGGAGCCGGCTGCTGGGCGTCGACGGTTCCGGGGCGGGGATCCGGTACACGTTCAACCCGGGTACGGATCGACCGCCTGCGGCCCCCGGCGACCGGAGCGCCATCTGGGGGCCGACGGCGCTCTATCCCCCGACGACCTTCGGGCGGGGCGTGATCGCGACGGCGCGCGCACCCGGCGCGCAGACGGCGGAGGCGCCCGCGTGGCCCGCGGACTTCGAGCGGTTCGCCCCGGAGGTGGTCGTTCCCGTCCGCTTCACGTTCGGCGATCACGAACGGCTGTGGTCACTGTCGGAGGAGCACTTCGCGGAGCTGCGGGCGAAGCTCGTCCGGTCCCCCCGCGTCGAGGTCCACCTGCACCGTGCCGCCGGCCACAACCTGAGCCTCGGCTACAGCGCCCGCGCCTACCACCTCAAGCTGCTCGCCTTCGCCGAGGAATGCGTCGACGACGCCGGCCGTCCGGCCCGCGGCAGCGGCGCGGTCAGCCGGGAGGCTCCCCGGCATCGAACAACTCGTTGAACGTCTCGATCGCCATTCGCCGCCGTATCTCGTCGGGCACGTCGTCAAAGAGCTCGTGCAGGACCTTCCGGGTCTCGGGGAACGTCCCCTCGACGTGGGGGTAGTCGCT
>DATKRB010000066.1:0-8682 GCA_035532415.1 Acidimicrobiales bacterium | reverse complement strand
CAGGACGTCGTGGGTCCTGGTGTTGAGGGCGATGACGGTCGGCTGGTTCAGCACGATGCCCCGCCCCTTGGCGTAAACGAGGGTATTGGCTGTCCCGAGATCGATGGCGAGGTCCCGAGCCACGCCCTCATCGTAGGGTCCGCGGACGGAGGCGACGTCCCAAACGACCTTGCCGTCACTATCCTCTCAGCGTGGACGGAGTGGACCGGAGCGGGTCCGGAGGAGATCTCGGAGACGAGTGGGGGGACGATGCCGACCGGGACCCGATGCGCGGGTGGATCCCACCCGACGATCGCCTGTGGCGCCACCCCTCGGAGACCGGCACCGCCGCCAGCAGGTCGACGGCCGTCCCCGCCGGATCCGGCAGGCCGGCGAGCCGGACCCGTTCCGGGTCATGGGTGGTGGGCTGCACCACCCTCGGCATCGTGGCAGCGCTGGTCACGGCCGGGGTGGTCATGGCCACCGCGGGCACCGGTGACCAGGACGGCTCGGACTCGACGCCCGGTGGCCCGTTCTTGGCCGCGGCGCCGACCACCGAGCCGGGAACGGGGCAAGCGGCCGGGAAGGCGTCCATCGCGTCGATGGTGTCCTCGATCCGGCCGTCGACCGTTGTCATCAGCGCCGAGCGGTCGTCGGGCAACTCGCTCACGACCGGTGTGGTGGTCGAATCGGGCGGGATCATCGTCACGACATGGGGAGCGGTCTCCGCCGCCAAGGCGATCACCGTCATCGAGCCGGGGGGCTCCCGCCAGGCGGCCGAGATGGTCGGCGTCGACCAACCGTCGGGGATCGCCGTGCTGCGGATCGGCGATGACCTGCCCGCCGCCACCTTCGACGGGAACGATCCCTCCACCGGCGCCGGAGCCATCGCCATGGCACTGGAGCCCGGCAGGGGCACCGGCGCCGTCCCGTCCCCGCTGGTCTACGCCGGCACCGTGGTCTCGGCGGGGCGGGCGCTGAATGCCGACTCGGTGACCACCACCTTCGCCGCCACGGCCGTCGACACCCCCCTGTCCCGTGACGACCTCGGGTGCCCGCTCCTCGACCGGGCCGGCCATGTCTCGGGCCTCCTCGACCAGACGGTGGTCGACGGCGCCTCGACGGTCTCGGTCTTCCTCCCCGCCGAGCTCGTCCTCGGCGTCGCCCAGCAGCTCGTTGCCTCCGGTGTGGTGGTCCACGGGTGGCTCGGGGTCCACGCCAGCGACGCCCACCCGACGGCCACCACCGCCGCCAACACCCCGGCGACGTCGGTCACCACAGGTGCCGTGGCACCGTCGGCCACCACCGGTGGGGGTGCCCTGCTCGACTCGATCGACGCGGACAGCCCTGCCTCCGTCGGCCAACTGGCCGCTGGCGACGTGATCACCGCCATCGGCGGCAGCCGGGTCCGGTCGAGTGCCGAGCTCCAGACCCGGCTGTACCCGGACCGTCCAGGTACGACGCTGCAGGTGGACTTCACCCGGGCGGGCGTGCCGATGACCACGGTCGTGGTGCTCGCCGGCCCCGGCCCCGGTGCACAGGGGAGCCGGTCGTCGCCGTAGCATGAAGGCATGGCACCGCCTGAGCCCGGGGACGCGGGGAACCCATTCCAGTCCCTGCTCGGCGATCTCATGAACATGCTCGGGACCAATGCCCCGGACCAGTGGGAGATGACCCGGTCCTTCGCCCTCAACGTGGCCACCGGCGGCGAGGCCGAACCGAACGTCGAGCCGGTCCAACGGATCCGCCTGGAGCAGTTGGCCCGGGTGGCGGAGCTCAATGTGAGCGAGGTCACCGGCCTGGCCGTGGCCCCCGACGGCCGCCGGTTGAGTTGCGTGGCCGTGGGTCGGGGAGACTGGACGGTGCGGGCGCTCGAGTCGTGGCGGGCCGTGCTGACCTCGATGGCGCCCGTGGCAGGACCGTCGCCGGCGACACCGGCGCCTGGCGGCGGCGAGGAGCTCGACCCCCTGGCCGCCGACGATCCGGCGGGGGGCCTCGGTGAGCTCCTCGGCCGCTGGGCCACGGCCATCGGGCCCATGTTCTTCGGGCTCCAGGTCGGCTCCGTGGTCGGGCACCTCTCCCAGCGTGCCCTCGGTCAATATCCCCTGGCCCTTCCCTGGGCGCCCTCGGACGAGCTCCTCTTGGTGACGGCCAACATCGCCTCGTTCGCCGATGACTGGAGCCTCCCCGAGGAGGAGGCGCTGCTCTGGGTGTGCGCCCGCGAGCTGGCCTCCAACTCGGTGCTCACCCGGCCCCACGTCCGGACGAGGATGGAGGAGCTCCTGTTCGAGTTTGCCGGGTCCACGGCGACGGCCCAGCAGAACCTGACCGGGCGCCTGGCGGCACTGGGCGACCCGGGCGGTATGGGCGGTGAGGGCGCTGATCTGGGGTCGCTGCAGGGTATGTTCAACGATCCCGAGGCCCTGCTCGGAGAGCTGCTGACCCCCGAGTCACGGCGGTCGTCCGATCAGTTGACGGCGCTGGCGGTGGTCATCGACGGCTATGCCGATCACGTGGCCGACGTGGTGGGGACCAAGCTCGTCGGATCGCACACCCAGCTGGCCGAGGCCTGGTACCGCCGGCGGATCGAGCGGGGCAAGGGCGAGGAGGCCGCCGGGGCGCTGTTCGGGCTCGACCTCGACCAACCGCAGGTCGACCGGGGCCGGGCCTTCATCGCCGGTATCCTGGAGCGGGCCGGCGACGAAGGTCTCTCGAAGCTGTGGGCCTCCTCCAGCAACCTCCCGACTCCGTCGGAGGTCGACGCGCCCGGCCTCTGGCTCGAGCGGATCGCCCTCCCCGAACTCGACGCCTGACCCGGCCCGAGAGCCGACGGATCAACTCCCGGCCGGGCCTGCCGTCCCGGGCTCGGGGCCCGGGGCCGATTCGGCCGGTGCGGGGGCCGTCTCCTCGTCGGGGACGCCGAGGTCCCATTCGAGCAGGATGTTCTCCCGCTCGGCGTCGCGGACCACCCGCTCGCGGTTGCGCCGGTACTGCGGATCATGGGGCGGGAGCAGCACCAGGCGGGCCATGGTCCGGCGGCGGAACTCCTCGATGAGGGCGGGCTCTCCGAAATCGGACCGGACCTCCCAGTGGGGGGCGACCGGTCCGAGGTACACGACCCGGACGTGGCCGACGGGAGGCAGCTGCTCCTCGTCCTCGCCGGGGAGCGTCTGTTCGTCGGTTTCCGGCGTCATGGCAGTGGGCCCTCCTGGGTTCGCGGCACCCGGAGCCTACCCGCCGCTCGGGCGGGCCCCGAGCGTGACATCCACGTTCAACCGGTTCTTCCCGCGGTAGATCCCGATGACGACATGGTCGCCGGGCCTGAGCAGGTGGATGGCTGCCGTCAGGTCGCCGGGGCTCTGGATCGCCTTGCCGTCGAGGGAGACGATCACGTCGTCGACCTGCAGCGCCGCCTGTTGGGCCGGGCTCCCGGGTTGCACCGACAGGATCAGCGCCCCGGACGAGGGCGTGAGCCGGTCGCTCTGCTGCAGCGCCGGGGTGACCTGGCCCACCGTCACCCCGATGTAGGCCGAATTGGCCACCGGACCGGTCGGTGGGGTGGTCCCGCCCGTCCCCCCGGTCCCACCTTGTCGCAACTCGGCCAGACGGGGCTTGACCGAGTCGACGGTGATGGCGAACCCGATGTTCTGGGTGGGGGCGTTCCCCGTGCTGCTCGAGGCCACGGCGGTGTTCATGCCGACCACCTGGGCCTGGCTGTTGACCAGGGGGCCACCCGAGTTCCCAGGGTTGATGGCGGCGTCGGTCTGGAGCAGCCCGGTGAGGTTCTCCGTCTGCCCGCTGTCGTTCTGGGCCGAGAGCGAGCGGTTCTCCGCCGAGACGATGCCTTCGGTCACCGTCGGCCCGCCGGCCAGCGCCAGCGCATTGCCGATGGCCAGCACCGCGTCGCCCACCCGGGTCTGGCCCGAGTCGCCCAAGGTGACGGTCGGGAGGTTCGACGCCTGGTCGATCCGTACCAGGGCGAGGTCGTTGCCCGGGTCGTTCCCCACCACGTGGGCGGGCAGCGCCCGGGTCTGGCCGAACAGCGTCACGGTGACCGACGACGCGCCGGCGACGACGTGGTCGTTGGTCAGGATCTCTCCGTCCGGGGTGAGGATCATGCCGCTGCCGGCGGCCTGGACGATGTCGCCTCCCGCCGAGGTGCCGGTCGAGCCGGACTGGCTGTCGATGGACACGACCGCCGGCTCGACCTTGGCCAGCACCGCCTGGACGTCCTGCGGCCGGACCAGTGCGCTCCGGTTGGGGAAGAACTTCTCGACGACCGTCTGCTGGCTTCCGGCCCCGACCACCGCCCCGACCAGCCCGCCCACCAGCGCGGCCAGCACCGCGGTGACGACCACCACCCACGCCCACGTCCGCCGACGCAGCGTGTGGCGGACCACCCGGGAGGACGACAGCCCTTGGTACCGGTAGGGATCCTGATACCCGTAGGAGTAAGGCGCGCTCGGGGGTGCTCCGTACCCGTCGGGGTAGGCCGGGTAGGCCGGTCCGGGCGGGTAGGCCGGTCCGGGCGGGTAGGCCGGTCCGGGCGGGTAGCCCGGGTAGGCGCCGGGGTAGGGGGTGCCCGCAGGAGCAGCCGCCGGGTACGGGGCGGCAGGGGGGGCGCCCCAGGCCGGGGGGGACGGCGCCGGAGCACCGGGTGCCGGGGACCAGGAAGGGGGCAGAGGCAGCGAGGGGACGCTTTGGGGGGGTGGCCGTAGGTTCGATCGTTCCGGTGGGGTCCCGCCCGGGAGCCGGTCCAAGGCCTCCTCGTCACCGCCTTCATAAGAAGGCCCTGGTGCGCCGTAAGAATATTGTGAGGATTCCGTCAATAGTGGCTCATTTCCCACCGCCCGACACTTCGGAATGCGACACTAGTGGGGCAACGGATGGCGGCGGCACCAGGGTTCGCCCATCGGTCTCGAACCCTGCGCGGCCTCCTCGAAAATCGATGGAGGAACCATGGGTACGGAATGGATGAGCGTGGGGAAGTGCAAGGACCTCTCTCCCACCATCTTCTTCCCGAGCGACGGCGTCGGCGTACAGAAGGCGCAACGCATCTGCGCGGAATGCCCCGTGGCCGAGGAGTGCCTCCAGTACGCACTGGACGAGCGCGTCGATCACGGGGTGTGGGGCGGCAAGTCCGAGCGTGAGCGCCGGCGGATGCTCCGCAGGCGCCGGGTCGGACGCCCGATCTCCGTTTAGAGCTGATTTCCGGCGACTGGCGTGCCCGACCGACGGGCAATGGCCGAGTGCGTCATCAACGTCAGCGAGGGCCGCGACCGGTCGGTCGTCGAAGCCATCCGTGATGCCGCGGCGGAGGCGGTCATCGACGTCCACTCCGATCGGGAGCACAACCGTTCGGTCCTGACCCTGGGCGGACCGTTGGACCTCGTCGAGGACACGGCCCGTCGACTCGTCGCCGTGGCGGTGGCCCGCATCGACCTGCGCGCCCACACCGGCATCCACCCGAGGCTGGGCGCCGCGGACGTGGTGCCGTTCGTCCCCCTGTCCGACGACCGGGCGAACGGGAAGTACTGGGACCAGATCGTCGAGGCGAGGGACCGCTTTGCCCGATGGGCCGGCGAGGACCTCGGGCTCCCGTGCTTCCTCTACGGCCCGGAGCGCTCGCTTCCCGAGGTCCGGCGGTCGGCCTTCCGATCGCTGGCGCCGGACACCGGGCCACGGGATCCCCATCCCACCGCAGGCGCCTCGGCGGTGGGGGCCCGGCCGGTCATGGTCGCCTACAACGTGTGGATCGCACGTGCCCCCGGGGTCGAGCGGTCGGTTGGACTGCCGTCGGTGCTGTCGGTGGCCCGCTCCCTGGCCGGCGGGCTGCGGAGCCCGACGGTCCGTGGCCTCGGCCTGGCGGTCGAGACGGGAGCACAGGTGAGCCTCAATCTGATCGACCCGGCGGCGACCTCCGTGGCCGACATCTATGACACGGTGGCGGTGGGGGCGGAGGCGAACGGATGTTCGGTACTGCGCGCCGAGCTGGTCGGCCTCGCCCCCCGTGCCGTCCTGGCGTCGGCTCCCCGCCGTCGCTGGGCGGAGCTCGACCTCGACGAGGCCCGGACCATCGAAGCCCGCATGGCCGAGAGGTGACCGGGGCGGTCGCCGGCGTTCGTATTCAGCTGCCGCCTCCCCGGGACGCGGCCGGGTCAGGCGCTGACGTTGGCCCGCCGCTGCATGGCCCGTTGACGCCGCAGGCGGCGGCGTTCGCGCTCGGAGAGCCCGCCCCAGATCCCGAACTTCTCGCCGTTGGCCAGCGCGTACTCGAGGCAGTCGTCCCTGACGACACACCCCCGGCACACCTCCTTCGCCTCGCGGGTCGATGCGCCCCGCTCGGGAAAGAAGAGATCAGGGTCGACCCCCATGCAGTTCGCCTTGGTCTGCCAGCTGCGCTCTTGGGGTTCGTACATCAATGACGCCATGTCCATTGACGGGTCTCCCTCCCATTCATCCACACGGTTTCGGGCGAAATCGCATAGCACCGATGTAACTACAGATATGTCATCTTTGACGATCGGCGGGGGAAACGCAAGGAGAACATGCTTGTGAACGGGAGCGCAAGAGCAGGTGGACGGGGTTGACGGGTGCCGGCCGGATGCGCCGGAGGTCATCTGCCGGGTTGCCGACGGACCTGGCGGGGCGGACGACGGACCGCCGCGGCGGGTCCGAACCGCGGTCCTGAGCAGGTGCGATGACCGGGGTTGGACCGGATCAACCGGATCTCGGGACCGTGGGCGATGACCGCCGGCCGGGCTGGGGCCGACCGGGCGGGCGCGCCGAGTCGCTTCCGACGCAGTGGTGGACCCTGAAGGGGTTGGACAGGTCGTCGCCAGTCGGGCTCGAAGAAGTCGGCCTGGTCGACATACGCCGCACCGGGTCGCGCCCAATCAGCCGTGTCCGCGGGCTCGTTTCCCACGGCGCCTCAGACGGCCCGGCGGCCGCGCCTCCGGACTGCCGATTTGTGGGCGAGGAAGTCGACCAGGACGTAGTCCCCGAGCTCGTCGGGCGAAGTAGCGAAGGTCCGGCCCCGGTTGATCCGGGCCAGCTGCTCGACGAAGCCCTGAAGCCCGCGATCGGGATCGAGCAGGAAGGTGTTGATGGTGATGTTCGCCCGGGTACACCGCATCACCTCGGCCAGGGTCACCTCGAGGGTCTTCGGCACCGGGGGATAGTTGAAGTACACGTCGTAGCCGACCCCGTCCTCATCCGGGATGATGTGCGCGGTGGGCTCTCCGTCGGTGACCAGGATGATCTGCTTGGTCCCCTGCTGGTGGGCGAGCATCTTGCGGGCCAACATCAGCCCGTGTTGCAGGTTGGTCCCGTAGACGTAGTCCCAGCTCACGGTGGGCAGGTCCTCGGCCTCGATCACCCGGGCCACCTCGGAGAACCCGACGAGACCCAGGTAGTCGCGGGGGAAACGCGAGGTGATCAGGGTGTGGAGGGCAAGGGCCATCTTCTTGGCCGGGACGAAGTTGTCACGCATCGGCATCGAGAGCGAGAGGTCGAGGAGCAGCACGGTCGCCGACCGGGTGAGGGCCTCCGTCCGGATCACCTCGAAGTCGTCCGGGGACAGCCGGACCGGCACGCCGCTCCCGGCCCGGCGCACCGCGTTGTGCACGGTCCGCGACAGGTCGAGGTTGAAGGGATCGCCGAACTCATACGCCTTGGTGGTCTCTTCACGATCGTGGCCGGTGCCCGTCCAGGTGGTGCGGTGGTTGCCCACCCGGTCCTTGGTCAGCTGGCCGAACAGGTCGGCCAGCGCCTGCTGGCCGATCCTGCGGATGCCCTTGGGGGTCAGCTCGTAGCGCCCCTCGCGCTGATCGATGAGCCCGGCATCGGTCAGTTGCTTGGCCAGTTTCGAGAGGCGGTCGAGTGAGCGGGCCGCCTCCTCGCCCAGGTGCTGGCGGACCTTGTCGAGGTCCACCTCGGACAGTGATGCCGGCGAGTTCGCCGAACGCAGGAAGCTCTCGAGCTCATCGAGGTCGCGGAGCCGGCCGGCGGCGTCGGTCCCCTCCCCCATCCCCATCGGCTCGTCGCCGCTGAACCGGAACCGCTGGTCCCAGCCGGCGCCGGGGAAGGCCTGTTGCAGGTTGCGGGCCAGCCGGTCGACCTGCCACCGCAGGTCGAGGTCCTCGAGCAGCGACTCGGCCAGTCCCTGGAGCTGGGCCCGCTGGGCCGGGGACATCGAATTCCACATGGCCTGGGCCGCGGCCATCCGGGCGGCCAGCTGCTCCAAGAGCTCGTCGAGGGTGGCGGGGTCCCCGGGGAACAGATCGCCGTACCCCTCCATGAAGGACTCGAAGGACGGGTCGATCTCCTCGCCTGCCTCGCGCTGTTCGATCATCCGGTTCAGTGCGTCGAAGGCCTCGCGCATGTGGGCCAGCTGCTCGGGGTCGGGATTGGAGAGTGCCTCCGACATCTGGTCGAAGTAGGTCTTGGCCACCTCTTCGCGCAGTCGCTCGACCAGTTCCTCGAAGTGCTGGCGGGCGTCGGAGGAGACGAACTCGTAATTCTGGAGACCGTGGACCGTTCCGGCCAGGTCGCCCGGGAGCAGGTCGAGCTGCATCCGCCGCTCGCCGGCCACTTCGTCGGTCACCTCCTGGCGACGCTGGTCCCCCGATTGACGGGCGTCCTCCTCGAGCTGGTCGATGCCGGCGCGCTCCTCGGCCACCACCTGGGCCAGCTCCTCGGCGA
>DATKRB010000065.1:0-54045 GCA_035532415.1 Acidimicrobiales bacterium | reverse complement strand
GGGGTACGGATCCTCGACCTGTCCGAAGGCCTGGCGGGGTCGGTGGCGGCCATGCTCCTCGCCGAGTGCGGAGCCGACGTCGTCCTCGTGGAGCCCCGCTCGGCGGTCGACCGGGCCCGCCGTCCCGCCGATCGGACGTGGAACCGCTCGAAACGGAGTGTCGTTCTCGACCTCGGCGACACCGGGGATCGCGGGCGGCTCGAGCAACTCCTCGGGGCGTCCGACGTCGTGATCCACCAGCACGGACCGGAGCAGGCCCGCAGGCTCGGTCTCGACGACGAATCCCTGGCCGCTCGCCACCCGCACCTCATCGCCAGCTCCGTCCTCTCGTGGCCGGCCAACCATCCCGACGCTGACCTCCCGGTCGACGAGCTCCTGGCCATGGCCCGTCTGGGGATCTGCGACGAGCAGATGCCGATGCGTCGCGACGGCCCGGTCTTCATCCGGTTCCCGCTCGGCAGCTGGGGCGCGGTGTACCTGGCGGCAGTCGGCATCGCAGCCCGGCTCCTCCTGAGGGGACGCTCGGGACAGGTCGGACCTGCGCACACCAGCCTCGTGCAGGGCTCCCTCGTCCCGATGGGCATGCACTGGTCCCGGGCGGAGAACCCCTCGGCTCCCTTGGCGTTCGGCATGCCCAAGGAGGGCCGCGGGTCGCAGGTGACGCTCATGGAGTGCGCCGACGGCGTGTGGATCCACCTCATGAAGAGCCCGGACTCGTCTCCGCTCATGCAGGCGACGCTCGGGCAGATGGGTCCGGAGCGGGTCGCCGAGGCGAACGAGGCCGCACGCGAGACGGCGGGGCCGGTCGGCATGGGCTACCCCAACCTGGGCGCCAACGTCGAGGCCATGCTCACCCGCCCCAGCGCGGAGTGGCTCACCGATTTCTGGGCGAACGACATCCCGGCCCAGCCGGCCCTGCCGTTCGGCACCATATTCGACGACGAGCAGGCCATCGTCAACGGCTACGTCGACCACCTCGACGACCCCGACGACCCCGACGCGGGCAGGATCCGGGTGGCCGGCCGGCCGCTCACGGTCTCGCCCCCCCAACGGATGCGGGGCCCGGTCCCACCGGCCGGCGCACACGACGCGGAGGTGACCGCCGAGTGGTCCGACCGGCGCGCTCGCCCCGAGCGTTCAGGCCCGGCGAGGCGGTGGCCGCTCGAGGGGGTGCGCGTGCTCGACCTCGGCAACTACCTGGCCGGGCCCTACGCGCCGATGCTCCTCGCCGACCTGGGAGCGGACGTCGTGAAGGTGGAGGCGACCACGGGCGACGCGATGCGCCCGACCGGCTGGGCCTTCGCCGGCTGCCAGCGGGGCAAGCGTGGCGTGGCGCTCGACCTGAAGTCTCCCGAGGCGCGACCGGCTCTCGATGCCCTCGTGAAATGGGCCGACGTGGTCCACCACAACCTCCGGATGCCCGCCGCCCATCGGTTGGGGATCGACTACGAGACGCTGCGGGCGCTGAACCCGACCCTCGTGTACAGCCACACCAGCTCCTACGGTCCCGAGGGGGCCCGAGCCGATTGGCCCGGCTACGACCAGCTCTTTCAGGCCCAGTGCGGGTGGGAGGTTCTGGGGGCCGGCGAAGGGAACCCACCGACCTGGCACCGGTTCGGGTTCATGGACCACCAATGCGCCCTGTCCTCGGCGCTCGCCACCGTCCTCGCCCTCTACCAGCGGGATCGGACCGGCGAGGGCCAGGCGGTGGCCGCCTCACTGCTCGGGGCCGGCGTGCTGACCGCCAGCGAGACCTTCGTGCGGCCCGACGGCACCATCCACCCGGTGCCCACCATCGACGCCGACCAGACCGGCACCGGTCCCGGTCACCGCATCATCGAGGTCAGCGACGGATGGGTGGCGGTCGCCGCCACCACGGACGAGCAGGTGCGCTCGCTGTCCGCCGTCGCCGGCGTCGACGATCCGGCGGACGCCGCCGTGGCGCTCGAGGACCGCAAGCTGTCGGAGACCCTGGCGGCGCTCCGCGGCGCGGGGGTCCCGGCCGAGGAGGTGCGAACCGATCAGCGCTCGGCGTTCTTCGACAGCCCGGCAAATCGGGAATCGAGGCTGGCGGCCGAGTACACCCACGCCGAATGGGGGAAGTTCGAGCAGCCGGGCGCGCTCTGGTACTTCGGCGACGTCGACGTCCACCTGCACCTGGCGCC
This sequence comes from Acidimicrobiales bacterium, assembly GCA_035532415.1. Lineage (GTDB taxonomy): Bacteria > Actinomycetota > Acidimicrobiia > Acidimicrobiales > RAAP-2 > DATKRB01. Next base: position 51,880 of record DATKRB010000065.1, on the reverse strand, counting down.
GCCCGCCCTCGGCGAACACACCACGGAGGTGCTCCGCGAGGTCGGGATCGCCGACCACGAGATCCAAAGGCTCGTCGAAGCCGGGGTTGCCGTCGCCCGCTAGGCGGAGCCCACCGGGCGGGCCGAGGAGGAGCCGATGGGGGCCTCTCAGTCCGAAGAGGGGAGCTGCTTCACGCCCTTGAGCGCCAAGGGGCGCCCGTCGACGGCGAGGGTGCCGCTCCCCGCCTTGGTGCACAGCAACTCGAGACCCAGGTCCTCGTCGGCGTAGCGCTTCCCGAGCTGGGCGCCGTCGCCGTCGTGGCCCCCACCGGCTCCGGTGGCACCGATGTCACCGAGCAGCTCCCCCGAGCAGGTGAGCTTGACATCCACGGAGGGAGCACCGACCACGATGACCTGGGTGGTGCAGCTCGGGCACCCCAATCGAACTCCAGCCTTCAGCGTGGTCACCCTGCTCCTTTCGTCGTTGTCTTCCCGGCTCGTCCCGTCGGGGGTGTCGAAGCCGACCGCGGGGGTGCCGGAGAACCGCCTCAGATCCTACCAACCGCCGGCCGGTCGGCCGAACGACTTCCGACGGCGGCGAGCAGGACGAGCCGCGTCTCCCGCACCGTCGTACCCTGGGACGGGGCGACCGTTGCGCCACCTGTTCGAGAAGACTATTTTGGATGGTGCCCCGACCACAGCGGCCCCAGGACCGGATGACCCCAGGACCGGATGAAGCGCCGGGGCACGGGCGAGTCGAAAGGTGGCGGTCATGGCCAAGATCTGGGCGAACTCGGGCGACTCCCACCTCGTCGAGCCGGCCGACCTCTGGGACGATCTTCCCGAGCGGCTGCGCTCGCGGATGCCCCGAAGTGTGAAGGACCCCGACGGGCGGTTCGAGACCGTGTACGTGGACGGAGAGGCCTTCCGGCGACCGCTGCCGAGCCGGCCCCAACCGTCGGCGGCGGAGCTGGCCGAGCGGTCCAGGCACCTCCGCAAGGACAGCGAGGCCACGAGCATGTTGGACGTCATGCTGCGCGCCCCGGGAGCCAACGACCCCGCGCTGCGGCTGAAGGACCTCGACGACGAGGGCATCTGGGGTGAGGTGATCTATCCCTCCCTGGGGATCTGGTCGTTCAACATCAAGGACCCCGAGACGGTCCGCGAGGGCAACAAGGTGCTCAACGACTGGGCCATCGACTTTCAGCGGCAGTCGCCGAGGTACGTCTGCTGCGCGTCGGTGCCCCTGGTGAAGGTGGAGGACACCATCGCCGAGATCCACCGCGCCGCGGGCCTCGGGTTCCACATCGCGTTCTTCCCGACTCGTCCCCCCGTCGTCTCCCCTCCCTGGCACCACGAGGACTGGGACCCGGTCTGGGACGCCATGGCCGACACCGGGCTGGTGATCGGCTTCCACATCGGCACCGAGCCACACACCCCCGACCAGAGAACCGGCGTCTACCACCGCGGGCGGGGGGGCGCGGTCCTCAACTACGTCGAGACGACCTACGGCGGTCAGCGTTGTGTGACGCAGCTGATCGCCGCAGGCGCGCTCGACCGCCATCGGGAGCTTCGCGTGCTCGTCTCCGAGGGAGGGGCGACGTGGGGCCCGTTTCTGGCGGACCGGATGGACGAGGGTTACCGCCAGCACGGTTTCGCCGTCCGCCCCGTGCTCTCCAAGCCCCCCAGCGAGTACCTGTACTCGCAGGTGTACGCCTCGTTCCAGCACGACCGCAGCGCGGTACAGGCCTGCTCTGCGATGGGTTGGCAGAACGTGATGTGGGGAAGCGACTACCCCCATCTGGAAGGCACCTTCGGCCACACCCAGAAGACGCTCCACGAGCTCTTCGACGACGTGCCGGACGCAGTGCGGCGGCGGATCACCGTCGGCGCGTTCAACGAATTGTTCCCGCACGTGCCACCGCCGCCCGGCGACGGGTGAGCGTGCTCGCGCTCCATCCTCGACGAGGCACCCACGAACCACTGACCCGGACCCCGCCGCGGCGTCCGGGGTCGATCCGGCGGACAACGTCGATGGACGTCCGCCGGCCCGACGGGTTGGACGGCCACCTCTCGCTCCTCGGTCTGGCCCGCGACCTCTTCACCGACGGGCAGGGCGACGCTCACCTCCGCGCCGAGGCACGCCTCGCGGCTACGGTCAGCGCCCGTCCGTACGTGCTCGACCAGATCACCACCGAGCCCCCGATCGGGAGCGGGGACCTGGTGGGAGAGCCGACGGTGTCGGGCTTCCGCGCCGTGTTGGAGCGGGTGACGCCCGAGCATCGTGCGGCGCGCAGCCCCCTCTACCAGCTGCTCGACGAGATCCCGGTGGCCACCCTGGTCTCGGGCCAGGTCGTCGGCTATGCCCAGCAGCAGCTGATCGAGTCCTCGGTGTCGCTCGGGCCCCCCCCTCGCCGTCGGACCCAGCCCGATCCCCGCAAGACCGGCATGGCCGACCAGTGCGCTGGGTGGCGGATCGGCGCCACCATCATGGACTCCTACGACACCGACGGCGTGAGCCCCGTCGTCCGCGGGCCGGTCGCCCCGACCCTCGAGGACCCCGACGACCCGCTCGGATGGCATGAGATGGAGCGGCTCCCTCCGTTGGCCATGCGGCGGCGGCGGCGGCTCGACCTGGCCCGCGACGGGAAGGTCCTGGTGGCCGACGCCGTCTTCCGGGACAGCCATGTCACCGACGCGGGAGCCGAGCTCGTCATCCACGAGTACGCCCTGCGGGCCGTCTTCGAACCCGAGCACCTGACCGTGGTGGAGATCGAGGCGGACCCCCGGGCGCTTCCGTGGGTCGAATGCCCCGATGCCGCACGGAGCGCGCTCCGGCTGGAGGGTCAGTCCGCGCACGACCTGAGGAGGTGGGTGAGGGCCGAGCTGGTCGGCACCCCGACGTGCACCCACCTCAACGACCAGCTCCGCTCGCTCGAGGACGTCGTCGCCCTGGCGGCCGAGCTGCGAGAGGCGGAGCCCCTTTCGCCTACCTGACCGAACCCGTCAGTTCGCTCCACCTGGGACTACCCACCCATCCCGGGATAGAGCTGCCATCCGCCGTCGGGCGAGCCGACCCACCCGCTCGACGCCCATGCCCCACCGTCGACCGGGATGTTCGCGCCCGTCACGTAGGCCGCCAGCCTCGAGCACAGGAAGACCACGACGCTGCCGCACTCCTCCACGACGCCCTCGCGGCGGAGTGGCACGTAGCGGGCGATCCCTTCGGCGATCGCCGGGGGGCGGGGCGGCAGGTCGTCGGGGATGGGCCCCGTCCGCATCCCGTGGTTCCCCGGCGTAGCCGTCTGGTCCGGCGAGATGCAGTTGACCCGGATCGCGTGCTCGCCGAGCTCGACCGCCATCGTCCGGGTGAAGCTGATCATCCCTGCTTTGCACGCGGCGTACACGGCGAAGGTGGGAGCGGCCCGCGACCCCTCGATACTCGAGACGTTCACGATCGATCCGCCCCGTCCACCCCGGATCATGAGCGGCACCGCGGCCGACGTCGCGGCCAACATGCTCACCAGGTTGATCTCGATGTGACGGCGCCAGCTCCTCTCGCTCTGGTCGAGGAACCGCCTTCCGTTCACTCCCCCGGCGTTGTTCACGAGGATGTCGAGGCGCCCGAACCCGTCGTCCGCAGCGGCGACGGCCGCGCGCACCTGATCGGAGTCCATCACGTCGGTGGTCACCGCCAGCGCCTCGCGACCCGCGGCACGCACCAGCTCGGCGGTGCGCTGGGCCCGATCGGTATCGATGTCGGCCACCACGACGTCGGCCCCGGCCCGGGCGAGCTCGATCGAGATCCCCCGCCCGATGCCGCCCCCTCCACCGGTCACGACGGCGACCTGCCCGGTGAGCAGGAGATCCGAGGAGTCCATCTACAATCCTCCGTTCGTTCAGGCCGCGGCGAGCGCCGGCGGCGCCCCCACCTCGGGGAAGAGGTCGAGAAACGAGCCGACGGTTATCCGGTACCGCACTTCGTCGCTCACGCCGTCGAAGAGGTGGTGCAGGGTCTCCTGGGTATGGCCGAAGGTCCCCTCCATGTGCGGGTAGTCGCTCCCCCACATGACGTTCCGGTAACCCATCGCCGTCATCGCCGCCACCGCGCTCTCGTCGTGCTGAAACGAGGCGTACACCTGACGGTAGAGGAAGTCCTTGGGCGGCATCGAGAGCTTGGGGCGCACCCGCATCGAGTGCTGCCGGTACGACTCGTTCATCCGGTCACCGAGGAAGGGCACCCACGTCGCCCCTCCCTCCGACACAAGGACCTTCAGGTCGGGGTGACGGTCGAGAGCGCCCGACGCCACCATCTTCATCACCGCCCTCTGGCCCGAGAAGGTCGTCTCCGTGTGGTTGAGCACCGCGCCGCCGGGGCCGCGGTGGACGACCCCGATCTCGTCCCCCGCCGCCACGTCGATCGGGTCGGTACCGATGTGAAACGCCACCACCATCCCCGCAACCTCGCAGGCGCGCCAGAACGGATCCCAGACATCCCGGTTGTAGTCCTCCATCGCCCCCGGCGGCGTGGTGGGCAGAAAGACGGCCCGAAATCCCAGCGCCGCACTCCGCTCCACTTCGGCGACGGCATCCTCGATCGACAGCATCGAGACCTGAGCGGTCGGCACCAGCCGGGGCGAGGCCCGCATGATCGTGTCCCGCACCCAGTCGTTGCTCACCTTCATCGCCTCTCGCACCAGCAACGGATCGCGGAAGGAGGCGTTCCACATCCCGAGGGAGGGGAAGACCAGCTCTCCCCAGATCCCTTCCTCGTCGAGATCCCGCAGGCGCACCGCGAGGTCCCGCACCCCCTCGGATTGGTTGCTCTGGCGGTGGAACTCCTGCTGGGCGATGGACGGGAGCCTTCGTCGGAAGCTCCGGCCGTCCACGTGGACGGTCTCGTGCTCACCGTCGGGATCCCGCTCGCTGCGCGGCATCCGCTCCGCCAGCGCCGACGGCAGGCTCTGCCATGCCTCCGCCGGCTCGATGAAATGGGAATCGCCCGAGTTGGCCCAGATCTTCCCCATGGTGACTCCCTCCTGTGCCGTGGCGGCTCCGGAGCCGCCACGCCGAGCCACCGCCTTGCAGGCTACCGGTTCCGCCCGTGCCGCCTCATCCCATCTTGGCCAGGACGTCCTCCCCATAGCGGCGGATGCCGTCGAGCGCCTCGCGTGAACTGGCGAACGGGCGGACGATCACCCTCCTCACCCCGGCCCGGTCGTAAGCGTGCAGATCGGCGACGCTCTGGGCGTCCCCGGCCACGGTGACCTCGATCGGGTCCTCACGCCCGGCGCGACGCCGGAGCTCCGCCACTCGCTCGATCCCCGCCGGCAATTGGCTCAACGAGTGGTTCATGGGGAGCCAACCGTCACCGAGGCGAGCGGCACGGCTCATGGCGGCAGGCGAGTCACCCCCCACCAGGATCGGCGGCGGACCGTTCACCGGCTTGGGCTCGAACCCGACCGGTTGAAAGTCGAAGAACTCCCCGTGGTGCTCGATCACGTCCTCGGTCCAGAGGCGCCGGCAGACGGTGATGGCCTCGTCGACCCGCCGGCCCCGGGTCGAGAAGTCGAGCCCGACGGCGTCCCATTCCTCCTTCAGCCAGCTGGCGCCCACGCCCAGCTCCACCCGACCACCCGAGATCATGCTGAGGGTCGTCACCGCGCGGGCCGTCACGAACGGGTGGCGCAAGCCGATGTTGTACACGTTGGTCGCCAGCTTGATGGACTCCGTATGACCAGCCACCAGGGCGAGGGCCACGAAGACGTCATAGGCAGGGACCCGCGCGTCGACCGGCGGCTCATCGTGCCCGGTGTGCGGGCTTCCCGACATCGCGACGGGGAACACGAGGTGCTCCGGCAGCCAGACCGATTCGAAACCCGCCTCCTCTGCCGCCCTCGCCGCGTCCACCCAGAATCTCGGGTTCACGGCGGACAGCATCAAACCCACCTTCATCATCTCTCTCCCCTCCTGAAGCACGTCGACGGCGGTCTGCCGGGATGGACCCGGCTCTGCCGGTCTGCCGGGATGGACCCGGCTCTGGCGAGGATGATGTCACAGGTATCGGTCGCCCACGTGTCCTTCGGCGACCAGCACCGCGTACTCCTCCTCGGTGACGCCCAACAGCTCCCGGTACACGTACTCGTTGTCCTGGCCGAGGACCGGGGCGGCTCGCCACATCACCGGCGGCGTCGCCGACAGGGAGAAATTGGACCCCGGAACGAAGTACGTCCCGGCGGAGGGATGCGTGAGCAGATGGAAGAACCCGCGGGACTGCAACTGGGGATCGGCGAACGCATCGGACTCGTCGAGCACGGGGCCGGCGGGGACGCCCGCCGCCTGCAGCCGCCGGAACACCTCTTCCTTGGCCTGTGGGAGGGTCCAATCGGCGATGGCGGCGTCGATCACGTCATGGCGAGCACGCCGCCCCGACACCGATCCGAGATCCGAGCTACTCAGCGCCACGGGCCCGCCCATCTCGCGCCGCAGGGAGAGCCACTCGGCGTCGCTGCGCACGGTGAGTGCTATCCACTGGTCCTCTCCCGCGCACCGGTAGACGCCCTGGGGCGCGTAATTGGGGTCGCGGTTGCCCCACCGCTCCGGCACGCGATCGTTGAACGCCGCGTCCATGACCTGGTCGCCCATGTGGTGGAGGAGGTTCTCGATCTGCGCCAGCTCGACCACCGAGCCCGCACCGGTACGCCGCCGTTGCATCAGGCCCATCAGGAATGCCGATGCCCCGCCCGGCCCGGTCGCCGCGTCCATGTGGATCGATCCGACGGTCAACCCGTCCGGATAGCCCTGCACGGACAGCATCCCCGCCAGCTCCTCAAAATGCCACCCGAACCCGGTGGCCCCGCAGTCCGGTCCGGAGAGCCCGAGGGGCGGCATCCTGACCACGACGAGACGGGGGTTGCGCTCGAGCAACTCCTCGGGGGCGAGACGAAGCTTCTCGAGGGTACCGGCAGCGTTGTTCTCCACGATCCCGTCGCTGATCTCCACCAGGCGCAGGAACAGCTCTCTCCCGCGTTCCCGGGTGAGGTCGACCGTCATGTCGAGCTTGTTCCGGGCCTGGGCATTGAACCAGCTGATCCGGTTCCAGGGATCGTCCCCAGGCTCGAATTCCGGGTAGTCCCGGTTCGCCGACCTCAGGACCGGGTCCGGCCCGGTGGCGGGATGGCGAGGTCCCTTGGTCGACGCCGGATAGTGCTGCAAGGACTCCACCTTTATGATCTCGGCCCCGAGGTCGGCGAGCAGCATCGTGGAGTGGGCGCCGGCAAGCGCCACGGTGAGATCGAGCACTCTCAATCCGGCCAGCGGGCCGAACGTCGGTGCCGGGCCGATCACCGGACGACTCCGTCAGCTCTGAGCCGAGCCACCCGCTCGTCCCCGTACCCCACCACCTCGGCCAGGACGCGATCGGTGTCCTGCCCGAGCAACGGCGCGGTCCGATGGAGCTCCCATCCCCCGCCGCCGATCCTCCATGGGGGCCCCGCGTGAACGACCGGACCGGCCACCGGGTGATCGGCGGAGACCCAGAAACCCCGGACTTCGAGATGATCGTCCGACAGCAGGCTCCGAGGATCGTTGACCACAACGACCGGCCATCCACCCGCCTGCGCTTCGCGCATGGCCTGCCTCGCCGTCCGGGCCCCCACCCAGCGGGCAATGGCCGCGTTCGCAATCTCGCCGGCCTCGGCCAAGGCGCCCGCACCGCCCCGCCGGAACAGGGAATCGACCTCGGGATCACCCACCACGGCCACCATGCGGGCAAGGTGGTCGGGCCAGATCCTCCCGGTGGTGACGAGCCCGCCGTCACCGGCCACGAACCGGCCTCCCGGCGCGACCCGGGCGTCACCGACCACCGCGGCCCGCCGGGAGACCGTCCCAGTGTACTGATGGGCGAGGTGGTAGTACCGGCGCCGGTCGGTGCTCCCGTTCTGTGTCTCGAAGACCGCCACATCGACGGCCTGTCCCCGTCCCGTCTCGAGCGCCAGGTAGAGGGCACCCAGGGTGGCCGTGCATGCAGTGTTGCCCGCCTGCATGTGGACGAGGTTGCCCAGTAGCTTCACCGGTTCGCGCTCGGGGACGCCGCTGGCGTTCATCGGCCCTCCCATGGCGAACGCCACGATCTCGGTCATCTCGAAGTCCCGGTACGGCCCGGTCTGACCGAACGGCGTCACCGACGTCACCACCAGCTCCGGCTTGGACCCGAGGAGATCGGACGCGCCGAGCCCGAGCTCGCGGAGGCGACCGGGACGGAACGACTCCACCAGGACGTCCGCCTTCAGCGCCAGGTCACGGACCAGGCCGGCGCCCTCGTCCGATTCGAGGTCGACGACGATGCCTTCCTTGTTGGTGTTGAGGTGCAGGAACATCCCGCCCGCTTCGGGATCGGCCCGATCCTCGCGGTAGGGACCGAGCCCGCGGGCCCAATCGCCCGAGGGTGGCTCCACCTTGATGACCCGGGCCCCGAAGTCGGCCAGGATCTTCGTGCAATAGGGCCCGGCGACTCCCTCCGACAGGTCGACCACCACCACCCCCGAAAGGGGCTGCGGGCCGACGGGCGTCAGCCCTCTACCGAGATCGCCCGCTCCGGGCAATTCTCCACGCCGATCATCGCCTGGGCGCGAAGGTCCTCGGGCGTCTCGGCCGACCTGACGAAACCGTTCCCGTTCTCGTCCGAGTCGAAGACCTCCGGAGCCATCGTGTAGCACCGGCCATGGCCGGAGCACCGTTCTGTATCGATCGTGATCTTCAAGGAGCACCCCTCGACGCGCTGACGTTTCCCGCCCCATGCTACGCGCACCGACCGGAGGCACGGCGACCCCACGAGGAATCGGCTAAGAACTGGGATCTCGCCCGCCGAGCGACCGATCGGAGGGAGCTCCCGTGTCGACAAGCGAATCGATCACACCCTTCGTGAGCGCGGTGCCCCGAGCCGAGGTCCGCGAGCTGAGGGGCCGGCTCGCTTCGGCTCGGCTCCCCAACCAGGTCGTCGGGGCGGGCTGGGACTACGGCACCGAGCTCGAGTACCTGATCCACCTGGTCGAATACTGGCGGACCGATTACGACTGGACGATCCACGAATCGCGGATCAACCGCCTCGAGCAGTTCACGACGACCATCGACGGACAACACCTGCACTTCGTCCACCACCGGTCCGGCCGACCCGGGGCGTTCCCGCTGATGCTGATCCACGGATGGCCGGGGTCGTTCGTCGAGTTCCTCGACGCGGCCGACCTGCTGATCGACCCGGATCCGGCACTCGGCACGGCCCCCTTCGACCTGGTGATCCCCAGCCTCCCCGGGTTCGGGTTCTCGGGCCCGACGATCCGGCGGGGCTGGCATCCCCGCCGGATCGCCGGAGCCCTCGTTGAGCTGATGGCGCGGCTCGGCTACGACCGTTACGGCGTGCAGGGGGGGGATTGGGGGTCCATCGTCGGCGCCAACGTGGCCGACCTCGATCCGGGGCGCGTGGCCGGCCTCCACCTCAACTTCCTCAGGATGCCCAGGCCCCGGGACGAGACCGGTGAACCCACCCCCGAGGAGGCGGGCCAACAGGCGGCCATGGATCGATGGCAGGCAACCGAGTCGGGCTATTCGTCCATTCAGGGGACCAAACCGCAGACCGTCGGCTACGCGCTCGAGGACTCCCCGGTCGGCTTGTGCGCGTGGATCGTGGAGAAGTTCCGCTCCTGGAGCGACTGTGACGGCGACGTCGAACGGTCCTTCACCAAGGACCAGCTCCTGACCAACGTGTCCCTCTACTGGCTCACCCGCACCGCGGCCTCGGCGGCCCGCATCTACTACGAGATGCGGGTCTCGGGGGGAACGGCCGTCCCGAAGGCACCCATCGCCGTCCCGACCGGCGTGGCCAACTACCCGGCGGAGATCGCGAGGACCCCGAGGCGATGGGCCGAGCGCCGTTACAACATCACGTGGTGGAAGGACATGCCGAGGGGCGGCCACTTCGCCGCGATGGAGGTGCCGTGGCTGTTCGCCGCCGACGTCGCCGGCTTCTTCGCCACCGTCCGTTGAGCGGTCGCGCGGTGGTCCCCCGTCGCCGGGCAAGCCCGCTTTCGCTCCTGGACGGCCCCCATCTGTAGGATGAGCACCGCTGCCGGGCCTTCGGCTCGCCGCCCCGGGCGGGTGGAGCCACCCGGCGGTGCCGTCGCCCGGCGTCGCCTGGTGACGATCCGCCGGCAGTGCTGCCCGAGGCCCACCGAGGCCGGCAGCAGCGGAACGATTCAGCGGAACGATCACGGACAGAGGAGACGGGCCGGCATGGACACGCTCAGGGATCGGGTGGCGATCATCACCGGAGCCGGAAGGGGCATCGGCAGGGAGCACGCCCTGCTGTTCGCCGCCGAGGGAGCCAAAGTGGTGGTCAACGACCTCGGAGGAGCCCCCGACGGCAGTGGCTCGGACGCCACACCCGCCCAGCAGGTGGCCGACGAGATCACGGCGGCGGGCGGTCAGGCGGTCGCCAACGCCGACGACATCTCGTCATGGGAGGGTGCCGAGCGCCTGGTGAAGCAGGCGGTCGACACGTTCGGCGACCTGCACGTCCTCGTCAACAACGCCGGAATCCTGCGGGACCGCATGCTCGTCAATATGTCGGCAGAGGAATGGGACGCCATCATGAAGGTGCATCTGCGCGGTCATTTCTGCCCGACCCGGATGGCCGCGGGCTACTGGCGCGACCAGTCCAAGGCAGGGAAGAACGAGCCACGGGCCGTCGTCAACACCTCGTCGACCTCGGGCCTGTTCGGCAACGTCGGCCAGACCAACTACGGGGCGGCAAAGACGGGCCTCGCCACTTTTTCGATCATCGCCAACGCCGAGCTCGGCCGCTACGGGGTACGGGTCAACGCCATCGCGCCGGCCGCGGCGACCCGGCTGACGAACATGGTGGGAGTGGGGCAGGACGACACCGTCGGGTGGAGCCCGATGGACCCCGCCAACATCTCGCCCTTCGTCGCCTACCTGTCCACCGCCGACTGCCCCATCAACGGACGCGTCTTCCTGGTGCAAGGCGGCGAGGTCTTCCTCTTTCAGCCGTTCGCGATCGTGGACAAGATCGAGAAGCAGGGGAAGTGGACCGTCGAGGAGCTCCAGAAGGAGGCTCCTCGGCTCCAGGACGTCGAGTTCCACCTGAACAACCCCTACGCCGGGCTACTGGGTGGCTCCTGAGGCCGACAGATGACCGACGGGGAGCGGCGTGAGCGCCGTCTCGCCGCCCTGCTCGACGTCGTCCGCCTCTCCGAGGACCGGTTCGAGGTTGCTCCGACCCGCTACGAGGGTCGGAGCAACCTGTTCGGGGGTCAGGTCGCCGCGCAGGCGATCCGGGCCGCCGAGCTGACCGTCGACGGGGACCGTTCCGCCCACGTCCTCCATGCCACCTTCATCCGGTCGGGCCGGATGGACATACCGGTGACCCTCCGGGTCGTCCGCGTGCGCGACGGGAGATCGTTCTCGAGCAGGCAGGTCGACGCCGTTCAGCAAGGCCGGACCATCCTCCAGATGCTGGCATCGTTCCATGTGCCCGAGCAGGGCGAGCGGTCCGGCCAGCCCATGCCCGAAGCCCCGGACCCCGAGAGCCTCCGGCCGGCCGCGCCCGACCGTCACTCCGACTACCCCGTCGTGATACGGACGGTCCCCCTCGGTCCGCCGTCGAGGAGCGGGCCGCTCGAATCGGTGCTCCGGTTCTGGGCCCGATCGGACGAGCCCTGGCCCGAGGACACCCTCGCCAGCGCGCCGTACCTCACCTATCTCGCCGACCTGCGCACGGGGACGGCGGTCCTCGACGACCCGCTCGGACCGTTTCCTGACGACCTGTCGATGGCGAGCCTCGACCATTCCCTGTGGTTCCACGACCGCGTGTCGCCTGCCGAGTGGCTGCTTCTCGACCTCCGGAAGGTGTCCCTCGGCGGCCACCGCGGGTTGGTGCTCGCCACCGTGCACGCCCGCGACGGCCGGCATGTCGCCACGGTGACCCAGGAGCTGATGGTCAGACCCGCACGCCCCGTTCCCTGATCGCGGGGGCACCGTTCACCATCGCCTCTGGCCCTCCCGCCGGATCACCCGGCACGGGGATCCCCCGGCACGACGCGATCGGTGAACGTGTAGACCGCCCCGAAAGCGTCCGCCGGATCGAGGGTGAAGGACCTCGGCTCGCGGTCCACCACCCCGATCCCGAGGCTCTCGACGTGGCGCTCGGCCGAACTGAGGTCGCGGACCGTGAAAGTGCAAGCGTGGGGAAGCTCCCCGTTGTCCGCCAGATCGCGTCCGGCCCGGGTCTCGGACGAGAGCGGCCGCAGCAGCTCGACCACGCTGGCGGTCCCGACCGACACGAACAGGCTCTCACCCGTGGCCGTGGTCTCGGCGTGGAGCACGGTGGCGCCGAGTGCCCCCTCGTACAGCTCGCGGGCGCGCTCGAGGTCCGTGACCAGCGTCGTGAAATGCGAAGCCCTCACGATCCCGAGCGGATGCTCGTCGCTCCACCTGGCGGGGTTCCAGCCAGGCTGGAACCGGGGATCAGCCCTGGACCAGTGCTCGCTGAACCCCTCAAACTCGAGCTGGCCGAAGGTGTCCTTTGGATGGGTGAAGATCGTGTTGCCGGGATCGATGTCGCCGTCGGGGAACATCCCCCCGCCGGGCTTGGCCACCCGGATACCCTTCTGGCGGATCTGGTCGAAGAGCGGCTTGATGTCAGGGGCGTCGACGTACCAGGCCAACGAGTGGTAGTGCTGGCCGAACCGGTTCCGGAACTTCGACAACGGCATACCCTGGTCCTCGGGCACGCCGCTCGGCTCGATCACCTCGATCATGAGGTCACCCACCATCGACAACGACGCCCACCGCTTCTCGCTCTCGAGCCAATTGTTCTTCATGAACGTCTCGGGCGAGAAGAGGTCGCGGTACCACGCGTCCACCTCGTCCTCGTTGTCGACGATGTGGATCAGGTGGAAGAACTCTCGGATCGGCATCGTCAGAGTGTAAGCAAGAAAGTCGTCACCCAGAAAACCCAGGTCCGCCCGGTGGACGGGATGGTTGCGCCAGCGCGTGGCCCGGCTGACGGGCGACCGGTCCCGCCGACCCGATAGGGTCCGACCTCGTCCGCGGCCCGGCTGCGCCACACCCCGCTCATGAAGGAGGAACGGTGACAACACAGCGCTGGACCGACGCCAGCGGCGTTCGGATCCACTATCTCGACAACGACCCTTCTCCGTCGGTCGGCCTGCCGATCGTCTTCTCGCCGGGCGTCGTCGACGACGCCGACGACTACGAGGCGATGCTGCCGTTCTTCTCGCCCAGGCGGGTCCTGGTGGTGGACGTGCGCGGCCGGGGGAAGAGCGAGGCACCCCCGCACGGCTACTCCGTCGACCACCTTGCCGACGACCTGGACGCGGCGGTCGGGGACGCCGGGCTCGAGCACTTCCATCTCATGACCTTCTCGCGCGGGACACCCACGGCGTTCAGGGTCGCGCTCAGGCATCCCGAGCGTGTCGTCTCCATCTCCATCGGGGACTACCAGGCGGTGGAGATCGCCCTCGCGCCGAGCTTCGTGGACCGCCAATGGGGCTTGAGCTGGCGAGGCCGTCCGATGGCAGAACGGGTGCAGCGCCACGTGCTCGAGGGGATCCAGCGGGACTCGCGCGCCCGCGAGCACTGGAACGACCTCGATGCGCTGGGGATCCCGGTGCTCCTCGCCTACGGGACGGGTCCGGGCACCATCGTGAACGAGGAGACGGTGGCCCGCTACCGACGGTCGATCGCCCGCACGGAGATCGTCACGATCCCCGACGCCGGGCACGACCTGTTCCGGCCGGACCGCCTCGCCTACCCGCGGACGGTCGCCGGCTTCGTCGCCCGCGTGGAGGGCTGAGCCCTCCGGCCGGCCGGTCCCTCCACCAGGGTCACCGGGTAGATTCGGGTCCCATGGCTGCCGACGGACTGCTGGCTATGCTCGAGCTCGACCGGGTCGACCGCGACCTCTACCGGGCACCCGTCCGCACCGACGACGAGCGCGAGCACCTCTTCGGTGGTCAGGTCGCCGCCCAGGCCATCCGCGCTGCAGCCCACACGGTCCCGGACGGGCGGACGTGCCATTCGATGCACGGCTATTTCCTGCGCCGGGGAGACCCCGGCCGGGATGTCATCCTCCGCGTCCACCGCGACCGCGACGGTGGGTCCTTCTCCGCCAGGCGGGTCGTGGCCATACAGGAGGGGGAGGTCATCTTCACCGTCTCGAGCTCGTTCCACCACCGCGAGCCCGGCGGCGTCTACCAGGTCGAGCCACCCGAAGACTTCCCCGGACCCGACGGTCTCGACCCGGGCAACGGCGGCGGCCCACCCGACTTCTTCGAGTCGAGGCCGCTGCTGGGCCCACATGCCGGAGCCGAACGTCGACTGCCGCCGTCCCGGGTCTGGGTACGGTCGCGAGGCTCCCTCCCCGACGACCCGGTGGTGCACCTCTGCGCACTGGTGTACGTGACCGACTTCGGATCCGGGTTCGCCGAGGCGAACATCCCCGGAGTGCCTCCCGGAGGTCCCAGCCTCGATCACTCCATCTGGTTCCACGACCCGATCAGGCTGGACGAATGGGCGCTGATCGACCTCTGGCCGCTCCGGGCCTCCGGTGCCCGCGGGACCTACCTCGGCACCGTGCACGACAGGCAGGGTTCGTTGGGCTGCGTCCTGGCCCAGGAGGCGCTCCTGCGCGAGGGCGGCAGGGTCGACCGGGCCTCCGATCAGCCCGGGTAGGCTCGGGACGGGCCTGATCGGACACCTGTCGACCGGGATGTCGCGCTGAGCGGTCCACCAGCTGTGACGCCATCCCGAACCAGACGCACAAGGGGGAGACATGCCTTCACGCCTTCTGAATTTTCCGGTCTTCGATGCCGACAACCAGATGTACGAGGCCACCGGCGCCTTCACCAGGTACCTGCCGCCGGAGTACGGCGTCGTCTTCGGATCGGACTACCCGCACCCCGAGGGCATGGCCGACCCCATCACGTTCATCGACGAGCTCGAGGGCCTGTCCGAAGCGGATCAGGCGCTCGTCATGGGTGGCAACATGGCCAAGCTCATGAAGATCGCCTGAGGGGAGGCGTCATGTCCCCCATCGACAGCACCGCACTGCCCGAGGTCCTCCGGCTCGAGAGGATCGACGACACCCGCTTCGCCCTGCCGCAGGTGGGGGACGGCACGACCCGGGACGTGGTGTTCGGCGGGCAGATCCTGGCGCAGATGATCGTCGCCTCGTCCCTGGCCGACGCGGGCGGGGACAAGGAGGTCAAGTCGATCCAGTGCATCTTCGCCCGAGCGGCGAATTTTCAGTCACCGCTCGAGCTCCGGATCGATCGGATGCACGGGGGGAGAACCTTCGCCAGCGACACCATCACCTTGTGGCAGGGAGATCGGCTGTGCGCCAGAGCTCTCGTCCTGCTCCACGTGGACGAGCCGGACCTGCTCCACCACGGGCCGGAGATGCCCGCCGTGCCCGGGCCCTTGGAGGCTCCCGACGGCAGCACGCACGGCCTGGTGTTCCCCGGCGCCGACGTGCGCGTGGTCGGCGGGGTGAACCCGTGGGACCCGGCCGAGCCCGTCGGACCGGCCGAGATGTACGTCTGGACCCGCTACCCGGGTGCGCCGGACGGTGTTGCAGCCAACCAGGCCATCCTGTCGTGGGCAACGGACGGTTACCTCATCGGCGCGTCGATGCGCCCCTACCCCGACGTCAACGAGTACCAGGCCCATCGGTCCATCTCGACCGGCGTGGTCGCCCACTCGCTGCACTTCCACAATCGCTTCGACGCCGGGGACTGGCTTCTGCTCGCCCATGACGTCACCTGGGCGGGACGGGGCGTGATCCACGGCCGGGCGCTGGTGTTCGACCAGGGAGGAATCCTGGTGGCCTCGTTCACCCAGGATGCCATGGTCCGGCACTTCGGTGACGGAGCGGACCACGCGGCTGATTACCACAGCATCATGTGATCACGCCGCCCCGCCGGCGGCCGACCCGCCGGCACTAGCCGGCCGGGGGTGCCGGTGGGTCGGCCGGGGCGCGAGCCGCCGAGATCCCCTTCTCTGCGACCCGCAGGATCAGTGGTTCCTCCCCCACCGGGCTGGCGACGATGAGGGAGCGCGCCAGCGCCACGTCCTTTTGGAGATGGGTCTCGCGGGCCCGACGAAGGATGGAACCGGGTCCTCCGCCGGGTTGCGACGCCCGCAACGCGAAGCTGCTCGAGCTCCCGGCCGCCAGCACTTCGAGCAGGGCCGGCTCGGAGAGGCCCATGGCGCCGCCGGCGGTGATCGCCTCGGCGCTGAGCGACAGGATGGCGGTGAACAGGAGGTTGTTCACGATCTTCGCCCGCTGACCGGCTCCGAGCGGACCGAGATGCGCCAGGAGCCCGGCGAAGGACTCGAGCACCGGCCGGACCCGATCGAGCACCGGGGCCGGGCCACCGACCATGACGGCAAGCGTGCCCGCGCTGGCCCCGGCGGCACCGCCGCTCACCGGGGCGTCGAGCATGGCAACGCCCCGGGCTGCGGCACGCTCCCCCAATTCGTCGCAGGTGGCCGGAGCAACGGTGCTGTGGATGATCAGGCACGAGCCGCCGTGCATCCCGTCGAGCAGGGCGCCGGGAGCGAGCACCACCTCCCGGACGTCGTCGTCGTTCACGACGCAGACACCCACCACATCGGACCAGGCGCCCAGCTCCTGCAGCGTGGGGGCGATGAAGGCCGCTGTGCCGGCAAAGGGCCCGAGGCTCTCGGGCCGCCGGGCCCAGACGCCGAGCGGGAAGCCGTTGGAGGCGATGCGCTGGGCGATCGGCGCACCCTGGTCACCGAGCCCGACGAAGCCGACCCTCTGCGCCGTGCCCGTGCTCATGTGCTCAGTCCTTCGTCAGGAGGACGGCTCCGGAGAACGGTCCGAACGCGTTGCTGAACACCGACACCTCGGCGCCCTCGACCTGGCGCTCCCCGCACTCGCCCCGGAGCTGGCGGGTGGCCTCGATGCAGAAATTCGCACCGTGACGCCTCCCGACGTTGCAGGCCCCGCCGTCGGTGTTCACCGGCAGCCGTCCGCCGAGCCGGGTATTGCCCTCCTCCACGAAGGGGCCCGCCTCTCCGGGCCCGCAGAACCCCAGCGCCTCGAGCCATTGGAAGGTGATGACGGAGAAGCCGTCGTAGAGGTGCGCCGTGTCGACGTCGGCGGGCCGGAGGTCCGTTCGCGACCAGAGCTCCCGGGCACAGTGGGCCGGGGAGGTGACGGCCATGTCCTCGAGAATCTCGAAGTTGAGATCGCGGATGGCCGACAGGGAGCAGGCGTCCACGAAGACCGGGGGCTTGGCGAAGTCACGGGCCCGCTCCTCCGTCGTGAAGATCACCGCGGAACCCGAATCGCAGGGATAGTCGCAGTCGAGGATGCGCAGCGGCTTCGAGACGAACCGGGCGGCCAGGTAATCCTCCATCGTGAGCGGATCACGGAAGAACGCGTCCTCGTTCAGCGAGGCGTGGTGCCGCTGGGTGATGGCGTGATGACCGAACTGCTCCTCCGTCGTGCCGTACTGGGCCATGTGGCGCTGGGTCAGGAGCCCCGCCCATTGGGTCGCGCTCCCTGCTCCGAACGGGGTCAGGAACTGACGGTCCCCCGAGGTCGCCGCCAACCCCGCGGTCATCGGGTTTCCCGAGGTGTCCCCGGCGGCGAGCTCGGCACCGCTGGGCTGTTGCCGGATGATGCGCAGCGCCAGCGCGGTGTGGCACATGCCCGACGCGACGGCGGCAATGGACATCAACGCGGGGTGGACGAAGGCCGGTGACGCCCCGGAGGTGGAGAACCAGTTGAGGGGCTCGATGCCGAGCATCCAGCCATCGGCAAGGGCCTCGCTGCCCAAGGTGGAGATCCCGTCGATGTCGCCCACCGTCATGCCGCCGTCGTCGAGAGCGGCCTGGGTGGCCTGGGCCACCAGGTCCTCGATGGTCAGGCCGGTCTTCCGCCCGATCGTCGAGTAACCGACTCCGGCGATCGCCACCCGGTTCCGTTTCGCCACGGCGCGCCTCCTATCCTCGGTCGACCGACGGTCGGAACATCGGCAGGGTGAGCTCCGGGGCCAATTGCTCGAACGTGACGTTCAGGAGCATCCCCGCACGGAGGTCCTCTTCGGGGCAGTCGACCACATGGGAGAGGAACATGAGCCCGGGCTGCTCGACGAGCTCGACCGTCGCCAGCGTGTACGGGATCTTGTCGACGAAGAAGGGATGGAAGGGCTGGACGGCGATCGTCCAGGAGTAGAGCGTCGCCCGACCCGAGACCTGCTCCCCGGCGAGATCGCCGGAGCGGCAGAACCGGCAGTACGGCCTCGGGTAGTGGATGTAGTGCCTGCACCGCTGGCAGCGCTGGATGCGCAGCTCCCCGGCCGCCACCCCATCCCAGAAGAATTGCGTCATCGGACTGGGATGGGGCATGGGCGGTGTAACGGTCGGTTCTTTCATCTCCCCCTCCAACCCGGTTCCGGCGCGTACGGACGGGCCGACGGCGTGCACGCCCGACGAGAATGCTGGCGGTCACCCTAGCCTCACCCACCCGGCATCGGATATTCGGTCAGGTCCGGGCGGACGCCTCCTCTCCCTGAATCCGTTCGACCGACTCGCCGACCACCTGGTCGAGGAAGGACGCCTTCGGCCATCCCGCCACGGTGGCGAACTGCAGCACCACCTCTCGCATCTCCTCAATGGAGACGTCACCGCTCCTGAGCGCCGAGTACACGTGCGAGCGGACGGGGATCTGAGAATCGTCGCAGCCCACACACGCCAACGTGATGAAACGGCGGTCCCGCATGGACAGGCCCGGCCGCTGCCAGACCTCCCCGAAGACGAAGTGCACGATCCCGGCCCGGGAATAGGGCGTGTGCTGGGGCGCCCCCGGGACACAGTTGATACCGATGAACGACGCCTCACCGTTCCGGATGCGTTGCTCGGGGGCGAGGTCCTCACCCCATGTCGGCTTTGGAAAGCCCGGGGCGGCGTCCTTCCCCTCGGCCCGCCGGATCAGCTCGAACTGCTCGTGAATGATCCGCTCGGCCTGCGACGCCCTCGGCCAGCCGCAGTACACGGCGAAGTGGAGGACGAACTCGAGCAGCTCCTCGTAGCTGATGTCCCCGCTCGCGAGGGCCCCGAAGACGTGTGACTCGATCGGTTCGGGGATGCCGGCCTCGGCGGAACAGGCGAGGGCTATCCAACGCCGATTGCGCCGGTCGAGTCCCGATCGGGCCCAGATGTCACCGAAGACGAACTCGAGGACGCCCGTGGAGCCGTAGGCCGTCAGCGGTCCCTCGAACGGGACCGCCATCACCTCCCGGTAGACCCGGGCGCCCCGTTCGCGTCGCTCGGCCGGTGTCCCTCCGATCGTCGTCGCGTCGGCAAGTCCGTCATTCACGTCGGCTCCTCCTGTTGCAGCGGATCATCGATCGCCCGCCGCCGCCCCTACCCGGCTCCCGCATCGGTCCACCGCCGATGGGTGCGCCGGTGCCGGCGAGGCGCCGACGGGTCCTGCGGTCAGGTGACCGCGCCGTCGATCTTCAGCTGGATCAGCTCGTCGTCGCTCTTGCCCAGCTCACGCAGGATGTCGTCGGTATGCTCGGCGAACTGGGGGGCACGGACGAGCACGGGTGGCGTCTCTTCGAACTGCACCGGGTTCGTCACCAGCTCGCGTTCGTTGCCCTCGCCGTCCGTCACGGTGGCGATGTAGCCGTTCGCCCGGACCTGGGGATCGGCGGCCAGCTCGAGCGAGTCGTTGTTCGGCGCCCACTGACCCTCGAGCCTCTTGAACCGCTCGAGCAGGTCGGCGTAGGTGTGCGACCCGATCGCCCCGGCGACGACGGCTCCGGCCTCCGCCGCATTGGCGATGAGCTTGTGGGCGTCGTCGAAGCGCTCGTCGTCGATGTACTGCTCGATGCCGAGGTTCCGGCAGACGTCGGCCCAGTACCGGCCGGCCTGCAGCATGGTGAGGTTGATCCAACGACCGTCGGACGTGCGGAAGTTGCCGATCAGGGGGTTCACCGGCGCATTCGGTGGGGAGTCGAGCGGCGGGACCGGCATGACCGAGCCGGTGAGCAGGGCGGTGTTCACCGAGAGACTGGTTGCCCAGGTCCCCAGACCGAGGAGCGAGACGTCGACGATGGACGGCTCCCCCGTCCGCTCGCGGGCGAACAGCGCCGCCGAGATGCCCCCGGCGATGGTCATGCCTCCCATGTTGTCGCCGTAGGCACCGGCCGGCATCCCGATCACCCTCGGCGAGTCGGGGGGTGTCAGCCCCATGGCGCTCCCGGCACGCGACCAGAACGTGCTCCCGTCGTAGCCGCCCTTGGTCGCCTCGGGACCCCGCTGCCCATGCGCGCTGCCCCGTACGTAGATGATCTTCGGGTTCGCCTTGCGGAGGTGCTCGACGTCGATGCCCAGGCGGCGCCGCGCGTCGGGAAGGAAGTTGGTGAGGAAGACGTCGCTCGTACGCGCCAGCTCGTAGAGGACCTCGATGGCCGCCGGGTTCTCGAGCGCAAGCCCGATGCTCCGCTTGCCCCGGTTCGGACCCTCCATCAGCGGCTGGAACGAGCCGACCGATGCTCCCCCCGTACCGATCTGAAGCCCTCGCTGGGCATCACCGGTCACGGCATGCTCGACCTTTATGACCTCGGCACCCCAGTCCGCCAGCACCGCACCGGCAGCCGGCGTGAACGTGAACTGGGCCACCTCGAGCACCCGGACACCTTCCATCGGACGATGCGGCACGTCTCCCCTCCTTGGTCGTCAGGTCCCGTGAGCCCCCCGATGGCCCGACCGATTCCGACAGCGAGCCGTTGGGAGCCGGCTCGGCTGGCCCGGGCTTCATCGGGTGCCCCGTCCGCGCCCGGTACCAAGCTTGTCGATGCCAAGGTGTGGGCAGGGGCACCCTAGCAGAGGACCAGGGAGGTCCAGACCTTCGTAGGGGGAGACAGCGCGCACCTGCGGCAGGGAGGCGGGACCTGCGGCAGGGAGGCGGGACCTGCGGCAGGGAGAGCACGACGCTACGCTGACCGGACCCGGCCGGAGGCCGGAGCTCAGCGGAGGTGCAACAGGTGGGGCAACGGGTGGGGCGAGATCGGGGTGTGGTGTGACGGCGGAGCTCGTGAGCGAGCGGCGGGGCGTGGTGCAGCTGCTCCGGATCAACCGGCCCGAAGCGCGCAATTCGCTGAACCGGGCGGTGATCGCCGGACTGGGGAACGGGATCGAGGTGGCGGACGCCGATCCCGAGGTCCGGGTCGTCGTGATCACCGGGACCGGCGATCGTGCCTTCTGCGCCGGGATGGACCTACGGGAGTTCACCGAGGGGGCAGCGGCGGACGCGAGCCTTCAGAAGGGGCTCGAAGCGTACCAGCGCTTCATCCGAGAGGGTTGCCGCAAGCCGGTCATCGGGGCAGCCAACGCTACTGCGGTCGCCGGCGGCTTTGAGGTCCTGCTCGCCTGCGACCTGGTCGTCGCGTCGGACCGGGCCGTCTTCGGTCTGCCCGAGGTGAAACGCGGGCTCTTCCCGGCGGGTGGTGGCATTCAGATCGGTCGCCGGATCGCGGCGGCCGTGGCGCTCGAGCTGGTGTTGACCGGGGAGGCGATCGACGCCGAGCGGGCGCTGCAGCTGGGTCTGGTCAATCGCGTCGTCCCCCCGGGCCGGGTGCTCGACGAGGCACTCGGGATTGCCGAGGTCATCGCCCGCAACGGCCCCCTGGCGGTGCAGGTGGCCAAGGAGCTGGTCCTCTTCGCCGCCGATGCCGGCAAGGCCGACACGTGGAAGCGACAGGAGGCTCTCGCTCCGAGCGTGTTCGGGAGCGAGGACGCCAAGGAGGGTGCACGGGCGTTCATCGAGAAACGGGATCCGACGTGGTCGGGGCGTTGACGAGCCGGCGCAGGCGCGACCCACGATGCCCCGGCCGACGCCGTACCGAGACGAGGAGAGAGCGATGCGGATAGTGGTGGATCACGACCAGTGCGAGAGCAACGCGTTGTGCGTCGGGGCCGCCCCGGAGGTGTTCGAACTGGACGATGCCGACCAGCTCCACCTCCTCGTCGAACACCCTTCGCCAGACCTGCGGGCAAAGGTGGAGGAAGCCGTCCGCCTCTGTCCCAAGCAGGCGATCTCCATCGCCGACGACTGACGGTCGGCACCTGCCGCCCTCCGACGGGGTCCCAGCAGGAGCCCCCGGGAGGGGAAGGACCGGGCAGCGGCTTCTGCCGCCCTAGGCGGAGGCCTCTGCCGCAGCGCCCTCTGCAGCAGCGGTGGCCGCCTCCCCGAGGTAACGGTCGAGCACCTCTTGGCCGGCCCCCTTGGCCGGCCCACTCCAGCCCACCAGACCCCTGCTGAGGATGATGCAGGTGTCGGCAAAGGCCAGGGCCCGGTGGATGAACTGCTCGATCAAGATGATGGTGATCCCCGAGTCCCGGGCCTTCTGGAGGCTCTCGAACACCTGGTCCACCATCAGCGGAGCCAGGCCGAGCGACATCTCGTCGGCGATGATGATCTGGGGGTCGACCACCAGGGCGCGGGCCATGGCGAGCATCTGCTGCTCCCCTCCCGACAGGCTGGAGGCCCGTTGCCCCTGGCGCGAGCCGAGGATGGGGAACATCTCGATGGCCCGGTCGATCCCGGCCTGGCGCTCGGCGCGCCCACCGAGCTGGCGGGTGGACATCCGCAGGTTGTCGACGACCGAGAGCCCGGGGAAGATCCCACGGCCCTCGGGAATGTAGGTCAGTCCCGCCCGGCGGATCCGGTGCGGCGCCCATCGGGTGATGTCCTGGCCGTTGAACCGCACGTGCCCGCCCGACGTCGGCACGAGCCCGGACACGGCGCGGCCGAGGGTGCTCTTGCCGGCCCCGTTGGGCCCGAGCACGGCCATGACGCTGCCGGCTTTCACCTCGAAGGTGATACCGAACAGAGCCTTCGAAGGCCCGTACCGGACCTCGAGCCCGTCCACCACGAGCCCGGTCTCGTCGCTCATGATCCTCCCTCGTGCGTCGACGTCCGACCCTCCGCGACATTGTCCTCGTCCCCGAGGTAGGCGGCGCGAACCGCTGGATCGATCCGGACCTGTTCAGGGGAGCCCTGAGCGATCAGCGAACCGAAGTCGAGCACGTAAATGTGGCTCGAGAGGCTCAACACCATCGCCACGTCGTGCTCCACCAGCAGCAGCGAGACCTTCTCCTCGTCGACCGTGCGGCGCAGCGCGGCGGCGAGGCGCTCTGCCTCGTGGGCGTCGAGGCCGGCGAGTGGCTCGTCGAGAAGGATCACCGAGGGTGACGCGGCGAGCGCTCGCCCGACCTCCACCAGGCGGCTCGTCCCGAGGGGCAGGCTATCGGCCAACTGGTAGGCGAACCGGGTCAGCAGCAGCAACTCGAGCAGCCCGTCGACCCGATCGTTCTCCGCCTTGTCGGGCCGCCTCAGGCTGGCCGCGGTGAACATGTCCTTCCACAGCCGTGACCGAAAATGCCGGACCCGGTGCGCCAGCACGAGGTGCTCGCGGACGGTGAGCCCCATGAACAGCTCCGGCTGTTGAAAGGTACGGGCCAGGCCTCGTCGGGCCCGGGACTGCGGAGAGGCCTTGGTCACGTCCTCCCCGGCCAGGAAGACCCGCCCGGAGTTCGGCCGGAGCAGCCCCGACAGCACCCCGAACAACGTGCTCTTCCCGGCGCCGTTCGGACCGACCAGGCCGACGATGGTGCCGCTCGGGACGGCCACGTCCACGCCCGACAGGGCCTTGAGCCCCCCGAAGCGCACCGATATGTCGGTGGCACTGAGGAGGGGGGTTGGGACGGCGGTGCTCGCCACGGCCGGGTTGCTCTCGGCCACGGTCATGACGGAGCCATGCCCACCGCGTCGGGGCCGGCCAGGCCGGCGGCGGCGTTCACGGTGCTCGGTTGAGGTTTGGGTGGCGGCTCGGAACGGCTGGTTTCGGACGGACCCGGCTGGGCGCCCGGTGCCGTCCCCCTGTGGAACACCTTGGTCCAGAGCGTACGGATCTGGCGGGCCTGCATCGCCAGCGTGCCGTCGGGGTACCGGGCGACGGCGATGGCACCCAGACCGAAGAGGATCGGGGGGACGTTGCCCCAGGCCTTGGGGAGGTATACCAGGGCGACACCCGCCAGCAACGTGCTCGCGAGTCCGGCGAAGAGCGCCGCGACGTTGGAGCGGATGCCGAGTGTGACCACGGTGGCCAGCCAGACCACCCCGATCAGGGTGGCGTAGTTGGCCGACAGCGCGGCACCCAGCGACAGGGCGAGCATGGCGCCGCCGATACCGGCCACGAAGGCGGCGAAGCCCGAGACGATCAGCTTCATCTGGAGCACGCTGATGCCCAAGGTCTTGGCACCGGGCTCGCTCCATCGCACCGCGTTGAGCGCGAGCCCCGTGGTGGACCGCCGCAGGTTGACGATGAGGAGGGCGATCACGGCGAACACCGCCAGCGCCAACCAGGCGAACGCCTTTGCCCCCGATGCGAATTGCGGTGGCGTGACGTTGATGCCGATGCCGCTGTTCTGGAAGATCTGACGGCTGAAGACCAGGTTCTCCACCAGCAGACCGAAGGTGAGCGTGACCAGAGCGACGTAAAGGTTGCCCAACCGGATGGTGAGGATTCCGATCAGGACCCCGAACGGCATGGCGACGAGACCACCGACCAGCACCGCGGCCATCACCGGCCATCCGTGGTCGACTGCGAGGATCGCCATGGTCATCCCACCGGCTCCGGCCCAGGTCGACTGGCAGAGCCAGATCATGCCCCCCTCACCGGTGACCAGCGTGAACGACAGGTAGATGATGCCGAAGCAGACCCCCTGGCCGACCAGGCCGACCCAGAAACCGTGCAGGATCAGGGGCAGGAGGCAGACGATGACGAAGCCGATCACCGCCGGACGCCAGCTGAGCGCCCGGGCAGCAGGTTGGTCGCTGGTGCTCGCCGCGATCTTCGCCTCACCTTGCGGGGTGATCGCTCGGTCGAGCGCGCCGCCCACCCCCGCCGATTCGTCGATCCCGCCGCTGCGGATCATGAAGTAGATGAGGAAGATGGCGGTCACCACGAACGGGATGCTCGGAAGGACCGCTGCGGTGAACGAGCTGCTCGGCGGCAGCCAGTACTGCACGAGCGCCCCGGCGATCCCCATCCCGAGCCCGACCAGCACGGCGACCGGGAGGTTCCGAAGCTTGGCCGCGATCACCGCCGCGAAGGCGGCCACCATGAGCAACGTGAAGTCTCCGGGATCGAGCCCGATGATGGGCGCAGAGAGCACACCGGTCAGGCCGGCGAGACCGATGCTGGCCGCCCAGACCCCGACCGACACCGCTCCGGGATTGGTGCCGGACAACGAGGTCATCGCCGGGGAGTCGACCATCGCCCGGACCCGGAGGCCGATGTCGGTGTAGCGCAGGACGACCGCCCCGATCACCACGATGAGCACCACGCAGATGTAGACGATGATCTGGTCCATCGTCACCGGCACGTTGAGGAAGTCGAAGACCCGGACGGGCTGGGGGGCCAGGCCGGGCGCCTTCAGGATCGTCTGGCTCCCGAAGATCAGCGTGCACAACGGCGGGATCGCCACCGACACACCGAGGGTCGCCACCACCTTCACCAGCGGGGAGGAGAGCCTCAGCAGCCGGAACAGCGCGAAGTAGAGGAAGACGCCCAGGGCCGGCCCCAACCCCAGGATCGACAACAGGCCGGCGGGGACGATCGCCCATTGATGTTCGGAGTTGAGGAAGTAGTAGAACCGCGCGACCGCGTAGGCCAGCGCCCCGAAGCTGAAGTTCAGGATACCTGCGGACAAGTACGTGACGACGAGTCCCGAGGCGGCGATGGCGTAGATCCCGCCCAGGACCAACCCGGCAATCACATACTGGAGCACCGATTTCCCCCCCTTTTCCTACTTTGGAACTAAGCTACTGGTTGCAACTATTGAGGCCAACGGCGAGTGGTTTCCCACGCCCCATCATCATCCCTCAGGAGCCGTCCGCGCAAAGACCGGAGCAGGCGACCCCGAAGGGCAACGTAGACTAGCGCGCACAGGGAATCGCACGCATCAGGGCCGGAGGGTCGCTTCGATGGACAGGTCGATCCCCGCTGCGCTGCAGCGGCCGGTAGCGGAGAGCCCTGCGCGGCCTTCCCCTTCCGCCCGGCGGACGAGCCACGTCGACATCGTCCCGGACGAGCGGGGCGACGGGAACCTCGTGCTCTCGGGCCAGGTCAGGGATCTGGTCACCTCCGCCGACGGGGGCACCGCCATCGCCGGCGAGGCGCGCGTGCGGGCCGAGCTGGGGGCGGGCCGGAGGCTCGAGGCGATCGACGCCACCCCGTGGCTCCCCGAGTTGGGCGGCCTGCTCGGCCGACCGGTCGCCGCCGGGTTCCGGAGCGCGGTCGACGAACTGGTGCCCGGCGAGCACCTCGCCCGGTCCCCCCTGGCCCTCATGCTCGACGACCTCCCGGTCGCCGCGCTCATCGCCGGCTACGCCGACCTGTACGTGCGGAGCGAGAACCCCCGCGGGGACGACGAAGGACCGACGCGGGCCGGGTCGCTCAAGAGCGACATCTGCTCGGGGTGGCGCACCGGCGGGACCATGCTCACGCTCACCGCCGAGCAGGGCTTCCTCCCCGTCCCCGTCGGACCGGTGGCGCCCCGGCTCGAACGGGCCGGCGATCCCTTCTCGTGGCACGAGGTCGGGCCGTCCCTGCCGGGGTCGATGCGGCGCCGGCGGCTGATCGACGTGAGCCCAGGAGACCTCCTCACGGTGTTCGCCATGTTCCGGGACACCTACACGGACCCTGCGGGGACCGAGACCGTGTTGCACGAGTACACCATCGACCTCACGGTCGACCCGGTCTCGCTGGAGGTGCGGGCCGGCTCCGCCACGCCCCGCAACCTTCCGTGGACCGAGTGCCCTTCTGCCGCCCTGAGCGCCGGGCGGATCGTCGGCCACCGCACCGACGAGCTGAGCGACCTGGTGCGCGCCGACTTCCGCGGCATCTCGACCTGCACCCACCTGAACGACCTCGTCCGGTCCCTCACCGGCGTCGGCGCGCTCGCCAGGCTGCTGTAGGCATCGGCCCCGTCAGGGGCTCCTGGTCGGGGGCGCACCTGCCCGTCCGGGCCCCCTCAGGGGCAGCCGACGCCCGGGACGTCCACCCGGTGCAGGGCCAGGCGGCCGGTGGCCACGCCGGCGAAGTAGTCCTTCGTGGTGGTGGCCGCGGTGCACAGCAGGAGCGTCCGCCCGTCGTGCCCCCCGAGGGCGCAGGCCATGGCCCACCGGCCGTCGTCCGACGACAGCCGGTCGAGCACCTCGCCACCCTCCCGCACCCGCAGGAACTCACCGCTCCGGTACGAGGCGACCCACACCGCTCCCTCGGAATCGAGGCACATACCGTCAGGGGTGGACCCCGGTAGCTGCGCCCAGACCCGCCGGTTCCCGAGCGAGCCGTCCGCGAGCACGTCAAACGCGGTGATCCGCCCCGCCAGGGTCTCGGCGACCAGCAGGGTACGGCCGTCGGGGGTGACGATCAGGCCGTTCGGGAAGGCCAGCCCGCCGGCCACGGACCGGGGCGGCTCTCCGGGGACGACCAGGAGCAGGCCCGACTCCGGGGCCGACCGGTCCCCGTACGCGTCGAGGTACGCCCGCCCGCGCGAGTCCACCACCATGTCGTTGAGGTGCGCCGCCAGGTGCCGGAGGGACACCGCCTCGCGGACGCCGTCACCCCCCACCGCGACGATGCGGGCCTCGTCCATCGTGGCGACCCACAAGATCCCGTCGGGGAGGAACCCGAGCCCCGACGGACGGGGCACCTCGGCCACGACGGACCAGGCGCCGGACTCGTCGAGCGTGAGGACGCGGTGCCCGAGCTGGTCCGACAGCCACCAGCGCCCGTCTCGCCAGCGTGGGCCCTCCGGGAACATGAGACCCTCGATGTGGACCTCGTCATGGTCGGTCACCGGCTCAGCCCCACGGGAGGATGACGACCTTGCCCGTGGCCCGCCGCTCCGTCAGGGACCGCATGGCCGTACCCGTCTCGCGGAGCGGGTACACGCCGTCGACGAGGGGCCGGACCTTCCGCTGGCCGAACAGGGCCAGGAGCTCCTCGCGGTCTCGGGCCGCGCCCGTGGGATCGTGCTCCGCGAAGGTGCGGATCTCGAAGCCCTTCACCACCACCCCCTTCAGAAGGACCAGGTTCAGCGGGATACGCGGGATCTCCCCGGACGCGAAGCCGACCGTCACGTACCGGCCACCCCACCTGGTGGAGCGCAGGGCCTGCTCCGCAGAGGGACCGCCCACCGGGTCGATCACCACGTCGGCACCGCCGGTCAGCTCCTTGATCCGCTCCTTCAGATCCTCGGAGGTGTAGTTGACGACCTCCGCCGCCCCCCTCGAGCGGCAGACCTCGAGCTTCTCGTCGCTCGACGCGGCGGCGAGGACGCGCGCACCCAGCAGCTGGGCGAGATCGACCGCGGCGAGTCCCACCCCGCCGGCGGCACCGAGCACGACGACCCAGTCACCGGCAGCGACTTCGGCGACACTGCGCAGGGCGTGGTAGGCGGTGGCGTAGACCACCCAGAACGCGGCGGCCTCGGCGAAGTCCACGCCGTCGGGGACGGCCGAGAGCCCCGCGGCGGGCAGGGCGATCAGCTGGGCGAACGCTCCGACGAAGGTCGATCCGTACACGCGGTCCCCGACACGCCATTCGGCGACGCCCTCGCCAACCGACTCGACCACGCCCGCCAGCTCGCTCCCCGGCGTGAAGGGGACCGGGACCGAGATCTGGTACTGGTCGGCAGCGATCAGGACGTCCGGGAAGTTCACGGACGCCGCCTCCACCCGCACGACCACCTCCCCGGGACCGGCCGACGGGTCGGGCAGCTCCTCGACGGCGAGCTGGTCGGGGGGACCATACCGGTTGCAGCGCACTGCCAGCATCGCTCAGGCCACCCGGGGCGGCGAAGTGACCACCCGGCCCTCGTCGAACGTCACCATCCCGCACCCTCCCGCCCGAGGTCCGGGCTGATCGAGTCTGTACTACACACGGGGGGCGCCCCCGCGCAAACGACGAACGCCCCGGCGGGCGGCGTCTTGCTCGGCCCCGCGGCCTCTGGGAGACTCGCCCGATGGAGCTCAGCCAGGTGATGCGGACCACTCCGGCGACGCGCGCGTTCGTGGACGCGCCCCTCTCGGACCAGACGCTCTACGAGATCCTCGACCGCGCCCGGTTCGCGCCGAACGGCGGCAACCGGCAGAGCTGGCACGTCATCGTCGTCCGTGACCCGGCGGTGAAGCGCAGGATCTCCGAGCTGTACGACCTCGGCATGCGCGAGTACATGGGCTACCACCGCGCCGGTCTCGTCCCCTTCGCTGCGTCGGAGGTGTTGGAGCGGTACCACTCCGGCGGTGAGCCCCATCCCGGGATCGATCTCGCCGCGGCTCGGGAGATCCCGCTCGAGGTGGGACCACCCGAGTACATGGCGACGGCGCCGGTGCTCCTGGTGATCACGCTCGATCTGACCAACGTGTCGGCCGTCGACAGCGGCCTGGGCCGGCTCAGCATCGCGGCCGGCGGCTCGGTCTACCCGTTTGCCCACAACATCCTGCTGGCGGCCCGCGATCTCGGCTTCGGCGGCCACGTGACGTCGGTGCTGGCGCGGCAGGAGCCCGAGCTGCGCAAGCTGCTCGGCATCCCCGAGCAGCAGGTTCTGGCAACCATGATCCCCCTCGGCAAGCCCGAGCGGGAGATCACCAGGCTCCGACGAAACAGCGTGGAGGAGTTCACCACGGCGGGCACCGCCGACGGTCCCGCCTTCACCAGGCCCTGACCAACCGCCCCGCTCGCCGAGCGGGGCGACTCGGCGGTGGCGGTGGCGCCGATCAGACGCTGATCTGGACCACGTCATCGACCACGCGGGTCTCGAAAGTCATGAGGTTCTGGGCGAACCCGTCGCTCGAAGCAGCAACCACACACTCGCCGGTCCGCACGTCGTACCGGCTGCTGTGCTGCGGGCACGAGATGTAGCACGCCTCCTCGAGCGGTCGCCCGCCGATCGTCGTCCCCTGATGCGGACAGAGGTTCTGAAAGGCGAAGAACTCGCCGTCGACGTTGGCGACGGCCACGGGGAACCCGTCCACTGACACGGTCGCCGTGTTCCCCGGATCGATCCAGTCGGTCGGCATCGCATCGTAGAACTGCGGCATCGTGCTCCTTGTCGTCGTTCTGCTGCCGGTGTCGTCGTTCTGCTGCCGGCTCGTCGTTCTGCTGCCGGCTCGTCTGCCTGCTGCCGGTTCGTCCGTGCCGGCCGGACGAGGCCGGGGGCTGCAGCGGCAGGACGGAATTTACCAGCGGGAGAGCCGTCGTCTGTGAGGGCCCTTCGCGCCGTCGCGGTCCCGCCACCGGGATCGGGCGAGATTGCCCGCAGGCGAGCGCTGCCCCTAGTGTCGACCCGACACCGGGAGGGGCACCGCATGGGAGGGCACGAGGTCGTGACAACGTCGATCTGCAGTGCCACCCGTGGCCGCCCGGTCCCTCGCCCCCGACGCGGATGAGCGCCCTCGGACCCGATCTTCGTACCGCTCGGGCGGTGCTGAGTGGACGGATCGTCGGCCGGGACGAGGAGCTGCGCCTGCTGCTGGCCGCCCTGGCCGCCCACCGCGACATCCTGCTCGAAGGACCGCCCGGCACGAGCAAGAGCACGTTGCTCAGGGAAGTCACCGCTCTCTTGGACGTCCCGCTCGTCTTCGTCGAAGGGAACGCCGAGCTCACGACGTCCCGGTTGGTCGGGCATCACAACCCCGCCCGGGTCCTGCACGAGGACTTCACCGCCGACACGTTCGTGCCGGGTCCCCTGGTCCGGGCCATGGAGGACGGGGGGTTCCTCTACATCGAGGAGATCAACCGCGCCCCCGAGGACACGCTCAACGCCCTGCTGAGCGCGGTGGCCGAGCGACAGCTCGCCATTCCCCGGGTCGGACTGGTACGGGCGAGCGAAGGTTTCCGGGTCATCGCATCCATGAACCCCTTCGACAACGTGGGAACCTCACGGATCAGCTCGAGCGTGCACGACCGTCTCTGCCGGATCGCCGTCGGGTACCAGGACGAGGCGGACGAGATCGACATCGTGCGCCTCCGGACCGACAGCGCCCGCACCCGCCTCGTCGAGGACGGCGTGGCCCTCGTCCGGGCCACCCGGCTGCACCACGCGGTACGCCAGGGGAGCTCCGTGCGCGGCGCCATCGACCTCGTGCTGGTCGCCCAGCGCCTGCTCGAGCTGGACGGCCTCGAGCTGGAGGACCTCGATCCGGGCGACCTCGATCCGCGCGACGGGAAACCGGCGGGACGGTACCCTTCGATCGTGCTCGACGCGACGATGGTCGCGCTCTCGGGCAGGATCCAACTCGTCGAGACCGCCGACACGACCCCTGAACGAGTGCTCCGCGAGATCTGGGAAGACCGGTTCTTCCTCGCCCCGCACCGGGCGGCGCCCGGCTGAAGGGGGGCGGACGTCGAGGTCGCCGTTCAGCTGCGGACGGAGGAGCCGATCACCGGGAGGAGGCGCCCGGTCCCCAAGCAGCTCGACCAGGCGCCGGTGCTCTTCCGGCCCGGCGGGAACGGATCGGTGATCACCGGCCACGACGGGACGGGTGAGCCCGGCCTGCAACCGGGACGGGTGACCGCCGGGGCCACCGCGGAGATCGGCGAGATCCGAGACCTGGCCGAGGTGCTGCGCACCACCGATGTCGATCCGGTCCTTCGGAGGACGGTGCGGCAGATCGCCGAGAACCTGGCCTTCAGACGGCGGGGCCACCAGCGGACCTCGCCCGGCAACGGCCCCCCGGTGAGCGTCCCGTGGCGCGACAACGGCGACGACCTCGACATCGAGCGGACGGTGGAGAACCTCGTCGGCCGGCGCGTCGTGGCGGAGGAGGACATCGTGGTCCGCGTCCCCCATGCCCGCCGCCGGTCGGTCGTGCTGGTGGTGGACGCCTCGGGCTCGATGAAGGGCGACAAGGCGCTGCTCGCCGCGGCGGCGGTCGGCGCGCTGAGCGGCGAGCTGCGCGACGACGAGCTGACCGTCGTCGCCTTCTGGAAGGATGCGGCCATCCTGACCGCCGGCTCGGAGAGGACCTCGCCGGCGCGGGTGCTCGAGGACCTGGCGGCGCTTCCCGTCGAGGGGCTCACCAACATCCACGTCGGCCTGCACGTCGGGGCCGTCGAGCTGGCACGGTCGAGTGCCCGCGAGCGCATCGCCATCCTGCTGTCCGACGGCGTGCACAACGCCGGCCCGGACCCGCGGACCGCCGTCGGGGCACTCCCCCGGCTCCATGTCCTGCTCGAGACCGACGGGGAGCACGACGCCGAGCTGGCCACCGACCTGGCACGCCTCGGCGGGGGCCACCTCGCACCGGTCCGCTCGGCCGGCGACGTCGCCGCCGCGCTCAACGGCCTCTTCGGGACCTGACGGACGGACCGGACGACCAGACCGGACGACGGCGTAATCAGCCGCGGAGGTCCTCCCAGGTCGGTGCCGGTCCGAACTCGGGGGTCTCCGTCGACTTCGGCATCGTCCACGACGGCGAGCGCTTCTCCATGAACGCCCGCACCCCCTCGGCCGCGTCCGGTTGCCGGCCCAGCCAGCGGAAGAGCTCCCATTCCTCGTTGAAGGCCCGCTCCCGGTCGTGCTCCCCCAACCACTCGTACACCAGGCGCTTGGTGATGGCGGTGGAGGCCGGAGCCGTGTTGGCGGCGATGTCGCCGGCCATCTCGCGGGCGACATCGAGCACGGAGCCCGCCGGCACCGCCCGGTTCGCCAGCCCGAGGGCGAGGGCCTCGCCGCCCGAAAAGATCCGTCCGGTCAACAGCAGCTCCACCGCGCGGGACAGGCCGATCAGGCGCGGGAGCAGCCAGAGCGAGTTGAACTCCGGCATGACCCCCCGTCGGTTGAACACGAACCCGTACTTGGCGTCCTCGGCCATGACCCGGATGTCCCACTGCATCGGCAGCGTCAGCCCCATGCCGACGGCAGAGCCGTTCAGGGCCCCGATGACCGGCGTTCTCATGGCCCAGGGGCGGATCCGGTTCGCCACGTCCCGCCGCATGCCGGTCAGCACCTCCTCCGACGAGATGCCGAGCATCCCCGACTCGAGGTCGGCGCCGGTGGAGAAGTGACGGCCCCGGCCGGTCACCACGATGCAGCGCACCGCGTCGTCCGCGTCGAGCCCGGCGAAGACCTGGTGGAGCCTGGTGGTCATGGTGAGGGTGAACGCGTTGCCCCGCTCCGGACGGTCGAGCCACACGGTCGCCACCCCGGTGCGGTCGACCTCCTCGACCGTGATCCCGTCCTCGGTGACGTCCATCACCGACCCCCTCCGGCCGGAGGCACGGACTCGGCCCAGGCAGCCGGGCGGCCGAGGACCCGCAGGGCGTTGCCGGCCAGGTAGCCCGGAAGCGCCTCCTCGCGGATGTCGAGGTCGGGGAAGCACAGCGCGACGTCGTCGACGAGGATCGTGCGCTGCAATCGCGCCGGCTTCATCGGCCCGGGCATCCCGACGTCGAAGGTGACCGGTCCCGGTCAGACACCCGATCCCCCGGGCCCCGGCTTCATCGGCCCGTGAATTCCCCCGGCCGCTTCGCCCGGAAGGCGGCCATCGCCTCCGCCGAATCGTCGGTGGAGGTGACCACACCGAAGTGGGAGGCGATCAGGTCGAGCGACGTCCGCAGATCGCTCCGCGCCGACTGGTACGTGGCCCGCTTGATCATCCGGACGGCGACGGGCGGGGACTCGGCCAATTTGCGGGCGAGGGCGTCGGTGGCCGCGCCGAGATCCTCGTCGTCCACCACGCGGTTCACGATCCCGATCCGCTGCGCCTCCTCGGCATCGACGAAATCGCCGGTCAGGAGCAGCTCGAGCGCCTTGGCCAGCCCGACGAGCCGAGGAAGGAAGTAGCAGCCTCCGTCACCGGGGACGAGGCCGACCCGGATGTAGCTCTCGGCGAACCGGGCCGATCGTGCGGCGATGCGGATGTCCGTCATGAGCGCCATGTCCATGCCGGCACCCACCGCCGCGCCGTTGACCGAGGCGATCACCGGCTTGTCGAGATCCTCGAGTCCGAGCGCCACCCGATGGATCTTCTCGGTCAGCATCTGGCGGCGCTCGAGCGGCGTGGCGGCGGCCCCGGGGTCGCCGAACGAGTCGAGATCGACCCCTGAGCAGAACGCGTCGCCCGCTCCGGTCACGACCAGGACCCGCACCTCGGGATCGTGGCGGACGTCGCGCACGATGTCGCCCCACTCCTGGATCATCCCCATGGTGAAGGCGTTCTTCCGCTCGGGCCGATTGAGCCGGATCGTCCCGACCCCGTCATCGACCGAGTACTCCAGATCAGCCACGCCCCTCCTCGGTTGTCCTCAGGCGGTACGGCGTCGTGCGGCCGTGCCCGGCGTGGGGCGCATTGTACGCGACATCGCTCCGAGCGCCACCCGGGCGGGATCGGGATCGGGATCGGGAAACATGGCCCAGAGCCACAGCGGGGATAGGGTGAACCTGCATGAGCCCCGCGCCGGGACCCCGATCGCCCGATCGGGCCAGGAAGGTCGCCGAGGTGGTGGCCCGCAGGATCCTCCTCGACGCGGAGGAGCTGGGTCTCGGCCCGGGTGACCAGCTGATGGCCGAGACCAAGATGATGGAGATCTACTCGGCAGGCCGCGCCAGCGTGCGCGAGGCCCTGCGGATCCTCGAGGTCCAAGGAGTCGTCTCCATCCGGACCGGGCGCGGCGGTGGGCCGGTGCTCGAACGGCTGAAGACCCGGGACGTCGGCGACTCGCTGAAGCTCTACCTGCAGCAGCGGCACGCAACCTACGGGGACGTGCTGGTCGCCCGGAAGACCATGGACCCCCAGGTGGGCTGGCACGCGGCCACCAGCGCCACCCGCTCGGACAAGCAGGTGCTCCGCCGGATGCTCGACGAGATCGGCGCCCTGCCGGCGGCAGACCACCATCTCCTGGGCAGCTCCTCGCAACGGTTCTTCGCCGCCATGGGCGCAGCCGCCCACAATCCCGTCCTCTCGCTGCTGTCGCAGGCCCTGCGGGACATCTACTCGTGGCGGGTCCACGGATGGTTCGACGACGACCAGTACTGGAAGGGGAACCTCGTCCGGCTCCAACAGCTTCTCGGGATGATCGAGGCGGGCGACGCCGACGCCGCGGAGCGAACGATCCAGCGCGAGCTCGCCGCCGAGGTCTCCTTCGCCCGCAGGTATTTCCCCGACGTGCTGAGCGAACGGGTCGAGTGGGACTGAGCGCGCTGGCCGCCGGTCAGTCCCCCGACTCCGCCGGACACGGTGGGACATGGGGGAACAGCTCCTCAAAGGCCCCGAGGGTGATCCGTCTGCGGACGACCTCGTCGACGTCGTCGAACAATTCGTGCAGCGTCTTCTGGGTGTGCCCGAAGGTCCCCTCGATATGGGGATAGTCGCTCCCCCACATGACGTTCTCCCAACCCATGGCCCACTGGGCGGGCACCGCCGAGCGGTCATGCTGGAACGAGGCGTACACCTGCTCGTACAGGAACCGGCTCGGTGGCTTGGAGAGGGTCGGTCGCACGGCCGACGCATGCTGGCGGTAGCCCTCGTCGAGGCGGTCGGCCATGAACGGCCCCCACGTGGCACCCCCCTCCGACACCATGACCCGCAGGCCCGGATGCCGATCGAGGGCGCCGGAGGCGATCAGCTGGGCGGTGCACCGCTGCCCGCCGAAGGTCGTCTCGAAGTAGTTGAGGACCGCCCCGCCGGGCCCTGAGTGGTAGGTGCCGTTGCGGCTTCCGGCATCGTGGGGCTCGGTCCCGATGTGGAAGCTCAGGACGAGTCCCGTCTCCTCGAGGGCCGCCCACACCGGCTCCCAGACGTCGTGCTGGTAGGCCGGCTGGGACGGAGGTGGTGCGACCGGAAAGAAGGCCGCCTTGTACCCGAGGCCGGCGGCCCGCTCGATCTCGGCCACGGCATCGTGG
This sequence comes from Acidimicrobiales bacterium, assembly GCA_035532415.1. Taxonomy (GTDB): domain Bacteria; phylum Actinomycetota; class Acidimicrobiia; order Acidimicrobiales; family RAAP-2; genus DATKRB01. Next base: position 15,844 of record DATKRB010000065.1, on the reverse strand, counting down.
GCCGCCAGGAGCGGTACCGACGCCGTGCACACGAATCGTGGCGAGGTCCGCTGGAACCCGATCGCCCAGTCGTTGATTACCTTCACGCCTTCGCGCAGGAGGGCCGGGTCCTCGATCGACGAGGTCCAGATCCCGATGGAGGGATAGATCAGTTCCGCCCAGATTCCTTCCGCGTCGAGGTCCTTCAGGCGCAGGACCGGGTCCCCCGCCCCGGGCGCCCGCTCCGCCACCGTCATCCCGGTCTCCGTGTCGCGCAGCGGCCGGCTCGGGATCCTGCGCCGGAAGGTCTGACCGTCGACGTGAACGGTCTCCCACCGGCCGTCGTCGTCCTTCACGCTCCTCGGCATCCGCTCCGCCAGCGCCGGGGGCAGTCCCTGCTCGAACAGGCCGTCCGGCTCCACCAGGTGGGAGTCACCCGAATTGGCCCAGATCTTCGACATTGCCCCTCCTCGTTCCCCCCCCGCAGGTCGCCCGGGGACACGAGCAGCCTACGACCTGAGGGCGGCGGCCCGGCGCTCGGTCGACCGGTCAGTTGCGGAGGGTCTGGCTCCAGGGCACGCCGCGGTCGGGCGCCGGCTCGCGGGGCAGCCCGAGAACCCGCTCGCCGATGATGTTGCGTTGGATGTCGTCGGTTCCCCCGGCGATCGACATCCCCGGGCTCCCGACGAAGGCCCGTTGCGCCCCCCAGCGTCCACGATAGGTCCGTCGGCCGAAGTCCGACGAGACGTCGTCGTAGCCGTCGATCAGCGTCCCCTCCATGCCCAGGAGGTCGACGGTGAAGGCCGCCAACGAACGACCCGCGACCGCGACCGCAAGCTTCCCGAGCGACCCTTCGGCGCCGGCGGACCCGGCGGCCCGCAGGGCTGCGGCCCTCGCCTGCAGCAGTCGCACGACCTCGGCGTCCACCCAGTGCTCCATCAGCCGATCGCGCAGCGCCAGGGCCTGGGCCGACGACTTGTCCTCGCGGGCGCTCCACAAGCCCACGGCCAGGCCGATCGGCCCCGCGCCTCTCGCTGGTATCTGCGGCATGTTGTACCGCTCCGCCATGAGCGTCGTGTTGGACACCGACCAGCCGGCTCCGACCTCACCCAGGCGCTCGCTGTCGGGAATGCGCACGTCGGTGAGGAACACCTCGTTGAACTCGGCCCCGCCGCTCATCTGCCGGAGCGGCCGGACCTCCACGCCCGGCGCGTGCATATCGACGACGAACTGCGTCAGGCCGGCGTGCTTCTCGAGGTCGGGATCGGTGCGGACCAGCACGATCGCATAGCTCGACTGGTGGGCACCCGACGTCCACACCTTCTGCCCGTTGACGATCCACACGTCGCCGTCCCGCTCGCCCCGGGTGGCCAGCGATGCGAGGTCCGACCCGCTACCCGGCTCGCTGAAGAGCTGGCACCAGTACTGCTCGGTCGAGAAGATCGGGCGCAGGTAGCGCTGCTTCTGGTCGTCGCTGCCGAAAGTCAGGATCGTCGTGGCGATCTGGCCGGCTCCGATCGGGTTGGAGACCTTCCCGCTCGGAGGGGCACCGGCGTCGGCCAACCGGTCGTCGACCGCCCGCTGAAGTTCGGCGGACACGGCCAGCCCGCCCCGACCGACCGGAAAGTGCACCCACGCCAACCCGGAGTCGTACTGCGCCCGGAGGAAGGCGACCGGATCGGTGGCGGCCGGAGGTGTGGCGCGGATGAGCTCCTCGGTCCTCTGCAGGACGAGCTCTGCGGGTTGGGGGTCGGACATGAGACCGGAGACTAGCGACTCGCAGCCGGTGCCCGCCTACGGAGCCAACCCACGAATGGCGGTGGCCAGGTCGATGCCGGCCGGGAACACGTGCAGGACCGGCAGGGTGACGCCGTTGGCCACGTACCGGGCCACGTGCCGCCGGCACGCCTCCGGCGTGCCGTGGATGAGCAGGTCGTCGACCAGCGCGTCGGGGATGGCCGCCAGAGCACCCTTCCGGTCGCCAGCGGACCACGCGGCCCACATCGGCTCGAGCTCGGGGCCCCTTCCGAGCCATCGGTGGAACTCCGCGTAGGCCCGAACGTTGAGATAGCTGGCTATCAGACGACGACCTGCGGCCCGCGCCACCTCGGCGTCGCCGTTCGGGAGGACGAAGAGGCGGGCCACGACCTCCTTCCCGGGTCCCACCTCGGCCACCGCCTTCTTCACGTCGTCGGCGGACAGCCAGTTGAGAATGGCACCGTCGGCCTCGCGCCCGGCGAGCCGGAGCATGCCAGGCCGCAGCGCAGCGAGGTACAGGGGCGGGGGCTGCTCGACCGGGCGCGACAGGCGGAACCCCCGCACGGCAAAGGTGTCGTAGGCCTCGTCCACCTTCTCGCCACGGAGGGCCGAGCGCAGGAACCGCAGGGTGTCACGGGTCCGCTTGAACGGATCGACGTAGTCGATACCGTTCCAGCGCTCGACGATGACGTCGGACGACGCCCCGAGGCCGAAGGCGAATCGGCCGGGGGCGGCCTCGCTCATGGCGGCGACGGTCTGCGCGAGCAGGGCCGGCCCGCGGGTGAAGACCGGGGCGATGGCCACCCCGAGGCGCAACGTCGGGGTCCACGCCGCGGCCAGGGCCAGCGGGGTGAACCCGTCGCTCCCGTCCACCTCCGACGACCAGACGTCGGAGTATCCGAGCTTCGACAGCTCGTCGAACCACCGACGGTGCTCGTGGAGGGGTACGCCGTCGAACGGCACCGTCATCCCGTAGGGAGCCCCGACGGCTCCCCCGGGTACCTCGCCCACGGTCACCGGGAGGAATGCCGGCGGACCGTCAAGCGGGAACCGGCACGTGCAGCAGGTCGATCATGTTGCCACCCATGATCTTGCGGAGATCCTCGTCGGGGACACCCTCCATCTCCGCGACGTAGGAGAGCGGCTCGGCCAGGCCCTCGACATGGGGGTAGTCCGAACCGAAGATCACGTGCCCGGCCCCGAGGAGACGGACGAGGTCCCGAGGGTCCTCCTCGTGGAACGGGTGCATCCAGAAGTGCCGCTTGAACGTGGCCGAAGGCTTCTCCTCGTAGACCTGGGGCATGCTCCGCCACGTGATGTCGAGGTGCTCGAGGAGGCTCGGCACCCAACCGGCACCGTTCTCGATCAACGCCACCCGGAGCTTCGGGAACCGCGTGAACAGCCCGTGGCAGATCATGGAGGTCACCGCGTCCTGAATGTCGCGGTGCTGCTCGCGGACCGAGGCGCCGAAGGGCTGCGGCTGAGCGAAGGCCTGCGTCTCGCCTCCGGCTCCCTCCCACTCGTTGATGTAGCGCTGGTAGCCGGTGTCGGAGGCATGCACCACGACCAGGATCCCCGACTCCTCGACGAGCTTCCAGAAGGGATCGAATTCGGGGAGGGCGAAGGAACGGGGGCCCCGGTATCCCCAGGCCGGCGACGGCCGCATCAAGACGACTCGCGCCCCGTGCTCGAGCACGAACCCAAGCTCCTCGATCGCCTTGTCCACCAGCCCCGGAGTGATGATCGGGGTCGAGAACATCCGGTTCTCGTACACGTAAGGCCACTCGTCGACCATCCACCGGTTGAGGGCGTGGATCACCGCGGCACAGAGGTCGGGGGCGTCACGCATCCGCTCCTCGACCAGGCTGGCCAGGGTCGGGATCATCAGGGTGTAGTCGACTCCCTGCTCGTCCATGAGGGTCAGCCGGGACGATGCCTCCCGGAAGGCCGGAGGACAGTCCATGCCCCGGCCGATGATCTCCCGGTAGGACTTGCCCTCGGGGTTCCCGATCTTGAAGTACTCCTCCTGGGCCCCCGGACGGCCGACCCGGTCGAACGTCGGGTTGGGGATGTAGTCGCTGATCTGGCCCCGGACGACGATCTTGGTCCGCCCGTGCACCTCCACGTAGTCGATAGCCCCCTTGTAGGCGTCGGGAAGGTACCTGGTCAACGCCTCGCGGGTCTCGTAGAGATGGTTGTCGGCGTCGAAGATGGGGAAGTTGACTTCTCGGGCCATTTCGGGAGCTCCTCGTTCGATGTCCTGCCCCCAACCGGGCGGGACGAGCCGGTCGGACCAAAGCATTGCGGACCAAAGCATTGGAGACCAAAGCATTGGAATAGTTACCAGTCGACGAATCGTACCAAGGGTGCCGGCCCCATGCGGCACCAACCTGCCCGCGCCTGTTGCTCGGGCGGCCACCGCCGCCTACGTTCTCCGGGGACGACCTGCTCGGGCGGGCGGCAGGTGGAGAGGGGCCCGAGGAACGGGGGCGAGCGGGATGGGCGACGACCGGCAGCACCTGACGATCCCCCGGATGGTGCTCGACTCCTCCGACCGCTTCGCCGAGCGAGAAGCGGTGATGGAGGGCGGCCACCGGTTCTCCTTCGCCGACGTGCAGAAGGAGATGCTCGCCGTCGCCCGGGCCCTGATCGCCGGCGGCATCGAGCCCGGCGACCGGATCGGCCTGTGGGCACCGAACTCCGCCGCCTGGATCTTCAGCGCGTTGGGGATCCTCGCCACCGGGGCGTGGCTGGTGCCGCTGAACACCCGGTTCCGGGGATCGGAGGCCTCCTACATCCTGGGCAAGGTCGACGCCCGAGCCGTGCTCACGGTCGAGCACTTCGCAGGGGGTGACTACCTCCGGATGCTGCGAGACGAGTCGCCCGAGCTTCCCGCCCTGGCGAACGCCGTGACCTTGCCCATGCCCGGCGGGCAGGGCAGCTCGGAGTGGGAGGCCTTTCTGGCCCGGGGCGACGACGTCCCCGAAGCCGAGGTCCTCCGCCGGATCGACCGGATCGGACCCGAGGACACGAGCGACGTCATCTTCACCTCGGGCACCACGGGCACCCCGAAGGGGGTGGTCCTGCGGCACGGCGCCAGCCTGATCGCCTACGAGTCCTACAACCGGGGCTACGGGATCGGCGAAGGCGACCGCGCCCTGATCGCCCTGCCCTTCTCCCACACCTTCGGTTACAAGGCCGGATGGATGCTCGACCTGAGGTACGGCGCCACCACCATCCCAGTGCCCGTGTTCGATCCGGAAGAGGTCATGAGGCTGATCGAGACCGAGCGCGTCACGCACATGCCGGGGGCTCCGACGATGTTCCTCGCGCTGCTCGACCATCCGGCCCGCGCGTCGTTCGACCTCTCGTCACTGGTCGCGGTGACGGTGGCCGCCTCGACCGTCCCGGTCGAGCTGATCTACCGCCTCCTGCGCGAGGAGGGGATCAAGACCTGCCTGGCCGGCTACGGGATGACGGAGTCCCACGGCATCATCTCGACCACCCTGCCCGGTGACCGGGCGGAGCTGGTGGCCACGACCGTCGGCACGCCGATCCCCGGGGTGGAGACCCGGGTCGTCGACGACGGCGGCAAGGACGTGGCGACGGGCGAGCCCGGGGAGCTCCTCGTCCGGGGCTACAACGTGATGTCGGGGTACTACGGGGAGCCGCAGGCGACCGAGGACGCGTTCGTCGACGGATGGCTGAAGACCGGGGATGTCGTCGTAGAGGACGACGACGGCTACCTCCGCATCACCGACCGCAAGAAGGACCTCTTCATCATGGGGGGTTTCAACGTCGCCCCGGCCGAGGTGGAGAAGGCCCTCGCCGGGTTCGAGATGATCGCACAGGTCGCGGTCATCGGCATTCCCGACGAGCGCTTCGGGGAGGTGGGCATGGCCTTCGTGATCCCCAAGCCCGGGGTGGACCTCACGGTGGACGAGGTGGTGGCCTACGCCCGCGAGCACCTGGCCAACTTCAAGGTCCCGCGGCGGGTGGAGATCGTGGAGTCGTTCCCGCTCAACGCGACCGGCAAGGTGTTGAAGAACGAGCTCCGCTCCCTCGCCGTCCGGACTGACGGGTGAGGCAGATACCGGATATCTTTCGGTATGACGTCCGGTAAGGTCCCCACCGTCCCCGGGCCCGCGGTGGCCGGCCCGTGATAACCGCCCTGGGCACGTATCTCCCCCCCTGGGGCGGCCCCGGCGGGACCCGCCGACCCGGCCCGGACGAGGACGCGATCACTATCGCGGTGGCGGCCGGGCGCCGGGCGCTCGACGCTCCGCACCCCGAGGTGGCCCGGGTGGTGCTCGTCACGCGCGACCTTCCCTTGCTCGAGGGCGGGAACGGTGCCGTCCTGCTCGCCGGGCTCGGACTGGGCCGCGACGTCGAGGTGGTCGAGCAGGTGGGCGGCGCCCCGGCCACCCTCGACGCCGTCAGCACCGCGTCCCCGGGGACACTGGTGATCGGCGCGGACTGCACCCCTGCGACCGGCGCCGCGGCTGCTCTGGTCGGCGGCGGCGGCGGCGGCGGCGGCGGCGGCGGCGGCACGGTCACACCCGCCGGCCGGGTGACGCGCAGCCTGCCGTTGCGGGTGCGGGATCTCGGCGGCACCGTACGCGAGGACGAGGATCCCCGCCTCCAACGCGAACGGGGGTTGCGGGCGTCCCTCTCCGCCGCGGGCCTGCCGGGCAAGCCGGTCTCGCTCGCCGGTGTCGGGCACAGGGACGGGGCCGCCTTCTGCGAGGGAGACCCGCCCGTGCTCCCCACGGTCGGTGCCAGCGCCGCGCTCTTCTCCCTCGCCGCCCTGGCCGAACGGGGGGCGGGCGGTCTGGTGGCCGCCATCGAGCAGGCGACGTTCTCGGCCGTCCGTTGGGACCCCTCGGGTGTGGCGCTGCACCGCGACGAACCGGCGCCGCGCGAGATGCCGGCCCGCCGTTCGTCCCCCGGTCCCGAGATAAAGATCGCCTTCACCGCCTACGACCGGGCGTTCGACGCCAAGCTCGGGTGGGAGGCCGGCCGGTGTGGGTCGTGCGCGACCTTGGCGTTCCCGGCCAGGCACCGGTGCCTGACCTGTGGGTCCGAGGGAGACGCCGTGATGGTGCCCCTCCCCCGGACCGGCAGCGTCTACACCACCACCACCGTGCACGTGCCGGTACCCGGGCTCGAGACGCCGTACACGCTGGCCGTCGTGGAGCTCGACGACGTCGGTGTCCGGGCTCTGGTGACCGTCACCGACTCGCCGCCCGGGTCGCTGGAGATCGGCGACCGGGGGAGGCTGCTCCTGCGCCGGGTCGCGATCCGCGCGGGCGTTCCCGACTACGGCTACGCGTTCTCGCCGGGGGAGGTGGCCCGATGAGACGGGTGGCGATCGTCGGAGCGGGCATGACGCCCTTCGCCGAGCACTTCGACCTCGGGATCAAAGAACTGCTGCCGATGGCCGTCTCCGAGATGGCGGAGTCGGTCGACAAGGGCCTGGACCGGGCCGATATCGACGCGGCGTGGTTCGGCGAGCTGGCGACGACCGACGGCTTCCCGGCCGGGATCCTCGCCGATTCCTGCGGCCTGCTCGACATCCCCGTGACCCATGTGGAGAACGCGTGCGCCACCGGTCAGGACGCCCTGCGCAACGCCGTGTTCGGTGTGGCGTCGGGCCTGATGGACGTCGCCCTGGTGGTGGGGGCCGACAAGGTGCGGGAGACGTCGGCCCGCTCGACGTTCTGGGACTGGATGGGCATGACCCGGGACATGGCGTGGGATTACCCCCTCGGCCTGGTGGCCCCGGCCAACTTCGCGCTGCACGTGCGCCGCTACCTGCACGAGGCACCCGCCACGCGGGAGCACATGGCCATGATCGCCGTGAAGAACCACCATCACGCCATGTCCAACCCCAAGGCCCACCTGCACCAGGAGATCACGGTCGAGCAGGTGCTCGGCGCCCCCATGGTCGTCGAGCCGTTCGGGCTCTACGACTGCACGCCCCAGTCCGACGGGGCCGCCGCGCTGTTGGTGGTGGGCGAGGAGGTCGTCGACCGCTTCACCCACCGGCCCGTGTGGGTGCGGGGGATCGGCCTGGGCCTCGACCGGGTGATGCACCAGCACAAGGCCGACATGACGACCTTCCCACCCACCACGAAGGCGGCGAAGGCCGCCTATGCCATGAGCGGCCTCGGGCCGCGGGACCTCGACGTCGCGGAGGTCCACGACTGCTTCACCGGTGTGGAGCTGATCTCCTACGAGGACCTCGGGCTGGCCGAGCGGTTCCGGGGCCATGAGCTGGTGGAGGCGCACGACACGACGGTCGGCGGCCGCATCCCGGTGAACCCGTCGGGAGGGCTCAAGGCGAAGGGGCACCCGCCGGGGGCGACCGGGGTGGCCCAGTGCGTGGAGCTGTTCGAGCAGATCCGAGGCGAGGCGTCCAATCAGGTCGACGGCGCCCGGGTCGGGCTCGCCCACAACATCGGCGGCCCCACCGCCGTGTCCGCCGTCACGGTGCTCTCCGCCGATCGTTCGTGATGTCCACCGGGTAGGTCTGGCGGATGCCGGCGATCAGGAGCCGGAGGCCGAGCACGAAGCTCTCGTCGTTCAACGGGACGAGGTCCTCCACCGTCGGGTGGATCGAGCCGAGGACGCGGTACCCCTCCGTCCTCGCCACCGAGTCCTCGCCGTGCCCGCCGTAGTCGGCGGTGTCCTGGCTGTGCTGGAGTGCGACGAAGCCGCGCGAGTAGTTGGAGCACGCGGTGAGTACCCCCGCCGCCTGCTCGGGGGTGAGCCCCGCCCGGACCAGCAGCGCCAGACCCTCCTCGAGCCGGTGCAGGAGGCCCCGGCTCGGGTGACGGAAGAGGAGATGAGCCCTGAACGCGTTGATCTCCCGGTAGACGGGGAACTGCTCGAGGAGGTCCCTGAACGCGAGGAAGTAGGCAAGCAGCTCCTCGTCCCACGGGCCGTCGCCGACCGGGGGCAGACGTTCGTGCATCTCACGGAACACGTCGCTGGTCAGGGCCTCGAGCAGCTCCTCCTTGCTCCGGAAGTACCAGTAGATGCTGGTGACCCCGCACCCCAGCTCCTTCGCCAGCGAGGGCATGCTGAGCAGGCGGATGCCGTCGCGCTCGACGAGTCGCTTGGCCGCGGCGAGGATCTCCTCCGCGCTCATCGACCCCCGTGCCCGGCGGACGGTCCCGTCCCTCCTCGCGCTCTTCACGGTCACCGGCCGAGGAACCTCTCCACCACGGCCTGGTGCTCGGGCGTGTCGAACGACTGGAACTCCGCGGCGAGCGCGTAGTCGACGATCCCGTCCATCGCCCGCGCCAGGTGCATGTTGACCGCCCGCTTGGTTGTCTGCAGGGCCTGCGGAGGCTGCTCGGCGAGGCGGGTGGCCAGCTCGAGAGCCTCGTCGAACAGCTTGTCGTCGGGGACGACCCTGGTGGCCAGGCCGAGCTCGACGGCCTTGTCCGCCGGGATCCGGGCGCCGGTGAACAGGTACTCCTTCACCCGGAGGATGCTCATGTAGAGGGGCCAGATCGGGGCTCCCCCGTCGGCAGCGGTGAGCCCGACCTCCACGTGGGGGTCCTGGAGGTACGACGACTCGGCCATCAGGACCAGGTCCGAGAGGACGGCCAGGTTGGCCCCCAGCCCGACGGCCGCGCCGTTCACCGCCGCCACGATGGGGAGGGAGAACGCCACCATCTCCCGGGCCACCCGGCCCGCCTCGTCGATGATGCGCCGGCGCGTCACGTGATCGCTGTGCAGGGCGCGGAACAGCTCCATGTCGCCGCCCGCGCAGAAGGCCTTCCCCGCACCTGTCAGCACGACGGCACGGACCTCGGGGTCGTCGTCGAGATAGCGCCAGACCCGGGACACCTTGCGGTGCAGCGCCTGGTTCGCCGCGTTCCTCGCCTCGGGCCGGTTGAGGGTCACGATCCGGATCGGTCCGCGCTCTTCGATCAGGATCTCGGGCTCGAACGGGTTCGGCACGGGTCCTCCTTCTCGGGAGGTGGACCCATCGGCATCGACAGGCCCGGCCCCGCCGCGGCCCACCTACCCGCCGCGGCCGCCGCTTCCGGAGCCCCTACCGGAGGCGATACTAAATGGCGGCCACGATGCCTGCAAGGACCACCGGTGCCCGGAGGTGGGCGCGGGACCGGGCGCGCCGGCCGGCCCGACCCCCGTGCAATGATTTGGGCCGACCGCCGACCCACGGGAGCGAACTGCAGCGTGGACATCCGGTACCCACCCGAAGCCGAGGCGTTCCGGAAGAGGATCCGTTCGTTCCTCGACGACCATCTGCCCGAGGACTGGCGGGGGGTCGGCGCGCTCGATCCCGGCGACGCGGAGACGTTCACCCAGTCCTGGCGGCGCGTGCTCCACGAGAACGGGCTGCTGGGTCTGTCGTGGCCCCGCGAGTACGGGGGCGCCGGGCTGTCCAAGCTCGAGCAGGTCGTCCTGGCCGAGGAGTTCACCCGGGCGGGGGTCCCCGTGTACTCCACCAGCGACACGTTCTCGATCAAGATGGTGGGCAACGTCCTGCTTCGCCTGGGGACCGAGGCCCAGCGTCGGCACTTCCTGCCTCGGATCCTCTCGGGCGAGGACGTCTGGTGCCAGGGGTACTCCGAGCCCGACGCCGGGTCCGATCTGGGCTCGCTCACCACCAGGGCCGAGCGCGACGGGGACGACTGGGTCATCACCGGGCAGAAGATCTGGACGACCCGGGCGCAATTCGCCAATTGGATCTTCCTCCTGGCGCGGACCGACGTCGACGCGCCGAAGCATCGCGGGATCACGTTCCTGTTGTGCCCGCTCGACCAGCCCGGCATCGAGATCCGGCCCATCCGCCAGATGGGTGGCGACAGCGACTTCAACGAGGTCTTCTTCAACGAGGCGCGCACCCGGTCCGATCTCGCGGTCGGTCAGGTCAACGGCGGTTGGCCGGTGGCGATGGCGCTCCTGGGGTTCGAACGCGGCGAGGAGTCCGCCACCAACCCCATCGCGTTCCGGGCCGAGTACGACCGTCTCGTCGACCTGGCGCGCGAGCGCGGCCGGACCGGGGACCCGGTGATCCGGGACAGGCTCGCGGCCCAATTCGCCCGGGTGGAGATCATGCGGTTCCTCGGGTACCGGATCCTCACGGACTTCCTGCAGGACAAGGCACCGGGCACCGACTCCTCGACGATCAAGCTCTACTGGAGCGAGTACCACCGCGACACGACCCGCTTGGCCGTTGAGATCATGGGGGCCGAGTCGCTGGTGCTGAGCGGTCGCCCCCCCGCCAGGTCCTTCCGGGCCGACGATCCCGGAGCTCCCAACTCCTCGGCATCGTGGGTCGGCGCGCTCTTCAACGCCGTCGCCGGCACCATTTACGCCGGCAGTTCCGAGATCCAGAGGAACATCCTCGGCGAGGCCATCCTCGGGCTCCCCAAGGAGCCGGGCCCGACAGCCCGCTGACCCGGGCGGGCAGCAGGCCGAGGGGTCGCCGTCTACCATCGGCGGTCCCATGGCTCCGACGTGGTCCCAGATGATCGCAGAGCGCTCCGGGCGCCCCGACGCCGCGGTGATCAATCCCGGCGGCGAGCGGTGGACGGTGGACGAATTGCTCGCCCGGGCGGCCGGCGCCGCTCGGTGGCTCGACGGGGCGGGAGCCTCCCCCGGGGCCCCGCTCCCCGCACTCGTGCCCTCGCAGGCCGCCTCGTACGCCCTCCTGGTGGCCGGGGCCCTCACCGACCGCCCCCTGGCGCCCCTCAGCCCCCGCTCTGCCGTCGACGAGCTGTGCACCTGCATCCATCGGCTGAACGCCCCCCTGATCCTGACCACGGCGGGGAACCGGGCGGTCGCGGATCTGGCCGCGGCCCGCACGGGGTGCCGGGTGGGCATGGTGCCCGAGACGTTCCCCGCAGTCGCCGGCGCCCTCGACATGGACCAGGGGCCCGACGACATCGTGGCCGTCGTGCACACCTCCGGGACGACCGGGGTCCCCAAGGCGGTCGCCCAGCGTCAGGGTCCCCTGGCCCTCAGGATCGTGCAGAGCGGGTCGCCCATCGAGCTCGGCCCCGGCAGCGTGTACGCGTCCGCCTCAGCGTTCCACCACCAGGCGGGCGTCGGCCTGGTGCTGGTCGCCATCGGGGCCGGGGCGGCACTGGTCACCTTTCCCCGGTTCACGCCGTCCGAGTGGTCGGGGCTGGCGGAATTCGGGGTGACCCACGCCACGGTGGTGCCGCCGTTCATCGAGGACCTGCTCGCCGCCGGGACCCTCGACCTCCCGACCCTGCGGTTCCTGCAGTACGGGTCGGCTCCCCTCCATCCCGATACCACCCGCCGCCTCCTGTCCGAGCACCCTCGGATCCGGCTGCACCAGAGCCTCGGGCAGACGGAGGGATCCCCCATCACGAACCTGTCCCACGAGGACCACCTCGAGGCGGTCGCCCACCGGCCGGAGCTCCTCGCCACCGTCGGGCGGGCGGTCCCCCGCTCCGAGCTGCGGATCGAGGGGGCCGACGGGGAGGGGGTGGGAGAGATCACCAGCCGCGCCGCCCACTACTTCGCCCCCGATCCCGACGGGTGGCTCCGCACCGGTGACCTCGGGAGCATCGACGAAGGCGGATTCGTCTCGGTGGTCGGGCGCAAGAACGACGCCATCAACCGGGGCGGGGAGACCGTGTACCCAGTGGAGGTGGAGCGGATCGTCGCCACCCATCCGAAGGTCCGCCGGGTGGCGGTCGCCGGGGTACCGGACCGTCGCCTCGGCAAGGTGGCCCACGCCTGGGTGGTCCCCGTGGACCCGGGCGACCCCCCGGGCCCCGACGAGCTCCGGGGCTTCACCCGGGAGCGGCTGGCCGCGTACAAGGTGCCGTCCGCGTGGTGGTTCGTGGCCGAGCTCCCCGTGAACCCCTCCGGGAAGCTGCTACGCCGGCTGCTCGTGCCGCCTGACTGAGACCATCCTTCGTCCTCCGCCCTGGGCCGAGGACGTAGGCTCCCCCGCCATGGGGTACGAGGCCATCACCTACGGGGTCGACGACGACCATGTCGCCACGATCACGCTCAACCGGCCGGACAAGCTCAACGCCTTCAACCGGGTCATGCTCGACGAGTTCGTCGACGTCTGGGCGGAGGTGCGCAGCAACGACGACGTCCACACCGCCGTGCTCCGGGCAGCCGGGGACCGCGCCTTCTCCGCCGGTCTTGACGTCTCCGACCCGCTCGCCCGCTCCGCCACCACCGCGACCCTCCCGTTCGGCCAACGCGACCCGGGGATGTCGCTCGGGCCGAAGGTGAACCGTGTGTGGAAGCCGGTCGTCTGCGCAGTGCACGGAATGGCGGGCGGGGGGGCGTTTTACTGGATCAACGAGTCGGACATCGTGATCTGCTCGGAGGACGCGCAGTTCTTCGACCCCCACGTCACCTACGGCATGACCTCGGCGCTCGAGCCGATCGGCCTCCGGTGGAGGATCCCACTGGGAGAGGCGCTCCGATGGGCGCTGATGGGGCTCGACGAGCGCATGAGCGCGACGCGGGCACACGAGATCGGGCTGGTAAGCGAAATCGTCCCCCGCGAGGCGCTGTGGAGCCGGGCGCACGAGATCGCGGCCATCATCGCGGCGAAGCCGACGGTGGCCACCCAGGGGACCGTGCGCGCCATCTGGGACTCGCTCGACATGGGCCGGAGCCAGGCCCTCAACAACGGGCTGAGCTACGTGCAGCTCGGCAACGCCATCGGAGAGACCCTGGTCGACCGGACGGCCGTGGTGCGGCCCACCCCGAAGGTGCGCTGACCGCCGCCGGGCGGTCGGGCTACTCCGACGTCGGCCCGGTGAAGGTGGCCGGCCGCTTCTCGGTGATGGCCGAGAGCCCCTCCGCGGCGTCGGGCCCCCCGAACCCGTAGAACTCGAGCCCGAGGGACGCGTCAAAGGTGGGCCCCATCATCCGGTACCAATTGTTGAGGGACCATTTGGTCCACCGCAGCGCGCTCTGCGCGCCCGCTGCCAGCGACGTCGCCACCTCGCGGGCCCGGTCGAGCACGGCGCCGTCGTCGACGCACAGCGAGACGAGGCCGATCCGCTCCGCCTCCTCCCCGGTCAGCGTCTCGCAGGTGAGCAGGTAGTACTTCGCCTTGGCCATGCCGCAGAGCAGCGGCCAGCAGATGGCGGCATGGTCGCCGGCCGCCACGCCGAGCTTGGTGTGACCGTCGATGATGCGCGCCGTCCTCCCCACGACCGACACGTCGGCCAGCATCGCCGCCACCAACCCGGCCCCCACCGCCGGCCCGTGCACCGCCGACACGACGGGCTTTGAGCAATTGATCACGTTGTACACGAGGTCGCGCGCCTCGCGCATGACGCGAGTCCGTGCCGCATAGTCCGTCGTGAGCATCTCGAGCAGCTCGAAGCTCCCCCCGGCGGAGAACCCCCGCCCCTCTCCCCTGATGAGCGCCACCCGCGTCTGCGGGTCACGATCGACGGCGAGCCAGACATCGGCCAGCTCCCGGTGCGCGTCGGGGCTCACCGCGTTGATGCCGGGCGCGTCGAGCACGATCTCGAGCACCCCGTCGATCGGACCGTCGAATCGGAGGCTGGGGAAAGCGGAGTAGTCGTCGGCCATGGGCCGAAGCTACCAGTGATGGCGCTGCGGGCCGCGTGGCAGGCTGGGCGGGTTGGCGGCTCCCCCGGGGGCCGCGCAGGGCCCGTGAAGCGAGACGAGGAGCGCACCGGTGGATTTCGGCCTGACCGACGAGCAGGAGATGCTGCGAGACACTGCAAGGTCTTTCGTGTCCCGGCACTGCCCACCCGAGAGGGCCAAGCAGTGGGACGAGGACGGCACCTATCCCGCCGAGCTCGTCGAGGCCATGGGGGAGATGGGCTGGTTCGGCCTGCCGTTCCCCGAGGAGTGGGGCGGGAGCGGCGGGGGGCCGATAGAGCTCACCATCCTGGCCGAGGAGCTGGGGCGGGCCAGCCTCGACATCGCGATGAGCTACATCGGCACGTTCATCGCGGGACTGACCATCTACAAGTGGGGCGACGACGCGATGAAAGAGCGCCACCGCGAGGGGATGCTCACGGGTCGCCAACGTTTCGTCGTCGCCATGAGCGAGTCCGATGCCGGCTCCGACACGGCGTCGCTGCGCACGAGCGCGGTTCTCCGGGGCGACCACTTCGTGGTGAACGGGGAGAAGATGTGGTGCACGGGGGCGGGGCTGCCCGGCGTGCTCATCGCAATGTACGTGCGGACGGACCCGACCGCCCCGAAGCACGACGGGCTGTCCCTGCTCCTGGTCGATCCCCGCTCCGACGGCGTGGAGGTCCGCCGGACCGCCACGTTGGCTCGCCACGTCCTCGGCACGAACGAGGTCCACCTGCACGACGTGGCGGTGCCCGCCGAGAACCTGGTCGGCCCGATCAACGCCGGTTGGCGGATCATGCTGTCGGGGATAGAGCTCGAGCGCACGATCATGAGCGGAGGGTACGTGGGCGTCTCGCAGGCGACGCTCGACGACGCGGTCGGCTACTCGCTCGCCCGCGAGCAGTTCGGGCGGCCGGTGGGGACGTTTCAGGCGCTCGCGCACCAGCTGGCCGATCTGCAGGTGGAGATCGACTCGGCACGGCTGCTCGCCTACCGGGCGGCCTGGCTGCTCGCCAACGGGCTCCCGTGCTCGCGCGAAGGTGCCATGGCCAAGTTGAAGGGCTCGGAGACCTATGTCAACGTGGCCAGGTGGGGCATGCAGGTCCTGGCGGGCCACGGTTTCGCCACCGAGAGCGTGATGAGCTTCCGCTGGCGGGAGTCGATCGTGGCGACCATCTCGGGAGGGACCAGCCAGATCCAGCGGAACGCCATCGCCCGGAGCATGGGTATCAGGAGCTCGTGAACCCGCCGCTCATCCGACCCGCGGGCACCCCTTGACCGTCGGACCGGCACCTACCCGTCGGGCGGCGGCCGCTGGTTGCGCAGCCGGTTGTGGAACCCGCAGAGCAGCCGGCCTTGGCCTGGGTGGTGGGGCCGCCGGCACCGAAGGGCACGATGTGGTCGACCTCGCACCCCGGCGCCGGGCGGTCGCAGTAGGGATGGGTGCACTCCCGGTCGCGCAGCTCGACGGCCCTGCGGGTGGCCCCGGCGAACAACCGGG
>DATKRB010000064.1:0-32520 GCA_035532415.1 Acidimicrobiales bacterium | reverse complement strand
CGAGAGCCCCGTAGCGGGCGCCGGTCATCGAACAGGCCTCCTCCACGACGTGGCGGAGCAGGGCCGGAAGCTCGAGCTCCGCCTCGAGCAGCAGCGTCGCCTCAAAGACCCGGCGGAGCTTGACCGGGTCCTCGATCGAGCGATAGGTCATCTGATCACCCTTCCGAGATCCTGTCGGCCGCCTTGCAGCCGACAGCACGGGTTGGCACACCGACACGCACTCCGAGCGAGTGGCGCTGACTGCACTTGTTGCCTCCGCTCCTTCCCGTGAATCGGGTCTGACCGGGTAGCTGTTGGCGCTGCGACGTCCGCTCCCGAAGTTAACCCGATGCTCCGGCACCGGCAACCGCTCATAGGGCTCCCTCGCGCCCGGCGGGAGGCCGCTCGCGCGAGGAATGCAACAACTTTGACGAAGGCAGTGCAACCGCGCGATTCGGCGCAGGGCCGACATGAACACAGAGCATCCGTCCGTCGCGCCGTCGGGGTCTGGCCAGCGGACCCAGCGGACCCAGCGGACCCAGCGGACCCAGCGGACTCTTGAATACCTGTACGCCGTTCCCGTCGAGGTCGTCCAAGGGAACACGACGGGCTGTCACCGCCTTCGATGTGACCAACGGCCCTACGGGGGTCATTGGAACGCGGAGAAGATGAGAGGAAAGGAACGGAGGAGAGATCATGCCAATTGCAAAGCGAGACCGAGCATCGATCCGTCTCGAGCCCTTTGAGCGGTTCTTCGGAGATCTTCCCGCTCTGGTCCGGTGGCCAGGGGCCACATGGTCCGCCGGGGATCTCGTCCACGTGGACGAGTACCGGGAGGACAACACGCTGGTGGTCCGCGCCGAGATGGCGGGCATGGACCCGGAGAAGGACATCGAGATCACCGTGTCCGATGGCATGCTGCACATCGGTGCCGAGCGTCGTCAGGAGGAGAAGGACGAAGGCAAGGACTACTACCGGCAGGAGTTGCGCTACGGCTCGTTCAGCCGGGACCTGCCCCTTCCCGAAGGCGTCGGGGAACCCGACGTGACGGCGAGCTACAGCGGCGGGATCTTGGAGATCCGGGTCGCGTTGCCGGAAGCTCGGGTCGACAAGGCTCCGAAGAAGATCCCGGTCGCGACGCACTGAGCTCTTGCACTTCCGCTTCGACGGGAGGCACCGCCTGTTCGAGCTGCGCACCACTCGAGGTGTTCACCAGAGGAATCCCGATCCGGGACAGACGAAAGAGCCCTGCTGTGATCTTCGCCACCGACGACAAGATGGAACCCGCGTTGGAGATGTCGATTGAGGACGACCATTCGCCCGTGCTCGTTCGACTGGTCGGCACCCTCGACGACACCACGAGTGCCTCGCTCCTCTCGCTCATGAACGACCTGTTCAACGAAGGCGTCCGGCAGGTCGTGCTCGACGTGGACGAAGTGCAGATCACCGCCCCAGGTGCTACGGCGCTGACCCTCTGCCAGCGGTTGGCACGGGAGTCCGGTGCATCCCTTCTGTGGGACGGCGTCCCCTTTGTCCGGCGTGGCGCAGTGGCCCCCGAGGAGGACATGGCATCGTGCTGACATGACCTGCGGGCAGGTTTCGGGATCGGGGGACAGATCACCCGGGTTAGGTTGGCCCGATGGCTGTCACGATCTACGGGATCGTCTCCCTCACGTTCATGATGACCATGTACGCCCTCGAGGGACGCAACCGGGGCTTCGTCGCCGCCTTCGCCCTCGGGTGTGCACTCTCGAGCAGTTACGGCTTCCTGTCGGGTGCTTGGCCGTTCGGCGCCGTCGAAGCGATCTGGACGGTCGTCGCGCTGGTTCGCTACCGTCGGGGACGAAGCCCCGCCGTCCCTGGGTGACCTTCCCGGGATGATCCAATATGCTGGCTGCGGACCGGACTGCGGAGGAAGGGAGTCGGCGTGGCCACTGAATGGGGTCCCCTCGGGGCGCTGGGCGGCGAGTGGGAAGGCGAGGGAGGTCTCGATACGTCGTTCTCGCACTCCCAGAACAAGGTGCTCGGCACCACCTACCTCGAGAAGTGCACGCTGAAGCCCTTCGGCCCGGTCGACAACGGAGACCAACACCTTTACGGCCTCGACTACAAGTCCGCCATGTGGCGCGGGAACGAGGAGAACCCGTTCCACACCGAGGTTGGCTACTGGCTGTGGGACGCGGCGACCGGCGAGGTCGTGCGCGGCTTCGTCGTTCCTCGGGGCATCACGGTGCTCGCCGGGGGGACGGCCGCCGCCGACGCGACCGAGTTCACGCTGAAGGCCGACAAGAGCGCTGCCCAGTACGACATCGGCGAGAACCGCTACCTTGCGAAGAACGCAAGCACGCTGAGCTACGAGGTCACCGTCGTCGTAGGCGATGGCACCTGGTCCTACGACGAGACCACCATGCTGCGGATGAACGAGTTCGACGAGCCGTTCGCGCACACCGACCACAACACGCTCCACCGGGTGGGCTGAGGGCCGTCGCCGGCCGGGGGTTCACTGGGGCAGCGGGTGCTTCCGCCCGTGCTCGTCGGTGAACCCGTACTCGGCGGCCAGCTCGGCCACCCAGTACCGGTGGCCGGTGCGGGCCATCACCTGCGGGTCGGAAGCCAAGGCCACCACGGCCCGCCCCGAGTAGCGAGGGGTCTCGAGCAGATCGAGGTCGCCGAACGCCGCAGCGGCCTCGGAGCTGGCGGCGCTCGACGCGTCGACGTTCTCGGTGCGGGTCACGTTGGGCCACAGCGAGACAACGGCCACTTGCAGGTCAGCGAGCTCCTCGGCCATGTCGCGGGTCATCTTGTCGAGGGCCGCCTTGCCGACGCCGTAGGCGACGTTGTAACGGTAGCGTTCTGCGCCGCGCCCCGAGACGTTGGCGATCAAACCGCCGCCCGAGCTGATCAACAGCGGAGCGGCAAAGGTGGCGGCCGAGTAGGCGGTCCGGGTGCCGACGTCCACCACCTCGCGCCACACGTCCACCGGGAGCTCCCAGAACCGGCTTCCGATGGACTCGCGGAACTGGTAGGCGTTGAACACGCTGTTGACCAGCACGTCGAGCCGGCCGTGCTCGGCCCCCACGGTCGCGAAGAGCCCGGCCACGTTGTCGTCGTCGAGGAAGTCGCACCGGTACGGCGTCGCCGAACCTCCGGCGTCGGTGATGGCCGCCACCGTCTCCGCCAACGAACCGCTCTGCCCGTCGTCACTGCGATCGAGCGTCCGACCGCTCGCCACCACGTGCGCTCCGGCCGCACCCAGCTCGAGCGCGATCCCCTTGCCGATCCCCCGGGTGGCGCCCGCCACGACCGCGACCTTCCCGTCCATCGAGCCCATCGCCTTCTCCGAGTCGTGCGGCGCGTCAGCCGAAGGTGATGTCGCGGCGGGCCAGCTTCCAGCCCTCGGGGGTCCGGCGGTACCGGTCGACGTAGTGGCCGATCACCTGGATCCTCGGTGCCGTCGTGGTGTCCGCCACCAGCATGAAGCAGGCCTCGCCGTCCGCTCCGTCGCCGTCGACGGACACCCGGTGGGTGGTGACGACGTGCCGGGTGCCCGTCCCGGGTCCCTGCGTCCCGGTGGCCCGACGCTCCTTCGCCCCGGCCAGGATGTCGTCGCGCCCCACGTGGCTGGTGCCCGGCATGCCCCAGTGGGCATCCTCGGTGAAGAGCCAGCCGTACCCCGGGATCTCGGGCTCCGTGGCGCGGTCCGCCATGTGGGCCAGCGTGGCGACGAGGTTCCTGATCTCGAGCTCGTCCGCCATCCGCTGTACTTGCGATTCGTCGACCACCGGCTCTCCCCCTCCTGCCGTTCGGGACCGCTCGACCGGGCGGTCTGCTCAGGCCAGAGGCTACCCGAGGACGGAGAACGCCGGGTCAGGTGTACGCCCACCCTCGAGGCCCGGTAGGGGGCCTGCCCGGCGCTCGCCCCCTCAGGTGCAGTTCGCCAGCGTGACGACGTCCCCGGCCCGCACGGTCGATCCGGCCGGGGGGGACATCCGGCCGACCTGACCGGGGCTCGCCACGTCGCAGTGGGCGTTCACCACGTCGGGGGCCAACCCGAGCCCGGAGATCCGGGCGGACGCCGCCGGTGTCGGTGTGCCGGCCACGTCCGGCAGGATCACGCTCGGGACGCTCCCCGAGACGACGGCACTGGCCCAGGGGGCGAGGCCGGCCCAGGGAGCGAGGCCGGGCCCGGGAGCGAAGCCGGGCCCCGGGGAGACGCCTCCGATGACCTCGGCCGGGGTGATGCCGTAGAGCGATTTGGGGCTACCGCCGGCATACGAACCACCCCGGTCGGCAGCGGTCCCGAGCAGTGCGACCAAGTCCCTGCCGGGCACGACGCCGACCACCGCGCCCTGGGCGTCCACCAGCTTCACGAGCCGGACCGCTCTCCATGCGCCGGAGGACCGTCCGGCGGACAGCGGGACCGGCCCCACCGTCGTCCCGACGACCATGGCGGGCAGGCGGGCCGGCGACCGGTAGGCCGCCATGGCCAGGAGTCCGATCCCCAACACGATCGACGCGCCGACGGGGAGGACCGCCGATCGCCGAGCCCTGAGGACCGCCGACCGGCCCCGCTCCGCGACCCCGGCCGAGAGCACGCTGACGGCAAGTCGGACGCCCGTCGTCTCTCCGGCTCGCCAGAGGTCCTCGGTGAGGAGCCGCATCTCGCCGAGATACCGCTCCTTCCAAGCGCGCGGGTACGGAGCGAAGAGCCAACGGATCCATCGATCGCTCACGTCGAGGCCCCGGCGATGCGCCGGAGCCCGATCCGCGAGATCCGCGCCGACTCGGTCAGGCGCTCGCCCAACACCTCGAGCCCGGTGGCGGTGATCCGGTACGGGTGACGCCGATCGCTGGGCGGGAGCGCCTCGATCAGCCCGTCCTCCTCGAGCTTCGACAGGCACCCGTACAGCGAGCCCGGACCCATGCTCAACCCGGCGAAGTCCCGGATGTCCTGAATGAGCGCATACCCGTGCTTCGGGCCTCCGGCGAGGCTGGTGAGCACCAACATGCTCCGGTCAGACGATCCGCGGAGCGACTGACCGGTCATCGATGGTCCCCTTTGTCGGCGGAAACGGAGAAGGCCTCGGGGCGCACCCGGTCCCGAGGGCCCCCGTTCCGTTACGGACTGGTTCCGGTTCATCATACGCCGAACAGACCCCCAGGAAGGGCAACTCGGGCTCCTCGCCGGGGTCGGCGCCCTGGCTCTCAGGCTCTGCCGGCGTCGATCCAGGCCTGCACCCGTGCGTCGGCGATGCGGCGCGCCGTGGGCAGGTTCGCCCACGCCCGGAACCTGGCCTTCTCCTCCGCCGTCAGATCCGAGAACAGCGTCCTGCTCGCCGGGGGCGCCGGGCGGCTTCCGTCGCGGGGCGGCTTCCCGGTCCGGACCGACCTGGCGATGAACGGCCCGAGGGCGTCGCGCAGCTTCGCCGCATTGGCCGTGTTGAGATCGATCTCGTAGGAAAGGCCGTCGAGGGAGAACCGGACGGTCTCCTCGGCGTCGGTTCCGTCGAGGTCGTCGGTCAGCTTCACGATCACGGTCTTCGCCATGGTCCGCGACTCTAACCCCAGCCCGCCGGCAAGCACCCGGAAGGCCGGCCTGGCTCCCTAGTTCAGCGAGGCCCGCAGCGTCAGCGACCGCCGGCGCAACCGCTCGGCCGTCTCGGCTCCGAGACCCGGCCGACCGGCCACCTCTTGCAGAAGGTCCGCCGCCTGGTCGTGCCATCCCAGACTGGCGGCACGCCTCGCGAGCTCGAGCCGGTCACGGACCGGGCATCCGGGGATGGCGATGCGGAGCCGGGTCACCCACGCGAGCGACCGGCGGTCCTCACGCCGCCCGAAGCTGCGATCGAGATTGGTCAGCATCCGGGCGAGCGTGGCCCGGGGACCCGTCCGTTCGAGCATCTCGGGACCGAGAGTCGCCTCCGGACCTGCCACCGCTCGGAGGAGCTCCTCGCAGCCCGCACGATCGATGCGTCGCCCGCCGGAGAAGGGATCGATCAGCAACGTCGGCGAGCTTCGGTCCCGTACCAGGAAGTGACCGGGCAGGCCGACGCCCTCGAGCATCGCGCCGCACCGCCTGCCGACCTCGATGAGCAGGACCGACAACGAGATCGGGATGCCCAGGCGACGGTTGAGCACCTGATCGAGGTACGAGTTGCGAGGATCGTCGTACGTCTGCGTGTCGCCGCGGAGTCCCAAGGTGCCGAACAGCATCCGGCAGACGCGGTCGGTGTCGCCGTCCCCGAGCCGGGCGGCCACGTCGTCGAGCCGCCGGAGCTGGGCGGCCACGTCGAGGTAGGGGTTCGCATGGGCCCCGATGAGCATCGCTGCCTCGTCGAGAGGGAGCTCGTCCTCGCGAAGCTTCAGGATCTCGCGCCAGCGGTCGGTGGCGTCCACCCCGAGATCCTACGGCGGGTGCCGGGGGGGTCAGCCGCCGGGCGGACGGTCGCTGGCGGGGACCCCGTTGGTCCTGACATGCTCGGTCCACACCGTCCCCGACCAGTACCGCTCCTCGTACCGCCCCGAAGGATCGACCATCCATCCCGGTGGGATCCCCACTCGGGCAAGGCCTTGGTCCGCCGAGGACGACGGCTCCGCCGGGGTCGCGGGCCGCCCCGACGTCGTGGGCGGTGCGTCCGGACTGCCGTAGGGCGCCCTCGTCCGCGATCTGCCGGAACCGCCCCGACGCGAGGAGGCGCTGCGCAACGCCAGCATGCCGAGGGCGACAACGGCGACCATCCACGAGCCGTGCCCGTACCGGAGCATGGCTCCAGGGTACGCCCGGGCACTATCGTCGACTGGGCGGCCGGGGGGACCACGGGCAGGTGCCCGGGCGAAGGGTCGGAGCCGAGGAGGGGACCGAGTGGTGGAGCGCATCGCCTACGACGAGTTCGGGATGTTCCACGAGAACGCCGCCGAGTACGGGCTCCCCTACGACGAGCCGCCGGTCGTCCGCCGGGAGTGGGTGGAGGTGGCCCCCGGTCGTCGGCTCAGCGCCCTCGTCTGGAACCGGGCGGACCCGGAGCTCGTGCTCTTGCACGGTGGCTCGCAGAACGCCCATACCTGGGACACCGTTGCGATGGCCCTGAACCGGCCCGTGGTGGCCATCGATCTCCCCGGGCACGGCCATTCCGACGGTCCCGGGGAGCACCACGGAGGGCAGTTGTCGGCCGAGGGCAACGCCGTCGACGTGGCGAAGGCGGTCCGGGCGCTTGCACCGGCGGCCCGGGGCGTCGTCGGCATGTCCCTCGGCGGGCTCACCACGATCGCCCTGACCAAGGAGGCTCCCGAGCTCGTGCGGAAGGTGGTCCTCGTCGATGCCCTGCCCGGGATAAAGGGGGCGCGGGCGAAGCAGATCACCGACTTCGTCAACGGTCCCCCGAGCTTCAAAAGCTTCGACGAGCTGCTCGAGCGAACCGTCCGGTACAACCCGACTCGCTCCGTCTCGTCCCTCCGGCGGGGCATCCTCCACAACGCCGAGCAGCTCGAGGACGGCACCTGGGTCTGGCGGTGGGCGCGCCACCGATCGCACGAGCCCGGTGACCAGGAATCCCCCCGCCAGGTCGACGACACGCTGTACGACCAGCTCTGGGAGATGGTGTCGGCCATCTCCGTCCCCTTGCTGCTGGCCCGGGGCATGAGGTCGGAGTCCGTTCTCGGCGACGAGGACGAGGCCGAGCTCCTTCGGCGGCTCCCGGGCGCCCGCGTGGAGCACTTCGCCGAAGCCGGCCACAGCCTGCAGGGCGACACTCCTCTGGAGCTGGCGGCCCTGATCGAGGAGTTCGTCTTCGCCGAATGAGCCGTGCCGGCCGGCGAAGGAGGGTACGGGACCGGCCCGGACCGGTGCACCCACCCTTAGGCTGTCGTCCGTGCCGCACCCGCGATCAGCCAACAGATGGCTCGCCGGTTCGGGTCTCCGGGGCACGGAGTACGACCAGCGCTTCGCCCGCCTGGCCGAAGCGGGGGCGGACGTGCACGGCGAGGCCGCCCTGATCGCGTCCCTCGGCGCCCGCTCCGTGCTCGACGCCGGATGCGGGACCGGGCGGGTGGCGATCGAGCTCGCGCGGAGGGGATCGGATGTCGTCGGCGTCGACCTCGACGACGAGATGCTCCGTTCGGCGCGCGAGCGCGCTCCCCAGCTCACCTGGATCCTCCACGACCTGGCCACCGTTCAGGTCGGCCGGCGCTTCGACCTGGTGGTCCTCGCGGGCAACGTCATGATCTTCCTCACCCCGGGTGACGAGGAGGCGGTGGTGGCCAACCTGGCCGGCCACCTCGAGCCGTCCGGCCTGCTCCTCGCCGGGTTCTCCCTCAAAGCGGGCGGGCTCACCCTTCCCGAGTACGACGACTTCGCCGCCCGGGCCGGGCTCGCCCTGGTGGAGCGATGGGCGACCTGGGACCGGCGCCGCTTCGACGACGGCGACTACGCGGTGTCCCTCCACCGTGCCCCGGCCGCCCGCGGGCGGCGTGCCCCGGCCGCCCGCGGGCGGCGGTAGCCTGCGCGCCCGTGATCGTCGGCTCCTCCATCAACATCGAGATCGGGAACCGTGTCCTCCTGAACGAAGCCTCGTTCGTCGTCGGCTCCGGCGAGAAGGTCGGCCTGGTCGGCCGGAACGGGGCGGGGAAGTCCTCCTTCATGTCCGTCGTCATCGGCGAGCCGTCTCCCTCGGTCCGCCACACGGGCAACATCCGGGTCACCGGGACGGTCGGCTACCTCCCCCAGGTTCCCGCACCTCAGGGGCTGGGCCTCGATCCGAGCGGCTTCTCCCACGTGCTGTCGGGGCGAGGCCTCGACGTGCTGGACGATGCGCTCGACAAGGCGCGGGAGCAGATGGCCAAGGACCCGAGCACCGAGAACATCGAGCTCTTCGCCGACCTCGAGGAGCAGTTCCGGGTGAACGGCGGGTACGAGGCGGAATCGGTGATGGCCCGCCTGGCAGACGGGCTCGGCCTGCGCCAGGAACTGCTGCTCGACGATATCGAGAGCCTCTCGGGGGGACAGCGGCGCCGTCTCGACCTGGTGAGGATCCTTTTTCAGGTGCCGGACCTGATGCTCCTCGACGAGCCGACCAACCACCTCGACCTGCCGGCCAAACGGTGGCTCATGGACGAGCTCGAACGTTTCGAGGGCGCGCTCCTGGTGATCAGCCACGACCTCAAGCTGCTCGACCGGTCGATTACCAAGGTGCTCCATCTGGCCGACGGGCGGTTGCACGAGTACAAGGGGACCTACTCGAGCTACCGGACCCAGCTCGAGGCCGACCAGAGCCAACGGGAGCGGGCCTCGAGCCTCGAGCAGCGGGAGATCCGACGGCTGAGCACCCTGGCGGACTCCATGCGCGGTTCGACCAACCGGCGCGCCCGGATCGCCAAGTCGCTCGACAAGCGGGTGGAGCGCCTGTCGTCGTCCCGGACCGAGGTGTTCCAGAGGGAGCGCACCAGCAAGTTCCGTCTCCCGGCTCCACAGCGGTCCGGCGAGACCCCGCTCGACGTCCGGGGGCTCGGGGTGCGCTACGACGCGCTCACCGTGCTGGGCGACGTCACCTTTCGGGCCCGCCGTGGCGACCGCATCGTCGTGATCGGGCGCAACGGTGCCGGGAAGTCGAGCCTGCTGCGCTGCCTGGCCGGGGCGCAGGTCCCCACCGCCGGAGCGGTCGAACTGGGCGCCAACGTGACGCTCGGGTACTTCGCCCAAGAGCACCAGCAGGTCGACTCGGACCGCACCGCACTCGAGAACCTGAGCGATGCCGTGCTGACGAAGGAGACCGAGCGGCGGGCGCTCCTCGGCTCGTTCGGGCTGACGAGCAAGGCGGCGACCCAGATGCCCGACACGCTCTCGGGCGGGGAGCGGGCGAAGCTGGGCCTGGCCATGCTCGCCGCGGGCCATGCCAACGTCCTCGTGCTCGACGAGCCGACGAACAACCTCGACCCGACCTCCATCCTCGCCGTGGGAGCCATGCTCTCGCACTGGCCGGGAACGATCATCGTCGTGAGCCACGACCGTTCGTTCGTCGAGGCGCTCGACCCCTCGCACTGCTTGCGCCTGCCCGAGGAGCGGCACTCCCACTGGCGCGAGGACTACCTCGACGACGTCGAGATGCGCTGACCGGTGCCCGGGGTCCCGGCGCCCGGGGGGTCGCCCGCCGGGACCTCGGCCGGCCGCGGCTCGCCCGCCGGGACCTCGGCGGTGACCGGATCGGCGAAGGGGGGTTGGAGCGGGGCGGGGCTGCCGCTGCCCAAGGTCTGGCTCTCCCACCAGTGGTCGGTGGCCGACGGCGGGCTCGATCCCGGTGGCTGTGCGCCCGCCTCGCCGGAGTCGTCCCGTCTCCGGGCCGCCCGGCGATAGAGGACCAGACCGGCGACGGCGACGCACAGGGCGAGCACGAGGATGGCGAAGGCGCCCAGGATCCGGGAGCTGGTCGCCGCCTGGCATTCGCCGACGAACGCCAGCCACTGGGCGTGCGCCGCGACGTTGGCGGTCGGCGGCGGGGAACCCGCCCCGATGGACCCCGGGTTGAGGAAGGCGGCGAGGGCGGTCTCCGAGGAGCGTCCCGGGCCGCAGGTCCCGCCGGCAGCCGGTGCGGGGAGGGCGGTGAGCACGGCGGTGACGGCCGCGGACACCCCCACAACGCCGAGCAGGCCAAGACCTGCTCCGATCCAACGAGGCTGCACTCTTCGGGACAAGGGTCGTGCTCCTTCCGCTTCGACCGCGATGGTAGATGGCCCGACGGGCTTCCTTCGCGCGCCCTCGCCGGCTCGGGCGCGGGCGCTCACCCGGCGTGGGACGTGCGCAGGCCGTCCCACACGATTCCCAGCATCCGGCTGGTCATCCCCGCGTCGGAACCGGGGTGGTCGGCCGCCAGACAGGTCCCCGCCACCAATCCGACCAGGTCCGGGAGGTTGACGTCGGCTCGTACCACCCCGGCCGCCTGGGCCCGACGGAGCAGGACGTCCACTGCCCGTCGCATCTCCCCGAAGGCGTCGGAGGAGGCCGTCTTCACGTCGATACCGGCGCGGGACAGCGCGTCGGCGAGGTCCCGTTTCTGCGTGGCCACCTCAACGATCCGGGACAGCACGGCGAACAGGGCGGCACCGGGATCCTCGGCGGTGGCGAGCCCGTCGGCCTCCCGCACCAGCTGCGTCATCCGATCGACCACGATGGCCTGGTAGAGGGCTTCCTTGGTCGGGAAGTGCCGGTAGACGGTGCCGACCCCGACGCCGGCCTGCCGTGCGATCTCGTCGACGGGGGCCCCCACGCCCTGGGACGCGAAGACGACCTCGGCAGCCTCGAGCACCCTCCGGCGATTGCGCTCCGAGTCCGAGCGCGGCTGCCGGGGCCTACCCGGCCCTGACGTCTCTGTCCCCCGGTCGATCACGAGAGCACCCCACTGTTTGACAAGCGGAACTTTAGTTCCGTATAATAGAAGCGGAACTCCAGCTCCGTATAATCTCCACACCGAACCCCGGTTCCGTCAGTCCAAACGGAACCACCTCTCCGATTATAGGGACCACCACCATGACCTCTGTCCTCCCGCGCAAGCCCGATCCGTCGAGCGAGCAGGGCCGGGATCCGAAGCGGTTCCGTGCGCTCGCCATCATCGCGGTGGCCCAGTTGATGATCGTGCTCGACGCCACCGTCGTCACCATCGCCCTACCCTCGGCGCAGCGGGACCTGCACATCTCCGTGGCGAATCGGCAGTGGGTGCTGACCGCCTACACCTTGGCCTTCGGCGGCCTCCTCCTCCTCGGTGGCCGGATCGCCGACTACGCGGGCCGAAAGCGCATGTTCGTCGTCGCCCTCCTGGGCTTCGCCGGAGCGTCCGCGCTCGGCGGGCTCGCCCAGGACGGCGCCATGCTGTTCGGCGCCAGAGCCCTTCAGGGAGCCTTCGCCGCGATCATGGCCCCCGCCGCCCTGTCACTGCTCACGGTCACCTTCACCGAGCCCCACGAGCGCGCCCGCGCCTTCGGCGTGTACGGCGCGATCGCCGGGGGGGGCGCCGCCCTCGGCCTGATCCTGGGAGGCGTCCTCACGGAGTACGCATCCTGGCGTTGGACGCTCCTGATCAACGTCCCGATCGCCGTGCTGACGGCGGCGTTGGGCGCCCGCGAGCTTCGCGAGAGCCGGGCCGAGGGCGAGACCCGGTACGACATCCCCGGTGCCCTGACCGTCACCGTGGGGCTCCTTGCCCTCGTGTACGGCTTCACCAAGGCCGGGTCCGACGGCTGGGGGTCGACGTCCACCGTCTGGCTCTTCGCGGTGGCGGCCGTCGCCCTGGTGGCCTTCGTCCTCATCGAGCGGCGCTCACAGCACGCCCTGCTCCCCTTGCGGGTCGTGCTCGACCGCGATCGCGGTGGAGCGCTCATCGCCTCGCTGCTGGTGGGGACCGCCCTCTTCGGCATGTTCCTCTTCCTCACCTATTACTTTCAGGGCACCCTCCACTACTCGGCCCTGACGGCGGGCTTCGCCTTCCTGCCGTTCTCGGCCGGCATCGTCGCCGGCGCGGCGGTGTCGAGCCAGTTGCTGCCGAGGTTCGGTCCCCGCAGGCTGATCGCCACCGGCATCGGCATGGGGTCGCTCGGGCTCCTCTGGTTCACCCAGATCGGTGTCCACTCCCAGTACGTCGCCCACATCCTGCCCGCCGAGCTGGTCGTCGCCCTCGGGATGGGACTGTCCTTCGTCCCGCTCAACAGCACCGCCCTGGTGGGGGTGGGCTCGCACGACTCGGGCGTGGCCAGTGCGCTCGTCAACACCACCCAGCAGATCGGCGGGTCGCTCGGGACCGCCCTGCTCAACACCATCGCCGCCTCGGCGACCGCTGCCTACCTCGTCGCACACGACGACATGGCGGGGGCCCGCCCGGCCGGGCTCGTCCACGGCTACACGACGGCGTTCGCGGTGAGCGCCGGACTGCTGGCCCTCGCCGCCGTCGCGTCCCTGGTGCTCATCCGGACGTCGTCGAGCGAGGTGCCCGACCTGGTCCCGGCAGAGGTCCTCGTCTCCCGCTGAGCTTGCCGGGTCCCGTCCGAGCACCGGCTGCCGGTTCAGGGGGCGGGCCGGCGCTCACCGGCGGGGACGGGCCGGCCGAACAGCAATCCTCACCGCTCTGCCACTGCACGGCAACGGATCGAATACCTCGCCGCAAATAGGGTCGACCTGTCCGAAGTGCGTGTCCCGGAAAGGTCGGTACCCGATGTATCCTGTCCGGCGCTCGGGCCGACGCCGCCTCATGGTCTACTGCGCCGTCAGCCTCGTGCCGGTTCTGGCGATCGGGCTCCTCGTCGCCTCCATCGCCGGCAGCCAGCTGCGGCGCCAGGGCCTCGCCGAAGCCCGCTCGGCAGGGTTGCTCATCGATCGGACCGTCTTCGCCCTGATCGGTCCGGGGCAGCGCGTCGACCTCACTCCCCCCCAGGTCACGGCTCTGACCGGCGAGCTCCGGCAGATGACGGCCGACCGGAGGCTCTACGGCCTCGGGGTGTGGGACGGCGACAATGCGGCCATCCTCGACACCGGCGGCCCCTTCGAACCGGTACCCCTCACGGGAGAGGCGCTCCGCTCGGTCCGCAACGGCGAGGTGCTGACGCACGCGCTCGACGTGCCGCACAGCTCCCATCATGCCGTCGCCGTCTCGGAGCTGCTCCTCGCCGGAGCACCGACGGAGGGGTACCTGACCGTCTACCTCCCCTTCAACACGATGCAGTCCGAGCTGACCGCCGAGCTCGACCGGATCGATCTCGGCCTCGTCCTCGGACTGGCGCTGCTCTATCTGGTCCTGTTCCTGATCAACCAGTCGACGACCAGAGGCCTCCGCCGCGAAGCCGACCTGAGCTCCCGGTTGGCGAGGACCGACGTCCTGACCGGTCTGCCGAACCGTCGGGCCTTGCACGAGCACATCCAGAGCATGCTCGCCGCCGGTCCCGGCTCGGCGATGCGGTTCGCGGTGGTCGTCATCGACCTCGACCAGTTCAAGCACGTGAACGACAATCTCGGCCACCAGATCGGTGACCAGCTGCTGCAAGAGGTGGGAAGCCGGCTGAGCGGTTACACCCGCCCGGAGGACTTCGTCGCCCGACTGGGCGGGGACGAGTTCGCCCTCATCCTGCCGGGGACCTCCGAGCCCGACCGGGTGGGCGACCTGATCGAGACCGTCCGCTCCGGGCTCAGAACCGACGTCGAGCACGAGGGCATCCCCCTGTCCGTTGAGGCCAGCTTCGGGGTGGCCCTCTGCCCGCAGGACGGTGCCGAGGCCGAGTTGCTCCTGCAACGGGCCGACACCGCCATGTACCGGGCGAAGGCCACCGAGACCTCGGTCCGCTTTTACGACGGGGTCGTCGACGTCAGCAAGCCCGAGTGGCTGACCCTGGCCGGGCAGCTGCGCCGAGCCGCGGGCGCGGGCGAGCTCCGGCTGCACTACCAGCCGAAGATCTCGCTCGACTCCCGGAGCCTGGTGGGGGCCGAGGCGCTCCTGCGGTGGGAGCACCCCGAGCGGGGCCTCATCGGCCCGGACGATTTTCTGGGAGTGGCCGAACGGACCGGGACGATCCGCGCCATCACCGAGTGGGTGCTCGACGAGGCCCTCGCCCAGATGGCCCGGTGGGACCGCACCATCCGGGTCCCACACGTCGCCGTCAACATCTCCACCAAGAGCCTCCGCTACGAGGACGGGCTGCCCGGCACGGTCTCCTCTCTCCTCCGGAGGCACGGGATCGCCGCGGAGCGCCTGACGTTGGAGGTCACCGAGACCGCGCTCGTCGCCGACGACGTGGCGGCCCGCGACGTCGTCGGGAGCCTGAGCCGGATGGGGGTGAAGATCAGCATCGACGACTTCGGGAAGGGTTATACCGGGATCGGCTACCTGAAGGACATGCCGGTGAACGAGCTCAAGGTCGACAAGGCCTTCGTGATCGGGATGCTCGACGACCGGGCGGACCACGCCATCGTCCGGTCCGTCGTCGACCTTGCCCACCGGCTCGATCTCGACTGCACGGCCGAAGGGATCGAGTCCCGCGAGATCTACGAAGCGCTCCGGGCAGTCGGCTGCCGCCGGGGTCAGGGGTTCTTCATCTCCGTTCCGCTGGGCCCCGATGAATTCGGGTTCTGGGTGCGCTCGAACCTCGGGGGATCCGGCCTTTCCCGCCGAGTCGACTCCGAGCCGCCGTCGGGGGCGCTGCTCAGCCGGTGACCGGCAGGTCGACCCGGGAGCCTGCACCATCGGCGCGAGCCCGTCCCCTACCATCTCCGCAGAGCGCCCGGTGCGGGACGGCTCCCGGCGACCAGTGCGACGAGCGAGGGCACCTTGGTAGCACTCATCATCATCCTGACCACCGTGGTCCTGTTGCTGGCGGTGCTGGTGGCCGGGCTCCTGCGGAGCCACGCCGACATCCTGCGGGCGCTGCACTCGCTCGGTGCCGGGGTCGGTGACCCGTCTCTCCCCGAAGGACACGAGGCGCAGCCGGTCCCGGTCCCGCTGTCGTCGGCTCCGTCCCTCCCGGCCGAGCGCAGCTCCTCCACCGCTCCGACCATCGCCGGCGTCACTCCGGGCGGCGACGCGCTCGCCGTCACGTTCACCACCGGGACCGACCTGACGCTCCTGGCGTTCCTCTCGACGGGCTGCGCCACCTGCGCCGAGCTCTGGAGGTCGTTCGAGACTCCCGGGCAGCTCGCCCTCCCCGACGGTGTCCGTCTCGTCGTGGTCACCAAAGGGCCGGAGATGGAGATCCCCGGAGAGGTGCTGGCGCGCGCTCCCGCCGGGCTCGACGTGCTCATGTCCACCGAGGCCTGGGGTGACTTCGAGGTCCCAGGCTCCCCGTTCTTCGTGCTGGTGGACGGCAGGAGCGGGAAGCGGATCGGGGAGGGCACGGCGCAACGGCTCCACCAGGTGGCCGACCTGGTGCGCCGGGCACAGGTCGACGCTCAGGGCACCGGCACCCCCGGGGGCGTCAGGCCGGCCGGAGCCCCCGGGGGCGGGAGCCGGAGCCGGGCCCATGCCGCCGGGCTCGACGGGGCCGAGCGGGAGTCCGCCAACGACCAGGAGCTGATGGCCGCGGGAATCCGGCCCGGCGACCCGAGCCTCTATCCCGGGTCCCTCGCAGCGGTGTTCGGCGAGGTCGACGCCGACGGCACCCACGGCTGAGATGGCGACGCTGCGGGCCCACGGGATCGAAGCCACCCTGCCAGGGGGCTTCGAAGGCCGGATCTTCGTCCGACCCGGGACGGCCGGTGAGGTCCCGCGCCCCGTGGCCCACTTCGCGACCTTTGCGCTCCCCGCCGACGTGGGCGACTTCGGGGGCGGTGCGGTCGGCTCGATGCGGGGCAGCGACGTCTTCGCGGTGCTCTTCGAGTACGGCCCGGAGAGCCTCGGGACCAGGCTCTTCGAGCGCCGGGGGATCCCGGGCCCGCTCACCCCGGACGACTTCCGTCCGACCGTCCTGCGGCGCGGCGTCACCGGGCAGGCGGGCACCCAATGGTTCTTCACCGAGGCGGGGAGGCCGTTCACCTTTTACGCCGTCCTCGGCGACCACGCCCGCCGGCCCCTCCTCGTCCCGCAGGTCAACGCCCTGCTGTCCGCGGTGACGGTCTCGTCCGGTCGGCCGGCATCCCTCCCCCCGGCGGCGCCGTGGAACTGATCGGCCCGTACCTCGTCGCCTGCGCGCTCCTGGCCCTGGCCGGGGCAGCGAAGGCCGCCCGCCCCGCCGACACGGCCCGAGCGCTGGGCGATCTGGTGCGACTGCCCGCCCGGCTCCTCCGCACCGTGGTCCGGACGGGGGCGATCGCCGAGATGGTCCTCGGGCTCGCGGCGCTCGTCCGCCCCCAGCCGGCCACGGCTGCTCTGGTGGCGGCATCGTACGGAGGTTTTGCCTCGTACGTGGCCTACGCCCGCTCCCGAGGTGGGTCGATCGCGACCTGCGGCTGCTTCGGCACCCCCGACACGCCGGCGACGGGGATCCACATCGCCCTCGATCTCGGCCTCGGCGCTTCGGCGGTGGCGCTCGCGGTCGCAGCGCCCGGCGGCTCGATCGTGTCGATCCTCGGCGACCAGCCCTGGTCGGGCATCCCGCTCCTGCTGGCCAGCGGCGCCGGCACCTGGCTGGCCCTCCTCGCGCTCTCGACGTTCGCGAAGCTGCACGCCGCACGCCGCTTGTTCAGACCGTCACCCGGAGACCCGGCGTGAGCACGACCCTCGTCGAGCGAGCTTCGGTATTCCTGGAGTCCGCCCTCTCCCGGCGGAGCTTCATCAACCGATCGGCGTTCGTCGGCAGCGCGGTGGCAATCGGCGCGGGCCTCGACCTCGCGCTCAAACCGGGGACGGCCTACGGAGCGATCTGCGCCTGCGGCAATTCGGCATGTGGCTGCGGCTCGCAGTGCTGCGAGGGTTTCACCGAGTTCTGCTGCTCGGTGAACGGCGGCCGCAACATCTGCCCTTCCAACACCGTGATGGGAGGTTGGTGGAAGGCGGACGGCTCCTCGTATTGCAGCGGCCCGCGCTACTACATGGACTGCAATGCGACCTGCCACTGCACCACCGGGTGCGGGAACGGGTGGCAGTTCTGCTCGACGGGCTGCGACGGCGTCACGTGCGGATGCGGGGCGAACGGATGCAACTCGTGGGCCACCGGGTGCTTTCAGTTCCGCTACGGGCAGTGCAACCAGGACGTGGCGTGCCTGGGCCGGATCGTCTGCCGGGTCGTGGCCTGCATCGCGCCGTGGGAGATCGACGCCAGCTGCACGACCGCGAACGCCCAGGACAACAGCACCGCCCAGCAGAACGCGCCCTGCTGGTCCCCGAACGACCCCACCCCGTGCACCTCGCCGGCCACCAATTGCCAGGTCGTCGGCATCGCCTCGTCCCTGGACGGTGGCGGGTACGGGATCCTCACCTCGTTCGGCCGGTTGCTCGCCTACGGCGACTTCGCCGACGACGGCGACGAGTCGGGGACGAGGCTGAACCTCCCGACGGTGGACGTCGCGTCCCGGCCGGGCGGCGGGTACTACTTCGTGGCCGGCGACGGCGGGATCTTCGCCTTCGGCGCGCCCTTCCTCGGGTCGATGGGCGGGCAGCACCTCGATTCCCCGATGGTGGGAATGACGTGCTCGCCGTCGGGGAACGGGTACTGGTGCGTGGCGGCCGACGGCGGGATCTTCGCCTTCGGGGACGCGGGCTTTTTCGGGTCGATGGGCGGGCAGCACCTGAACAGCCCGATCGTGGGGATGGCGGCGACGCCGACCGGCCTCGGGTACTGGTGCGTGGCCTCCGACGGCGGGATCTTCGCCTTCGGGGACGCACCCTTCGACGGGTCGATGGGCGGGCAGCAGCTGAACAGGCCGATCGTGGGGATGGCGGGCCCGACCACACATCCCGGTTACTGGCTGGTCGCCCAGGACGGCGGGATCTTCGCCTTCGATGCGCCGTTCCTCGGCTCACCTGCATGACCCGGCTCACCTGTATGAAGGGACATCCATGACCATCGTGATCACGGCTGTCGCGTTCGCCACGGCGATCGTCGCCGCGCTCCGCTCCACCTGGTCCCCCTGCGGTCTGTCGATGCTCTCGACCATCACCCCGATCGGGGAGCACGGCCGCGGGAACCGGTACCGGACCACGGCCGCTTGGTTCGTCGTCGGCGCGGTGCTGGGCGGCGCCACCCTCGGAGCGTCGACGGCCGCCCTGGCGGCCGGTGTCCACGCCCTTCGCCTCTCGCCGGCGGTGGCCGGGTCGATCGCCGCCGGTGCCCTGGCGATCGCCGCCCTCTCGGACCTCGAGGTCGGCGGGGTCCACCTGCCGGGCCACCACCGCCAGGTGAACGAGCGCTGGCTCGACCAGTTCCGGGCCTGGGTTTACGGGGCCGGCTTCGGCTGGCAGATCGGCACGGGTCTCGGCACCTACATCATGACGGCCGCGGTGTACCTGCTGATCCTCCTCGGTGCCCTCACGGCGAGCCCGGCGGCGGCGCTGGTCCTCGGCTCGCTCTTCGGACTGGTCCGAGGCCTCTGCGTGCTCCTCGGGCGGCGCATCACCAGCCCGGGCGCCCTGCAGGAGTTCCACCGCCGGTTCGCCGAGGTGGGGCCCCGGGCCCGCAACGGGGTCGTCGCCGTGGAGCTGGCCGCCTGCACTGCGATCCTCGGCGCGCTCTGGCCCCCGGCGGCGCTGGTCCTCGGGACTTCAGCGCTCACCGCGGCGGCGCTGGTCGGTGTCCGCGCCGCTGCCGGGCGCCGGCGTGCGGGCTCGTCGCCGAGCGACCGGTGCCAGGTGCGGCCGGGAGTCAGCGCAGGGGCGACCGCACCTCGGTGATCAGCTGGGCGGCGGCGCGCTCCCCCATCGTGGTCCACATCCGCAGAGCGGGGGGCGGCATGTGCGCAAGGACGTGGGCGCGCTGGCCCCCGTCCATCTGTTCGAAGATCAGGCCGAGGATCAGCCAGACCTTGTCACCGGCGAAGGCCCGCATGGCGTGCTCGGGCAGCGCGCCCCACTCCTGCTCCGACAGGTTCCCGGCGCACAGCGGGAGCAGCTCACGCTCCTCGTCGTCGAGATGGGCCGTCAGCTGGATCCCCAGGGAAACGAGCGACTCGGCCAGCCGGCGCCCCACCTCGGGGCCCGGCTCGGTCGGCCAGCGGCCGAGGAGCTCTTGTGCCATGGCGACGGCACCGTCGACCTCGTGGTGCTGGGCCCCGATCCGGTCGACCGTCGCAACCTCGGTCGGGCAGCGCTCGCGCAGGAGCGGGAAGAGCAGCAGCTCCTCACCCTCGTGGTGGACCCGCAGGAACTCGAGCACGTTGGCGTAGAAGTTGCCCACCAGCTCCACCCGTCCCCCGGCGTCCTCGGAAGCACTGCCCGCGAGGGTGGGCGCCGCCGCGAACGCCTCCCGGAAGGCCCGGTGCACCGAGACCATGTCCGACGTGTCGAGCCCGGGTACCTGGCTCATGGGGCCTCCTTCGGGGAGCTGGCGCCCCCATGGGACACGGTAGCCAATCGGGGACGGGACCGCGGCTGCCTGTCCGGGGATCCCGCTCTGTCCGGGGATCCCGCTCGGGTCATCAACCGAGTTTCGCGGCCATGCGCTGCGCCCCCTGCACGAGCGCCTCGCGACCGCCTTCGTCGAGCACCCCGAACGCCTGCAGGACCACGGCATCGGTGAGCGCGTCCGCGGCGGCGATCCGCGACCGGTCCTGCTCGCTCAGGACGGGAACCTCCGCCTCGGTGTACCCGAACGAGGTGAAATCGTCGGGGCGTCGAAAGTAGTGCGCCACCCTGGGCGGCACTCCGGAGGCGACGACGGCCAGCAGGTGGGCGCTCCCCCGGAATTCCCTCAGGACGGTGGCCAGCTGCATGGCGCGGGCCGGCGCGTCCTCGGCGAGCGGCTCTGCGGCCAGCCCGGCGTACAGGGCGAGGGCCGCCGGATCGACCGCGTCGCGCACGGCCTCGGCGGCGGTGCAGAACCCGTCGAGGCCCGGCACACCGTCGAAGTTCGCCCGCCCGAACCTCTGGCTCTCCTCCACGTAGGCCCGGCCCGCCTGCCGGGGCGGCACGATGGCCCTCGCCGAGTTCCACATCTTGGCCACCAGGCCCGGCGCGAAGTAGCCGAACGCGCTCTGGACGACCGGGGCTTCCACGTCGCCGAGCACGCCACCGCGCCCGAGGAAGTAGAAGCGGAACCCGTCGAGGCCGAGCTCCTTCCCCCGGGAGAGGGTCGCGGGGTCGAAGTAGAAGGCCGCCCCGATCGAGCCGAACAGCGGGCAGGCGGTTGCAACGAGCTCTTCTGGTGTCATGGCGGGCAGCGTAGGCGCGGGGCTACCTTGTCCGCGGTTGCCCTGCCCCGCGAGGGCCAGGGTCCGGCCCCTCGGACCGGTGGAACGTCGGTCCGGTGGAACGAGGGAACGAGGGAACGAGGTGGTCAGGGTGCCCAACGTCCTGCTGCAGGAGACGATCGAGCGGGTCCGGGTGCTCACCCTGAACCGCCCCGAGGCGCGCAACTCCCTCAGCCCGGCGCTCGTCGCCGAGCTGTACGACGCGCTGGTCGCCGTCGACTCGGACCCCTCGGTGGACGTCGTCATCCTGACCGGGGCCGACCCCGCCTTCTGCGCCGGTGTCGATCTGAAGGCGGCGGCGGAGGACCCGGTCGCCTACTTCCGCGTCTTCGACCGCAAGGACTGCATCGGCCAGGTGGCGCGGGTCCGCAAGCCCGTGATCGGCGCCGTCAACGGCGCGACCTTCACCGGTGGCCTCGAGATCGCGCTGGGCTGCGACTTCCTCGTCGCGTCCGAGCGGGCGTTCTTCGCCGACACCCACGCCCGGGTGGGCGTGTTCCCCGGTGGCGGCATGACGGCCCGCCTGCCGACCGCGGTGGGAACCCGGAGAGCCCGGGAGATGTCGATGACCGGCGACATCGTCGATGCCGACCGGGCCGAGAGGATCGGCCTGGTGAACGACGTCGTACCCCACTCGGAGCTCCTCGACCGGGCGCTTCGCTCGGCCCGGGCCATCTGCGAGGTCCACCCGGCCATGGTCCTCGAGCTCAAGCGCGTGTACTCCGAGGGGTCGAGCGCGACCCCCGGCGAGGCGCTCGAGCTCGAGCGACTGGCGGCACGGGCCTGGTCGAGCGAGCACGGCCACGACGGCCTCGCCGACCGCCGGGACGCCGTAATGGCCCGCAACCGCGGCCAGCTGCCGCGATGAAGGGCCCCTCGGCGCGCTCCACGGTGGCAGGTGCCCGCTCGTCGGCCACCTTCGCCACCGATCTCTTCCACCACAGTGCCCGGGGACAGGGCGGGCCTACGATGCGGCACATGGCCGAGATCCCCGATCTGCCCTTCGTGCCCACCATCCCCGAGCTGGTCCGTCGGGCGACGGAGCTCCATGGCCGGCGGACCCTCATCGCCACACCGACCGGACGGGCCACCTTCGCCGAGGTCGACCTCGCGGCTCGCCGCCTGGCCCGGCGGCTCATCGGGAGCGGCGTGGGCAAGGGCACGCGGGTGGGGTTGCACTTCGCCTACAGCGTCGACTTCATCGTCGCCTGGGTCGCCGCCGCCCGGATCGGGGCGCTGGTGATGCCCTTCAGCACCTCCTACGCACCCGGCGAGCTCCGCAAGGCCCTGCGGCGGTGCGACGTGAGCACGTTCATCGTGCCGCGCCGGATGCTGGGGCGGGACCAGCTCCAATTCGTCCTGAGGGCGGTGCCCGAGCTGGACAGCGCCTCGTCGTCGCCGCTGTACCTCCACGAGCTCCCGAACCTCCGTTCCGTGTGGGTCATCGGCGAGAGCGATCGCGACTGGGCGCGGCCGATCGATACCGGGGACGACGCGTCGGAGGTCGACGACGAGCTCCTCGTACAGGTGGAGCAGGACGTGACGCCGGCGGACTGGCTCGTGGTCATCAGCACCTCGGGATCGACGGCCGAGCCCAAGGGAGTGGTGCACACCCACGGCTCGACCGTTCGCAAGGCCGCGGTCCCGCTGATGGCGGGCATGGGTGAGGTCGGCCCCCAGGTCGTCTTCGCGTCGATGCCGCTCTTCTGGGTGGGCGGACTGCTCACGTTGACCAATGCCCTCTGTTTCGGCAACACCATGGTGTGCCAGGAGCGCTTCTCGGTGGACGAGGCGTTGGACCTGATCGAGCAGGAGCGCTGCACGGCGGTGTCCGCCTGGCTGACGATCACCCAGGCGCTCCGCGAGCATCCGAGCCTCCCGCGCCGGAACCTCCAGCACATACCGGCCCTCACCGAGCCGATCGCCTCACGCCCCTACGGTGTGCCCCTCGGCATGACCGAGAGCATGGGCCCGTACATGACGTTGCCGCACCCCGACTACGGGTTCAACCCGCCCGGCGACCTGGCCGGCAGCCAGGGCATCGCCTCGCCGTACTACGACCTCAGGACGGTCGACGCCGTGTCGGGAGAGACCCTCACCACCGCCGGCGGCGACGGTGAGGGCGAGATGTGCCTCCGCGGTCCACTCATGCTGGCCGGGCTCTACAAGCGCGAGCAGCACGAGGTCTTCGACGAGGACGGCTACTACCACACGGGCGATCGGGTCCGGATGGAGAAGGGCCTCTACTTCTTCGTCGGCCGGGTCACCGAGATGATCAAGACCAACGGGGCCAACGTCGCGCCGCCGGAGGTCGAGGCGGTGTTGGAGTCGTTCCCCGACGTGAAGTTCGCGTTCGTGTTCGGGATCCCCGACCCCGGGCGCGAAGAGGAGGTCTGCGCCGTCGTGGTCCCCGCCGACGGCGCCGTCGTGGACGTCGGGAGCCTGCGCTCGCTGGCGCGTGACGAGCTGTCCTCGTACAAGATCCCCCGGCGGGTGATCGTCATGGCGGAGGACGACGTGCCGTGGCTGCCGACCGGCAAGCCCGACAAACGGGCCATGCGCACCCGGGTGATCGCCGCTGCGGGCGCGCAGCCGTCCCCCTGACCCGGGAGCGCCGGAATTTCGGTCGGGCGATCACCCGGGTAGCGTGTCCGCGGGACGTCTGAGAGGGGAACGGCTCGCCATGAGCATCAAAGAGGCCGACGTGACCATGACCGGGGAGGTCACCGAGGACACGGTTCGGGTGCTGACCGCCCAGCTCCTGAGCGACATGGCGGGGGCGGACGACAAGGACTTTTACGGAGCCCAGTTCGACCGGGGCCTTTCCCGGGTGGACTTCCCGCGCGGGCACGGCGGGCTCGGCGGCTCCCCGAAGCTCCAGAAGGTGGTGGACGACGCGCTCGAGGCGGTCGGGCGACGCGGGCGCTGGACGCGCAACCCGATGGGCATCGGGATGTGCGGGCCGACGATCGCCGCGAAGGGGACCGAGGAGCAGAAGACCCGGTTCCTCCGCCCGATCTTCACCGTCGAGGAGATCTGGTGCCAGCTGTTCAGCGAACCCGGCTCCGGCTCGGACGTGGCGAGCCTGGCCACCCGGGCCGAGCGCGACGGCGACGAGTGGGTGGTGAACGGGCAGAAGGTCTGGACGTCCCTCGCCCACCTGGCCGACTGGGGCCTGTTGCTCGCCCGGACCGACCCCGACGCCCCGAAGCACAAGGGTCTGACCGCCTTCATCGTCGACATGCACGGGCCCGGGGTGGAGGTCCGGCCGCTCCGGCAGATGTCGGGCGGGGCCGGCTTCAACGAGGTCTTCTTCACCGACGCACGCGTGCCGGACGACCTCAGGGTGGGCGAGCCCGGCGAGGGTTGGCGGGTGGCCAACGCGACCCTGATGAACGAGAGGGTGTCCATCGGCGGCGATGTGTCGCCGCGCGGCAGCGGGCCGATAGCGGGGGCGCTCGAGGTCTGGAGCCGGCGGGAGGACAGGAACCCGGCCCTGCGGGACCAGCTGACCCGCCTGTGGATCGAGGGCGAGGTGCTCCGGCTCGGCAACCTGCGAGCCCAGTCGCTGCGCGAGATGGGGGTCCCCGGTCCCGAGGGTTCGGTGCTCAAGCTCGGCTCGGCACTCCTGACCCAGAAGATCGCCTCCTTCACGGTGGACCTCCTCGGGCCGGCCGGGATGCTGTGCTCGGGCTACCCCACCCCGCAGACGGCCCGTGAGTTCGGAGAGGAACAGGGGCACGACCCGGTGCTCGGGTTCATCGGCGCCCAGGGCAGCACCATCGCCGGGGGGACGTCGGAGATCATGAGGAACATCCTCGGCGACCGGGTGCTCGGGCTTCCCCGCGAACCCGGCATCGATCCCAACACCCCTTGGAGCCAGATACCCCGGAGCTGATCCCCGGGCTCGCTCCGACCCCCGCCCGGCGCCGGAGCCGGCCCGGAGCCGGCCCGGAGCCGGAGCCGCTCACATGGCGTTCGTCGCGTCGAGCCCGAGGTCCGCAGGCGTCCTGGTGAACCCGCGGATCATGGCCTGCACGGCGTAGGAGGCCATCAGGCGGCCGTCCTGCGAGAAGACCTTGCCCTCGCCCTGCGCCAGCCCACGGCCCGACCAGATCGCGGGGTTGGCATAAAGGAACCACTCGGTCACCGGGGCGGGGTCGTGGAAGGCGATCGTCGCCGCCATCACCCCGGTCGACAGCGTCCGGTGGGCCTCCGCCTCCCCGAAGCCGTGGTGCGGCCGCATCGCCGCGGCGATCGTCCAATGGGTGGTGGCCTGGGCGACCAGGGCGCTCTGGAGGTACTGCGCCGCGGGCAGGTCCCGGAAGCGGACCCAGGCGTAAATGACCGGCGGCCCGTCCCGGTCCGGGTCGGCCGAATAGGCGCCGTCGACGATCCGCACCTCGCGCCCGGTGACCCGCATGTCGTAGGGCTCGGCCTCGTCGGGCCCCGGGATGTCGGGCATCGTCTCCCCGCTGCGGATGGTGTCGGGCGCGCCGGCGTCCATGAGCACCAGGCCCGGGCTGCACAGCACGCCGTCCTGCTCGGCCCGCACGGCCACGGTCGAGAACGTCCTCCCGGCGCGCAGCCTCTCCACCGCGAGGTCGATCGGCCGGTCGAACGACGCCGCCTTGGCGAAGGTCATGGTGGCCCACGTGACCCGCTGGTCGGGGATGGTCTTCGAAGCGGCGACGATCGCCTGGGCCAGGAGCTGGCCGCCCTCCACCACGTTGCGCGTCCGCTCGTCGAACGGAGGCCCGACGAACCGGTCGGGCCCGCTCTCCCGCACGTCGATCAACCTCATCAGATCGGCGGCGTCGCCCCAGGTCGGGAAGCGATTGGTCACGGCCCGGCCCCCGGCACCGGGCCAGCGCTCCTGCCGCTCCACCACCACCCGCTCGTGGTAGACGCCGAGGTAGCCCTTCAGCCCTGCCACCTGCTCGAACGGGTCGCGATAGGACCAGAGCACATCCTCCACCGGCGGATCGCAGGCAGCGAGCGTCCAGTAGTCGGCCTCGCCTTTGAACGGGCAGACCGTGTGGTGGTCGTTCGCCTCGAGCAGGTCGAACCGGACGTCGGCCTCGGGGAAGTAGAGGCGTTCGACGTGATCGGTCTCGAGCACCCGCAGGGCCGAGGTGCTCTCGGCCACCAGCAGATCGCCGTGCCACGCCCGGGCCGTGCCTTCGAACGGCACCAGGTCGATGCGATAGCCGGGGTAGCGACCCCATGCCGACTCGATCGCGGACATCCTCATCCTCCAAACCCTCGTCGGGCGCCCGTTCCCCCGAGGTACCCCGCAGCCATGAGCGTAGCGAAGGGCGCCGCCGAGGATCGCCCGGCCCGGCCCGGCCCCGGGGTAGCGTCGGGTCCCGCGCCGTGGGAAGGGGGAATTTCATGGTTCGGAGGCTGATCGCGGAGCTCGTGGGGACGTTCTTCCTCGTCTTCTTCGCCGTCGGGGTGGCGACCCTCATGTTCGGCTTCCGCTTCGACGGCGGCAGCGTGGCCGCCGGCGTGGTGGCGACCGCCCTGTCGTTCGGGCTGGTCCTGCTCGCCCTGGCCTACGTGCTCGGACCGATCTCGGGCGCCCACGTCAACCCGGCCGTGACGCTCGGCGCCGTCCTCGCCCGCCGGATCGAGCCCGTGGAGGCCCTCGGCTACGTCGTCGCCCAGTTCGTCGGAGGCATCCTCGGGGCGCTGCTCCTGTGGGGATTGTTCGACCAGTCGCCCATCTACCACAAGTCCCTGCAGGGCCTGGGAACCGACGGGTACGGCAAGGAGTCGCTGATCAGGATCAGCGCCGGGGGCGCGTTCCTGGCCGAGGTGGTGCTGACCGCCCTGTTCGTCTTCGTGGTTCTCGGTGTCACCAGCAAGATCGCCAACGCGGCCACCGCGGGGATGGTCATCGGTCTGACGTTGACCGTGGTGCACCTGATCGGCATCCCGATCACCGGCACGTCGGTCAACCCCGCCCGCAGCCTCGGTCCGGCCCTCGTGGTCGGCGGCACGGCGCTCAGCCAGGTGTGGCTGTTCATCGTCGCTCCCCTGGTGGGCGGCGCCGTCGCCGCCGTGCTGCACTGGATCGTCTACCCGACACCGGCTCCCGAGCCCGTCCTCACGCTCGACCCCCAGGCCGACGCCACCTGAGCCGAGACGATCCACCTGAGCCGAGACGCTCGGTCCGAACCCGACAGGAGCCCGTGCACCATCCGAAGCCGGTCCATCGCGCCACGAGACCCGTGCGGGTCGGACAGCCGTGATCAAGTACCTCGGCTCCAAGCGGCGCCTCGTCCCGGTGATCGACCACCTGGCGGCGAGGGCCGGCGCCCGCACCGCGCTCGACCTCTTCACCGGCACCACGCGGGTGGCCCAGGCCTTCAAACGCCGCGGGGTGCACGTGACCGCCGTCGACCTGGCCCGCTACTCCGAGACCTTCGCCCGCTGCTATGTCGCGACCGACGGGGACCGGGTCGACCAGGCATCGCTGGCCGATGCCCTGCGGTACCTGCAGGCACTCCCGGGCGAGCGCGGGTACGTCACCGAGACCTTCTGCATCCGGTCACGGTTCTTTCAGCCGTTCAACGGCGAGCGGATCGACGCCATCCGCCACGCCATCCAGACGGAGTTCGCCGGTTCCGAGCTGTACCCGATCCTGCTGACCAGCCTGATAGAGGCTGCCGACCGGGTGGACTCCACCACCGGGGTGCAGATGGCCTACGTCAAGCAGTGGGCGCAGCGCTCGTACCGGCCGCTCGAGCTCCGCGTGCCGGCCCTGCTCCCCGGACCGGGTCGGGCAGTCCGGGGCGACGCGGCCGGGCTGGCCTCGGCGCTCGGCGACTTCGACCTCGCCTACCTCGATCCCCCGTACAACCAGCACCGGTACTTCACCAACTACCATGTCTGGGAGACCCTGGTGGCATGGGACGCGCCCGAGTACTACGGGGTGGCGTGCAAACGGGCCGATGCCCGGGACCCGGCGACCAAGAGCGTGTTCGACTCCAAGCGGACCATGCCCGACGCGCTCCGCCGGGCGGTACAGGACGTGCGGTGCGAGGTGCTGGTCCTCTCCTACAACGACGAGTCCTGGGTGGAGCTCGATCAGCTGGAGGAGATGTGCGGTCGGTTCGACGAGGTGGTGACGCTGTCCTTCGACTCGGCCCGTTACGTCGGTGCGCGGATCGGCATCTACAACCCGGCGGGAGAGAAGGTGGGCTCCGTGTCCCATCTCCGCAACCGCGAATACCTGGTGGTGGCCGGCGAACGGCACCGGGTGCGGCGAGCCGTCGACCGCCGGACCATGCCCGTCGCGGCCGTCGGTTGACGCCAGGATGTACGGTGCGCACCGCATGAGCCAACCGGAGGACCACGGGTCCCGTCTCCCCGAGGACCACGGGTCCCGTCTCGAGAAGGTCGACCTCGGTGCCCGCCTGTCGCGCGAGGAGGAAGCCGAGCAGCTGGTCCGGGCCCAGCGCCGCCTGCTCCACCTTCGCCTGCTGAACGGCGGCCAGCTCGGCGACGGCCAGCTCGGGCCACCGGTCTGCGTGGTGTTCGAAGGGTGGGACGCGTCCGGAAAAGGGGGTGCCATCAAGCGCCTCATCTCCTCGCTCGACCCCCGCCATGTCCGGGTCACGCAGTTCGGTGCCCCCACCGCCGACGAGATCCGGCACCACTTCCTCTG
Source organism: Acidimicrobiales bacterium (assembly GCA_035532415.1). Taxonomy (GTDB): domain Bacteria; phylum Actinomycetota; class Acidimicrobiia; order Acidimicrobiales; family RAAP-2; genus DATKRB01. Next base: position 4,066 of record DATKRB010000064.1, on the reverse strand, counting down.
GCGCTTCTTCCCCTCCCTGCCGGGCTGGGGCGGGATGGCGGTCCTCGACCGGAGCTGGTACGGGCGGGTGCTCGTCGAGAGGGTGGAGAAGCTGGCGAGCGAAGCCCAGTGGTTCCGGGCCTACGACGAGATCAGCAACTTCGAGCGATCGCTGGCCGAGGAGGGGATGGTCGTCATCAAGATCTGGATGCACGTCTCCCACACCGAGCAGCTGAAGCGATTTGAGGCCAGGGAGGCGGACCCGCTCAAGCGCTGGAAGCTCACCGACGACGACTGGCGCAACCGCGAGAAACGGCCGCAGTACGAGGCGGCGGTGGAGGACATGCTCACCCACACCGACCACGAGTTCTCCCGGTGGGACGTGATCCCGGCCGAGCAGAAGCGCTACGGGCGGGTGAAGGTGCTCCAGACGGTCATCGCCCGCATGGAGGCGGGGATGCAGCGGTGGGGCGTCGAGCTCCCTCCCTCCACCGGAGCCGACTACGACGACGCTTCCTCCTGAGCCCGGGCTCTCGCGAGGCTCGGCCGACCCGGGCTGACGGGTCCGGGCCGACCCGGGTCGGGTCAGCCCGGCACGGCCGCGGTGCGGGGCTCCTTGGTGACCGCCAGGATCCGGGGCGGGACCGGCCGGAGGTCGCGCACCACGCGCAGCTTGGCCAGCACCCGCAACCCCAGCCAGGTGACGTCGAGCTCCCACCGGGCGAACCCCTGCCGGGCCGCCCCCGGGAAGCGGTGGTGGTTGTTGTGCCAGCCCTCTCCCATCGTCAGCAGCGCCAGCGCCCAGTTGTTCCGGCTCGTGTCGTTGGTGTCGTACCGGCGGGTGCCGACGGTGTGGGCCAGGGAGTTGATGGCGAAGGTGGCGTGATAGAGGAGCACCGTCGAGACCGAGAACCCCCAGACGAGCATCTGGGGCCCCGAAGTGTGCGATCCGGGCCAGAGGTGCCCCACGACGACGCCGAGCACCGACATGGCCGCGATCGCCGCGGCCGGCACCAGATGGTGGTAGCGATCGAGGAAGCGGAGCTCGCGATAGGCCGCCAGGTCCTCCACCAGGGCCAGGTCGGTGTCGTGGTTGGCCGGCGCGAAGATCCAGAACACGTGGCTCCGGAGCAGGCCGTCCTGCACCGGGGAGTGCGGGTCACCGGGTCGATCGGTGAACCGGTGGTGACGGCGGTGATGGGCGGCCCACCACAGGGGGCCCCGCTGGGCCGCTGCCGCGCCGAGCAGCGCACCCCCGAGCTGAACCGGCCGCGAGACCCGGAACGCGCGGTGCGAGAAGTACCGGTGGTAGAAGCCGGTGATCCCGAACAGGCGCACGACGTACATCCCGAGGCAGACGCCCACGGCCACCGGGCTCCACCCCACCAGCAGGACGGCCAGGCACGAGAGGTGCACCAGGCCGAAGGGGATCCCCAACCGCCACGATCCGCCCGAGGGCGCCTTTCGGCCGGGGACGTCGGCCCCCGGGGACGCACCGATCGGGGGAAGGACGTCGGTCATGGTCGGTTTCTATCATCCTCGTACCGGGTCCCACGCCGATCGGCCCGTGCCGGCCGGTGAACCGTGGTAACCAGGGAGCATGGACTTCCGCCGCGAGTCCCTGACCGAGCTGGCCGGCCAGGTGCGTTCGGGCCGGCTCGCCGCCCGGGAGCTGACCGCCCACGCCCTCGAGCGGATCGAGACCCTGAACCCCCGGGTGAACGCCTTCGTCGCGGTGGACGGCGAGCGGGCGCTCGAGCAGGCGGCGGCCGTCGACCAGATGGTGGCCTCGGGCGGCGATCCGGGGCCCCTCGCCGGGATCCCGATCGGGGTGAAGGACGTCGAGCACGCCGCGGGCTACCGCACCACGCAGGGCTCGGCCCTGTTCGCCCGATCCCCGGCGGCCCTCGTCGACTCCCCTTTCGTCGCCCGGTTGCGGGCCGCCGGCTGCGTGGTGGTGGGCAAGACCAACACGCCCGAGCTCGCCTGGTCACCCCACACCGCGAACGCCCTCTTCGGGGAGACCCGCAACCCCTTCGACCTGGCGCACAGCCCCGGGGGGTCCTCCGGCGGCTCCGCCGCCGCGCTGGCCTCGGGGATGGTCCCCCTGGCCACGGGATCGGACGGGGGAGGATCCATCCGGATCCCCGCGTCGTGCTGCGGCCTGTCCGGCGTCAAGCCGTCGCTCGGGCGGGTGCCCGCCGGCGGCCCCGAGCCCCCGTCCTGGCTCGACCTCTCCACCCCGGGACCCATGGCCCGCCGGATCGCCGACATCGTCACCGCCCTCGACGTGGCCGTCGGTCCCGAGCCGACCGACCTGCGGTCACTGCCCCGACCCGAGGCCTCGTGGCCGGCCGCCCTGGTCGACCCGCACGTGCCCTCCCGCGTGGCCTGGGCCCCGTCCCTCGGCTACGCCACCGTCGATCGCGAGGTGCTCGGGATCTGCGAGCGGGCGCTGTCGGTGCTCGAGGGCCTGGGCGCCGAGATCGTCGAGGTGGACCCCGTGTTCGACGAGGACCCCCTGCGGGCGTGGCTGACCATGGTGGGGGCCTGCCTCCACCGGTCCCTCGAGCCACTGCGGGAGCACCCGGACCGGGAGCGGCTCGATCCGGGGCTCGCCAGCCTGGTGGAGCACGCCGCCTCCACCACGGCCCTCGGGCTCCTGCAGGTCTTCGACGAGTGCCATCGGATGAACCTCCGCCTGGTGGAGCTCTTCCACGACGCCCGGCTCCTCGTGACCCCGACCGTGGCCGGCCCGCCGCCGCCGCTCGGCCTCGGCGCCGCCGGTCTGGTGAACGGCGAGGTGGACGCCAACTGGGTGCGCTTCACCTACCCGTTCAACATGACCCGGTCGCCTGCGGCGACCGTCTGTGCCGGCCTGACGGCAGCGGGGCTCCCCGTGGGCCTGCAGCTCGTCGGGCCCCAGCACGCCGACCTCGTGGTCATCCGGTCCGCCGCGGCGCTCGAGTCGGCGCTCGGGTTCGACGAGCTCGCGCCGGTCGGCTGACCCTCCTCAGGAGTCCGCCGTCACCTCCGACAGGAGGTCGGCGAACTTGCGCCGCGCCGCTTCCCGTCGGGTCGGGACGTGCTCGGTCGGGACCTCGGACGGCGAGTACTCCTTCAGCGTCCGCCGGGCGACCGTCTGGCGGTGGACCTCGTCGGGACCGTCGTAAAAGCGGGCCCCCCGGGCGGCCCGGTACATCGACTCGAGCGGCAGGTCCGAGGAGTACCCGAGCGAGCCGTGCACCTGCAGGGCCCGGTCGACCACGTCGTACAGCACCCCGGCGCCGTAGTACTTGATCATGGCGATGTCGAGCCGGGCGGCCGCCGCCCCCTGCTGGTCCATCTTCCACGCGGCGTGGAGGGTCATGAGGCGGGCGGCCTGCATCTGGGCCAGCGAGTCGGCCACCCAGTTCTGGATGGTCTGCTTCTCCGACAGCAGCGACCCGTGCGCATAGCGCGACACGGCGCGTTCGCAGAGCATGTCGAACGCCCGCTTGGACTGGCCGAGCCAGCGCATGCAGTGGTGGATCCTCCCGGGCCCGAGCCGGGCCTGGGCGAGCTGGAAGCCCTCCCCTTCGCGTCCGAGCAGGTTCTCGACCGGCACCCGCACGTCGCGGTAGGCGATCTCCGCGTGGTTGCCGAACTTGCCGTAGGGGGCCCCGGGGTCCTCCATGGTCGAGACGTCCCGCACGATCTCGACCCCCGGCGTGTCGACGGGGACGATGATCATCGAGCACCCCTGGTAGGGATGCACCTCGGGATTGGTCACCACCATGACGATGAGGAAGTCGGCCACCGAGCCGTTGGTGGTGAACCACTTGCGGCCGTTGATGACGTACTCCTCGCCGTCGCGCTCGGCCCGGGTGCGCAGGAGCGTGGGGTCCGAGCCGGCGGTGTCGGGCTCGGTCATCGAGAACCCGCTGCGCAGGTCGCCGGCGAGGAGGGGCGCCAGCCACCGCTCGCGCTGGTCCTCCCGACCGGCGGCCCTCGTCCCGATCGCCAGGAGCTCGGCGTTCCCCGAGTCCGGGGGGTTGTTCCCGAACACCAGCGGCGCCAGCGGCGACTGGCCGAGGATCTCGTGCAT
>DATKRB010000063.1:0-44311 GCA_035532415.1 Acidimicrobiales bacterium | reverse complement strand
CCGGGCGGAGATGCAGCGCATCCTGGCCGAGATCAGGGACGGGTCGTTCGCCGAGGAGTGGATCGCGGAGAACCGCAACGGGCGGCCACGGTTCGAGGCGTTGCGCTCGGCGGGCCAGAAGCACCAGATCGAGCAGGTGGGTGCCGAGCTGCGGGACATGATGCCGTTCATCTCGGCGGGCCGGCAGCGCGTGCAGGATGCTTCCGGGGGCTGACCCGGCAACCTGCTGACCCGGCAACCTGCTGACCCGGCAACCCGGCAACCTGCTGACCCGGCGTGCCGGTCGGCGGACCTCGGGGCCCAGGACCTCGGACGCGGGAACCTGCGGACCTCAGGAGGCCGCGCGCGGCGCCCGGGCAGCGGTGCTGTCGATGAGCTCGAGGCACGCGTCGGGACGGTCCCAGCTCATGGCGTGGCCGCAGTCCTCCACGATGGTGAACCCGGCGCTCCGGGGCAGCAGCGAGCGGTTCTGGGAGGTCGTCGTCGGGAGGACCCGGTCGTCGTCGCCGAAGGCCACCGTCGTCGGGACCTCCAACTTGGCGGCACCGGTGAACCGGTTCCGCACGGCCGCCCGGTCGCAGGCTCTGTAGCCCTTGGCCTGCCCCAGCGCGGTTGCCGCTGCAAGCAGCTGGCTGTCGGAGACCCGCCCGGGATCACGCACGAGTGAGTGGAGTACCACCCGCCTGACCGGCGAGAGCCTGGTCAGGCGCGGGAGCGCGGGCTCCACCAGCGGTAGGCCGTGTCGGAGGAACGACGTCCAACGCTCCGCCGCGATCTTCTGGCCGGCCACCCACAACCCGGCCGGGGCCAGCGCCACCACGCTGCGGCCGAAGCCGAGGGCCGCCATCTCCAGTACCACCCAGCCCCCGAGGGACAGCCCCACGAGGTGGGGGCGGTCGACCCCGGCGGAGCGGAGCTGCTCCATCAGGGCGGCCGCCAGCTCGCGGGGGTGGGCCTGTGCCATGGTCGGGCGGACGGCTCCGGGACCGTGACCGGGCAGGTCGGGCGTCTCGACCCGGAAACGGGCAGAGAGATCGGGGAGAAGGTTCTCCCAGAACGAGCCCGAGCTCCCGAGGCCGTGTACCAGGACCAGGGACTCCTGCGGTGGCCCCGTCAACCGAGCGCGCCGACCACGTAATTGATGCAGGCGCCGAGTGCGGCGACGTCCTCGGGATCGATGGACGGGAACATGGCGACCCGCAGCTGGTTCCGTCCGAGCTTGCGATAGGGCTCGGTGTCCACGATCCCGTTGGCCCGGAGCACCTTGGCCACCGCGGCGGCGTCGACCGCGTCGACGAAGTCGATCGTCCCCACCACGTGGCTGCGGTCCGACGGGTTCTCCACGAACGGCCGGGCGAATTCGGATCGTTCGGCCCAGGTGTAGAGGATCTCGGCGGACCGGTCGCATCGCCCGGTGGTGAAGGGCAGGCCACCCCCGGCGAGCATCCAGTCGATCTGCTCTGCCAGTAGGAAGATCGTGGACAGCGCGGGCGTGTTGTAGGTCTGGTCCAGGCGGGAGTTCTCGACGGCGATCTTCAGGTCGAGAAAGGCTGGTACCCAGCGTCCCGCCGCCGCTATCCGTTCGACGCGATGGAGCGCGGCGGGCGACATCAGCGCCAGCCAGAGGCCGCCATCGGAGGCGAAGCACTTCTGCGGGGCCAGGTAGTAGACGTCGAACTGCGCGGGGTCGACCGGGAGCCCGCCCGCGCCGGAGGTGGCGTCGACCGCCACCAGTCCGCCGCCGTCGGCGGGTGCGGCGGCGCCGCCCGGTCGGCGGATCTCCATCGACACCCCGGTCGAGGTCTCGTTGTGGGTGAGCGCGTACAGGTCGACCGACTCGTCGGCCCTCGGCAACGGGTGGGTGCCGGCCGGGGACTCAATGACCTCGGGGTCCCCCAGATGGGGCGCCGCCTTGGCGGCCGCCGCGAACTTGGAGGAGAACTCGCCGAAGGAAAGGTGCTGGCTCTTCGACTCCACCAGTCCGAAGGTGGCGGCGTCCCAGAAGCAGGTGGTGCCTCCGTTGCCGAGCACGACCTCGTAGCCCTCGGGCAACGAGAACAGCTCGGCGAGCCCCGCCCGGACCCGGCCCACCACCGACTTCACCGCCCTCTGGCGGTGGCTGGTGCCGAGATAGGTCCGGCTCACCTTTCCCAAGGCGACGACCTGCTCGGACCGGACCTTGGACGGGCCCGAGCCGAAGCGGCCGTCTCCGGGCAGGAGCTCGTGCGGGATGTGGATGTCGGGGGCGTCGTTCACATATGGAATCATGACATCGTGACGCCGAGCCCTGAACGCCGCGTGGTCCGCCGCGTGTCCCTCCGGGCCGCCGCAGTGGCGCCTTCGGCCACCCTGGCGGTGGACGCCAAGGCAAAGGCGCTGCAGGCGGCAGGTGAGCACGTGATCGGCTTCGGTGCCGGCGAGCCGGATTTCGCGACGCCCGACCACATCGTGGAGGCCGCTGCGGCGGCCTGCCGAGACCCCCGGAACCACCACTACACCCCGACCGCCGGCCTGCCGGAGCTACGCGAGGCGATCGCCGCCAAGACGTTGCGTGACTCCGGTCTGGTCGTGGGGGCCGGCCAGGTCCTGGTCACCAACGGCGGCAAGCAGGCCGTGGCCAACGCCTTCGCCGTGCTCTGCGATCCCGGCGACGAGGTGCTGGTGCTGGCCCCTTACTGGACCACCTACCCCGAGTCCATCTCCCTGGCCGGCGGGGTGCCGGTGGTCGTCGGCTCCGACGAGTCGACCGGCTTCCGGTGCTCCGTGGGCGATCTCGAGGCCGCCGTGACCCCGCGGACCAAGGTGCTGGTCTTCGTCTCCCCCTCCAACCCGACCGGGGCGGTCTACCCGGCCGGGGAGATGGAGGCGATCGGCCGGTGGGCGCTCGAGAGGGGCCTGTGGGTGGTGACCGACGAGATCTACGAGCACCTGGTGTACGGCTCGGCCGTTCACCGCTCGATGCCCGTGGTCGTCCCCGAGCTCGCCAACCGGTGCGTGGTGGTCAACGGGGTGGCGAAGACCTACGCGATGACCGGGTGGCGCGTGGGTTGGCTCATCGGGCCGCCCGACGTCGTCCTCGCGGCCACCAACATTCAGTCGCACGAGACGTCCAACGTCGCCAACGTCTCCCAGCGGGCGGCACTGGCGGGGGTGGCGGGCGACCTCACCGCGGTGAGCGCCATGCGGGAGGCTTTCGATCGCCGCCGGCGTACCATTCACCGGATGCTCAACGAGATTCAGGGCGTCACATGCATCGAGCCCGAAGGCGCGTTTTACGCGTTTCCCTCGGTGGCGGGGCTGATCGGCCGCAAGCTCCGGGGCCGGCGGCCCGGGTCGAGCGCCGAGCTCGCCGATCTCGCGATCACGGAGGCCAAGGTCGCCGTGGTGCCGGGAGAGGCCTTCGGGGCGCCGGGTTACTTCCGCCTCTCCTACGCGTTGGGGGACGACGATCTGGTGGAGGGCGTCACCCGCTTGGCCGATCTGTTCGCCGAGGTCGAATGACCGCGACGTCCTGCAGGAGCGCCACAGGCGTGCGACCGGCGGTGGTCCTGGGGCCGGCGGTGGTCCTCGGGCCGGGGGTGGTCCTCGGACCGGGGGTAGGCCTGGGACCGGGGGTAGGCCTGGGACCGGCACGCTCCGTACCGGCGGCAGGCCCCGGACAGGCGGCACGCTCGCGGCGGGCGAGACGCGGACGGTCAAGCAGTGCAGTGAGGATCGGGGGACCGACGAACGGGGGAGCAAGGAGATCGGCACGTTGGCACGGGTACTGGTAACGGAGAAGATCGCCCAGAGCGGGCTCGATCAGCTGTCCGCGGCGGGCCACGAGGTGGACGTGCGTGAGGGGCTGACCCCCGAGGAGCTGCTGTCCGCGGTGGACGGAGCGCAGGCCCTCATCATCCGCTCGGCCACGCAGGTCACCGCCGAGGTACTGGCTGCCGGCACCTCGTTGGTGGTGGTTGGCCGGGCCGGCATCGGGCTCGACAACGTCGACGTCGCGGCGGCGACCGCCAGGGGGGTGATGGTGGTCAACGCCCCGCAGTCCAACATCCTGTCGGCAGCGGAGCAGGCGATGGCCCTGTTGCTGGCCCAGGCCCGCAACATCCCCCAGGCGCACGCCGCTCTGGTCGCCGGCAAGTGGGAGCGTTCGAAATGGGAGGGCGTCGAGCTCCACGGCAAGACGCTCGGCATCGTCGGCCTCGGGCGGGTCGGCGCTCTCGTCGCCCAGCGGGCGCTGGCCTTCGGTATGCGGCTGATCGCCTACGACCCGTTCGTTTCGGCGGACCGGGCCCGGCACATGGGGGTGGAGCTCTGTTCCCTCGAGGAGCTGTTCGCCGCATCGGACTTCGTGACCGTCCACCTGCCGAAGACCCCCGAGACGCTCGGGTTGATCGGGAAGGACCTCCTGGCCAAGGCGAAGCCCGGCGTGCGGATCATCAACACCGCCCGTGGTGGGATCATCGACGAGGAGGCCCTCGCCGACGCCATCCGCGACGGCCACGTGCAGGGCGCAGGGCTCGACGTGTTCGCCAAGGAGCCGACCACCGAGTCGCCCTTGTTCGAGCTGCAGTCGGTCGTGGTGGCACCGCACCTCGGGGCCTCCACGGTGGAGGCGCAGGACAAGGCGGGGGTCACCATCGCCGAGCAGGTCCTGCTGGCACTGGCCGGGGACTTCGTGCCCTACGCGGTCAATGTCGCCGCAACCGACGTGTCCGAGACGGTGCGGCCCTTCATGGCGTTGGCCGAACAGCTGGGCCGGTTCTTCGGTTGCCTCCACGACGGTCTCCCCGACCAGCTCGAGATCCACTACCTCGGGGCGCTGGCCGGCACCGGTACCGGCATCCTCACCCTGTCCGTGCTGAAGGGGCTCTTCGCAGGCTCCACCGACGAGCCGGTCTCGTACGTCAACGCTCCGCAGCTGGCCGAGCAGCGTGGTCTCGAGGTTCGCGAGATCTCCACGGTGACGTCCCACGACTACAAGAGCCTCATCACCCTGAAGTCGGGGAGCCACGCGGTATCGGGCACCCTCGCGGGGGCGGGGGTCCGGGTCGAGCCGAGGATCGTGATGGTGGACGACCACCTGGTGGAGGTCCCACCTTCCCCGCACATGCTGGTCGTGCGCAACGATGACCGTCCGGGGATGATCGGCGTGGTCGGAGCGGTCCTCGGCGACGCCGGCGTGTCGATCTCGTCAATGGCGGTCGGGCCCAGCCGCGAGAGCAGCACCGCCCTCATGGTGCTCGCCACCAAGGGGCCTGCACCCGACGAGGCGCTGGTCCGCCTGCGCGGTGACGAGGGCATCCTCGAGATCCACCGCATCACCCTCTGATCGCCCGGCCGCCGACCCGGTCCCAGTCACGGCTCGCTCCGGCTCGGGTCACGGCTCGGTGAGCGTCCCCGCGACCGTCCCCGCTACCGGCTCGGTTCCCTTCGCGGCCGCTCTGGGCACGGTGGGCCAGGTGTCGAAGCTGCCGATGACCGGTCCTGAACCGTTCAGATCCCGGTGGGGGGCGCGCTCCGCCGACCACCGCCTCACCACCGTCGTCACCGCGATGGCGACCGCCGCGAAGCCGACGACGCCCAGTGCCCTCAGGAGCTGCCGCATACGGCCCAGGGTAGTCCCGAGCGGTCTTGGGCCGGCCGCCTTGACGAAGGCCACGCCCGCTGGCACAATTGCGGGGTCATGTACGGAGTCCCTACGCACGACCTGCTGCTGATCTGACGGCGAACGCCACACCGCGTTCGCCCGCAACCTCCTGCGCCTGACGGCCAGGGGGTTTTTTGTTGGGGCGCGGCTGGGTGTGTTTCGGCTCGGATCGGAGCCGGGTCTCCGTGGGCCAGCCGCGGTGACGATGGCGGGCGGGCTCCCGTATCAGGGTTGGGTGTTGCTGGTCGAGGCCCGCGAGAGAGGGAGCGAGTGATGAGTGGAGCGCACACCGGCGATACCGGCACGGAACGGGTGGAACCGGCCCGCCTGGCTCTGCCCTGCGATGTCTCGCCCATGCCGTTTCACCTGTACCGGTCGCACGTCCCGTTGCAGCTCAGCGACCGGACCTGGCCTGACCGCCAGATGAGCAAGGCGCCCCAATGGGCCAGCGTGGACCTGCGCGACGGGAACCAGGCACTCATCGACCCGATGGATCCCGAGCGCAAGCTCCGCCTCTTCGAGACGCTGGTGAAGATCGGGTTCAAGGAGATCGAGGTCGGGTTCCCTTCGGCTTCCCAGCCGGACTTCGACTTTCAGCGGACGATCATTCAGGACGGCCTGATCCCCGACGACGTCACGATCCAGGTGCTGGTGCAGTGTCGCGAGGAGCTCATTGAGCGGACGTACGAATCGCTGGTGGGCGTACCCCGCGCGATCGTGCACTTCTACAACTCGACGTCCGAGCTTCAGCGACGCGTCGTCTTCGGGCTCGACAAGGCCGGCATCGTCGACATCGCAGTCTCGGCAGCCGAGTTGTGCAAGAAGTTCGAGAAGATGCTGCCCGGTACCGACATCCGGTACGAGTACTCCCCGGAGAGCTTCACCGGCACCGAGCCCGAGTTCGCAGTGGAGATCTGCGAGGCGGTGATGGACGTCATCGGGCCCACGCCGGACCGCCCGATCATCATCAACCTTCCGGCCACGGTGGAGATGTACACGCCCAATGTGTACGCGGACGTGATCGAGTGGTTCAGCCGGACCATCGCCAACCGGAGCTCGGTGGTGCTCAGCCTTCACCCCCACAACGACCGGGGGACGGCGGTTGCCGCGGCCGAACTGGCGGTCCTGGCCGGGGCGGACCGGATTGAGGGCACGTTGTTCGGCAACGGCGAGCGCACCGGCAACGTCGACATCGTGACATTGGCCATGAACCTCTTCTCGCAGGGAGTCGACCCGGCTCTCGACTTCGGCGACATCGACCGGATCAGGAGGGTGGCCGAGTACGCGACCCGTCTGCCGGTCCACCCGCGCCATCCCTATGCGGGCGACCTCGTCTACACGGCCTTCTCGGGCTCTCACCAGGACGCGATCAGGAAGGGCATGGCGGCGATCGGCGACGACTACGAGCAATGGGAGGTCCCCTACCTGCCGATCGACCCCAAGCATACGGGCCGGACCTACGAGGCGATCATTCAGGTCAACAGCCAGTCCGGTAAGGGCGGGGTGGCCTATGTGATGGACATCGAGCACGGCCTCGACCTCCCTCGCCGTCTGCAGGTTGAGTTCTCCAAGCGGGTGCAGACCGTCACGGAGGCGAGCGGCACGGTGATCCGGCCCGCCGAGATGTGGGAGGTGTTCAGCGACACCTACCTCCCGCAGGACGCGGGGATCCGGCTCGTGGGGAGCGAGGTGACCACCGGCAGCGCAGCGGGGGCCGGGGACGGGACCACCGGGGACGCTGTTCCCGACGCCAACCGGACGACGGTGGTGGCCCAATTGCTGGTCGACGGGAAGCACCGGACCGTCCGCGGGCGGGGCAACGGGCCGATCGACGCCCTGGTGTCGGGTCTCCGGGAGGAGCTGGGCATCACCTTTGAGGTGAAGGACTACAGCGAGCACGCCCTCACGTCGGGGAGCGGCGCGTCGGCGGTGGCCTACGTCGAGGCGGAAGGGAAGGGTGGCAGGACCTGGTGGGGTGTCGGCATGGACTCGAGCATCCTCGACGCGTCACTGGCGGCAGTGGTGAGTGCGGCCAATCGTGCCGTGCAACTCGAGGGTTCCGGCGGCACGGGGCTCGAGGGGTGACCCACCTTCCGCCCCGACGGACTCCTGCGGGGGTCGTCGGGGCGGAACGACGCCCGTGCTGCGCCCAGGCGACGTAGCCCGATCAGGCAGTTCTGCTGGTGATTTCCGTCGGCTCTGAGGAGGAAAAGCCCGGATCTTCTGGCCCGACTACCGTCGAGCCTGGCGGCGCCTTTCCTCCCGGACCGATCCAGCGCCACTGTCCCGGTCCACCCTCGAGATGCCAGCCGCGGTAGCTGTGGAGGTCGTGGTGCGGTTTGCACAGTCTGGCCAAGTTGGAGAGCCGGGTCGGCCCATCCTTGTTGTAGTCCTGCTGCCAATGGTCGATCTCGAGCTGGTGAGCAGCCGTACATCCCGGGACCACACAGACCGGATCCCGCTCCATGAGGGCGACGCGCAGAGATGCGGGGATCGTCCGCTTGGTGCTCGTCACGCACGTGACGTCGATTCCGTCGAACACCAATACGTTGAAGACGGCGTCGCCCATCAGCTCCCGTGCCGTGGCGACGGGAACCGGGCCTACGCCGGCGATCTCGCAGACCTCACCACGCTGCACGTTGCCCCGTGTGAGCGCACCGGCATCCACCCGAACGAGCACCCGGGCCCCGGGCCCAGGACGCCCACCCTTGCAGAGGTGAACGAGGGCGTCGGCCCGGTATCGCTCATGTGGTTCGTGGACCCCTTCCGTGCGGGCCTCTCGGAAGACTCTTTTGGCTTCGGCCTCGACGCTGGTCAGTACGCGCGCCCCGTCGCGCTTGGTGAGCCACGCCTCGAACCGGACGCCGCCCTCTTCAGGCTCCCAGCTGCGAAAGTAGCGACCGGCATGGGCCCGAGCCTCTCGAGCCTGCTCCTCCTCCTCGCCTCGGGCGTGTCGCTTGGCGCGAGCCGCCCGGGCTCTCAGGTCGCGAAAGGACTCGGTGCGCGCCGAGCGCAGCAACTCGTCGGCGGTTGACGGATCTTGGACCCCGGCGCCGGCCACCTCCTTCGCCTGGGCGGCGGAGATCTCACCCCTCGCGAACGCGTCGAGCACGGCGGGGGTCGTCTCGAGCCGGCGGGTCGTCTCGAGCACTGCCATGGCGTGGCCCACCGACTCACCCGAGAGGTCGGCCAACCAGGATGCCGCGTTGCGATGGCCGGTGTCCTGGTAGGCGGCGGTCGCTTCGACCCGGCGGGCGTAGAGGGCCTTGCCTGCGGCCCCAACCCGCTCGACTTCAGCGAAAGCCGCCACCATTCGCGCAGCGTCTCCTGCCTGCACCAGTTCCGGCGGCGCCGCCGCCAGGGCCGAACGGAGGAGCTCGATCGCCTGGCGGGTCATTTCCATCGCGGGCACAGAAACAGGATGACATGAGGCTGTATCAATGAGACCAGAATTGCAGGGGGTGTACCATACGGGATCCGCCGTCCGCCCCGTCCGTCAGGGCCCACGGAGAACCGCCAGGCCCCGGAACCGCCAGGCCCCGGAACCCCCAGGCCCCGGAACCCCCAGGCCCCGGAACCCCCACCCCAGGTCCCGGGGCCGCCAGGCCAGTCAGCCGACGGGCGATGCCCTCGGCAGCCAGGCCGGACGCCCGGCTTCGTAGGCGTCGATGTCCGTGACGTGACGCATGGTCAGGCCGATGTCGTCCCAGCCGTTGAGCAGGCGCTCCCGGGTGAACTCGTCGAGCGGGAACGTCCCGGCGAGCCCGGCCGCCGGCGCCTCTATCGTTCCCCGGGCAACGTCGATGGTGAGCTCCAGCCCGGGGTCGGCGGCAACGGCATCGAGCAGCGCCCGGTCGAGCTCGGCCGAGACCTGTACCGGCAGGAGCCCCTGCTTGGTGCAGTTGTTGCGGAAGATGTCCGCGAACTGCGAGGAGACCACGGCCTCAAACCCGTAGTCCATAAGGGCCCAGACGGCGTGCTCGCGGGAGGATCCGGTTCCGAAATTGTGCCCGGCCACCAGAATGGTGGCCCCCACATGCTCGGGGTGGTTGAGGACGAAGTCGCGGTCGTCGCGCCACTCGGAGAAGAGCCCGGCGCCGAACCCGGTCCGCTCCACCCGCTTCAGCCAGTCCGAGGGGATGATCTGGTCGGTGTCGACGTCCGAGCGGTCGAGCGGCACCGCCCGGCCGGACACGATGGTCACGGGCCTCATCGGTCGAGATCCTCTGGGGTCGCGAACCGGCCGGCCACGGCGGTGGCGGCGGCGATCGCCGGAGACACCAGGTGGGTTCGCCCACCCCGGCCCTGGCGCCCCTCGAAGTTCCGGTTGGAGGTGGAGGCGCACCGCTCGCCCGGTGCCAGCTTGTCGGGGTTCATCGCGAGGCACATCGAGCAGCCCGGCTCCCGCCAATCGAAGCCCGCCGCGGTGAAGACGGCGTCGAGCCCCTCGGCCTCGGCCTGCGCCTTCACTCTGTGGGAGCCCGGGACCACCAGTGCCCGTAGCCCCGAGCGCACCTGCCGCCCGCGGAGCACCGCCGCCGCCGCCCGCAGGTCCTCGATGCGCGAGTTGGTGCAGGACCCGACGAAGACGGTGTCGACGGCGATCTCCCGGAGCGGCGTCCCGGGCGTGAGGCCCATATAGGCCAAGGCCCGGGTAGCCGCCTCGCGTTCCCCGGGTTCGGCGAAGCTGTCGGGGTCGGGCACGGTCCCGTCGATCGGGGCGACCTGTGCCGGGTTCGTACCCCAGGTGACGTGGGGGATCAGGCTCCCGGCGTCGAGCCAGACCTCCTTGTCGAAGGCGGCGCCCTCGTCGGTGACCAGGGAGCGCCACGCGTCGAGCGCCTGCTCCCACAGCGGCCCCGTCGGGGCGTGCGGGCGGCCTTGCACGTAGGCGAGCGTGGTGTCGTCGGGAGCCACCAGCCCGGCTCGGGCCCCGCCCTCGATGCTCATGTTGCAGAGCGTCATCCGGCCTTCCATCGACAGGGACCGGATGGCCGAGCCCCGGTACTCGATCACGTGGCCCATGCCGCCACCGGTGCCGATGCGCCCGATGACGGCCAACGCGACGTCCTTGGCCGTGACCCCCGCTCCAAGTTGCCCGTCGACCACCACGGACATGGTGGCCGGCCTCTGCTGGGGCAGGGTCTGGGTGGCGAGGACGTGCTCGACCTCGCTGGTGCCGATCCCGAAGGCCAGGGCGCCGAAGGCTCCGTGGGTGGAGGTGTGGCTGTCGCCGCACACGATGGTCATCCCGGGCTGGGTCAGTCCCTGCTCGGGCCCGATGACGTGCACGATGCCCTGGTTGGGGTCGCCCATCGGGTAGCAGGTGATCCCGAACTCGGCGCAGTTGGCGCTGAGCACCTGCAGCTGCTTGGCGGAGACGGGATCGGCGACGGGCTGGTCGATGTGCTGGGTCGGCACGTTATGGTCGGCCGTGGCCACCGTCAGGTCCGGCCGGCGTACCGGCCGGCCGGCCATCCGCAACCCGTCGAAGGCCTGGGGCGAGGTGACTTCGTGCACCAGGTGCAGGTCGATGAACAGCAGGTCGGGCTCGCCCTCGGCCGAACGGACGACGTGCGCGTCCCAGATCTTGTCGGCCAGGGTCCTCGGTCCGGGGGACCGGTCCGGGCCCTGGCCCTGGCTCTCTCCCTGCCTCTGACTCTGGCCGGCACCGGCAGTCATGTCAGCTCCCCACTTTCACGATCTCGACACGCAGCGTGCCCCCGGGGGCCTGGTACTCCACGGTGGCCCCGGCGGACTTGCCGATCAGCGCCTGGCCGAGCGGAGCGCTGGGGGACACGACCGGCAGCTCCCTCTGCCGCTCCTCTATCGAGCCGACGAAGAACTCCTGCACGTCGTCCTCGTCGTCGCCCTCGTACCGGAGGGTGACCGTGGTCCCGGTGGCGACCGTCCCGTCGGCGGCTTCGACGCCGTCCATCACGTGGGCGCCCTTCAGCAGGGCCTGGAGCTGACGAACCCGCGCCTCCATCTTCCCCTGGGAGTCCTTGGCCGCGTGGTAGTCGCCGTTCTCGGACAGGTCTCCGAGCGCCCGTGCCGCCTCGATGTGCTGGGCGATCTCCACCCGACCCCGGGTGGTCAGGTCCTCGAGCTCGGCCTGCAGGCGGTCGTACGTGGTGCGGGTGAGCCGGGTCGGCTCGGTCTGGTTTAGGGATGGGTCGGTCACTGCTGCCTCCGTGGGTGCGCGGCGTCCTCGCCGCGGCAACTCGTGAATTGAGGCTATCGGCTCCGGGCGGCGGTGCGTGATCCAGCCGCGGGGAACCCGTTCCCCGGCGCCCGCCCGCGGACCGCTGGATCGCCACGTCCGACCGTCGGTCCACCGTCACGCAAGAGGGGTGGTCCGGTCTGCTAAGACCTCCGGGAGCCGGTCGGGGAGGGCAGCTTGACCGAGACGGTCGACGTGGTGGTCCTGACGTGGGACGACGAGGACGATATGCGCGGCGCCGTTGCGTCGGCGAACTCGTCGACAGGGGTGGACGTGTCCGTGGTGGTGGTCGACAACGGGTCGGCGCGTCCGGTCACCGTGCCCGACACCGGTGCCGTCACCGTCCTCCGCAACCCGGGCAATCTCGGGGTCGCGGCCGGGCGGAACCGTGGCGTGGCAGCCGGTTCCTCGCCGTTCGTCTGCCTGCTCGACAGCGACGCCCGGCTCCGTCCCAACTGCCTCTCCCTCCTTCTCGGACCTCTCGAGCGCGACCCGACGGTCGCGATGACGGTGCCGGTGTTCAGCGGGCTGCCCCCCGAGGCGAGCGCGGGAAGGGCGCCGGGGCTGCTCCGTAAGGTCGCGAGGCTCCTGGGGATCACGAACGTGTACGGGGGGACGGGTGACCGATCGATGCCCTCGTGGGAGGTGGAGGCGGCGATCGGCGCGTGCCAGCTGGTGCGCCGGGAGGCGTTCGACGAGGTGGGCGGCCTTGACGAGTCCTTCTTCTACGGACCCGAGGACGTCGACTTCTGCCTTCGTCTCCGCGGGCGCGGGTGGCGCATCCTGCAGGTGGGTGACGCCCGGTGCGATCATGCACCCAGGCGCACCAGCCGGGCGGTCTTCAGCAGGAGGGGGGTCGCCCACGCGTGGGCGGTGAGCCGTTACCTGTGGCGCCACCGGTGGGTCCGGCCGCCGAACCGGCTGTGAGTGTCCGCCGGGTCCTCCTGGTCACGACCTCGTTCGCCCCCGAGGTCGGCGGGGTGGAGACCCACCTCGTCGAGCTGGTCGGTGAGCTGCAACGGCGAGGCGTGGAGGTGGCCGTGCTGCGCCAGGACGAGCTGCCGCTGGGTCGTGCCCGGGACGACCACGGGGCCCTGGCCGAACCCCGCGGTGTGCGCGTCCACCGGGCCCGCCGGCGGGCCTTCTGGCGGGCGATGCGGCAGCTCACCGATCCCCGCGGGCCCGAGGTCCCCGACGTGGTGCACGTTCACGACTACTCGCGGCCGCTCCTCCTGCAGGCGGTCGGATCGTGCCGGGGTCGGCCCCTGGTCTTCACGCCCCACGGGGGGCTGCTGTCACCGCCCGAACGCGCCCGGCGTGGGGATCGGCTCGTCATGGCCGCGTTCGACCGGTTCGTGGCCGCCAGGATCCTCGGACGGGTCCGCTGCGTCGTCGCACTCACCGAGGAGCAGCGTCAGGCCATCTGCGACGGCTACGGGGTCGCGCCCGAACGGGTGGTCGTCCTTCCGAACATGGTGCCTTCCGACGCCCGGGTCGTCGGGGCGGCGTCCCGGGGGAGCTCCGGCCGCTTTCTGGCCGTCGCACGCCTGGCGGCGCAGAAGCGCCTCGGCGACCTCGTCGCAGCCGTCGAGGCACACCCCGATCTTCCCGGCTGCGACATCGCAGGGCCGGACGGGGACCAGGCGGCCGAGGTCCGTGAGGCGGTGCGGAGGTCCGCGCCGGGTCGGGTGCGGCTTCTCGGGCCCGTGGTCGGTCGCGAGAGGCTCGACCTGATGCGGCAGGCGTTGGCGCTCGTGCTGCCTTCGGCATGGGAAGGGCAGTCCATCACCGCCCTCGAGGCCATCGCGCAGGGCACGCCGGTCATCGCGTCGGAATCGGGTTCGCACGGGCTGCCGGCAAGTGCCGTGCTGACGTACCCCACGGGTGATGTGGAGGCATTGGCCGATCGGATGAAGGAGGCGTGCGACGCATCCGGCCGGGAGGCCCTCAGGCGTGGGGTCGACGAGGCGTCCGGGCTGCTCCCGAGCGTCGGGACCCACGTCGACGCGTTGCTCTCGCTCTACCGCTCGGTGCTTGAGGAACCGGGCACGTAGGCACCGGAGCGCCGGCACCTCACGCCGCTCGTGTCACCCGAGCATGGGGACCCCGTACGGCGGCGCGCCGCACGGCGGCTCAGCCGTGCACCATGTCGTACGCCCAGCTCTTCAATCCGTTGGAGTACCGCCGGTAATCACCCCTCGCCACCCGCGGCGCCATCGAGCGGAGCCGGGCCGGAAGCCCGCCCGGCAGGGATCCCCGGAATCGAGAATGCGCGGCCTTGGCCCCCAAGGCGCCCACCACGTCATCGCCGGCCCGTCCCTCCAAGCGGGTGACCGCCGCATCCGCGATGGCCGCCTCGTCGGCGCGCAGGGCGGTCTTGTCGTAATCCCGGGCGAGCTGCATCCGGATGGGAGTCCCGCCCAACCCGATCGTGTTGCCCGGGTGGATGCGGTAGCCGATCAGCTTCTCGGGCACGGCGACGAGGTGCCCCACTCCCTCCAGCAGCAGCGCGATCCACTGGTCGTGGACCGCACAGGCGGGTATCGGGAGCACGATCGGCCGGCAGCTCGACCGGAAGACGAGGGTGGCCCCGGTCACGACGTTGTGCTGCACGAGAACCGCCAGCCCGTCACCGGCGGCGAACCGCCGCTGCTTGCGGGCGGTGAACCCGGCGCCCTCCCAGAGCTCGCGTTGCAGCGGCGACCCGTCGGCGGCGATGCAGTCGGCGTCGCTGAAGGCGCCGAGCGCGGCGGGGTCCGCGCGGAGGGCCCGGTCGAGCCGTTCGAGCTTGTGCGGGTACCAGCGATCGTCCTGATCGGCGAGGGCGATCAGCTCGCAGCGGGCGTCGGAGATTGCCGCCGCGAAGTTGTCCGGGATGCCGAGCCGGGTGGCATTGCGTGTCACGCGCACCGGGAACAACGCCGTCCGGGCGAACTGCTCGAGGATGGGCACGGTCTCGTCGGTCGAGCCGTCGTCGCGCACCACCAGCTCCGCGGGGAGCCTGGTCTGGGCGGCCAGGCTCTCGAGCTGCTCACCGAGGTAGGCCTGGCCGTTGAACGTGCACATGGCGACCGAGATGGTGCCGGCCCGTTCGGATCTCGAAGCGTGCCCGTTTGGCTCATGTCGCGGGCTCACACCCGGGATGGTAGGTGGTCGGGCCGGGGCGACCGGAGCATGCCGGTGGGTTCCTGGTGCGAGAGGAGCGGATGGCCATGGTTGTCACGGCCGCGATCGGGGGTTCCTGTGGAAGTTCGGGCCGATGTCGGCTCGGTAGGCTCTGGGAATGGCCAGGCGGGGGCCCGAGCCCGGGATCTTGATGCAGGACGCGACGGAGGACATCGAGGGCGAACGGTCCGAGACTTCGTCGCGTCTCCGCTCGGTGGCCTTTTATCTGCCTCAGTACCACCCGATTCCCGAGAACGACCGGTGGTGGGGGGCCGGGTTCACCGACTGGGACAACGTGAAGAAGGCTGTCCCGCTGTTCAGGGGGCACAACCAACCGGACCTCCCCGGAGATCTCGGCTTCTACGATCTTCGTGACCCGGACGTCCAGCGGGCGCAAGCCGAGCTGGCCCTGTCCCACGGGGTGGACGCCTTCTGTTATTACCACTACTGGTTCTCCGGAAAGCGCCTGCTCGAGCTCCCCCTCGACGAGGTCCTGCGTACAGCCCTGCCGGACCTTCCCTTCTGCCTCTGCTGGGCAAACGAGAACTGGACCCGCAATTGGGACGGTCAGAGCAACAGCGTTCTGCTTGCACAGGACTACTCTCCCGAGGACGATCGGGTGCACGGCCGATGGTTGGCCGGCGTGTTCGCTGATCCGAGGTACCTGCGGATCGACGGACGGCCGCTCCTCCTCGTGTACCGGGCGAGCAGCCTCCCGGAGCCCCGGCGGACGGCGGAGATCTGGCGCGAGGAAGCGGCGGCTGCCGGAGTGGGCGATCCGTACCTCTGCAAAGTGGAGCGATTCGCCGTGGAGGAGGGTGATCCCGAAAGGATCGGCTTCGACGCCGCCACCGAGTTCGCCCCCGGTTGGGACGTGTCCCGGCCGCTCGCCCTCAGGGCAGCGGACCGCTGTCGTCGCCTCCTGGGACGCCCCAGCCCTTACGTGCGGTACAGCTACCAGCATTCCGTCAGTCAGGCGTTGGAACGACCGGTACCGGGCTACCTTCGCTTCCCCTGCGTCTTCACGGATTGGGACAATTCGCCCCGGCGTCCGTCGGGTGCATCGGTCTTCGTCGGTTCGACCCCGGAGCGGTACGGCGCATGGGTCGAGGCGTCAGCACGCCGAGCCCTGGCTCTCAGGCGCGGCGACACGATCCTGTTCGTCAACGCGTGGAACGAGTGGGCAGAGGGTGCTCATCTCGAGCCTGATCGCATCCACGGCCACGCGTATCTCGACGCGCACGCCGAGGCGATGCGGCGCGTGCTCGCCGCAGGTGCAGCGAGATGAGGATTGCTCTATACCATGATCTCGGTCCCGGCGGTGCCTATAACTTTCTGATCGAGACCGTGTCGCGCAGCCGTCACGACTACACGTGGTTCCGTGTGAACAGAGCAGCCGACAGTGACGGCGACAGCGATGAGTGCCTCCTGAAGGAGGTGGTCGGAACCTCGGACTACCCGCTCCGTTCCGGGACCCGGGAGATCCCCCACCTGATGCAGCTCGAGCGAAGGGTTGCGGGCGACATCGATGCGCAACACTTCGACTTGGCTCTGGTGCACGGTTGCAGGCTGTTTCAGGCGCCCGGGGTGCTCCGCCGGGTTCAGACGCCGGCCCTCTACTTCATGCAGGAACCCCGGAGAGCCAGCTTCGAGCGCGGCTACCACGGTCCGGCGTTCGGGCACCCCTGGCATCCGCGCCGGGCCCGGCGGTTCCTGACCGACTACGTGCTGGGAGTCCGGGACAAGGCTTCGGTAGCGGCCGCCGACGCGGTCGTGGTGAATTCGATCTTCAGTGCCGAGGCGGTTCAGGCCGTGTACGGGCGGTCCGCCTCGGTTTGCCTTCCCGGCGTGGATCCTGATGTGTATACGCACGAGACCTCCCGGCGGGAGCGATTCGTCCTCTCGGTGGGTGGTCTGGAGCATGCCAAGGGACACTGGCGAGTCGTCGACGCGCTCGGGGCTGTCGAGAGGAGGAACCGTCCGGACCTCCACGTCGTGTACGGGCGCGGATCACCTGGCGCTGCGGCGCAGCTGGCACAGATGGCGGACGATCTGGGTGTCCGCCTCCATCTTCATTCGTCGATCCCGAGGAGGGAGCTCGTTGATCTCTACCAGCGGGCTGCCGCCACGGTCTGTGCTGCCGCCGGTGAGCCCTTCGGGCTCACCACGCTCGAGTCGATATCCTGCGGGACGCCCGTCGTGGCGCTGCGCAGGGGTGGCTACCGTGAGGTCATCGACGAGGGTGTGACCGGGTTGCTGGTGGAGCCGCAGCGAGGAGCGCTCGCTGCCGGGATCGAGGCGGCCGTTCTCGATGGGATCGGGCCGATCGACCGGGAGACACGCGATCGGGTTGTAGCCCGGTTCTCATGGGATGAGTGCGCAGGCCGGCTCGACCACCTGTGCGACGAGGCCGCCGGATGACCGGCCCTCTCACGAGTGCCGGTTACAACCTCCTCCTCGGGGCCTCCAAGCTCGTGGGCGCGAGGACCTGGCCCTGTTTCTGGCGGATGTGGTCGTCGTTCGACGCCCTGGCCGGTCGATCCGACGTGACCACGCGGATCCACGGGCACCGGGTCGCTGTGCCCGTGGGCTACACGTACCCGCTCTGGAGCCGCCGGTTCGTCAACTACAACGCCCCGCTCGTCGAGATCGCCCCCGAGGCGTTCGTCACGCTCGGGCGGCCGGTCCGTGTCGTCGACGTGGGTGCAGCGGTGGGGGATACGGCGCTGCTCCTGTTGAGCAACCTCGAGGACGGCGCCCTCGAGTCCGTCACCTGCGTCGAGCCCGATCCCCGGTTTGCCGGCCTCGTGATCCAGAACCTTGCTCACGAACCAAGGGCACGGGTCGTTCGGGCGATGCTCTCCGACGGGGCCTCCACCGCGCGGAACCTGGTCCGGACCCATCCGGGCACGGCCAGCGCGCAGGGACCCGGGTTCACCGAGGCCCGGCCACTCGACGAGGTGGTGCCGGCAGCGGTCGACGTCCTGAAGGTGGACGTCGACGGCATGGACGGCGCCGTCCTGGCCGGTGCCTCCTGCCTCCTGGGCGAGCATCATCCGTTCGTGGTCTTTGAGTGGCATCCGGCGTTGTACGAGGTCACGGGCAACGACTGGCGGCGCCCGTTCGCCGTCCTCTCGCACGCCGGCTACGGGCCGCTGGTCTGGTTCGACAAATTCGGTGTTTCCGTGGGCCTCGGTGGGGTCGATGATGCAAGGACCATGGAGGCCAGGGCGGCGGAGTGTCTCGACCGGCGACGGGACGAGGACTGGCACTACGATGTCGTTGCGGTTCCCCCGGGGCCGTCAGCGCACGACCAGGCGGCCAGGGTGGCGCAGCTCAGGTTCGCCTCCGGCCGGCCGTCGAGATACTGAGACCCCGGCGGTGAGCGCAGAGCCGCTGACAGGAACCTCCACCGGCACCGTCATGAAGGCGCTGAGCCGGGGCGGGGTCGAATACGCCTTCCGGATCGGCTTGGGCCTCGCGGTCATCCCTGTGGTGCTGCACCGAGTTGGTGCGGACGTGTACGGGGTGTGGGTGGCCATCTCGACCGTGTTGGCCGTGGGATCCATGGCCGACCTCGGCGTCCGTACCGAGGTGACCCGACGGGTCGCCGCGGCTTGGGGAGCAGGCGATCGCGAAGGTGCCAAGCGCTCGACCCGGGAGGGCTCGGCGATCCTGGTGGCCACCGGGGGTCTGCTCGTCGTTCTCGGAGTGGTGGGAGCCTCGACGATCTCGGCCTGGGTGTTCCCCCGAGGGGTGCCGGGGGTCACTCCGGGAGAGATCGACGAGCTGATCCGGGCCTGTGTCGTGCTCCTCGGCCTCGGCCTCGTGGCCGACGGCCACTTCGCCGTGTTGAGGGGAGTCCAGCGGACCGATCTCGAGTCGATCTGCCGTACCGTGGGGGAGGTCTCCGGCTCGCTCGTGACGATCCTCTGGGTTCTTTCGGGGGGTGGGCTCTGGGCACTGTTCACGGGGGCTGCCGTTCAGCTCGGAGCCGATTATGCGGGGCGAGCCTGGGCGACTCATCGCGTCGCCCCGGGCATCGGCTTCGGAGTCGTGCGGCCCAGGAACCTTCGGGTCTGGTTGGCCGCATCGGGTTTGCTGGTCACCGCGCAGGTGTCCGAGGTAATTGACGTGCAGTGGGACAAGCTCGTCCTGGCCCGGTACGTCGGAGCGCCGGCCTCCGCCGCGTACAATGTGGGTACCACGCTGGTCGGCCAGGCCAAGGTGCTCGCCCTGCTACCGCTCGTGCCGCTGGTGGCGGCCGCCGCAGAGCTGGCCGCCACCCGTCCGGAGCGCCTCGACCGGATCTATCGTCGGCTGGGAACGGCGAGCTTCGCCGTCGGTGCGGTCGTGCTCGGGGCAGTCGTCGTGTTCGCCCCCACCTTCATCCGACTGTGGCTGGGTTCGCCCGGCCTGCCCGGGGCCGCCCTGGCAGCCCAGGTCTCGGCGATCGCCATCGCCTTCAACCTGCTCCCCGCTCCCCTCGTCATGCGGGAGATCGGGAGCGGGAGGATGGGCGCGCCGGCTGCCGGTGCGATCGCCAACGTGGTCACCAACGGCGTGGTCAGCTTCCTGCTCACCCGGCTGATCGGCTTTGACGGCGCCCTGTACGGGTCGATAGCCGGCAACGTGGCCGGAGCGGTGGTCTTCTTCGGCGCGCTGCGCGCTCAAGGGCGACTGCGGATGCCGGGGCTTCGGGCGGCGGCGGCGGCGGGCATCGTAGCCGCGGGCGCATGGGCGCTCCTCCGTGACGACCGGACCGGTGGCTGGGTCGTCCTTGCGGTCTCCGCCTTCGCCTACGTCATCCTGCAGGTCGCCGTCGTGTTGATGGCGGCGGGTAGCGAAGATCGAAGGGACTGGTTCTCCGTCATTCGGCGCGCCGGGTGGCACCACCGGCTCCCGCCCGGCGGCGACACCCCCGCCACCCCCGCCGCCCCGGCCGACCGAACGGCAGGTTGACGGACCCGAGCCCGTAGGGGAAACTGTCCATCTGGTGACGACCGCCCTCTATCCCGTATTCGTCATTCGCTAGGCGTGCACCGATTGGTGCACGCCTGCTCGACCGTCCACTTGGTGGGCGGTTTTTCTTTTGCCGGAAGGGGCCTTCGGGGGACGGATTTCAGCCAGGAGCTCGAGGCAGGGGGCATGACCTCGGGAACGACGACAAGAATTGAGAACGGAGGCAGTGGGCAGTGCGGGTGATCGATCCAGCAGGCCAGGTGGAAAGGTGGGGCGCGTGAGCCCCCACCGGGTGGCGGTCATCGGCGGCGACGGGATCGGTCCCGAGGTCTGTCGCGAGGCCCTGAAGGTGGTCGCCGCCACCGGGGTCCGGCTCGATACGACCGACTACGACCTGGGTGCGGACCGCTACGTCCGCACCGGCGAGGTGCTGCCCGACGCCGTCCTGGCCGAGCTGAGCGGGTTCGACGCCATCCTCCTCGGGGCGGTGGGCCCGCCGATCGGGGACACGACGGTGCCTCCGGGCACGCTCGAGCGGGGGTTGTTGCTCCGGCTCCGCTTCGAGCTCGACCTCTACATCAACCTGCGGCCGTTCACGGGGGTCCCCGGGTCGATCGCCGAGGGCGCCGATTTCGTGGTGATCCGGGAGAACACCGAGGGGGCCTACGCCGGCGAGGGAGGGTTCCTCCGGAAGGGCACCCCCGCCGAGGTGGCCACGCAAGGTTCGGTCAACACCCGGATGGGCGCCGAACGCTGTGTGCGGTTCGCCTTCGACCTGGCCCGCAGCCGCCCGGCGCACAAGCTGACGCTCGTGCACAAGACCAACGTCCTCACCTTCTCCGGGGACCTCTGGCAGAGGACGGTCGACGACGTCGCCCGGGACTTCGAGGACGTGGCCCGCGACTACAACCACGTCGATGCCGCCTGCATCTACCTGGTGGAGCAGCCCCGCCGCTACGACGTCATCGTCACCGACAACCTCTTCGGCGACATCCTCACCGATCTGGCCGGGGCGGTCAGCGGCGGCATCGGGTTCGCCGCCTCGGCCAACCTCAACCCTGCCCGGACGGGACCGTCGCTGTTCGAACCGGTTCACGGGGCCGCGCACGACATCGCCGGCAAGGACATCGCCAACCCGCTGGCGGCCATCCATTCGGCCGCGCTCATGCTCGAGCACCTGGGGGAGCCCGCCGCCGCCGCCCGGGTGAAGAAGGCGATCGACGAATTCACCGGGTCCGGCGCCGCCGGAACGGCCGGAACCGGTGCCCCCGCCGCCGGCGGGGCGGGATCCCCGACGCTCACCACTGGCGCGATCGGCGACGCGATCGCAGAAAGGGTCTGACCGTGCCCATCACCCCGACCGAGAAGATCTGGATGGACGGCGAGCTCATCGACTGGGCCGACGCCAAGGTTCACGTGCTCACGCACACGATGCACTACGGCTCCGGCGTGTTCGAGGGGATCCGCGCCTACCCCACCCCGGACGGGGTCGCCGTCTTCCGGCTCGCCGACCACATCCACCGGCTCTTCACGTCGGCCAAGGTGTTCATGATCGACATACCGTTCAGCGAGGCGGACCTCGTGCAGGCCACCCGCGACGTGGTCCGGGTCAACCGGATGACCGACGGCTGCTACATCCGACCCCTGGTCTACCTCGGCTACGGGGAGATGGGGTTGAACCCGTTGCCCTCGCCCGTGAACGTGGCGATCGCCGCCTGGCCCTGGGGCAGCTACCTCGGGGACGAGGGGGTGGCCAACGGGGTCTCGGTCAAGATCAGCTCCTGGCAGCGTCACGACCCCAACGCGGTGCCGACCGCGGCCAAGGGGACGGGGATGTACGTCAATTCCTCGCTGGCCAAGGTGGAGGCCCTGAAGGCCGGGTACGACGAGGCCGTGCTGCTGGCTCCCGACGGGCACGTCAGCGAGTGCACCGGCGAGAACCTGTTCATCGTGCGGGGCGGCGAGCTGGTCACGCCGCCCAGCGCCGACGCGGGCGCGCTCGACGGCATCACCCAGGCCTCGGTCGAGACCATCGCGGCCGACATGGGCGTCGCCGTCCGCCACGAGCCGCTGATCCGGACCGACCTGTACCTGGCCGACGAGGCGTTCCTCACCGGGACCGCAGCCGAGGTGGTGCCGATCCGGGCCGTCGACGACCGGATCGTCGGGGAGGGGCGTCCCGGGCCGATCACCCGCGAGATCCAGCAGACCTATTTCTCCGCTGTGCGGGGCGGAGTGGACCGCTACAAGGACTGGCTCGACCATGTCGACTGAGCACACCGCGCCCCAGGCGCGCGAGCACACCGCGCCCCAGGCGCGCGAGCACGCCCACACCGCGTCGGCTCACTCCCACGAGCTCCCGGCGATGCCCGCGGCCGTCGACATCTTCGACACCACGCTGCGGGACGGGAGCCAGCAGGAGGGGCTCTCCCTGACCGTCGACGACAAGATCCGGGTGGCCGAGCAGCTCGACCATCTCGGGGTCACGTACATCGAGGGCGGCTGGCCGGGAGCCAATCCCAAGGACGACGAGTTCTTCGCGAGGGCGCCGGCCGAGCTGGTGCTGTCGACATCGACACTCGTGGCCTTCGGCTCGACGCGGCGCGCCGGGGTGCGGGCCGAGCAGGACGACGTGCTGCGCAAGCTGGTGGAGGCGAGCACGTCGGTGGTCTGCATCGTGGCCAAGTCGTGGGACCGGCACGTCACCGACGCCCTTCGCACCTCCCTCGACGAGGCGGTGGCGATGGTGGGCGACTCGGTGTCGTTCCTCCGGGAGAACGGGAAGCGGGTCTTCCTCGACGCGGAGCACTTCTTCGACGGCTATCGCCACAACCCCGAGTTCGCCTTCCGGGTCCTGCGTGCCGCGGAGGAGGCGGGGGCCGAGTCGCTGGTGCTGTGCGACACCAACGGCGGGATGCTGCCCGATCTCGTCGAACGGGTCGTCGCCGACGTGGTGGGCCAGGTGGAGGCCCAGGTGGGGATCCACTGCCACAACGACACCGGATGCGCGGTGGCCAACTCGCTGGCGGCGGTCCGCTCCGGGGCGACGCACGTGCAGGGATGCGTGAACGGCTACGGGGAGCGATCGGGCAATGCCGACCTGTCGGCGACCATTCCCAACCTGTCACTGAAGCTCAACGTCCGCACGATCCCGCCCGAGCGCCTCGAGCTGCTCACGCCGGTGTCCCATCACATCTCCGAACTGGTCAACATCGCCCCGGACCCCCAGCAGCCCTATGTGGGGACCTCGGTGTTCGCGCACAAGGGCGGGCTGCACGCCAGCGCGATCGCAAGGCGTCGGGACCTGTACGAGCACGTCTCGCCGGACCTCGTGGGCAACGGCACCCGCGTGGTGGTGTCGGAGATGGCGGGTCGCTCCACCCTGGCGATGAAGGCGGCCGAGCTCGGGCTCGAGCTCGACGGGGAGGTGCTCGGCCGGGTGCTCGACGAGCTGAAGCACCTCGAGCACGAGGGTTACCACTTCGAGGTGGCGGACGGGTCTCTCGAGCTGCTGCTCCGCCGGGCGACCGGCTGGCGTCCGGACTTCTTCGCCGTGGAGTCGTTCCGGGTGATCACCGACCACGGGGGGCAGGGGCCGGGGGCCCCCGGTGCCGGAACGGGTCCGGAGGGCACTGCCGGCGCGGTCGTCACGGGGCCGGTCAGCACCGAGGCCACCGTGAAGGTCCACGTCGGGGAGCACCGGGTGGTCGCGACGGCAGAGGGGAACGGTCCGGTCAACGCGCTCGACGCCGCGCTGCGACAGGCCATCGGGCCGCATTTTCCGGCGCTCTCCGGGGTGCACCTCACCGATTACCGGGTCCGCGTCCTCTCGAGCGGGATGGGGACGGGTGCGGTCACCAGGGTGCTGGTGGACTCGTCCGACGGTGAGCGGACGTGGACGACGATCGGGGTGTCCCACAACATCATCGAGGCGAGCTGGCAGGCGTTGTACGAGTCGATGGTGTACGCCTTGCTCCACGCGCAGTAGCCTCGCCGTGCGATGACCCAGCCCAGCTTCGTCCCCATAGCCGAGGGCGACCAGGTCCGACCCGCTCTCCGGCTGCGGGTGCCCGGCCACTGGCTGCCGTCCCGGCCGGCCGACCTGCGCCCCCCGGGCCAGCCGACCGGACGGGGATTCGGCAAGCCCGGCCCCGATCAGGGGTTTGCGTTGCGCCTGGCCCGGCGGCTCGAGGACCGGCTCCGGCTCTCGGCCGGCGAGTCCGCGGAGGACGTCATCGTCGGCTGTGCCCTGCTGGCCTCGCGGCGAGCCGGATCGGCGGGTCGGGCTCCCAGCGTCCACGACGTGAAGGCGGCGCTCGCGCTGTTCGGGTTCCTCGCCGACGCGCCGGCGGACCTCGTGGCGGAGCGCACGGCCCGGTTCCGCTCGGTCGCCCACGAGTACACCGCCCAGCGGCGGCTGGTCGATTCGGTCCCCGAAGATGCGCTCCGGCTGAGCTCCGGCCCGGCCGCCTCCTCGATCACCGAGAGGCGTGACCTCGTCGGTACCGCCGATCCCGGCGACCCAGCGGCTCCCGCCGAGTAGCCGGCCCGCCGCATGACCCGCCCGGGCGGGTGGCCAGGTCGCTGATGGAGATCGAGCGACTGCAGATCGACGCCAACGGGCTGACCTTCACCGCGCGGGCCGCCGGCCCACCCCGAGGGAGGCCGGTGATCCTCCTTCACGGGTTCCCCCAGACGTCGTGGTCGTGGCGGCACGTGCTGCTGTCATTGGGGGCCGAAGGGTTCCGGGCCATCGCGCCCGACCAGCGCGGCTACTCCACAGGGGCTCGCCCCCCGGCGGTGGAGGACTACACCATGCCCCGCCTGGTCAGCGACGTCCTGGCCATCGCGGCAACCATGGAGATGCCCATCTTCGACCTGGTGGGACACGACTGGGGTGGCCGGGTGGCCTGGGTGACCGCAGCGCTGAACGCGGAGCGGGTCCGCAGTCTGAGCATCGTGTCCACGCCGCACCCCGATGCCCTGCGTATCGCCCGGCCAGGCCCCGACGGCGGTGAGCGCTCTCGCTACCTCGACCTGTTCCGCCGGGCCGAGGAACCCGAGCGGCTGCTCCTCGGGCCGGACGGTTCGGGGTCGGGGATCCGTGCGCTCTTCGCCTCGGCGGGAGTCGACGCCTCGTTGGTCGACGAGTACGTCGCCACCCTGATCGGGCCGGGCGCCCTGACCGCAGCGCTCAACTGGTACCGGGCCGACGGCGTGGGTGTCGACCGGCTGCCGCCTGTCGTCGTGCCGACCCTGTACGTGTGGTCGACGGGCGACACGGCATTGAGCCGGCTCGCCGCGGAGACCACGGCCGAGTTCGTCGCCGGCCGTTACGTGTTCGCCGTGATGGAAGGGGTGAGCCACTGGGTCCCCGAGCAAGCCCCCGAGGAGCTCAGCCGGCTGTTGATCGAGCACCTCCAGACGGCCTGAGGCGGCCGTCCGGGTCGCCGGTGCCGACGGGATCGACGGCACCGGAACCGTCGGTTCCACCGGGAGCACCGGAACCGTCGGTTCCACCGGGAGCACCGGGAGCACCGGGAGGCAGGGTGGCCGCCTCCCATCGCCTCCACCGGCGCCGGGCCGACACGAGCAGGGCGGCCCCGGCGATGACCAGCGAGATCCCGGCGAGCTGTACCAGGGCCGAGCCGAGATGCCCGTCCTCTGCGAGCCAGAGATGCTCGTCCACGGCCCGCTCGATCCCCCACGCCACCATGGCCGTTCCCAGCACCACCCCGGTCGGGTAGCCGATCCGGACCGAGCCGTCGGGCCGCCGGTCGAGCCGGCGCTCGATGAAGATGAGCAGGCAGAAGACGGCGAAGTCCTCCAATGCCTGAATGACCGGCACCGGGATGCGGCGTCCCACCTGCCCCGAGTAGTACATCCCGAACCACTGGTGCGTGGGGTGACCGCCGCCGGCCACCATCAGCTGGGGGCCCAGCAGGCGCCCCATGGCCCAGGCCGCCATGAGCACGGGCGCGATCAGGTCGAGGGCCCGTCCGGTCGGGAGCTCGGGGCACCCGCGCCTGGCCAGGATGATGCCGGTGGGCACGGCGAAGAGCAGCCCGCCGAAGGACGACAGCCCCCCGTGCCAGATGGCGAGGACGTCCCCGGGGTTGTGGGTGTAATAGCTCAGGTTGGCGAGCACGTGCAGGGTCCGGGCACCGACCACCGCGGCGAGGACCACCCAGAGGAACATGCCGGCCAGCCAGTCGGTGCGGTACCCCCGGTCGGCCAGCCGCCGCCCGAAGTAGACGTAGGCGAACCAGAAGGTCAGGGCCAGGCCGATGCCGTAGGTGTGGACCTCGAGCGGGCCGATGTGGAAGGCGACGGGGATGGGCTTCATGGCAGGAACGGTCCCGCCCAGGGTACGTCCCGGATCGGCACAGGAGTTCTCCGTCGGGCGGGCGTGGGGTTCGGCGTGGGGGAACTACGGGCCGTGGGGCTCAGGGCCGGCCGGCGCCTGCGAAGTTCCCGCCCAGGCGAAGTCCGGTCTCCCAGACCACCGCTCCGGTGTAGGGTGCCTCGATCATCTGGCCACCCCCGATGTACATCGCCACGTGCTCGCTGCCCCCTGGGCCGTAAAAGAGCAGGTCACCGGGCTGAAGGTCGGAGATGGGCACCGGTGCGCTCGCGGCCATCTGCCCGCCGGAGAAATGGGGCAGGTTCACGCCGGCCGCCCGCCAGGCCAGCATGGTCAACCCCGAGCAGTCGACGCCCGAGCGGCTGGCCCCCGCCCAGACGTAGGGGACGCCGAGGTAGCTCTCGGCAGCGGCCACCGCCACCCCTCCGGCGCCTCCCGAGGACGGAGGGGGCGGGATGTTGACCTGGTTGGCGCCACCACCGGTCCCGGTCCCGGTCCCGGCGGAGGCGCTCGCCTGTGTGGCGGCGGCGGCGAGCACGGCCTGCTGTGCCCGGATCTTGGCCAGGGCCGCCGCCTGCGCGGCCTGTGCCTCAGCGGCCTGCTGCTGGGCCACCAGGGTGGCCATCTCCCCCTTCACCTGGGAGAGGGCGGCGTTCTGCTGCTGGAGCTGGGCGTTGGCCTGGCTCTGGGCGCTGCTCGCCGCGTTCGCCGCCGCCTGGGCCTGCTGGTGCTGGGCCACCAGGGTGGCGGTCTCCTGGGCGAGCTGCACCTGGGCGGTGTGGAGGTCCGCCACCGCCACACCCACGTTGCCCTCGGCGACCTGGCTGTACTGCTGTTGGGCGCCCAGGGTCACCTGGTCGGGAGCGAAGAGGGGGTTCTGGGTGACCGCCTCGCCGTCGTTGATGTACGAGTTGAGGGCTGCGGTCCTCAGGACGGCCTTGTCGGCGGCCACCTGCTGCTGGTCCGAGATGATCTTGGCCTGGGTGCCGGTTATCTGGGCCTGAAGGGTCGCCGCCTGGCTCACCGCCCGGTCGTACTGCTGGCCCAGGGCCGAGATCCGCTGCCCCGTCGCGTTCAGCTCCTGCTGGATCTGGGTCGCCTTCGCCTGGTCGGCGGAGAGCTGGGTGGCCGCAGCCGGGCGCGGCGGGGAGAACACGGTGCACGAGCACACCACGACAAGGGCCAAGGCCGGTCCGGAGACCCAACGGAGCACCCGAGGGCTCCGACCTGACCGGGGCGTTGAGTGGCGCAAAGGCCGCTCTCCGTCAGTCACAATGCCGGACATCTTTACCCGGTTGCTGCGGCCGGATCAACCATTTCCGATTGGTTGCAGCGGGACCCCGTCGTACCAAGGGTAGCAAGAGGCTGGTGGAAGCCAATTATTTCAGTAATGCGAACATTGGGTTCAGCGGGGCGGCCTCTCGGGGCCCCGCCGGCATTCCCCGCCGCAGTCCCGGCCGGCAGTCCCGGCCGGTCGCCGGAGGGTCGCTGTAGCATCGGGCCATGTCCGACCGGTCCCGTGCACTCCCGCGCCGCTCGTGCCTGTCGACCCCGGGGTCGAGCGACCGCTTCCTCGCCAAGGCGCCCACGGTGGAGGCCGACATGACCTTCCTCGACCTCGAGGACTCGGTCGCCCCGACCGAGAAGCCCGAGGCCCGGGCCAAGGTGGTCGACGCCGTCAGGAACCTTCCGTGGGACGACCGGGTGCTGTGCGTCCGGGTCAACGCCTGGGACACGGAATGGACGTACCAGGACGTCATCGCGGTGGTCGGGGGGGCGGGGGAGCGTCTCGACGAGCTCATGCTGCCCAAGGTCGAGTCGGCGTCCCAGGTGGTGGCGCTCGACCTGCTGCTCACCCAGGTGGAGAAGAGCTCCGGTCTGCCCCACGGGCACATCGGGATAGAGGCCCAGATCGAGACGGCCCGCGGTCTGGTCAACGTCGAGGAGATCTGTGCCGCGTCGCCCCGGCTCGAGACGATCGTCTTCGGACCCGCCGACTTCGCGGCGTCGATGGAGATGCCGGTGCTCACCGGCGGCGTACAGGTCCCCGAGTACCCGGGTGACCATTTCCACTACGTCTTCTCCAGGATCCTGATGGCCGGGCGGGCCAACGGGCTCCAGGTCATCGACGGGCCCTACCTGTACGTCAGGGACATGGACGGCCTACGCGACTACGCCCGGCGCACGAGGATGCTCGGGTACGACGGCAAGTGGGCCCTCACCCCCGACCAGGCCACAGCGTTGAACGAGGTCTTCTCACCCACCCAGGACCAGTTCGACCGGGCGTGGGACCTCCTCGACGCCTACCGCAAGGCGACCGAGGACGACCGAAGCGGTGCCGTCATGTTCGGCGACGAGATGATCGACGAGGCGAGCCGCAAGATGGCCACCAAGTTCGCCGCCCGGGGGGCAAGGGCCGGCCTCGTCCGCTCCGCGGGCTGAGCGATCGAGCACCGCGGCCCGCCACCTCCACTTCAGGCCGTTCAGGTACCCGCCGGCCCGGCGTCGACCGCGGTGCGGATCGCGGCCACCACGTCCTCGTTGGAGGTGCCCGGTCCGAGCACCGCCGCCACGCCCTCGGCGCGGAGCACCGGGAGGTCGACGCCGGGCACGATGCCGCCCACGACGACCGGGGTGGAGAGGCCGGCGGCGCGCAGCGAGCGGACCACCGCCGGAGCCAGGGTGAGATGGGCCCCGTTGTGCATCGAGACCCCCACCACGTCGACGTCCTCCTGCGCGGCCGCCGCCGTGATCGTCTCGGGGGTCTGGCGCAGCCCGGCGAAGATCACCTCGCAGCCCGCGTCCCGCAGGATGCGGGCGACCACCCGGAGCCCCCGGTCGTGGCCGTCCAACCCGACCTTGGCCAGCAGGACCCTCACCGGATGGTCGAGGGCGTCACCGACCGTCACGCCGTCGACCGTTCGACGTAGGTGCCGAACACCGTCTCGAGCGCGTGCATCGACTCGCCGACGGTGACGGACCGGGCGGCGGCCTCGACGAGCGCGGGCATGAGGTTGACCGCCGGGTCGGCCGCCTCCGCCCGCAGGCGATCGAGCGCCTGCCGGACGGCGTCGTCGTCGCGGCGCTGCTTGACCGCGGCCAGCCCGGCCAGCTGCCGGTCCTCCACCGCGGGGTCCACGTAGAGCGTCGGCGGCTCCCCCTCGTCGCCCTCGGTGTACCCGTTGACCCCGACCTGCACCCACTCGCCCGAGGCGATCCGCGACTGCAGCCGGTACGCCGCGTCGGCGATCTCCGAGCAGAACCACCCGTCGTCGATGCAGGTCACCACCCCGTCGAGCATCGAACCCGAGCCGGCCTCGTGCAGGTGGGCGAAGACCGCCTCGGCCTGGCGCTCGAGCTCGTCGGTCAGCGACTCGACGAACCACGAGCCGCCCAGCGGATCTGCCACATGGGCCACGCCGGTCTCCTCGGCGATGACCTGCTGGGTGCGCAGGGCCAGGCGCGCCGCCCGCTCGCTGGGGAGGGCGAGGGCCTCGTCGTAGGAGTCGGTGTGCAGGCTCTGGGTGCCCCCGAGCACCCCGGCCAACGCCTCAATGGCCACCCGGGCCAGATTGACCTCGGGCTGCTGGGCGGTGAGCGACACCCCCGCGGTCTGGGTGTGGAAACGCAGCCGGAGGGACCGGTCGTCGCGCGCGCCGTAGCGCTCGCGCATCCAGCGGGCCCAGATGCGCCGCGCCGCCCGGTACTTGGCGATCTCCTCGAAGAAGTCGATCTGGGCGTTGAAGAAGAAGCTGAGCCGGGGAGCGAAGTCGTCCACCGCGAGCCCCGCGGCGACCGCCGCCTCGACGTAGGCGAACCCGTTGGCGAGGGTGAAGGCGAGCTCGTGGGCCGCGGTGGAGCCGGCCTCGCGGATGTGGTAGCCCGAGATCGACACCGGATGCCAGCGAGGCAGCTCGGCGGTGGCGAAACGGATGAGGTCCGTGACCAGACGGACGCTGGGACGGGGCGGGAAGACGTACTCCTTCTGGGCCTGGTACTCCTTCAGGATGTCGTTCTGAATGGTCCCGCTGAGCGCCGAGCGGCCGACGCCGGTCCGGTCCGCCACAGCGACGTACATGGCCATCACCACCGCGGCGGGGGAGTTGATGGTCAGGGAGGTGCTGACCGAGCCCAGGTCGATGCCCCCGAAGAGGATCTCCATATCGGCGATGGTGTCGACGGCGACCCCGGCCCGGCCGACCTCGCCCCTGGCCAGCGGGTCGTCGGAGTCCCGGCCGAGCAGGGTCGGCATGTCGAAGGCGGTGGAAAGGCCGTTGCCCCCCGAGCGGAGCAGCTCCTTGAACCGCCGGTTGGTGTCCTCGGCCGTCCCGAACCCGGCGAACTGGCGCATGGTCCACACCCGCGAGCGGTACATGGAGGCGTACGGGCCGCGCGTGTAGGGCCACTGGCCCGGGAGCTCGGCGCCGCCGGGGCCGTACACCGGCTCGAGCGGCACGCCGGACATGGTCTCGAACGCGACGTCACGCTTGGGCGATCGGTCGAATTCCGCCTGCCACGAACTGCGGTCGCCCACGCCGTCAGACTACGGGCCCGCCGGGGGGGACAGCCGCTTCGTCCCGTCCCTATCCGGTCGCACGCTCGAGCAGGCGCCGGGCGATCACCTTCAGCGCCAGGGTCTCGTCCGCCCCCTCGAAGATGGGCAGGACCCGGGCATCGGCGAAGTACCGGCTCACCGGGACCTCCTCCGCGTACCCCAGCCCGCCGTGGATCTGCATCGCCTCGCGGGTCACCCACTCGGCCGCACGGCAGGCGTAGGCCTTCACCATCGAGGCCTCCAGGCTGCCGCCCCCCCGGCCCATCGAGCGGGCCACGGAGAGGGCGAACTGGCGGGTGGCCTGCGTGACGATGGCCATCCGGGCGAGCTTCACCTGCGTGAGCTGGTACGCGGCGATCGGCGAGCCGAAGACGATGCGATCGGCGGCGTAGGCGCACGCCGCCTCGTAGGCCGCCTGCATCACTCCGACGGCGCGGGCCGCGGTCTGCAACCGGCCGTTCTCGAACCCCTGCATCTGCAGGTAGAAGCCCTTGCCCAGGCCCTCGGAGCCGCCGATCAGGTTGGCGTCGGGCACGAACCAGTTCTCCAACGCCAGCTCGTAGGAATGCATCCCCCGGTAGCCCAGGGTGTCGATCGGTCGGCCCTCCATGCGGCCCGGCGGGTCCGAGCGCCCTTCGGCAGCCGGATCGCCGGTGAAGACGAAGCCGTGCCCGTCACCGCGCTCCTTCTCCACGATGAACATCGACAACCCGCGATGGGCCCTCGACCGGTCGGGGTCGGTCCGGGCCAGCAGCATCAGCGCCCCGGCCCGGGCGGCGAAGGTGCACCACGTCTTCACCCCGCTGACCAGCCACCCACCCGCCGTGGGCCTGGCCGCCGTGGTGATCCCGGCGACATCCGATCCGAAGTCCGGCTCGGTCACCGCCACGGCGACGAGCACCTCTCCGCTCGCCAGCCTGGGGAGCCAGTGGCGCTTCTGCGCCTCGGTCCCGCCGTTGACGAGCGCCCGGGTCAGGATCTCGGGGCGGGTGACCAGCGACCCACCGATCCCGAGGGAACCCCAGCTCAGCTCCTCGGTGGCGACCACCATGCCCAAGTAGTCCCCCTCACCGCCGGTGGCGCCGCCCCCGTACTCCTCGGGAACCGACAGGCCGAAGCCGCCGAGGCCGGCCAGCCCCTGAATGATCTCCTCGGGCACGTCGGCGTTGGTGCGGTGCACCCGCTCGGCATGGGGCCGGATCCGCTCCTCGGCGAAACGATGGAAGGTCGCGCCGACCAGCTCGTAGTCCTCGCCCAGGTGCCGCGGCCCCGGGGTGGTGGCCAGCGGCGCCAGGAAGGCGGGATCCCGGTAGGAGCGGACGAACGCCGACGCGGGGGTGAGCCAGTCCCCGGTCACCCCCCAGTGCTCCTCGCGCCCGACGGTCCGCGAGGAGAGGTCGGCGAGCATGTCCGCCACGAAACCGCACGCCAGGCGCCGCTCGAGCGCTCCGTTGGCCCCGAACTCCAGCATGGCCCGGGCCGCCCCGACCGCTGCGGCGGCGTGGGCCAGGTCGTAGGCGACGACCTGGCCGGCATCGACACCGCCGGCGCGCGCCAGGGCCTCGGTGGCCCGGCGGACCACGTCGTCGGCGAGCCCGACCGCGGCGGCGGGCTGCGGGTCCGGAGAGGGAGGGTCGGCCACCGGGCGGCCCTACCCGGGAGGCCCGCCCGGCCTCCGGCCGATGACGGTCACCAGCGGTGGCAGGACGACCGGGTCCTCGCCGGGATCCACGCCGGTGAGCGAGGCCAGGTAGCGGGTGACGGGCCCGGCGCCCACGCCGGCCTGGGCCTCGGCCCAGGCGTCCACCAGCTCGAGCCCGGCATCGCGCACCAGTGCGGGCAGGATGGCGCCCACGTCCGGGTGCAACGCGTCGGGCATCGACAGCGCGGCACCCCCCACCCGTCCGGCCGAGGTGATGGGCTCCTGGGCGACGACCCAGCCACCGGGGCGGACGGCGAGCACCATGCGGCGCAGGACGGCGGCGGGCTCCGCGACGTGCAGCAGCAGGAAGCGGCAGAAGGCCAGGTCGACGGGTTCGGGGAGCGTGAGGTCCTCACCGTCCTGGGTGAGGGCCAGCACCTGGCTGTGGGCGGCCGCGGCGCGGGCAACCTCGTCGCGGGTCAGGGGGTCGGCGTCCACCGCGTACACCCGGCCGGCGTGCCCGACGATCTCGGCCAGGGCGACCGACACGTCGCCGCCGCCGGCGCCGACGTCCACGCAGCGCCAGCCCGACGAAAGGCCGAGGCGGTCGAGCGCGGTGGCCAACGGGCGCCGGTAGACGTCGTCCCGGAGTCCCTTCAGCGCGGTCATGGCAACGTGCTGCCCGTGGTCTGCACCATCACGGGGCACTTTACGGCGGTCATCGCCCCGGGTGGGCTCCTGCCGGTAGCCTCCACCCGGTGAACGTGACGATGTTGCTGTGTGACGCCGCGCAGGTGGCGGAGGGGAAGCTGTACATCCTGGGCGGCGGGTGGAGCATGACCGGCCCGGACCCCGTGCCCTCTGCAGTGGCACTGAAGATCGACGTCGACTGGAACGAGGCCGGTTCGCCGCATCACTGGGAGCTCTTTCTGGAGGACGCCGACGGCCAGCCGGTGATGATCGAGACGCCCGACGGGCTCCAGCCCGTGGAGGTCCGGGGCGAGTTCACCGTGGCCCAGCCGCCCGGGATCCCGGAGGGTTCGCCCATCGACGTGGCGCTCGCGGTGAACCTCGGTCCGATCCCCTTGCCGGCGGGCACCCGTTACGTCTGGCGGCTGACGATAGACGGCGAGGCCCTTCCCGGAGCGTCGCTGGGCTTCACCACGCGCCCCGCCCAGACCGAGCCGTGACCCGGCTTTGAGCGGGCGATGTATTTGAGCGGGCGATGTATTTGAGCGGGCGATGACCGTGCACGATCGCCGGTTCGGCCGGTACTGGGAGGACTTCGTGGTCGGCGACGTCTACCGCCACTGGCCCGGCAAGACGATCACCGAGGCTGACGACCACCTCTTCTGCATGATCACCATGAACCACCACCCGCTCCACACCAACGTGTGGTTCGCCGAGCACGAGAGCCCCCAGGGGAAGAACGTCGTCGTGGGCAACCTGGTCTACTCCCTTGCCCTCGGCATGAGCGTTCCCGACGTGAGCGGCTCGGCCATCGCCAACCTCGAGGTGGAGAGCCTGGTGCACCGGGGCCCGACGTTCCACGGGGACACGATCTACGCGGAGACGTTGGTGCTCCACAAGGTGGCCTCCGCGTCCAAAGCGGATCGGGGCGTCGTCACCGTCGCGACCAAGGCCTTCAACCAGCACGGCGAGGAGGTCTGCTCCTTCCGGCGCAAGGTCCTGGTCTGGAAGCGGTCCGCTGCGCCCGAACGCCGCCGGCCGTACGGCGAGGACGTCTGGCGCGACCCGGGGCGATGACCGGCGTCCCCGGGACCGGGGAGCCGGGTCGCGACCGGTCGGCCCGTTGGATCGCGGGGTTCCGGCTCGCCGTGCTCGACTGGGGCGAGCGGCATCGACGCGATCTGCCCTGGCGCGCGACCCGCGACCCGTGGCGGGTCCTCGTGAGCGAGGTCATGCTCCAGCAGACCCAGGCGGCCCGGGTGGTCGAGCCCTACCGCCGGTTCGTCGAGCGGTTCCCGACCCCCGAAGCCTGCGCCTCCGCGGGGAGTGCCGCGGTCGTCCGAGCCTGGTCGGGGCTCGGGTACAACCGCCGGGCCGTCAATCTCCACCGGGCATCGGCGGCCATCGTCGATCGCCATGGCGGGCGGGTCCCCGACGACCTGACGGCGCTGCGCGAGCTCCCCGGGGTCGGGGAGTACACCGCTCGTGCCGTGCTGGTGTTCGCCCACGAGAGCGACGTCGGCGTGGTCGACACCAACGTCGCCCGGCTGCTGGCCAGGGCGGTCGTCGGCGCGCCGCTCGGCCGGGCCGAGGCCCAGGAGCTCGCCGATCGCCTGGTGCCCATGGGCCGGGGATGGGCCTTCAACCAGGCGCTGTTCGACCTGGGTGCCCGGCACTGCACGGCACGGCGCCCGGACTGCCGGGAGTGCCCGTTGCGGCGGAGGTGCCGCTGGGCCACGGCCGGATCAGCGGCCGGATCAACAGGAGCTCCGGCGACCGGATCGACGGACGACCCGGCGACAGCTCCGCCGACCGGATCGACGGACGACCCGGTGACAGCTCCGGCGACCGGGTCGAGGGGATCTCCGAGAGTCGACGATCCGGCGCTCAGGACAGCGGGAACCTCACGACCTCAGGCGAGGTTCGAAGGCTCCGAACGCCAGGGCCGGGGCCGGATGGTGGAGGCGTTGCGGAGCGGACCCGTCGCCGCCCGGGACCTCCCGCTGGTCGCGGGTTGGAAAGGGGAGCCCGGGCGGTCCCGCCTGGCAGCCGAGGCCCTCGTGAGCGAAGGCCTGGCCCGATGGCTCGCCGACGGGAGGCTGGCGCTCGCCTGACGCGCGGGCGTGCGGGGGCGGGCGGGTCAGGCATGCGGGGGCGTGCAGGGGCGTCCGGGTCGACGTGCCGCGACGGGGTTCGGGGCCCAGGCTGCGCGAAAGGCCTGGGCGCCGATAACCTCGGGCCGTGGATGTGACGTTCTTCGGTACACGGGGCTCATGCCCGTGTGCCGGGCATCATTACGGCGTTTATGGAGGGAACACCTCGGCTGGGCTGGTCCGCACCACTGGTGGCCCCCCCGTGATCCTCGATCTCGGTACCGGCCTGCGTGCCCTCGGCCAGGACCTGAGCGAGCAGTCGCAGGCCCGGAGCGAGCCGCTGGCCGCCACGGTGCTCCTCAGCCACCTCCACTTCGACCATGTCATCGGGCTCCCCTTCTTCGGCCCCCTGCTCCTGCGCGGTGCGGTGCTCGACATATACGGACCGAGGCCGGACGGGATGTCGCTCGAGACGGCGATCTCCGACCTCTTCCGGCAGCCGTACTTTCCGGTCGAGCTGAGGCAGCTGGGGGGGAAGGTGACCTTTCACGAGATCGGCGACGAGGATTTCACCGCGGGAACCACGAAGATCCGGGCCCGGCAGGTTCCGCACCTCGGGAAGACCCTCGGTTTCCGGGTGGCCGACGGCGGGCGTTCGGTCGCGTACGTGCCCGATCACCAGGCCCCGCGCGACCTTCAAGCGGTGGACGACGGGGTGCTCGAGCTGTGCGACGGCGCCGATCTGGTCGTGCACGATGCGCAGTACACCAACCAGGAGTTCGAACGGAAGTGGAATTGGGGCCACTCCACGGCGGACTATGCCGTCCGGGTCGCAGCGAGGGCGGGTGCGCGTCGCCTGCTCCTTTTCCACCACGATCCGTCCCACGACGACCGAGGAGTCGCCGAGCTCGAGCAGCATGCCCGGGGCCTTCGGGAGGCGGGAGATCTGCTCGACGTCTCCTCGGCACGCGAGAACGCGACGATCGAGATCGAGCCACGGTGAGCGGGACGGGGGGCGCCGACAGCATCGGCGGCCTGCCGGAGGCTTTCGACGAGGCCCAGTTCCGGCAGGTCCTCGGGCACTTCGCCACCGGGGTGACGGTGGTGACGGCCATGGAGGAGGGTCTCCCCGTGGGGTTCACCTGCCAGGCCTTCACCGCGCTGTCGCTCGATCCGCCCCTGGTGGCGCTGGCGCCGGCCAAGAGCTCCACCAGCTGGCCGAAGATCGCCAAGGCCGGTGCCTTCTGCGTCAACATCCTGGCGGAGCACCAGATGGACGTCTGCCGGAGCTTCGCCGTCTCGGGAGGCGACAAGTTCGCCGGGTTGGCGTGGCGCCCCGGCAGCACCGGCTCGCCCGTGTTGGAGGGGACGCTGGCCCACCTCGAGTGCCGGGTGGGGATCATCCATGACGCCGGAGACCACGAGCTGGTCACCGGCACCGTCGAGCGCATCGCCATCGGTGACGGTCGCCCCCTGATCTTCTACCGAGGGGGCTTCGGGGGCTTCGCGGACTGAGGGGCGGCGGGGCGTTCGACGACTGTTACCCTGTCGACCCGTGCCGAGGATCCAGCCATCCGACGAGATCGACGACGTGGTCGTCATCGAGCCCGACGTCCATGGCGACGACCGGGGACGGTTCGTCGAGACCTACCGCCGGCAGTGGCTGCCGCTCGGGCGCGAGATGATCCAG
The DNA here is from genome assembly GCA_035532415.1 of Acidimicrobiales bacterium. Classification (GTDB taxonomy): domain Bacteria; phylum Actinomycetota; class Acidimicrobiia; order Acidimicrobiales; family RAAP-2; genus DATKRB01. Next base: position 7,283 of record DATKRB010000063.1, on the reverse strand, counting down.
TCCAACCGGTCCGAGCGGCAGGCCGGAGCGGTCGTCGGCCTTCATTACCATCTTCACCAGGCCGATTACTGGTACGTCCTTCGGGGGACGGCACGGGTGGTGCTGCACGACCTTCGGGAGGGCTCTGCTACCGACGGGGTGACGTCGGTCATCGACCTGCCGGGTGACGAGGACAGGGGACTGTTCATCCCACCCGGGGTGGCCCACGGCTTCGCCGCGCTGACCGACGTCCTGCTCTGGTACCAGGTGGACGGCTACTACAACCCCGCCGACGAGCTGGGCCTCGCGTGGGACGACCCGGAGGTGGGGGCGGACTGGGGTGTTCAGGATCCCGTGCTTTCCGAGCGCGACCGGGCCAACCCCGTCCGGAGCCGGATCCCGGCGGCCCTGCGTCCGCGTTCGGGTCTCAGGACCTGACGCCGCCGGGGGGATCTCCGGCAGGGCCGCTCGGCGCCGTCCGGGCACGCGCGGACCGTCCGCACGAGGGCTCGGAAGTGGGCGCTGCGCCCTCCGGGCCGCGAGCCTGTTGAATGGTGCGGATGGTGATCGCTGTCCTCATCGTGCTGTTGGCCGTCCTCGTGGCGGCAGGCGTGTGGATCTCACGGCGCCGGGGCGCCGACGAGACCCACTCGGTGGAGGGGTACCAGCACACCCTCAGCACGCTGCAGACCATCCGGAGCAGGTCGAACTCGCCGTCGGTGCGGGTGATCGATCCCGGCGAGAGCCTTCCGCCCGGAGCGGCCGGCCCCGGGATCGTCGGGATCCGGGGACCGGGAGCTGCCGGAGTCGGGCCCGCCGGGAAGGGGGGGCTCCGACACGCCGGCGCAGCCGGGAGCCCGCTGCCCGTGCAGGCCGGAGCCGACACCCCGCCGGGGGGGCTCGTGTTCGACGACGTTGCGACCGGTACGGTTCCCGGCGCCCGCCGGGGAGGCGCCGGGAACCACCGGCAGGAGCGGGCCATCTCGGTGATGAACCATCGACCGCGCCACCTCGGCGGCCCGATCGTGGCGGCACTGGTGGTGATCGCGCTGATCGCCGTGCTCCTGGTGATCGGCGGGCGGACCAAGCACGGCTCAGGGACCACGGGGACCGGTGCATCCGCCACGTCGGCGTCGACCGCCCGGCAGGGGGGAGGGACGGCCACCTCTACCCGCCCCGCCCGCCGGCCCGCCCGGTCGGGCCGCAAGAGCGGGGCCGCCCGGCGAACGGCCAGTCCCACCACCCCCACGCAGTACGTCGCCGTCGCCTCCTCCGCGAGCTCCGCTACCTACACCCCACCCGGCGCGTCGTACACGCTCGGCGTGTCGGCCACGTCGGGCAACTGCTGGGTGCAGGTGAAGGAGGTGGCCACCGGGACCACCCCGCTCGCTCAGACGCTGACCCCCGGTCAGCAGCAGTCGCTGTCCGCCCAGGGGGAGGTCACGATCCTGCTGGGCGCGCCGAGCCAGGCAGCGGTCACGCTCAACGGCGTGCCGGTGGTCCTTCCGAGCGGAGCACGGGCACCGCTCACCCTGACCTTCGCTCCTTCAGCGGCTCCTTCCCCCTCGGGACCGACGACCACGCCCACCACGTAGGCGGCTGCCGGTGGTCACGGTGCCGGGGACGATCCGTCGGGTTCCCCGGTGACCACGCCCAGCGCATCGAGGAGGAACGAGTACACGAGCGCCTCGTCCCGCCACGCGTCGTAGCGACCCGAGGGCCCGCCATGGCCGGCGCCGAGCTCGGTCCTCAGGAGCACGCGGTTGGCCGGGTTGGCAGCTCGCAGCTTGGTGACCCACTTCGCCGGCTCCCAGTAGCCCACCCGGTTGTCGTTGAGGCCGGCGGTGGCCAGGATGTCGGGGTACCGCAACGGTGATCCGTCCACCGTTCGCGACCGCACGTTGTCGTAGGGCGAGTACGAGCGCATGACGGCGTAGGCCGCAGGGTCGGTCACCGGGTTGCCCCACTCGTCCCATTCGCCGACCGTCAGGGGGAGCGAGGCGTCGAGCATCGTGGTCAGGCAGTCGACGAAGGGGACCTCGGCCACCAACGCGGCGAAGAGGTCGGGAGCGAGGTTCGCAACCGCCCCGATCAGGAGGCCCCCGGCCGAGCCCCCCCGGGCGGCCATCTGTCCGGGCACGGTGAACCCGGCGTCGACGAGGTGGCGGGCGCAGGCGACGAAGTCGGTGAAGGTGTGCGGCTTGGCGAGCAGCTTCCCCCCCTCGTACCACCGGCGGCCGAGCTCGCCCCCTCCCCGCACGTGAGCCACGGCGAACACGAAGCCCCGGTCGAGCAAGGAGAGCCGCAGCGAGGAGAACACCGGGTCGATCGAGTGCTCGTAGGCGCCGTACCCGTACAGCAGGCAGGGGGCGGGCTCCGCAGGAGGCGTGCCCGGAGGGGCACCCTGATCGGCCAGTAGATCGGCACGGTGGACGACCGACATCGGCACCCGGGTGCCGTCCTCTGCGGTGGCCCAGAGCCGGAACGTCCGATAGCACGACGGCTCGTAGCCGCCGAGCACCCGCTGGCGCTTCCGGAGGCTCGCCTCGCCGGTCGCGAAGGTGAGGTCCGAGACCGCCCTCGGGGAGACCAGCGAGGTCTGTTCCAACCTGAGCATCTCCGACGCCGGCTCAGGGTTGGCTCCCGCCCAGGTGGTGGACGGGTGCTCGCTCGCCTCCACCAGCCAGCTCCGGCCGAGCAGGTCCCCGCCCAGCGGATCGGCTCCCTGTTGGACGTCGGAACGGAGCGGGACGACCCGCAGCCGGGCTTCGCCGTCGAGCCGCTCGTCCACGACGAGCCAACGGTCGAAGACGTCGACATCCTGCAGTCTCGTGCCGGGCCGGTGGGGGAGGACCTCGCGCCAGTGCCGACGCCCCGGGTCACCGTCGCCCACCGCCATGAGACGGAAATCCTCCGCCCCGTCATTGGTCACGACGAGGAGCCGTCCGGGCCCGTCGGGCGACGTCCGGAGATGGTCGATGTGGTATTCCACCCCCTCCCGCCGGGGCTCGACCACCCGGGGGGAGGCCTCCGGCGTGTCGGCCGGGATGATCCACACCTCGCTGGTGGTGGTGCTGTGCAGGGCGATCACGATCATGCAGCCGTTCTTGGTCCGCCCGGGTTGGAGCACGAAGCGCTCGTCGGGCTCCTCCATCACCAAGACGTCCTCGGACGGGTCGTCGCCGAGGTGGTGACGCCAGAGCTGGTGGGGCCGCATGGCGTCGTCCACCCGGGTGTAGAAGACGGTGGCGTTGTCGTTGGCCCACGCCAACCCGTAGTACGTGTCGGGTACGGACTCGGCAGCGTCAACGGTGCGCGCGCCTTCCCGCGCGCCGTCCCGCGCGCCGTCACCGGCGACCGACGGGGCCGACGCGACGCGCCTGAACCTGAGCTCGAACCGTTCGGCACCGGTGGAGTCCACCGCGTAGGCCAGCCATCGGTGGTCCGGGCTGACGGCCAGGTTGGCCACCTGCAGGTACTCGCGCCCTTCTGCCAGAGCGTTCTCGTCGAGGAGGACCTGCTCCACGCCGGCCGGCGGCTCTCCGGTCGGAGGAGCCTCGCCGTCGGGTCCTGCCGGGCGGCGGCAATGGACCGGGTAGCTCTTGCCCTCCTCGGTCCGCTCGTAGTACCACCACGGTCCCCTGCGCACCGGGACCGACAGGTCGGTCTCGTCGATTCGAGCCACCATCTCCTGGTACAGGTCGGCCCGGAGGCCGGCGAGGTGGGCCAGCGCTGCGTCGGTATGGTCGTTCTCGGCCCGCAGGTGGGCGATCACGGCGGGATCCGCACGGTCCGCCAGCCAGTACCACTCGTCGATGCGTTCGTCGCCGTGGGCCCGGAGCACGTGGGGCCGGCGCTCGGGGGAGGGAGGGGCGGGCGTTGTCGGGGGTGCCTCGGTCGTCATCGGCCGGCTCCGGGAGGACGGGCGGCATCGGGAATCGGGTCGGTCACCGGCTCAGCCTTCCACGGCCCGGCCCTCGCCGGGCCGGCCATCCCCGGGCGTCACCCGGCCGGCCTTGCTCGACCGGCCACGGCACGGTCCCGCGGACCCTGCGGTGGTCCGCCCCGACGGTAGCGTGGCGCCCGCATGCCCTTCGGATCCTGCGTGCGGACCGAGATCGATGATCCCGACCACGAGCCGGTGCCAGGGCCGTGACGACCATCACCCGGTGGCTCGACGATCTGGCCCGCGCCGGCGGCGACGCGCCCGCGCTCGTCGAGCCCGGCCGGGAGCCGGTCTCCTTCGCTGCGCTGACCCGCCGGGCCGGGGCGCTCGCTGGCGGGCTGCAGGCGATCGGGGTCCGGAGGGGCGAGCGGATCGGGGTGCTGCTCCCGAACGGGATCGGCGCCGTAGAGGTGTTCCTCGCCGCCGGACGGCTCGGCGCCGTCGTCGTCGGGCTCAACACGCGTCTGCGTTCCGACGACCTGCGCCATGCCCTCGACGCGTCGGGGGCCGGATTGCTCGTCAGCGCCGCCGAGTTCCTCGGGATCGACTTCCGGGGCGTGGTGTCCGGAGCCCTGGCGGGGATGGAGCAGCGACCCCGGGTGGTCTGGCCCGACGAGCTCGACCGGTTACGGAGAGGCGGCGAACGCTCCCCCGACGCTCCCCCCGGCGACCTGGCAGTGCCCGCCGATCTGCTCGTCGCCTTCACGACCTCGGGCACCACCGGCCGGCCCAAGCTGGCGGCCCACGACCACGCCTCGGTGGTGCGCCACGCCCGGGCGGCCGCCCGGGCGATGGCGATCGGGCCGGGCGACGCCAGCCTTCTCGAGCTGCCCCTGTGCGGCACCTTCGGACTGGTGACCCTGCTGTCGACGCTGGCCGGCGGCGGATGCACGGTGATCCCGGCGCGGTTCGACGCCGGCGAGGCGGCGATGCTCGTCGAACGTCACCGGGTGAGCCACTTCAACGGGTCCGACGACATGCTCCTCGCGGTTCTCGGCACCGGGGCCGACCTCGGCAGCTGGCGTCAGGGTGTGGAGGCGGAGTTCACCAGCCAGGGTGAGCGCGCCGTCGCGGCCGCCGAGGCCGCCGGAGTCCGCCTGACCGGGGTGTACGGGTCCTCCGAGACCTTCGCCCTGTTGGCCCGGTGGTCGCCCGGCTCGCCCGTCGACCTGCGGGCCCGGAACGGGGGGACTCTCGTCGACCCGGCGATGTCGGTCCGGGCGGTCGACACGTCGGGCGGGCGCGTCCTGGGTCCTGGCCTGCCCGGCGAGCTGCAGTTCGCCGGGCCGAGCGTCCTCGGGACCTACCTGGGCGACGAGGAAGCCACGCGGAGGGCCTTCACGGACGACGGTTGGTTCCGGTCGGGCGACCTCGGCTTCACCGAGGCGGATGGTCGGACCTTCGTCTACCTGTCCCGGCTCGGCGACTCGCTCCGCCTCGCCGGGTTCCTCACCGATCCGGCGGAGATAGAGCAGCGCCTCCTGGCGCACGCCGGTGTGGTCGCCGCCCAGGTCGTCGGGGTGCCCGGCCCCACCGGAGGCGACGTGGCGGTCGCGTTCGTGGTGGCTGCCGGAGCGGTGCCGACCGAAAGCCAGTTGATCGACCACTGCCGGGCCGCTCTCGCCAATTACAAGGTTCCCCGACGGGTCGCCGTGCTTCGGGCCTTCCCGACCGTCGACGGCCCGAACGGCGTGAAGATCCGCAAGGCCGATCTGCGGCAGCGGGCCGTTCGCCTGCTCGCGCAAGCCTGAGGGTTGCCGCCGGTCCCGGCGGAGCCCGCCGGGGTTGCACGGGCACCGGTCCAGGTACGCCGGGAGGTCACGGCCGGCCGGGCGGCGATCGAGTCGTCCGGTTCGGCGAGTGGCACGATAGGGGGATGCCCATGCGTGAGGAGTGCAAGCACTTCCAGAGCAGGACCTACGCGTCCGGCGAGGTGGCCCGGTTCTGCATCCTCGACCTCGCGCCGGAGGCACCGTGGCGCTGCCCGGCGGACTGCGCCTCCTACGAGCGTCGCCTGGCCGATGCCGGGTGGGTCCACGGCAGCCTGGTCGAGCCGGCGATCGAGGACGAGCCCGATGTGCCCGGAGCCGACGTGGCCGAGCTGCTGGCCGGCGCCGAGGAGGTCGTCAACCACGTGGCCGAGGACGAGCTGGCGAGGGCCCGTGAGGACGACGCCAGGCGGCAGGCCAGGCAGGGCCGCCGGTGGTGGCGCCGGCGCTGAGCGATCGCCACGGGGCCCGACCATGAGGCCGAGCCCCGTGGTTCATGTCGGGGGGCCGGCGCACCCCGAGCACGTCGGGGCGCTCGGGTCGAGGATGGTCGCCGAGGAGGCGAGCCCCCACGACGCCGTCCCCGGGGTCAGGTAGAAGGGCGGGGTCACATACTGGAGCCTGCTGTCCCAGTCGTAGTCCTTGGCGTACCCCGACACGATTCCCCCTCCTCCGAAGGTCCCGATGGCGCCACGCCAGTCCTGGTCGATGGCGCCGTACACGGTGAGGGTGTTCTCGGGACTCCCGGCGAACCAGTTGTTGACGAGGAACGAGTGCTGCAGCGCCAGGATGGCCGCGTCAATGGTGACGTTCGGGCCCGGATCGCAGAGCGCGGCGGCCGGGGTGGCGAGCTGGGCGCTGGTGCACTGGGGCTCGAGGCTCGAGCTCGAGGTGGCCCCCGAGCAGGTGGTCACGCCCCTCCAGCTGGTGGTGCATCTGGGGACGACCGGGTGGTTGACCTCGACGAAGTTGTTGGCGACCAGGCCGAGCGCGTCGTTCGTCCCGGAGGAGTTGTACACGCACGGGTTGTTGACGGTACTGGTGAAGCTGCTGCCGCAGTCGTTGTACTTGATGTTGCCGGTGACCACGACGTCGTTTTCGGCGGCGATCGTCAGCTGTCCCGTCACCCCGGCCCCCGCGGTGGGGGCGTCGGCCACGAAGGCGTCCCCCTCGCAGTCCGGACCGTTCGTCGGCGAGGGTCCGGCGTAGTCGTAGTAGTTCCCCTTGTACCCCCACTGGGCGCTGGGCCCGTTGCTCTTGGTAGAGGTCTGGTAATTGTCGAACGGGTTGGCCCCGGCGTCGGCCTGCCCGGGGCCGGCCGCGCAGGTCCCGGCGGGCACCGAGGCCACGTACACCACGCCGTTGCCGTTGGCGCCGTTCGGCACGTTGACGGTGGCGCCCTGCGAGGGCAGGCACTTGGCCGAGGTCGGGGTGTCCTGGCTCCACACCGTCATCTGGTCGTTGGCGACCAGATGGATGGTGGTCGGCCCGTAGTAGACGCAACCCTTCAGCGCGGCGAGGGCCTGCAGCGCGCTGTCGCTCGGCGGCAGCGGCTCCTGGGGCTGGCCGTACTTGCTCGCGGCGGCATC
>DATKRB010000062.1:0-74373 GCA_035532415.1 Acidimicrobiales bacterium | reverse complement strand
CGAGATGGCGACGGGCTGTCTCGAAGGTCATGGCGCAGTCTCCCATGCGAAGCTGTCGTGACGCCTCGCATGGGTGCAAATGGGCGCTCGACGTGCCACCAAGCGTTCGAGCGGCCCTGCAACAGGCCCGGGACTTCCAGGAGAGTCGGGTTCGGGGTCCTGGCTCACACCCGGGAGAGGTTGGAACGGGGAGAGGTGCCTACCCGGGAGCTGTTCGACGGGCTGGTCGTGCTCATCGGCGGAGTGATGATCTTCCTACCGGGGTTCATTGGCGATGCACTCGGTCTGCTGCTAATGATCGGTCCAGTGCGCCACCTCGTGATCTGGTTGTTCGGCCACAGGCTGGCCCGGCGACTCCAGCGGAATGGAATAGCGCGACGGTGTCTATCGTGGCGTCGTCGTTGGTTTGCGCGCGCCGGCTTCGCTCTGGAAGCACGAGCTGATCTTCGAGCTGTCCGCCCTGGCTTTAGCGGTAGCCGTACTGGCTCTGGTGGCAGGTAGCATGATCTACAAGGCAGGGTAGGAGGTTCCCACGATGGCTAAGGACCAGAAGCAGCAGGAGTCCGAGTGGGACCGCGTGTACCGAGACGTCGAGGAGTCCCGGAGGTCGAGTGGCGGCAAGCTGCCTGACCCGAAGCAGTACAAGGACCTCACCAAGTCCGCCGGGAGCAAGAAGTAGTCGGGATCGCTTCTCACCGAGCCCGCTGGGTCACTCCGGGGGCGTTCGCGGCTCCGGTCGGCGAGGGGGTCCCCAGCGGTCGATGGCCTCGCCCGGCAGCCCATAGAAGGCGGCACCGTCGATCGTGGGCCATTCGTCCCCAGGAGACGGACAAAACGGATTTACGGATAAAGGGGAGGCGAGGGCCCGGTCCACGGCCCGGTCGGCGTCGATCATTCCGAGTCCCTCATTGCCTGGCGCACGACATCCTCGGGCCAACCATCGGCCAGCATCTCCCGCGCAGCGTTGACCACCCGCTCCTCGTCCGTCCGAGGTCGCCAGGTGATCCCGGCATCGTGGAGGACGGCCAACGCCTGTTCCTCGCTGTAGCCGAGCTCCACGAGCTTGCCGAAGATGTCCACGCCGATGAGGTCCTCGTCGATCCCGGCATCCCGGCACCAAGTGGCGAACCGGTACGCCCTGTCCTGAACCGTGAGCTCGCGCAGCTCCCACTCGAGCGCAGGTGGCGCGTCGGCCTGCTCGAGCGCCCGCTTGTTGGCGGCGGCGTGGGCCAGCACGTCGGCCGGCAGGGCGAGCAGCAATTCGGCCAGGTCCTCGCGGATGGGGTGGGCGCCGAACGCCATCACGACGCCATCACGACGTCGGCCACGATCTCGTAAGGGATGCCGAGCTCGTCAAGCAACTTGGCTACCGGGATCCTGTGGTGGGCGCCGGACCCGCCGGACCGCGGCAAGACCGGGATCCGTCCGGTCTCGCAATCGGCCCGCACAGAGCGGTCAGATCGGCCGAGAATCGGCGCGACCTGCGCCGGTGAGGCGACGAGGGGCAGATCGATCCCGGACGTCCTCACGACGAGGGGTGCGGGAGTCGTCACCGCTGGCCACCGGCGGTGTGTGCCTCGATGAAGCGATCAAGGTCTTCCACACGGAACCGAACCGAACGGCCGAGCTTGACCCCGGGCAATTCGCCGGCCGCCCACCGGGAGCGGATCCAGCGCGGGGATTGGTTCAAGTACCAGCCGGCCTCCTCGTCGTCGAGCAGGCGCGTGTGGGTATGATTTTCCATAGAGCAGCTCCAAAGGTGGTCCGAGGCCCCCCACCCCCGGGGCGCGAAAACGCCCCCCGGGGGTGGGGGGCGTTTGGTTGGTTGAGGGCGGTCCCTCTACTTAGTAGGGGATTCTGGAAACTTCCTGGTCAACTGGCCTTCCGGCGCTTGGCCCGATTGATGAGGCGGAGCGGGCGCTCGTCGCCTGGGTTCTTTCGTCGGTGCTCGTAGCACGCCGGACAGCGATTGCCGCCGGGCTTGGGCGGATTCGGGCAGCCGTGGGGATTGCCACAGGTCGGGTCCGGAGCGAAACGCTGGTCGCCGGTCGCCCGGCGGGCCGCGATTTCTGCCTGCCATGAAGCGGCAACGGCGGCGGTCGCCTCCGAGACGCGCTCTGCGTTCCGCTGCCTCTCGGAATCCTCGTCAGCCTGCTTCTGCCAGTCGACGCGGTCGTCGGGATCCTCCCCCTCTGTCGCCCAGTAGGCCGCAGCGTATTGGTCGTCGACGAGGTCCCAGGGGTCGTAGTCGCCCGCTGCGGCCTCCTCCTCCGCCCGTATCGCGGCCTCGCCAGTCTCCTCATCCTCGGGCTCATAGGACAAGACGGTGGGGCGAATCCAACCCGGCATCCACCGCTCAAATCGCAGTGTCGTCGTCGACACCGGCCCCGTTTCCGGTGGGAGCAGCGCGAGCTCACGGCGGGCTGTGGCCGTTGCTTGAGCCTCCTCCTCGGCTTGCTTCCGAAGATCCTGTGCGGCCAGATACTCCTCGAGCGTCAGCGCTGTTGTGTAGAGGGACCGCCCAACCTTCTTCTTCGTGGAGATCCCGGGCGGCCGAACGCTGAGGTCCCCGTTCTTGTTCAGCTTGCCTTCCCGTCGGGCCCGGTTGAATTCCTCGGGCGTGAGGCTTCCAAGGGCTGTCGAGATACGCCCATCGAACCCGGCGGGTTTGCCATCAGTCCCCGATCCGTACCACTGGTCCTTCCGGTCGCGGATCTTGCGGGACCGCTCCGCCAACTCCACGGCTTCGGGTCCGAGTCCGTCGTGAGCTTCGCCCGGCTCGCGGACCTGCCAGTCGGGCGTGTCGGGCTCTGTCGCCGGCAGGTAATCGTCGTCCGGCGACGCCTTCTTCACCCACCGTCTGGCTCCGTCGGGCTGGTGCCTACTGGTCACATTTCCATACTACACCTGTGTCATTCGCGCCAGTTCGTGCCGGATGTGAGCGGCGGGTGGGGGAGCTGGTGAAGCAGGGGCAGGAGGACGGGACGATCCGATCTGCAATGTCAAGCCATCGCACCGACTTGGAGGACCCAGTCCAACGCGTTGTACCGGGTCCCGCTGAAGTGGTCGGCGTCAGCCATCGTTCCGAGCTGGTCCCCATTTACGCCATGGCCGGGGCCACCCCCGAGCAGTTCGACCAGGTAGCTGCGTGGTCCTGCGGGTCATGACGCCGACGCGCGCTCCGGGGTGCCGGGAGCTTGGATCGGCTGGCCGGCAGGGTTCGGTGCATCGTGAGCCACATGCGACAGCGGGGCGGCGGGCAAGCCCCACAGGCCACCCCCGAACTCGCCGATCTCGTCTCGGACCTGGTCGGTATCCTCCAGGAGCTGGGCGATTTGGGCCACCCGTTGGTGCGATAGGTGCATCAGCTCTCCGACGTCCCGAACCGTCAGCCCCTCTTGGACAAGCCGGCCCACGGTGAACCGCTGCGCCTGGGTGACGCGCATGGCCATCTCGGTTGCCTGATTGCTCAGAGCCATGAACTCGGCGATGATCTTCGACCACTCGGCAGGCATCTCTTGGACGACCTCGACCGTGAAGGAGTCGGGGTCCGAGTCGGTCAATAGCGAAATGACCTCGCGGGCGTTGTTCTCGACCTGGTCCAGGCGCTTGGCCTGGCTGTGCGCTCCCCGCAGGCCGTCGACCGTGATGGCCCACCACTTGCCGCTGCGCGTGGCTCGTGCTGTGTAGTGCTTGTTCATCTCCACCACCCCTCGCCCAACTCGCCCTCGGTGTCCTTCAGGATGCCCTCGGCCGTGAGCTCGTTGATCTCCCGATGGCGCGGCACCGAGATCTGCAGGGTGCCAATCCGAAAGATCGTGTGTTCCTTTCCCTCTCTAACCTCGCTCCAGTCGACCCCCGCAGCCGTTGCGGCTCGGCTGATTCTCCGGAGGAGGTCCCTTCGCTTCACGATCCTAGTCTAATCCGATAGACTAATACAAGTCAAATCGATTAGACAAAAGTAGATCACCCCGGCAATGCCAGCGCCCGTCCGAGCCCCTCGGCGGCATCCCGGTCGCGCTCCTCGAGCGCATGGGCGTACACCCTCAACGTGACGGACGGGTCGGCGTGGCCGAGGCGAGACGCCACGGTCCGCGGGTCCATCCCCTGCCCGACCATCTCGGTCGCGCTCAAGTGGCGCAGATCGTGGAAGCGGAACGGCCACGACTCCACCCGTGGGGGATCGGCGGCGGCGCCTTCGGCCTCCATCGTCCTGCACAGCCGATGAAATGCCCGGGTGAGGCTGTTCGGCGTGCGCGGGGCGCTCCCGTCGACCTGGGCCGACCAGACGTAGGCGTCGACGGGCAGCGCGCCCGCGCACGCTAGCTCGGCGTCCTCCTCGGCACGAGCCCGGCGCGCGGCGAGGAGAGCCACCGCCGCGTCGTCGAGGGCGATCGTGCGCACCTGGTGGGTCTTGGGATCCTTCACGCCCCACGTCGACCGCACCTGCCAGATCGAGCGCCGCACCGTGATCCTCCGTCCGGGCCAGTCGACGTCGGACCACTGGACCCCGCAGACCTCCCCCCGCCGCATCCCTGTGAGCATCCCGAACAGCAGGATCGGGCCGAGGTCCGGCGAGCTGGTGCCGGTGGCGCGGAGCACCAGCGCCCGCGCCTGTCCGACGGTGGGGACGTGCATGGCGGGCCGGGCGGCGGTGACGGGCGTCACAGTGCGCGCCGGGTTGCGGGTGATCCACTCCCAGCGTTCGGCTTGCCCTAGTGCTGCCCTAAGGATCCGGTGGTAGTGCTGAACGGTCGCCGAGGACATCCCGCCAGCCAGCATCTCCCCGTAGAACGCATCGAGATCCCGGGCCGTGAGCTTCGCCACCTGCTTGGCCGCGATCGGGTGGGCCTTGATCCTGGCGATCTTCGATCGGTAGCCGTGGAGGGTGGCGGGGGACCGGCCTCGGGATTCGCCGTGCTCGAGCCACTCATCGAGCAGGTAGCCGAGCGTCGCTTTCTCCCCGCCGAACTTGCCGTCGGCGACCTCGGTGACCAGCCGGGCCAGCTCCCGCCGGGCCTCGCGGATCCCGCTGCCCTTCTCGTTGCGCGACGCGGTGAACGTCCGCGTCACCTGGCGTTTCGTGGCCGGGTTGTACGCTCGAAGCTCGTAGTGACCCGGGGAACGCTCGCGGATGGTGCCTGCCATGCATCCATTCTAGGGCAAATCTAGGGCAGGTGGGCAACCACCGATGCGAAGTACCAGCCAGGGGCCGTAGCTCAGTGGTCAGAGCAGGGGACTCATAATCCCTCGGTCGCAGGTTCGATCCCTGCCGGCCCCACGCGTCAGGATCTGGCCAGCCGCGAGGCGCTCGAGCCGCTCAGCAGCATCGAAGCGACCACTCCCAACGGCAGCATCGCCCAGTAGCCGAGATGGAAGTGGAGGTTCCCGAAGAACAGCATCAGCAGCCACGTGGCTGGGAACGTCGAGACCAAGAAGACCACGGCTCCGATCAAGATCGCACGAATCACCGGTGCACCCCCGTATCACTAGCCGGACAGCTTCCCACGGTAACCGGAAACGCCACTGCCCCGCGTGGATCCTCGCTGGGGCCCGTTCATGCGTCGGCGGTGCCGTGCTCGGTATCGGCGCCGCTCAGTCTCGATCGAACACCCACGAGCGGCGGCCCCTCCCGGGGAGGAGGCGTCCGAATTGCATCTCCGGGAAGTGGGAGGCGGCGACCGGGACGTCGCTGCCCTCGAGCTCCCGGGCCAAGGCCACCCGGGTCCGAAGGGCGAGCTCGGGATCGACGTCGGCCATGCCTGCCCATTCGTCGTCGAGCAATTCCACCGGGCAGTGCACGACGTCGCCGAGGAGGAGCGCGCGGTCGGTTCCCGACGAGAGGACCAGGATCGTGCTGCCGGGCGTGTGTCCGGGCGCCGCCATCGTGTCCATACCCGGTAGCAGGGTTCCCGAGCCGTCCCAGGTCTCCAGCCGGCTCTCGAGCGGGAGGAGCTTCCTCGTGGCGCCCGGATCGGGCCCGACGAAGTGCTCCCAGTCGCGGCGATCGCATCGATAGGTGGCGTTCTCAAACACCACGGCGCCCTTCCGGGTGGTCCAGCCGACATGGTCGAAGTGGAGATGGGTGAGCACCACGTCGGTGATGTCGCCGGGGGCGACCCCGAGGGCCGCCAATTCCGTGAGCAGCGCGCCGCCGCTCATCATCCCGATGTCGATGGGGCCGATACCGGCGTCCACCAGCGCGAGTCGATCAGCCGTGCGGACGAGGAAGCCCCCGAGCGCCAGAGTCAATCTGCCGTCTTCGTCGAGGAGGCTCCGATGCGGTGCCCAGTCCTCTGTCGAGGTCCCCCGGCCCTCGGTCGGGGGCGTGGCATCACCCGAAGGGGACATCGTGTTGGCGTACGCCTCGGTGGGGTTCATGTGCCCCACTCCGTCGATCACCGGGATGACGTCGATCTCGCCTACTCGCATGGGGTGCAATCTACCGATGGCCGGACGGTATCGCGCCGGGCGCGGCCCCGGCCCGGTGGATCCTCAGGCGGACGGGCGGCGGCGGGCCGCCAGGCGGCGGTCGAAGTCCGCCTTGTCGAAGGCGAACCCCTCGGCGATCTCGGTCTCGAGCGCAAGCCGGGCGTCGAGCTCGAATCGCGACCCGAGGTCGTACAGGCGCTGTGCCGCCATGACCGCCGCAGGAGCGGCAGCCACGATGTCGGCGGCAACAGCAGCGACATGGGACCCCAGATCGTCGTGGGCGACCACCTCGTCGGCCAGGCCCGTGCGCAGGGCGACCTCGGCTCCAACGGTCCGGCCCGTCAGCGACATCCAGCGCGCCCTGCCGACGCCCACCCGCACGGGAAGGAGCGCGCTCATGCCCCAGTAGGGGACCAGGCCGAACCGCGCGTGGGTGTCGGCGAACGTCGCCCGGTCCGATGCGATGATGAGGTCGCAGTTCAGCGCCAGCTCGAGCCCGCCCGTGTAGCAGGCGCCGTTGACCGCTGCGATCACGGGCTTCTGCACCGCTCGGATCGTCGATCCGACGGTGGGGCCGGTGCGCCGAACCGATCCGTCGGCGGCTCGTCTCGGCGGTACGGCGTCCTCGGCCTGGCCGGCGTTGATCTCGTTGAGGTCGACGCCGGCGCAGAACGCCGGATCGACTCCGGTGATCACCAGCACGGACACATCGGCGTCGAGGTCGGCGGCGCCGGCCGCCTCGGCGATGCCCCGACGCATGGCGCCTGTCAGGGCGTTCCGGGCCGAAGGGCGGTTGAGGGTGAGGGTGCAGACGCCGTTCGCATGGGTGACCAGTAGTTCGTCCACCCGTCCATCCTTCCATCTGCGACGGGGCCAGGTTCGCCCCGCCCGGCGCGTCACCGTCCCGGTCCCCTACAATCGAGGGTGACCCGATAGAAGGGGGGGTCCATGGCACGTAGGCATGCGATCGGATTCTCGACGCGGTCCTTGGCACCCGGGCACAACCATCCTCACGATCCTTCGGACATCGTCGAATGGATCGTGATGTTCGCGGCCGCCGCTCTGGCCATAACCATGGTGTGCGCGCTGGCCTTTCAGATCGGCAGTCCCTGAGGACAACAGGGTCGGCGGCCGGTTCCGACGCGGGGTGATCGCGGACCCGCAGGTTGTGGGGGATGCGCAGGAGGCCGTGCCGTAGCTGGTTGACTGTCGCTGCTGTGGCGACCGATGACGACTGGCCGATGATCTGGCGATGTGGGCACTGCGGGATCATCGTGCACCCGGCCGATGCCGAAGCACCGGCGGCCTGGTGCGGGCGGTGCCGGCGGGTCACCCCGGCGAGGGCCGACGGCGGACCGCGCCGGGGTGACCCGGGCGACCGGTCAGGGTTGAGCGGGCTCGCTCCTTCGTGAGCCGGTGGTCGTCAACGCCACCACCGTGCCCACCACCATCAGGATGCCTGCAGCGGTCAGCGCGATGTCGAGGCCGTTCCCGAACGCACCGTAAGCGGCGTTGACGACCTTCTTTATGATCTCCTGAATGGCCGCGCTGCCGCCGAATTGTTTCGCCTGCTCGCTGAACGAGCCCGTGGTCACCGCCGTGATCACCTCCGACTGAAAGGACTTGGGGATGCCGATCGCGGTGAGCCGGTGGACGAGGTTGGTCGTCAGCTGCCCGTTCACCAGCGACCCGAGGATGGCCACCCCTGCGACCGCTCCGAGCTCGCGGCTCGTGTTGGTCATCGATGCCGCCATGCCCGAATGGTCGGCGGGGACGATGGAGAGGGTCGAAGAGGTGACGGGGACCATCGCGATCCCGATCCCGGCCCCTGCCACCAGCAGCGTGCCGGAGAGCGGCCAGAACCCCGAGGTGGGGCTGATCACGGCATTGGTGGCCAGGATCCCGATCGCGGTGAGGACGCAGCCCACGGTCATCGGGAGGCGCGGGCCCGTGGTGGCGACCCAGTGCCCGGTGAAGATCGACGCCAGGACCATGCCGGCCGCCATCGGGACGAAGTCGAGCGCAGTGGCGTACGGGGACCGCTCACCCACGACCTGTAGGTACAAAGCAACGAAGAAGAAGATGGAGAACGTGGCGAAGTAGGTCGCGAACGCCACGAAGTTCGAACCGGCGAACGGCGCTCGCTTGAAGTAGGAGACGTCGAGCATGGGATTGACCGCCCGGCGCTCCACCAGGACGAAGCAGATCCCGGCGACGACGGCGAGCGAGTACATGGCGACGATCCACCAAGTGGCGTAGCCGGCCGACTCCCCGACGATGGTGGCGAACGCCGCCGAGGCGACGGTGAGCGCGCCCAGGGCGAAGCCGGGGATGTCGATCCGCGCCCGCACGGCGTTGGAGTTCTCGGGGAGGACGGCGGCTCCGGTGACCAGGGCCACGATGCCGAAGACGACGTTGAACCAGAACACCGCCCGCCACGACCAGAAACCGACCAACACGCCGCCGATGACCGGACCGAGGGCAAGCCCGAGGCCCGAGACCGCCGTCCATACCCCCAAGGCCTCGGCCCGCTGTCGCTGGTCGGTGTAGACGTGCCGGATCATCGAGAGGGTTCCCGGCTCGGAGGCGGCCGCGCCCACCCCCATGATCACCCGCCCGGTGATCAGCACATTGGCCGAAGGGGCGAGGGCGGCCACGACCGAGCCGATGCAGAACGTCGCCACTCCGCCGAGCATGATCCGCTTCCGGCCGAACTGATCGCCCAACGCGCCGAAGACGAGCATCAGGCTGGCGAACGTGAGCGCGTAGCCGTTCACCACCCATTGCAGCTGGCTCACCGAGGTGTGCAGGCTCATCTGCACCGGCGCCAACACGGTCGTCACGATGGTGTTGTCGAAGAAGGTCAGCGCGAGGACGAGCGAGAGCACCGGCAGGGCCAGCCCGCTGGTGGACGTTCGCAATCCGGCAACAGCGACGGGGGTCAAGCGGTCAGAATGTGGCTGACCTGCTGTTCTCACGCGCCGGAACCTCCGTGAACACCGTCCTGTCCTTCGGACCCTATCGGGCACCGGCGCAGGCCAGCGCCATGGTCGGGCGGATCAGGCGAGGGTGAGCCGCCGCGTCAGCGGTAGCTGCGGATGCCGGCCCACCGGTACATGGAGTGGGGATAGGGGAGCTTCGGTCTGCTGCACTTGTCGAGCGACCGGACGTGCTCCTCGGAGAGCTGCCATCCCTCGGCCCCGAGGTTGTCGATGAGCTGTTCGAGCGTGCGGGCCCCGAGGATGGGGGCGGTCACCCCGGGGGAGTGCAGGACCCAGTTGAGGGCCACCTGGGCGGAGGTCCGCCCCGTGGCCTCGGCGATGGCGCCGACCTCGGCCGCCACCGCGAGCTCCTGCTCGCTGGGCGACCGCCCCGGTCGGCCGGGATCGGCGAGGCGGGACCCGGCAGGTGGCGCCTCGCCCGACTTGTACTTGCCTGTCAGCACCCCCCCGCCGAGAGGGCTCCACGGGAGCACGGCGACGCCGTTGGCCTGGCAGAGCGGCAACGTCTCGAGCTCGATCTCGCGGACGAGGAGCGAGTACTGGGGCTGGTGGGACACGACCGGAGCCAACCCGTGGAACTCGCACACGTCCAAGGCCCGCTGCAGCTGTGAGCCGAGGTAGTTGCTCACCCCGACGTAACGGATCTTGCCGGCCCGGACCAGGGAGTCGAGGGCCGCCAGCGTCTCCTCTGCCGGAACCGACTCGTCGGGCCAGTGGATCTGGTAGAGGTCGATCCAGTCCGTGCCGAGGCGCCGGAGCGACGCCTCGACGGCCCGGGTGAGGTAGAGGCGCGAGGCCCCCTGGTCGTTCGGACCGTCCCCCATTGCCATCCGGCCCTTGGTGGCCAGCACCACCGATTCGCGGCGCCCCTGCAGCGCCCGCCCGACGATCTCTTCGGACGCGCCACGCGAGTAGACGTCGGCGGTGTCGATGAAATTGCCACCTGCGCCGAGATAGTGGTCGAGGATCCGGCGGCTGTCCGCCTCGTCTGCTTCGTTCCCGAAGGTCATCGTGCCGAGGCACAGGGACGAGACCTTCACGCCGGTGCGGCCGAGTGCTCTGAGCTCCATGCGCCGGGACCCTACCCGATGAAGGCCCGCGAACGGCCGGGAGTCCCTCGGCCGACCTCTATCGTGGTGCGGTGAGCGACCCGGCGGCCTCCGATCGGATCCTCACGCGGGGATTCTGCCTGGCCTTCGTCTCGAGCCTCTGCTATTTCGGCGGGATCGGGGTCGTCCTGCCCGTGCTCCCGATCTTCGTCACCCACCAGCTGGGCGGGGACAACCTCACGGTCGGGATCGTCGTCGGGATCTTCGCCGCGTCGGCGGTGCTCGCCCGCCCGATCGCCGGCCGCCTGGGCAACCGGCTGGGGCGCCGGATGCTGATGGTGGCCGGTGCGGCGACGGTGGCCGTCTCCGTCGCCCTGTACGGCGTGGCCGGGGGCTTGGGCGTCCTGGTGCTGCTGCGCCTGGTGACCGGGGCGGGAGAAGGGGTGTACTTCACCGGTTCCGCGACCCTGGTGGCCGACATGGCCCCTCCGGACCGCAGGGCCCAGGTGCTCAGCTACTTCTCCGTCGCGCTGTTCGCCGGGCTGGGCATCGGGCCCCTCCTCGGGCAGGCCGTCTACTCGAGCTCGGGGGCCGCAACGGCCTTCGTCGTCGCGGGAGCCCTCGCAATGGTCGGCTCGCTGGTGGCCACCCAGGTCCCGAACCCCGGGATCGAGCCCGCTACCCAACGGGCGTCGCATCTCCTCAACCGCAAGGCGATCGGACCGGGCCTCGTGCTGACCCTCGGCATCATGGGGGTCACGGCGTTTCAGGCGTACACCCCCCTGTACGCCGAGCAGCTGCACATGGCCGGGCCGCAGTTCGTCTTCCTGCTCTACGCGGTGGTGGTGCTCGTCACCCGGGTCGTCGGTGCACCGCTGGCCGATCGGGTCGGGGTGAAGCGCATCGCCACCCTGGCGACCGGCGTCATCGTGTTGGGGCTCGGCACCATGGCCCTGTGGGCGACGCCGACGGGGCTTTACGTCGGGAGCGT
Organism: Acidimicrobiales bacterium; assembly: GCA_035532415.1. GTDB lineage: Bacteria > Actinomycetota > Acidimicrobiia > Acidimicrobiales > RAAP-2 > DATKRB01. The sequence continues at coordinate 62,899 of DATKRB010000062.1, read as the reverse complement.
GCCCTTCGCCCTGGGGATCTCCCTGCAGTACCCGGCGCTGATGACGATGGTGGTGAACAGGGTGGAGGCGCACGAGCGCGCTGCCGCGGTCGGGACGTTCACCACCGCGTTCGACCTGTCGCAAGGGGCGGCCGGGGTGATCCTGGGCGGGGTGGCCGCTGCGGCCGGCTACCGGGCGAGCTTTGGGGCGGCGGGAGGATTCGCGCTGATCGGGCTCGTCGTCTTCCTGGCGAAGGTGGGCCGGACCGACCCGTCGCAGCCGGCACCCGAGGCCCAGAGCGAACGGGCGGTCCTCGGCGACCCCGACGCCTGGTTGCCGCCCGGCGCCGACTGACCGGCCGGCTCGGGAACCACCGAGCGGGGGACCGCTCGGGGTCAGCCGAGGTCGCCGGTCAGCTCGGGGGGCAGTGCGAAGCCCTCCACCAGCTCGGGAATGGCGAGGAGCTCGTCGTCGGGCCACCGCATGCTCACGTACGGCTTGATGCACAGCCCGCCGAAGTGCTCCACGATGCCCGGGTAGTCGTCGATCACGAAGTGGGGCACGACCGGGACGCCGAAGCGCTCGAGCCCGGCGTTGAAGTCGGAGAGAGGCTTCTGGTAGACGCCGTTCACCAGGGACTCGAGCCCCGCCCGCCGCACCTCGCCCCAGCGGACGCCCACTCCCGACCAGATGTAGACGGTGTGGCCGTTGGAGATGAGCCGCCCGAACACCTCGTGGGTGTTGGGCCGCAGTGATCCGTCAAACCCGAGGATCGTGTAGTCGACGTCGAAGAAGACGTTCACGGCCTGCCCTTCTCTCCCAGGATCTCGATCAGGGGGTCATGGTAACGGGGACCGGGCACATCCCGGCACATGGGGACCCGGAGGGTGCCCGTTCGGATCTGCTCCGGTGGTGGGATCCGCGGCGCGGGCGGTAGGTTGGCGCCGACCCGGGCCCGGTGCCGCACGGGTTCGGCACGAGCCGCCCGGGCGGCCTCTGAGCGAGGGGGAATCGCACGATGAACGACGACGAGGCGGCGAACTACGACGAGTTCGGCATGCTCGAGCAGTACGCCGAGCACGAGGGCATCCCCTGGCGTGGACGTCCCCAGGTCGAGCGGCGCACCGTGCAGGTCGGTTCGGGGCAGGGGATCAGCGGCCTCGTGTGGGGCGACGGCGACCCCGAGCTGGTGTTGCTCCACGGCGGCGGTCAGAACGCGCACACTTGGGACTCCGTCGCCATGGCGCTCGATCGGCCCCTGGTCGCGTTCGACCTGCCCGGGCACGGGCATTCGGACTGGCGTGAGGACGGCGACTACTGGCCGGCATCCAATGCCGCGGCGATCGCCGAGGCGATGCTGCAGCTCGCGCCCAGCCCGAGGATGGTCGTCGGCATGTCGCTCGGCGGGCTGACGAACATCCGGCTGGCCTCTGTGCGTCCGGACCTGGTCCCGCGCGCGGTGGTGGTCGACGTCACGCCGGGGGTCGGGGCGAGGAGCAAGACGATGACCAAGGAGCAGCGCGGCGCCACCGCGCTGATCGGTGGGCCGCCCGTGTACGACTCCTTCGACGAGATGCTGCAGGCCACCGCGGGGGCCGTCCCGGGGCGACCGATCGAGTCGCTGCGGCCCGGAGTCCTGCACAATTCCCGCCGGATGGACGACGGGCGCTGGGCCTGGCGCTACGACCGCCTGACCCGGGAAGGGACCGACCCGGTCGACTTCGCCGACCTGTGGGACGACCTGTCCGCCGTGAAGGCCCCGATCATGCTGGTGCGGGGCGGCAACTCCTCGCATGTCCACGACGACGACCAGCAGGAGTTCCTGCGCCGCCGGCCCGACGCCCGGGTGGAGCTGGTCGAAGGGGCGGGGCACTCGGTGCAGAGCGACCGGGCGTCACGGCTGGCCGAGCTGATCAGCGACTTCCTCGCCACGACGTGACGGTGGCTCGCCGCTCCGCCGTGCGGAAAGGACGGGCGGTCTGTCCTCGGCCCCCGGTTCGGTCGGCGTGTTGATCGTCGGGCTCACGGGTGGGATCGGTGCCGGCAAGAGCACGGTCGCCGGGCTCCTGGCCGAGCGGGGCGCCGAGGTCATTGACGTCGACGCCCTCGGGCGCCAGGTGCTCGAGCCCGGGGGCCGGGCACAGGCGGGCGTGGCCGCCGAGTTCGGTCCGGGCGTGCTCGCCGGCGACGGCTCCATCGACCGGGCGGCCCTGGCGAAGGTCGTGTTCGCGGACGCCTCCGCCCTGGCCCGGTTGACGGCCATCAGCCATCCGGCCATCAACGAGGAGTTGGTGGCCCGGCTTCGGACCCTTCCCCCGCGCACGATCGCCGTCCTCGACATGGCGGTGCTGGCCGAGAGCGAGCTCGGGCGCGTCGACGATCGGTACCGCTACACCTTCGTCGTCATCGTGGAGGCCCCGAGGGAGCTGCGCGAGGAACGCGCCGTGGCCCGGGGCTCGGACCGCGACGACGTGCGGCGGCGGATGGCGCAGCAGGCCACGGACGAGCAGCGCCGCGCCCTGGCCGACGTGGTCATCGCCAACGACGGGACCCCCGCCCAGCTGGCCGAACAGGTCGACGACTTGTGGGAGCTGCTGCGGTCGCTCGCCGAGTAGGGCCGCCCCGGCGACCCGGCGACCCGGCGACCCGGCGCCCCGCACGGCCTGACACAGGCGATCCGGACTGCCGGCCGGTCAGGGTCGACCCGGACTGCCGGCCGGTCAGGCCCCCAGGCTGGGCGTCAGGATCTCGGCCACCCGCTCGAGCTGCGCGAGCTGGTCCGGACTGTCCGGACCAGCTCCCGGCCGGTTGGCCCTGACGTGCACGGCGGCGTCCGGAAGGTCCCACCCGAGGGATACCAGCACCAGGGTGGCCACCACCCCGGCCCGCCCTATCCCGCCTCCGCAGTGGACCAGCACCGAGGTACCCCGCCCCACGATCCCCACGATCTGGCCCACCAGCTCCATGAGCTTGTCGTCGTCGGTGACGCCGTAGTCGGGGATGGGGAGGCGGATGACCCGATCCCCGGCGTCGGCGAGCCAGTCCCCGTAGTCCGGGTAGCGCATCTTGATCTCGTCGTCCTGAATGAGGCTGACCAGGACATCGCAGCCCCCGAGCGCAAGGGCGCCGTCGGGGTCGGGTCCGACATCGGTGAACGAGCCGAGCACCAGCTGCCCGGTCACCGTGTCGCCGAGGGGTACCGAGTTCACGGCGACACTTTAGTGACCGGGCCCGGTGGATCGACCCACCCCGTCCCCCGCCCCGACGAGGAGGGAGTTACACTCTCCAATGAAAATAAGTTAGGCTGGCCTTATATTAAGCGGAGCAGGCAAGCGGAGCAGGCAAGCGGAGCAGGCAAGCGGAGCAGGCAAGCGGAGCAGGCAAGCGGAGCAGGCAAGCGGAGCGGGTCGGGCCCGGCAGCTCGGCCCCGGCAGGAGGTCTCGGGGGATGAGGATCGGGCGAGTCGGAGCGGTGCTGGCGGCTGCGGCCGTCGCGGGTGCATCGCTGACCGCGTGCGGTGGCTCGCCCTCGGCGGCCGGCCAGCTGACGCTCTACAGCGGCCAGCACGTGCAGACGACCGAGGCGCTCGTGACGGCCTTCGAGCAGAAGACCGGTATCGCCGTGCAGGTGCGGAGCGGCGACGAGGATGTGCTCGCGGACCAGATCGTGACCGAGGGCTCCAATTCGCCGGCCGACGTCCTCTTCACCGAGAACTCGCCACCGCTGCAACACCTGCAGGGAAAGGGACTGCTGAGCCCCGTCGACCGGTCGACGCTGGCGAGGACCCCCGCCAAGTTCGATTCGCCCCGGGGCGATTGGGTCGGGGTCTCGGCCCGGGTCAGCGTCCTGGTGTACAACACGGCCCTGCTGAAGCCGAGCGAGCTCCCCACCTCGGTGATGCAGCTGGCCGACCCGAAGTGGAAGGGCAAGTTGGCCATCGCACCGGCGGAGACCGACTTTCAGCCGATCGTGACGTCGGTGGCGAGAACCTACGGGGACGCCGCGGCGCTGAAGTGGCTCGAAGGGCTGAAGGCGAACGCCGGGAGCTCCCACATCTACCCCGACAACGAGACGGTCACCGACGAGGTGAACAAGGGCAAGGCGGCGATCGGGATCATCGACCAGTACTACTGGTACCGCCAGCGGGCCCAGGTGGGCGCTGCCGGCACCCATTCGGACATCGCCTACTTCGCCCCGCACGACGCCGGCTACGTGCTCGACGTCTCCGGTGCGGGCATCATGAAGTCGAGCGACCACAAGGCCGAGGGGCAGAAGTTCCTGGCTTTCCTCACCAGCAAGGCGGCACAGGAGATCATCGCCCGCGGTGACAGCTTCGAGTACCCGATCGCCTCGGGGGTGACCACCGCGCAGGCCGAGACCCCCTTCGACCAGCTTCAACCGAACGCCATCTCCGTTGCCGACCTCGGCGACGGGTCCGAAGCGGTGAGGCTCCTGACCCAGGTACAGCTCATCTGAGGCGCTCGCGTCCCGAGGCGGTGCTGACGTGAGTCGCCTCCGAGGCGGACCCGACGCGCACCCGACCTGGGACGCGGCCGGGTCGGGTCAGCCCTCGGACCAGAGCTCGATCTCCCCGTCGTCTGGTACCGGGGCCTTCAACCACCGCTCGGATGTGTCCTCGATGAGCGCGGACATACCCTCGCGACCGAGGAAGCCCGAGTCGATCCTCGAGACGGTCAGCTCGGTCCCCGACCTGTGGCGGACGCGATCGCCGGGCTTGAGGCTCGCTACGGGCACCGTCTTCCAACCTGAAGTCATGGGACCAGTCTGGCATCTGGCGTACCGGTGGACGCCAGTCGGGCCCCGTCGATCGAGGTTGCCGCGTGTCGGGCCCTACGAGGAGCCCGGGCCCGCCTCTTCGGTCGACACCCAGGCGATGGCACCCCCGGCGAGGTTCTGGGCGGACCAACCCCCACGGCTGAGGGCCTCGGTCGCGCTCGCCGACCGCGCGCCCGAGCGGCACGCCACCACGATCGGCCGGTCGGTCGGGAGCTCGCCCGTCCTGGCTCCCAGCTGGCCCAACGGGATGTTGACCGAACCGGGGAAGGCCCACTCGGCCACCTCGTCGGGCTCGCGCACGTCGAGGAGGAAGATGTCCTCCCCCGCTCGGCGCCGGGCCTTCAATTCCTCCGGCTCGATCTCGGTGATCGCCATGTCGTCCTCCCGGCGTGTCGACGTTGCCCGCTCAGTCTGCCCGGAGATGGTGCGCGCCCGGACGCGAACCTCTCACGCCCCGACGCCGAGGGGCGGGCGCCAGGACCGGAACGGGATCCCGGCGCCCGGTTGCCCGTTCCCGGGCCGGGCCGCCGGTACGCTGGCCGGGTGCCGATCACCCGCGATCTCCTTGCAGACGGCGAGGAAGTGCTGGTCGATCTCCGGCCCCACTGGGTGTTCGTGTTCGGCCCCCTGTTCCTGACCCTGGCGGCGCTCGCCGTCGCCGTCGCCGTGGCGGTCGAATTCCCCAGGGCCCCCGTCGGGGTCGGGTGGGTGCTTGCCGCGATGGTGGTCGTCCCGGCCGTCTGGTTGGCGGGCCGGATGATCCGGTGGGCGGGGATGAGCCTGATCGTGACCACGCAACGGATGGTCCTGCGCAGGGGGCTCCTGGGCCGGGACCTCCTACAGCTCCGGCTTCAGCGGATCACCGAGATCCACAGTACCCAGACCCCGCTCGAGCGGCTCGTGGGGGTCGGGCGGCTCGTCGTGGAGGTGGAAGGGGAGAACCAGGCGATCGCCGTGGACGACGTGCGCCGTCCCAAGGCCCTGCAGCGGGTGATCAACAATCGGCTCGACGAGCTGGGGCGCGGTGGGGCGTGGGACCCGGGTCTGCCCCCCGGAGCGCGAGGCCCGGCTCCGGCGGTGGTCGCCCCCCGACCGGTCCCGGTCCCGGTCGCAGAGGCCCCGACCCCACCGCACGGCATCGAGCCCACCGGCCTCGTCCCGCCCCCGGCGCGGTCGATCCTCCCGCCGGACCTTCCGCCGGCGGGATCGCCCTCGGTGTCGGTTCCCGAGCAGCTCATTCAGCTCGACGACCTCCGCCGGCGAGGAATCGTGACCCCCACCGAGTTCGAGGCGAAGAAGACGGAATTGCTCCGGCGCCTCTGACGGTCTCCGCAGCCCGCGCGAGTACCGTTGGGGCCGTGACGGCTCCTCGCTACCGCTGCACGGCCTGCGGCAACCTGACCCGGTTCGACGTGACGGCCACCCGGACGACCCGCGCCTTCCACCACTACTCGGTGGGTGGCGAATTGAAGGTGGAGGAGGAGGTCGTCCTGAGCGAGACCTTCGAGGAGGTCTCGTGCCGGTGGTGCGGCAACGGGAACGCGGTGGAGGAGATCGGTGCCGATCCCGCCGGCGAACAGACGGGCACGGCCACCCACGCTTCGGGTCGGTGACCGAGCACCGGCCCGACCCGGCGGGTCTCGACCTCGTCGCGATCCCCACCTACCGTGACGCCCCGGCCACGCCGACCTCGGACCTCGCCGGCGTCGACCTGTCGGGTCGGGAGCTGACCGTCGCCGTCACCGGCGTGGAGCGCTGGACCCTCCTGCTCTTCCTCTCTTCGCGCTGCGACGGGTGCCAGGCGGTCTGGCGGGTCCTCTCGGAGTCGGCGGGTGGTTGGCCGGAGATCGACGACGTGGTTCCCGTGGTGGTGACCCGCGGACCCGACTCCGAGGGATCGGCCGAGCTGCGGCGGCGGGCGACCGACGGCGTCCCGTTGCTCATGTCCGACGCGGCGTATCGCGCCTACCGGGTTCATGGCCCGCCGTTCTTCGTGCTCGTGGACGGATATCGCTCGCGAGTGGCGACCGAGGGTGTCGCCTGGGGGCCTGCCCAGATCGCCGACGACGTGCGCCGGGCCCGTGCGGGTGCCGGGGGCCCGGCGGTCCCGAGGCTCCGAGCCCCCGAGCGTTGATGTCACACCCTTCCGCCAGGATCGTGAGCGACAAGGAGAACAAGGACATATCGCCCGGAAGGGGAATCCCATGCCAGTGTCGACGCCCGCACCTTCGCTCACCATCGACTGTGACCAGTGCACGATGCAACACACCGACGCCTGTGAGGACTGCGTCGTCACCTTCCTGCTCGATCGTGACCCCGAAGACGCGGTGGTCATCGACGCCGACGAGGCCCGGGCGATGCGGCTGCTCGAGCGGGTGGGGCTCGTGCCCAGCCTTCTCTTCGAGGAGCGGGCCGGCTGATCGGGCCGGCCTGATCCGACCGGGCCGAACGGCGTGAGCCGCCATTTGCTCGTGACCAACGACTTCCCCCCGAAGGTGGGCGGTATCCAGTCGTACCTCTGGGAGCTCTGGCGACGCCTCGACCCCGACAGCTTCGCCGTCCTGACGGCCAGCTCCCATCCCGACCATGCGGCGTTCGACGCCGAACAGGCCGCGGCAGGCTTCCGCATCGAGCGGACCCGCGGGCGCATCCTCTACCTCCCGACACCATCGACGGTCCGGCGCATCCGGCGGCTCGCCGACGCTGTCGGGGCTTCGTTGGTGGTGCTCGACCCGGTCCTCCCTCTCGGTCTCGTCGGACCTCACCTCGGGCTGCCCTATGCGGTGGTCGTCCACGGCGCCGAGATCACCGTCCCCGGCCGCCTCCCGGTCAGCCGCCAGGCGATGGCCCACGTGTTGCGCCACGCCGCTCTGGTCGTGTCGGCCGGCCCGTACCCGGCGGCCGAGGCGGATCGCGCCGCCCGGGGGGTGCTTCCTCCCGTCGTGGACGTCCCTCCGGGCGTCGAGTCGTCCCAGTTCCTCCCCCTCGACGCGCCCGGGCGCGTCGAGGCGCGCCGGCGTCTGGGTCTCCCTGTCGACGGCCTGCTGGTCGTGAGCGTGAGCCGGCTGGTGCCGCGCAAGGGCATGGACGTCCTGGTGAAGGCGGCCGGCCTGCTCGCCCCCTCGATCCCCGACCTGACGGTGGCGATCGGTGGGAGCGGGCGCGATGCCGCCCGGCTCGGGAGGATCGTCGCCGACGTGGGCGCTCCGGTCCGGTTGCTCGGCCGGCTGTCGGAGGAGGACAAGGGGCTGTTGATGGGCGCTGCCGACGTGTTCGCGCTGGCCTGTCGAAACCGGTGGTTCGGCCTCGAGCAGGAGGGGTTCGGCATCGTCTTCGTCGAGGCCGCCTCGGCCGGGGTCCCCCAGGTGGCCGGCCGGAGCGGCGGGGCGGCCGACGCCGTTGAGGACGCAGTGACCGGACTGCTCGTGCGCCACCCCGAGCGCCCGGGCGACGTGGCCCTGACCCTGCGCCGCCTGCTCCTCGACCCCGCTCTCCGGCGACGCATGGGGGAGGCGGGGCGGCAGCGCGTGCTGGCATCCTTCGACTACGACGGGCTCGCCCCTAGGCTGGCTCGGGCCCTCGCCGAAGTGGCAGGCTGACGGCACTCACCGAGGTGCCCGGTTCCTTGTGTGAGCGGAGAAGCCCGTGATCGGGTCCGACAGGAGGGTGACGGTGGCGGATCAGGCCACGGAGCGCATGAGGGTAGCGGCATCCCCGGCGCGGTGCTTCGCGGTCGCCGCGGAGATCGAGCGCTACCCCGAGTGGGCTCAGGACATCAAAGAAGTCACCGTCCACGAGCGCGACGACGAGGGACGACCGACCTTGGTCACCTTTCGGGCTGCAGCCTTCGGACGGAGCACCAGCTACACCTTGACCTACGACTATTCGGGGGCCCCGCGGATCTTCGCCTGGCGCCTCACCAAGGGCGACATCACGACCAAGCTCGACGGGAGCTACGTCTTCGACGGCGCCGACGACGGCACCGAGGTCACCTACCATTTGGAGGTGGAGCTCCGGGTGCCGATCCCCGGGTTCATCAAGCTGCGGGCCCAGAGCCGGATCATGTCCACCGCACTCCGTGACATGAAGGCACGGGCCGAGTCCATCGGGTGACCTCCGGCGATCCTCGCGGGGCGCCGACGGGCGGGGGACCCGGCGAGATCGTGTTCGGGGTGGACGTCGGCGGGACCAAGGTGCTCGGGGTGGCCCTTCGGGACGACCTGGTCGTCGCCGAGGCGAGGGTGCCGACCCCGACCCGGCCGGGGGGACCCGCGGGACCGGTCGCAACCACCGGCGAGGACGTGGCCAACGCGATCGTCGAGGTGGTGGCCGCCGTCGCCGGACGGGTGGCCGGGGGAACCGGCGGCGCCGGACGCGTCCCCGCCGAAGGCGGCACCCCGGTGATCGGGGTGGGGATGCCCGGCATGGTCGACCGGTCCGGGGTGCTGCGGTTCGCCCCGAACCTGCCCGCCGCCGGGGGGACGGACTTCCGGAGGCTCCTCGCGAGGCGCTTGGCCCCGACCACCCCCGCCACCCCGCCTCCGGTGGTGGTCATCGAGAACGACACCAACCTCGCGACGTTGGCCGAGCATCGGCTCGGCGCGGCGAGGGGCGCCGACAACGTGTTGATGGTCACCCTCGGAACCGGCATCGGGGGAGGGGTCGTCCTCGGTGGTCGGGTCCTCACGGGATCCTCCGGTTTCGCGGCCGAGGTGGGTCACATGGTGGTCGATCCGAGCGGGCCGCCGTGCCCGTGCGGCCGGCGCGGCTGCTGGGAGCGGTTGGCGTCGGGCGGGGCGCTGGGCCGCCTGGCCGGCGAGGCCGCCCGGGCCGGGAGCCTGGCCCGGGTGGTGGCTCTGGCCGGGGGAGATCCCGGGGACGTCCGGGGGGAGCACGTGACGGAAGCGGCCCGGCAGGGGGACGAGGGGGCTCTGTCGGTGATGGAGGAGCTCGGGCGGTGGGTCGCGCTCGGCTTGGCCAACCTCGCCGCCCTGCTCGACCCGTCCCGGATCGTGGTGGGCGGGGGATTGGCCCAGGCCGGGGAGGTCCTGCTCGCTCCCACCCGGCGGGCCTTCGCCGGAATGGTGGAGGGAGGGACGGCCCGGCCACGGATCGAGATCGTCGAGGCCGAGCTCGGTGAGCGGGCCGGCGCGATCGGGGCCGCCCTGGCAGCACCGGGCGGGGGGCTGCCGGCGTGAAGACCGGCGTGATCCTCCCGAGCTTCCGCGACACGCCCGGCGAGGCACTGGCCGTTGCGGCAGCAGCCGAGGAAGCCGGGGTGGACGGCGTGTTCTGCTACGACCACCTCTGGCCGATGGGCCAACCCGAGCGCCCGGCGCTGGCACCATTCCCGCTCCTCGGGATGGTCGCCCGGCGGACGGAGCGGGTGCACGTCGGAACCCTGGTGGCCCGGATCGGGCTGGTGCCCGACCGGGTGCTGTTGGCCGAGTTCGGCGCGCTGTCGGTCCTCGCTCCCGGCAGGGTCATCGCCGGTCTCGGGACCGGTGACCGCCAGAGCGCCGCCGAGAACGAGGCCTACGGGGTACCGTCGGCCCCGGCGGACGAGCGCCGGGCCGCGCTGGGTCGCTGCGCCGTGGCGCTTCGGGACCGTGGGCTCGAGGTGTGGGTGGGCGGCGGGTCCCGGGGGACGAGGCTGGTCGCCGAGGAGGCCGGGGTGGCCGTCAACCTCTGGGATGTCCCGCCGGCAGCCGTCGCCGAGCAGGCTCGCCGATCGGAGGTGACCTGGGGCGGTCCCGTCCCGAAGGCCGGCCGGTCGAGCGGCAGGCCGCCGAGCGGCGGGGCCCCGGCGGGTGCCGACGCGGGTGACGGCGAGGCGATCGCCCACCTTCTGGCGGGGTTGGCCCGGGCGGGTGCCACGTGGGCGGTGTTCGCGTGGCCGGTCCCGCTCGCGACGGTGGTCGCCTGCGCCAGGACGGCCGCATCCGGGCGGTAGCGTTGTTCATGGAATTCCGCCGGGTCAACGGCCTCCCGCCGTATGTGTTCGCCACCATCAACGACCTGAAGGCGGCGGCCCGGCGAGCAGGCGCCGACGTGATCGACCTCGGGTTCGGCAACCCGGACCTCCCCTCACCCGACGTGGCGGTGGAGAAGCTGGCGGAGTCCGCCCACAACCCGCGGAACCACCGGTACTCGGCCAGCAAGGGGATCCCCAAGCTGCGCCAAGCCATCGCCGCCCTCTACCAGCGCGAATTCGGGGTCGAGCTCGACCCCGACCTCGAGGTCGTCACCACCATCGGGGCCAAGGAGGGCCTTTCGCACCTCATGTGGGTGCTCGTCGGCCCGGGCGACACGGCGCTCGTGCCCTCGCCGTCGTACCCGATCCATATTTATGCACCGCTCTTCGCCGGGGCCGACGTGCACCAGGTCCGCCTGAGCGGCCCGGGGACGGGCGCCCGGACGCCCGGCGACGAGGCCGGCGACGTGACCGACCCGGGCGACGAATTCTTCGGCTCCCTCATGGAGGCGTGGGAGTCGACTTGGCCCAAGCCCCGGGTGATCGTCCTGTCCTTCCCCCACAACCCGACCACGGCCTGCGTCGATCTCGCCTTCATGGCGCGCCTGGTGGCTTTCGCCCGCGAGCACGAGGTGGTCCTCGTGCACGACTTCGCCTACGCCGACCTCGGCTTCGACGGCTACCGGCCCCCGTCCATCCTCGAGGTCCCCGGAGCCAAGGACGTGGCCGTGGAGCTCTACACCCTGACCAAATCGTTCTCGATGGCCGGCTGGCGGGTCGGGTTCCTCGTCGGCAACCCCGAGATCGTGCAGGCGCTCACCAAGCTCAAGAGCTACCTCGACTACGGGACGTTCCAGCCGATTCAGATCGCTGCGATCGTGGCCATGAACGAGGCTCCCGACTACCCCCGGCAGATCAACGCCATCTATCAGGACCGGCGCGACGCGCTGTGCGACGGGATCAACCGCATCGGCTGGGACGTGACGCCACCCAAGGGGACCATGTTCGTCTGGGCCCCGATCCCCGAGGCCTACCGCGAGATGGGATCGCTCGAGTTCTCCAAGTACCTCGTGCAGGAGGCCAACGTCGCCACGTCGCCCGGCGTGGGCTTCGGGCCTGGCGGCGACGGGCACGTCCGGTTCGCGCTGATCGAGAACGACAAGCGGATCGGCCAGGCGGTGCGGAACCTCCGCAAGGCGCTCACCAAGCTCGGCTGACCCGCTGCCGGAGACGGGACCGGATCCCCCGAAGTACGGTGGATCGTGGCCTACTGGGTGCTGAAGGTCGTGCTCACGCCGGTGTTCCGCCTGGCGTTCCGGGTGAGGGTGGAGGGGCGTCACCACGTGCCACGGCGGGGCCCGGCCATCTTGGCCGCCAACCACCAGGCATTCTGCGATTCGCTCTTCCTCCCGCTGGCGGTGGCCCGCAAGGTGACGTACCTGGCGAAAGCCGAGTACTTCGACGACCGTCGCTCCGCCTGGTTCTTCCGGGCCGTCGGGCAGATCCCCATCCGCCGTGGCGGCGGCCCGCTCTCCGAGCGCGCCCTGGCGACGGCCCGCGAGGCGCTGGGGGCAGGCAGGGTGCTGGCCCTGTACCCCGAAGGGACCCGCTCCACCGACGAGTTCGTCCACCGCGGTCGGACCGGGGTGGCCCGGCTCGCGGCGGAGTGCGGGGTGCCGATCATCCCGGTCGGGATAGAGGGGACGACCGCCGTGCAACCCATCGGTCGCCGGTACCTTCGGCCGTTCCGGCGGGTCACGATCCGTTTCGGTCCCCCGATCGAGCTCGAGCGCCCTTCTGCGCCGGATGCCGGGCTCCGTACCGACGACGACCGACGGGGCGCCCGCGAGGCCACCGACCGCCTCATGCGGGAGATCTCCCGGTTGTCGGGCCGTTCCTATCTCGACGAGTACGTCCCGGCCCGGACCGGTGCTCCCCGCCGGGCTGCCTGAGGCTGCGTCACCCGCGGCGTAGAGCACACGGTAGATGCCCTGGGGGTCGTCGAACCGGCTCCGCTCCCAACCAGACTGCAACCACCCCGCCCCCGGAAATTGATAGTCCGAGTGGGATACCGGTGGGGAGATGCTCTCCTCCGAGCGAGGTCGGTAGGCGGGGGGACGGGAGACAGTGGAACATCGACGGCTCGAGGTGCTGGAGCGGGTGCACGTTGCCTGGTGACCGCAGCCCATCGGCTCCCGCGTGGCCCCCGGCGATCCCGCCGGCCAATCCGGCTTCCCCTGGGTGCGAGGGGCCCGACGCCGAGGACCTCGCCGAGTACGGCGCCGAGTACGGCGCCTGCCTCAAGTCGCTCTGCGAGAGCCGGCTCGAGAGCCTGCAGCGGTCTTTGTCGCTGATCGTCACCGCTCGCAGCCTCGACGAGGCCATCGAGGGGATGCTCGACGAGGCGGTCCTCTTCCTGGGCGTGCCCTCGCTCCTGCTGGTGGTGAACCGGTCGGATCCGGACAATGGCCGGCAGGTCTACTCGCGCGGTGTCCCCGACGAGACCGCCCGGAGGCTGGCCGTGCAGCTCGCGGCCGGTGGCCGGGGTCCGGACGAGACCCTGGTGGCGGTTGAGGTGGCCTCCGCCCGCCGCCGGCACGGCTGGCTGGTGGCCTGTCGCCAGGGCGTCTCCGATGCCGCCGACGTCGATCCGGAGATGCTCGGGGCTGTCGCCAACGTGGCGGCGGTGGCGCTGGACGCGGGGTCGGCCGTCGAGCACTTCCGCCACGAGGCGGCATCGGCGCGAGCCCTCGCCGACCTCGCCCACTCCATGACCGAGATCGGAACCCTCGACTCGGTGGCCGCCCGCCTGGCCGAGGCCATCCCCAAGGTCCTGGCCTGCGATCGCGCCGTCGTCTTGATCGGCGAGGTGGGCGATCCCGGCGGGCGCGTCGTGGGCACCCACGGCTTCACCCCCGAGCAGGAGGCCCGGATCCAGAGGCTCCGGCGGTCCACCTTCCACCTGGGGGTTCGCAACGAGGGGGACCGCCGTCGCTTCATCCACTACCGGGCCGACCAGTCGGCAGGCCCCTTCCGCCAGGACCTCGACGCCCTGGGGGTCAAGGGCGTGACCGTGGTGCCCATCCGGGCCGCCGAGGGGATCGTGGGTCAGATGGTGGCCATGTCCACCACTCGGGCGAAGCTGCCCGACCGCCATCCCGACATCGACGCCGAGCTGGACGGATTGGCCAACCTGGCCATCACGGCCATCCGCAACGCCCGCCTGCACGACGAGGTCCGCCACCAGGCCATGCACGACGACCTGACGGGGCTCCCCAACCGGGCGCTGGTGCTCGACCGCCTCGAGCAGATGGCCCGCCAGGGCGCCCGGACGTCGGCCGAGGTCGCCGTTCTGTTCGTGGACCTCGACCACTTCAAGGTGGTCAACGACCAGTTCGGCCACGATATCGGCGATCATCTCCTCCGCCAGGTGGCCGACCGGCTCGACGGCTCCCTGCGCTCCGGCGACACCGCCGGGCGCATGGGGGGCGACGAGTTCGTCGTCGTCCTGGGGCCCTCCCTCGAGCCGATCGACGCCAAGGGCGTCGCCGCCCGGCTGCTCGCCACCCTTCAGCTCCCCTTCGAGCTGGGTGCCCCCGACGTCCGCGTGCTGCGGACCACGGCCAGCATCGGCATCGCCGGCGGCAAGGGGATGATCGACCCCCGGGAGCTCCTGCGCCAGGCCGACGTGGCGCTGTACGTGGCCAAGAACGCCGGGCGGGCCTGCTCTCGGACCTACGACGAGTCGATGGCCCGACCATCCGAAGACCTGCTCTCCTTGGAGATGGACGCCCGAAGGGCCCTCGGCGACGGTCAGCTCCACCTGGCATACCAGCCCATCGTGAACCTCGATTCCCTGGTCGTCGAAGGATTCGAAGCCCTCTTGCGTTGGGCCCATCCCGAGCGGGGGTCCGTCTCCCCCGAAGAATTCATCCCGGTCATGGAAGAGGCGGGGTTGATGGAGGCGGTGGGCGCCTGGGTGATCGAGCGGGCGTGCCACGTGGCGGCGGGCTGGCACGTGGCGGGCCACCTGGCGACGCTGTCGGTGAACGTCTCGTTCCGCCAGCTCAACCCCGACATCGTCGGCGTCGTCGCCGACGCCCTCGCCTCGTCGGGGTTCGATCCGACCTACCTGATCCTGGAGCTGACCGAGAGCACCCTGATGCGCGACGTCGACGCGGCCAGCCAGCTCCTGGCCGAGATCCGAGACCTCGGGGTCCGGATCTCCATCGACGACTTCGGGACGGGGTACTCCTCGTTGGCCTATCTCCATCGGCTGCCGGTCGACTGCCTGAAGCTGGACCGGACCTTCGTGACGGCGATCGGGGATCCGGACGACTCCCCGTCGCTCGTGCGGACCATCATCGCCCTGGGGACCCTCCTCGGCCTCGAGACGGTGGCCGAAGGCATCGAGTCCCAAGAACAGCTCGACTACCTGCGCCACCACGGCTGCGAGCGGGGGCAGGGCTACCTGTTCGCCCATCCTCTGGTCCCCGACGAGCTTGGGCCCCACCTCCGCCGATCGCCGACGGCGGCAGAGGTCCTCCCCGGCGGGCTCGGACGGGTCATGGGGGATCCGGTCGCTCGCTGAAATTCACGGCTCAGGGGAGATCCCGGGAGGATCACTGAACGTTGGCCAGGGGGCGATGGCCCGGGACGGGGCCGCCCCCATCATCCGCTACTGGTAATCGCTACTGGTAATAGGGACGTCATGCGGCGTTCACACTGGGCGCGTAGCGTGGGGTTCCATGCCCCGGTACCTGTTGCGGATCTGGCTCCCGGACCGCCCGGGCGCGCTGGGGCTGGTGGCCAGCCGGATCGGGGCGGTGGGCGGCGACATCGTCTCCATCGACATCCTGGGCCGGACGGAGGGCCGGGCGGTCGACGAGTTCGTGATCGAGCTGGCCGGGGCCCATCTGGTGGAGCTGCTGGGCAGCGAGATCCACGAGGTCGACGGGGTGCGGGTGGAGGAGATCCGACCCGTCGCCCCGGAAGGGGCGATGTCCGAGGACTGATCAGTCCGTGGCCCAACCACGGGACCGATCCACCGCCCGGAGCCACGCGGCGAAGGCGTCGTCGGCCGGCTCGGCAGCGAGCTGCGGGCGGTACTCGACGCCGGGGGACCAGAGCGAGGCCAACTCGTCCGTCGAACCCCAGACCCCGGCGGCCAGGCCGGCGAGCGTCGCCGCTCCGAGCGCGGTCGACTGCACGTCGCGGGGACGGGCCACGGGCACCCGGAGCTGGTCGGCCTGCAGCTGCAGGAGCAGTGCCATGGCGGCGGTACCCCCGTCGACCCGCAGCACCGAGACCGGCCGCCCCGCCGCGGCCATTGCATCGACCATGGCGCGCACCTCGAAGGCGATCGACTCCACCACGGCCCTGGCCAGCTGAGCCCGCCCGCTCCCCCTGGTGATGCCGGTGACGGTCCCGCGGGCCCGGGGGTCCCAGATCGGGCTGCCCAGACCGGTGAACGCCGGAACGAAGGCCAGGCCGCCGCTGTCGGGCACCGACTCGGCCAGCGGCCCAACCTCGTCGGCGTTCCCGATGATCCCCAGCCCGTCGCGCAGCCATTGGATGGCCGCGCCGGAGGAGAAGGCCGATCCCTCGAGCGCGTAGGCCAGCGGTCCCCGGGTCCCCCCGAGATCCCCGAGATCCCAGGCGATGGTGGTGAGCAGCCCGTCGGGGGCGGGAGGCGGCTCGGGCCCGGCGTTGACGAGCACGAAGCTGCCGGTGCCGTACGTCGCCTTGGCCGACCCGGCGTCGAAGCAGGCCTGCCCGAACAGCGCCGCGTGCTGGTCCCCGGCGATCCCGGTCACCGGCACCCCCTGCAGGAACCGGGGGAGCTCGCCCGTGCGGCCCGTCCCCACCGTGGCGAACCCGCCGGCGGAGGGGTGGACCTCGGCCAGCGCCTGCCGGGGCACCCCGAAGAGCTCGCACAGGTCCTCGGACCACTCCCGCGCGTGAATGTCGTACAGGGAAGTCCGCGAGGCGTTCGTCGGGTCGGTGGCGAAGAGCCCCCCGGCGCTCCCCCCGGTCAGGTTCCACAGCACCCACGAGTCGACGGTGCCGAGCGCCAGGTCGCCCGGCCGGGTGGCCCCGGCGAGGCCCCCCTCGCGCAGGAGCCAGGCCATCTTGGTGGCCGAGAAGTACGGGTCGAGCACCAGCCCCGTCCTGGCCCGGATCGCGGGCAGGTGCCCGGCGAGCCGGAGGCTTTCGCATCGCGCCGCCGTCCGGCGGTCCTGCCACACGATGGCCCGGTGGAGGGGACGGCCGGTCCGGCGGTCGAAGGCCACCACGGTCTCGCGCTGGTTGGCGATACCGATCGCCGCGACCGTTCCCCCGGCAGCCTCCATGCGGCCGCCCACCTCACCCAGGGTGGCGACCACCGCCGACCAGATCTCGTCCGGGTCGTGCTCGACCCGTCCCGGGCACGGGAAGTGCTGGGTCAGCTCGCGGTACGCGAAGTCGACGACGGCGCCCCCCTGGTCGACCGCCGCGGTACGGACCCCGGTGGTCCCCGCGTCGATCGCCAGCACTCGAGCCGTGCCGGTGCCGGCGCCCGTCGCCATGGTGGGGCAGGCTACCGGTGGGCCGGCCCGGGCGCCCGGGTGCTAACCATCGCGAACGGCCATGGAGCTGGGCCGACAGCGGGCGGATTTCGTTGACAGGGGCGTAACTACAGTGCTGTAATGACCACAGCATCTCGTGTCTCTGGGGCACAACGACCACAAGATCTTGTGTGTCGATAGGGAATTGGCACCCGGAACCAGCGCAGAGCCCACGATCAGCCCACGATCAGCAGAGCCCACGATCAGCAGAGCCCACGATCAGAGGAGCACAGCGACATGGCCATCGCACCCCAGCAAGTCGGGATCGGCATCCGCCGCCACTTCACGACCGAGGGCGTGCACCCCTACGACGAGGTCCGGTGGGAGCGGCGTGACTCGCGGATCACCAACTTCCGCGACGGGTCGGTGGCTTTTGAGCAGCTGGGCGTGGAGGTACCCGACACCTGGAGCCTGAACGCCACCAACATCCTCGCCCAGAAGTACTTCCGGGGGACCCTCGGCACCCCCGAGCGCGAGACCTCCCTGAAGCAGGTGGCCGACCGGGTGGTCGACACCCTCACCGCCTGGGGAGAGAAGGACGGCTACTTCGTCGACGACGAGGAGGCCCGGATCTTCAGCGACGAGCTGAAGCACCTCATCATCCACCAGAAGGCGGCGTTCAACTCTCCGGTGTGGTTCAACATCGGGGTGAAGGGGGTACCGCAGCAGGGCTCCGCGTGTTTCATCCTGTCGGTGCAGGACTCCATGGACTCGATCCTCAACTGGTACACCGAGGAGGGGATGATCTTCAAGGGGGGGTCCGGTGCCGGCGTCAACCTGTCGCGCATCCGTTCCTCCCACGAGCTGTTGAAGGGCGGGGGCACCGCGTCGGGTCCGGTCAGCTTCATGCGGGGCGCGGACGCCTCGGCCGGGACCATAAAGAGCGGGGGCAAGACACGTCGGGCCGCCAAGATGGTCATCCTCGATGCGGACCACCCCGACATCGAGGACTTCATCTGGTGCAAGGCGATCGAGGAGCGCAAGGCGCGTGTGCTCCGCGACGCCGGGTTCGACATGGACCTCGACGGTGCGGACAGCCACTCCACCCAGTACCAGAACGCCAACAACTCGGTCCGGGTGACCGACGAGTTCATGCAGGCGGTGATCGACGGGGCCGACTGGGATCTCCGGGCCCGTACCGACGACAGCGTCGTGCGGACGGTGCCCGCCCGCGACCTCTTCCGCCAGATCGCCCACTCCGCCTGGGAGTGCGCCGACCCGGGCATGCAGTTCGACACCACGATCAACTCGTGGCACACGGCGCCGAACTCGGGCCGCATCAACGGCAGCAACCCCTGCTTTCCCGGGGACGCCAAGGTGCACACGGACAAGGGCCTGATCCCGTTTGCAGAGCTCTTCGACCGGGTCAATCGCGGCGAGCAGTTCGCGGTGTACACCCATGATGCGACGAGCATCGAGTCACCGGTGGAGCAGATGGTGGTCAGTTCGCCAGAAGCATTCATGATCACCGGGTACAACGACATCGTCCGGCTCCGCCTCGACAACGGAACCGAGCTCCGCTGCACCCCGGGACATCGCATCTTCACGGTGAACCGCGGGTATGTCGAAGCGCGGCACCTCACCTTTGCCGACGAGGTGAAGCTGCTCGATCTTCCGGCACCGTCGATCAATGCCGACCCGGCCATCCCGGTGTCCTCGGATCCGGACGATTACCGGACGAAGGGCGACCACGGCGGCACGCTGCGGTTTCCCGACCAGTGGTCGGAGGAGTTCGGGCACTATCTCGGTTGGCTGGTCGGTGACGGCAGCGTCTCGGGATCGGTCGTCTCGACCATTTACGGCAGTGCCGAAGACCGCGAGGAGATCCTGCCGTTCCATAGCGAGCTGATCGGGTGGATCAACGGTGGCCGTCTCCCCAAGCTCTCCGAGCAGCCCAACGGCACGGCGCAGATGAGGATGAGCCGCCGGGCCTTCCGGGATTT
The DNA here is from genome assembly GCA_035532415.1 of Acidimicrobiales bacterium. Classification (GTDB taxonomy): domain Bacteria; phylum Actinomycetota; class Acidimicrobiia; order Acidimicrobiales; family RAAP-2; genus DATKRB01. The sequence continues at coordinate 43,597 of DATKRB010000062.1, read as the reverse complement.
CCTCGAGGCGCTCGGCATCAAGCCGGTGCACGGCCCGAACAAGGAAGTCCCCTGGGCAATCGAACGAGCCCCCGAGAAGATCGTCGCTGCATTTCTGCGTGGTCTCTTCGACGCCGACGGCTGCGCTGTCGTCGATCGTGTCGGGGGGTCCTCGGTGCAGCTCGGCTCCTCGTCACGACACTTGTGTCTGGGTGTCCAGAGACTGTTGACGATGTTCGGCATCACGAGCAGGATCTATCAGACACGGAAGGCGAACAAGGCGGGGGCCTTCGACTACACGAACACGGCCGGCGAGACCGTGACCTATGGCCACGCCTCGAGCTATTCGCTCCGCATCACATCCGAGTCAGTCGCCCTCTTTGCCGAGCACATCGGGTTCGGTCTCACCAGAAAGGCGGCCCAGCTCCGGGAGATCCTGGTCGGATCGTTGCGGGGCCCGTACCGGACCAGGCGCACCGCTCATCTCCTCGAGCGTTCGAACGAGGGGGTCGAGCTCACGTACAACCTCTCGGAGCCACGCAACCACTCGTACGTGGTCGACGGGGTCGTCGTGCGGAATTGCAGCGAGTACATGCACCTCGACAACTCGGCCTGCAACCTGGCGAGCCTGAACCTCATGAAGTTCCTGGGCGACGACGAGACCTTCGACGTGGCCGGGTTCGAGGCGGCCGTCGCCGTGGTCTTCACCGGGCAGGAGATCCTGGTCGGCAATGCCGACTACCCGACCGAGCCGATCGCCGAGAACTCCCGGCGCTTCCGCGAGCTCGGGATCGGGTACGCGAACCTCGGTGCGCTGCTGATGGCCAACGGGCTGCCATACGACTCCGACGGGGGCCGGGCCTGGGCGGGGGCCATCACCGCCCTCATGACGGGGCAGGCCTACGCCACTTCGGCCCGCACGGCGGCCCGGATGGGACCCTTCGCCGGCTTCCACCAGAACGCCGAGGCGATGGTGCACGTGTTGCGCAAGCACCAGGCCGAGGCTTCCAAGATCGACGAGGAGCTGGTGCCGCCCGAGATCCTCTCCGCCGCCCAGTCGGCGTGGGACCGGGCGGTCGAGCTCGCCGAGCAGTACGGGGTGCGCAACTCGCAGGCGAGCGTGCTGGCGCCGACGGGAACCATCGGCCTGCTGATGGACTGTGACACCACGGGGGTCGAGCCCGACCTCGGCCTGGTGAAGACGAAGAAGCTCGTGGGCGGCGGCACGATGTCGATCGTCAACCAGACCATCCCGCGGGCGCTCCGCAAGCTGGGCTACTCCGAGGCCCAGGTGGGGGACATCACGGCCTACGTGAACGAGCACATGTCGATCGTCGGCGCGCCGCACCTGAGCGAGCAGCACCTCGCGGTGTTCGCCTGCTCGATGGGCGACAACACCATCCACTACTCCGGGCACGTCCGCATGATGGGGGCGGTGCAGCCGTTCATCAGCGGGGCCATTTCGAAGACGGTGAACATGCCCGAGGACGTCACGGTGGAGGATGTCGAGCAGCTGCACATCGACGCCTGGCGGCTGGGGGTGAAGGCCGTCGCCATCTACCGCGACAACTGCAAGGTGGCCCAGCCGCTCTCGACGACGAAGAAGGCCGCCGGCGGCGACGACGCCCCTCCGGGGTCCGAGGCCGAAGCCAGGGCCCGGGAGGCGGTGAGCCGCATCGCCGAGCTCGAGTCCGCCCTCGCGCACGAGCAGTCCCGCACGGTCGAGCCGATCGTGGTGGGCGCCGTCCGCGAGCGACTGCCCCGGCGCCGGCGCTCCAACACGTTCGCCTTCCGGGTGGCCGACTGCGAGGGCTACGTGACGGTGGGCGAGTACGAGGACGGGCGCCCGGGCGAGGTGTTCGTGAAGGTCTCCAAGCAGGGCTCCACCCTGGCCGGGATCATGGACGCCTTCTCCATCTCCATCAGCCTGGGGCTGCAGCACGGGGTGCCGCTGGCCACCTACGTCCGGAAGTACTCGAGCATGAGGTTCGAGCCGGCGGGGATCACCGACGACCCCGAGCTGCGGATCGCCACCAGCCTGGTGGACTACATCTTCCGACGCCTGGCGCTCGACTACCTGCCCGTCGACGAGCGCGCCGACCTCGGCGTGCTCTCCACCTCCGAGCGGACCCAGCCGACGCTGCCCGGCGTGGAGGAGAGCGCCACCCGGTCGGTGGGACTGATCGACGTCGGCCCAGTGGTCCCCGAGCCCGGAGCCTCCCCGGCGATCCGCCCGCCGGCGGCCACCGCCCGGCCCGGCGACGGGGTACCGACGATCGCCCGGGCCGAGCAGCGCGACGCGCCCTACTGCTACAGCTGTGGCGACGTCATGCAGCGGTCCGGATCGTGCTACGTGTGCGGGAGCTGCGGGACGACGAGCGGCTGCTCGTGATGTGAACTTTCATCAAGTGACATCCGATTTTGCACCGATGAGTCGCGGACTGCCTCCGGAGCGCCACGGGCCCCGTCACGGCCGCCGATGTCCAGAAGAGCCTGAAGAACCGCTTCACGATGAAGGTCCCACACGCCGTGGTCGAGACACCGTTGAAGCGGGCCACCCGGTAGGGCCTGGCGACCCGTCGGGAAGGCCAGTTCGAGCCCAACCACGACGCGCTGTCCGACACCGTCTCGTCGACCAAGCGCGACGAGCTCCTGCGCTGCTACTCGGCGCTCATTTCAGGGCTGCAGGCGTTCGCCGCCGACAGGTACGAGAAGGTGCTCTCGGAGGCGGCGGCGTCAACTGCCCTGGACGCCTGCGTAGGTGAGTTTGGCGCGCAGACGTTGCTCCAAGGGGTCACCGAGCGGGAGTTCGAGCCGCAGGTGGTTGTCGCCGCCGAGGTCGACCATGTCGTCCACCCCTTCGTGGAAGCGCACAGTGGCGCAGGTGAGCTACGCCCTGGCGCTCTACGAACAGTGCTTCCGTGCACCGATCGCCGACACGTGGCCGCTGTTGCAGCTGGGCAAGCGGGCGTCGCTCAAGAAGCTGTTCGCATCCTTCCGGGACGATGCGCTCGACGACCTGGCCGAGCTGATCGACCTGTTCGTCGAGACTCAGCCGGACCTGCTTGCCGCCAAGGAGCTGGTGTTCAACCCGACGTTCGACGCCAGTCTCCTGCTCGGGGGTGCAGACGGCGACCTCATCGCCGATGGCCGACTGCTCGACATCAAGACCAAGCTCGGTGCCGAGATAGCCAAGACCGACTTCTGGCAGCTCCTCGGCTACGCCCTGGGTGACTTCCGCGATGCCCACGGCATCACTGAGGTTGGCTTCTACTTCTCCCGGCAAGGCGTCCAGGTCACCTGGGACATAGACATGACATAGACACGTTGTTGGAGCTCACGTCCGGCGCCCCGCAGGATCTGGACGCCATGCGCCAGCGCTTCCGGGAAACCCTGGAAGGGCTGGGTACTGCTCGGATCGCGGACCGTGAGGCCCGCCAGGCCGCCCGCAGGGCAGCGTACGAGGCCGGAGTGGCCGACGGCTCGATCGAGCCGATCAACTTCGGTCCCGCCGTCTTCACCCGGGACAGGCCGGCGGAGACGATCAGGCGCACCCTGGCCTTCCGGCCGATGCGCTCGGGCAAGGGCAAGTGGCACGTGGCGTACGCCGACAACCGGTACGTCCGGCGCCCCGCCGGGCTTGAGGCCCCGGACACGACGCCGTCCTGTGGTGCGTGGGGCGTGCTCGACATCTCGGTCAAGTCCGTCAGGCCCAAGGTCGGTTCGGTGCGAGGTGACTGGCCCGGAGCGCTGTGCAGCCGGTGCCTGGACATGACCGGGGACTGCTTCTACCCCGCCAACTTCCACAAGGAGCCCATCGTTGGACCACCGGAGCGGTGGCGATTCCATGAGCCGGCCAAGCGGGGACAGCGGTGGCACATCACGCGGGCCGACTTCTACGCACAGGACGTGGTCCCTGGCGGGGAGACGAAAGGCGTGTGCAATGCCTATGGGGACCTGAAGCCGGCTGGCGAGTCCGTCCCGGTGGCCGGCATTGACGAAGGCGACCCGCGGTACTGCCGGCACTGCTTGCGGATGGTCGCGTTCGGTGGGCACGTGCAGTAGATGCTGCGGCCCTGACCAGGTGCGTTCACGTGGGGCATGGGCCATTCGGCACATCCCCCGAGTAGGTTCCACCCTGCGACACTGGTCCCAAGGCGGAGGACGCATCATGGACACCACAGAGCCGGTACCACCGGTGGTGCCGACCCCGAGTGAGGGGCCGGCCGCCACGGAGAAGGCCCACCGCTGGTACACCAAGAAGGCCGTCTGGATCCCGGTGTTGGTCGGCGTTGTCCTCATCGGTGCGCTCACCGGGGTCCTGGTACACCTCCGGTCGTCGTCCAACCCATCGACCACCGCCAGTGCTTCGGGCGTGACCACCACCGTGCCCGGCCAGGGGGCGGTGGGGACCGGGTACCTGGCCCACGCGTCCGAAGGGGTCATCTTCATCCAGTGGACCCAGAGCGGGACGTACGTCACCGGAACGGCCCAGGTAGACACGCTCTCGGGGACCCCGCCGAACCAGACCGTCTCGACCAAGACGATCTCGGTCTCCGGCCAGCTCCAAGGCTCGACCATCACGCTGACCTTCAACGGCGGCACGGAGGTCTTCGGCACCCTGTCCGGCGGCTCGTTCACGGTGAACTTCCCCCAGTCGGACGGCTCGCTGGCCCCCATCACGTTCTCCGCAGCCTCCGCCTCCGACTTCAACCAGGCGCTGGCCGCGCTCCAGGGCACCACCGGCTCGGTGAACAGCCAGGCGGCTGCCGCCAACCAGCTGGCGGCGGAGAAGGCAGCCATCGACCGGGCAGCAGCCGCTGTCGGCAGCGACATCAACGGGCTGTCCCAGGACGTCAGCTCGCTCACCGGATCACTCGGGCCCTTCACCAAGGACCTGGGGCAGGCCCAGAACGATTTGGCCGCCACCGCCAAGCTCGAGCAGCAGGTCATCGCCGAGGCCCAGGGCGGCACCGACCCGAACCAGGTCTGCTCGGACTCGGACACGGTTGGTTCCGATGCCGACACCGTGGGGTCAGATGGGGACACCGTCTCGTCGGATGCCGACAGCACCGAGAGTGACGCCAGCACCGTCCGCAACGACATCGCCACCTTGCAGCAGGCGTTCGCATCGTTGCAGAACGCCCAGTCACAGCTGCCCTCCTACTCCGATGGCGCACCCACCCAAGGCAGCGTGAACCAGGCGGTGGGGGCGGCCCAGCAGGCGCTCACCAGCACGCTCGCCACGGCCAACGGCTACATCTCCCAGGTGAATGGCTACCAGGCCCAGGCCTACCAGGATGCCCAGGGCGCGGCCCAGGCGGGGGACTGCGCCGGGCCGGCAACGCTGGCCACCCAGCCCTCGATCAGCTAAGACACCAGCGAGTACGCCGGCGACCCAGTACAGGAGCATGGCACCCATGGCGGAGCGGAACACTGAGTTCGAAATGGCCAACTACGACGGTGGGTTCCCGCCCCATCCCGAACCCGAGCCGACCGGGCGGCTGGTACTGACCACCGCCGGCAAGTGGGAACTCCACTACGGCGGCAAGGGGGCGATGAAGCGCAAGCGGTGGATCCATGGTGGCTGGGACCGCTACCCGCTGACCGCCGTCGAGACCGGCCCTACGTCGTGTCACGTCTGGATCGGCGACGTTCAGGACCCCTCCGTGACGGCAGGATTTGCCCTACCCAAGACCTCGGCCGCCCAGTTCACCGAGGCTTTTGACCGCCACAGGGCCAGCCTCGGGGCCAAGGTGGCCCAGGCCCAGGAGCTGCAGGAGAAGGTCGAGTCCGGAGCCTGGTGGCTGCGGGCGGGGGCGTTCAAGGGGCTGGGCTTCACCGAGACACTGCGGGTCCCGGAGACGCACTACCTGGGCGGCTGGCAGGGCCACGAGAAGACGTACACCGGCAAGATGTCGGACAGTAACTCGGTGGTCGTGAACAAGGCCGGCATCAACTACTCCAAGTTCAAGACCGTCTTCACCATCCCCTGGGAGGACATCGTCGGCCTCGAGGTGGAGGGCCCCGATCAGGCCCAGCGACGCCTCACCGCTACCCGGATGGTCGGCCTTGGCGTGTTTGCGCTGGCGGCGCCCAAGAAGAGCAAAATCGCCATGCTGCTGGTGTCCCTGCGCAACGGTGACGTTGCCGTGTTCCAGACCGAGAAGATGACGGCCCTCGAACTGAAGGGGAAGCTGACGCCGGTCAGCAGCCAGGTCAATCGGGCCCAAGACCGGGCGACGTCGGAGGCGCCAGCGGCCGTGACCGACCAGGTGGCAACACCCCCGCCGCCCATGCCGCCTCCGCCCCCTAAGGCGGCCACCCCGGCCCCGCCTCCGCCCGGGACGCCGGCCGGATGGCTGGACGATCCGACAGGTGAGTTTGAGCACCGGTACTGGGACGGGGGCAAGTGGACGGAGCACGTGTCGGCCAACGGGGAACAGACGACAGCGTTCTTGTAGCCCAAGACGTCGCATGCCCCGACGGAGCTGGTGCTGCTGTGATCCGACATCATCGCGGCCGTGCATGTGGAAGAAGGGGCAGATGCGAGTCGCTGGAGCTGACGTCTGGAAGGGCAAGTGGATCGTGGTCGTTCTGGACGACCTGCACTTCGCCCGGGCCTTCATCGAGCCGGAGTTCGCCGACGCGGTGGCCGAGCTCGACGACTGCGTGGCCATCGGCGTGGACATGCCCATCGGGCTCCCGCTGGCGGGGGAGCGCCGTCCGACATCGCGGCCCGGGCCGTCGTCGGTCCCCGGTCCAGCTCGGTGGCCCTACGCCTCCCCTCGAACTCCTGATGTGCGCCTCAGCGGCGAAGGCGAACACGTTGGCCCGAGAACGTGGCTGGCCGGGGATCTCCGCCCAGGCATTCGGGTTGAAGAAGCAGATCCTTGCGGTTGGGGAGGTCGCAGCCGGCGAGAGACGCCGGGCGCATCGGGGCCATCTGGCGGTAGCCGCGTTGCCAGTCTCTGATTCAGGTGACTGGATAGGTGGTCCTCGGACGTGCAGGCTTGGCGGGTTGCACCATGTAGGGGAGCTCAAGTCCCTGACCAGGGCCCCCGTGCATCCCGCCTACCCAGCCACCGATCCAGCGACACTGCCGTATGCGCCGGGGACATGGCCTGACACAGTAGCGTGAGAATCATGAAAACCATGAATTCCGTTGCAACCGTGACGGTGAATGGCTAGGGTGGTTGCATGGAGGAGGCGAAAATGGACGAACCGCTGGAGACTCGCAGGTCGCTGCGGACCGGAGATGTGGCCCGGGCTCTGGGGTTGGCTGCAGCAACGGTCCAGGGGTATGCCCGCGAGGGCAGGATCCCTACGACCCGCACCCCCGGAGGTCAGTACCGGTTCGATCTCGCCGAGGTGCGTCACGTGCTCTTCCCGGTGTCCTTGGTGCCCCTGACGCCACCTGGGCAGTTCGTCGACATCTTCGACACCCCCGCGGTCGTCGTCGCGGGCAGCACGGATGTCCTGGACGAGGGGGCACTTCGCACCGGGGCCCAGACCGGTTTCCACCGGGAAGCGTGGCCGGAGCAGACGCCTGACACCCCAGCCCCGGCTTCGGGCGGATCGGTGGACATCAGGGGGTTCAGGCACCTGAATGCCGCCCGGCGGGCAGCGAGCGTGCTGGCTGACGCGCCTGTGGCTGCCTTCAGCATCCTCCGCTGACGGTGCCCGCAGCAGGCGCTTCCGGCGACCGTCATCCTGGTGGCCCTGCGCAGGGTGTGCTCCAACAGGGCGACCTTGTACGAGGAGCAGCCCATGCCGTGACCGGCATCGGCCAGGACGCAGCCGGGGTCCTCCCTCCCGGTCTCGTGAAGGACGGGGTCCCCGAGGCGACCGGCGACTGGAGTGTTGCCTTCGTCGCCCCAAGCGGGTGGAGCATCGTCCTGAGTCAGGACTGCGATATCGTCCGCGCCGACGACGACGAGCCGACGGTAGAGATTGCCCCCGTGCTCCTGGTTCCCGTCGAGGAGCATGCCAAGTACGTTGGGTCTCGGTACACGGGCCGGTACCTCGCGCTGTCCGAGGGTGCCATACCAGGTCTCGACAACGCCCAGCGGGGACTCGTCGACCTCGCCTGGCGCTCCAGCATTCTCAAGGTGTCGTTCACGCAGGGGCCCGTCGAGTTCAACCGGCCGCTGACGGAGCCGCAGCGCCGTGAGCTTGGGGACTGGCTCGCTGCACGGAGCGGCCGCACCGCCTTTCCGGACGATCTCGTGACTGGGGTGCTCGATCCGTTCGACGCGCTGCGCACGGCACGGACGAAGTCGGCATCGAAGAAGCCGGTCGGCAGTCGGACAGACGTCGAGCGCATCGTCACGTCACCCTCCGCCTGGTACGTCGCCCGGAGGGAGCACCGGATCGTGCTCACGGGCGTCGTCAGTGATGAGTCGTTTACGCGAGCCGGCTGGTCGGAGGAGGACATTGCTGCTGCACAGCCGTTCGACGCCGACGGCGCAAACAAGGAGCCGGCCGGGCCTGTCGTTGTGGCGCTACAGAAGCTGAACACCGAGCTCCTCAGCCGACTGGCCAAGGCCCCGCCGACCGGGTACGAGGTGGCAGTGAGCATCCTCGACCTGCGTGCTGTGTCGGCCGCCGACTTCATGCTCTTGCGCCGGTTGGAGCGCTGAGCGCTCCGCGCACACCCTGGCGGGCTACTGCGAACGACCGGTGTCCGGACTCCGCTGGCCCGCTGTGGCAGCATGGGCACGGATGGACCCAAGGTCTTCGACACGGAAGAACCGGAGCGCATCTCGCGGGCTGCACGTCGAGGCGTCCCGTGAGTCGTCGTGGCCGTTCGGAGTTTCCATGCACTCAGCATCATCGATCTCTCGGCCAAAGAGTCATCCGAATTCGGGCCAAGGGACATGCCGGGTTTCCCCGGATGCTGTGTCCCGGCGCGTCAAGGTCATCGGCCACCTCAAGGGCCGGCAGCTCGGCGACACCGACCTCGTCGAGTCGCTAGGCGCGGGCGTGATCTGAATGTCTTGGCGCAAGCTCGCCGGGTTGGGGGGCCTGGCTGCAGTTGTCTACGGACTTGGTCTGCGCCCTCGATTGGTCCGCTGGGGGGCCACCGAGGATGAAGTGGCTCGGACCTACCCCGGACGTGAGCTGATCCCAGATGGCACGCGAGCTGCGACCATGGCCACCACGATCGAAGCGCCACCGGCGCAGGTTTGGCCTTGGCTTGTCCAGATGGGCTGGGACCGAGCCGGATGGTACTCCTGGGATCGCCTGGATAACGGAGGTCGTCCCAGTGCTCATGAAGTCCACTCCGAGTGGCAGCACGTCTCCGTCGGAGCCCGCTTGTCGGCCTGGTCACCCGGTGGCCCAATTGACGCGTGGGAGGTGGCGGCGCTCGAACCTCGACGATTCTTGGGATTGCGCGGCTTGACGGATCTCCGTGGCCGGATGCTCGACCCAACTCAACTACGCCCGCGGTTTTTCATGGATGGCCTGTGGGGCTTCCTCTTGGAGGAGCTCTCTGGCGACCGGACGCGTCTTGTGGTCAGCGGATACCAGTCCATTCGTCCCCGTGGTCTGGAACGCTTTCTCAACTTCTGGGTCTACCCCCCGGTTCACTGGACGATGCAGACGCGTCAGTTCGCGAACCTGATACGGAACATCGAACAACCAGGTATCGGCCTCCACCAAGTACGAACGGCGTCGGCCACCTGACTCGCTTCGAGGGCCAGCTTCAGGTGAGCGGCGGGTTCACCGGGCATGGAGCGACGACGATCACTGCCGATGACCGTCCCGTACGGCCGGATGGGTGGACAGAGGGTCGGGGGTTCCAGCGAGCCTGGACTTCAGGACCTCCGCAGGACCCTCGCTGCGACATCGAGGCGCTCGGGCACGACGCTCCACCAGACCCATCGCCCACGCTTCTCTCCGACGATCAACCCGGCCTCAGCGAGGATTTTGGTGTGGTGCGAGATCGTGGGCTGGCTGCGCTCCAGGGGACCTTCGAGGTGGCAGCCGCATGCCTCGCCCTGTGCTGCGACCATCGAGAAGAGCCGGAGGCGCACGGGGTCACCGAGTGCAGCGAAGATGCTCGCAAGGTCCTCTGCCTCTGACGCCGAGAGGGACTCCCCTGTCATCGGGGTGCAGCTCAGCTGGCTCGTTGCGTCCTGGGGCTTCGTCGCAACCTTCACCATGAGCCCACCTTTCATTGACATCTATCGATGGATAGACCATACTGGTCGTATCGACATCTGCCAATCTATCTGGAGGTCCCCATGTCGCGTGTGCAGCTTGCTCTGAACGTCTCTGATCTTGACGAGGCCATCGACTTCTACTCCCAGCTCTTCAACACCGAGCCGGCCAAGCTGCGGCCTGGGTACGCCAACTTCGCCATCGCCGACCCCCCGCTCAAGCTCGTCCTCATGGAGGTCGCCGACGCCCGAGGCACCGGGCCCGCTGGTGCGCTGAACCACCTGGGCGTGGAGGTGGAGACCACCGGCGAGGTGACTGCCGCGACGGGGCGCCTGAGCGACGAGGGTCTGGATACCGAGGTCGAGGACCAGACGACCTGCTGCTACGCCGTTCAGGACAAGGTCTGGGTCAACGACCCCGACGGCGCTCCGTGGGAGGTCTACACGGTGCTCGCCGATGCCCCTGCCGAGTCAGGGGTCTCCGGTGACGGCACCTGCTGCATCCCCGAGGCCATCCAGAGCGTTCCCTTGAAGGTCGGAGCCCCGACGGCCAGCCAGTCCTCCTGCTGCTGATCAGTCGATCAGTCGATCCGTCACACAGAAGGGCGAGAGATGAGCGATACGGCTTCCGGGCAGATGACGGAGGTGAGCGAGCACGAGGCGCCGGTTATCGCCCAGCTGTCGTTCCTCGACCGGTTCCTGCCGCTCTGGATCCTCTTGGCGATGGCCATTGGGCTCGTGCTCGGCCGGGCCATCCCCAGCCTGAACACCCGCCTCAACGCGGTCCAGGTGACTTCGGGGACATCGCTGCCGATCTTCATCGGTCTCCTGGTGATGATGTACCCGGTGCTCGCCAAGGTTCGCTACGACGAGCTCGGCACGGTGACCCGGGACCGGCGGCTGCTGGTCTCCTCGCTTGTCATCAATTGGGTGATCGGGCCTCTGGTCATGTTCACGCTGGCGTGGCTGATGCTGCCCGACCTCCCCGCCTACAGGACCGGGATAATCATCGTCGGCCTCGCCCGCTGCATCGCCATGGTCCTCATCTGGAACGAGCTCGCCCGCGGTGACCGGGAGGCCGCAGCGGTGCTGGTAGCCCTCAACTCGCTCTTTCAGGTAGTCGCCTTCGCCCTGCTCGGCTTCTTCTACCTCAAGGTCCTGCCAGGTTGGCTCGGGCTCAGCACCGCGGGGCTGGACCTCTCGATCTGGAAGATCGCCGAGACCGTCGCCATCTTCCTCGGGATCCCGCTCGTGGCGGGCTACCTGACCCGAACGGTCGGTGAACGAAGACGAGGTCGGGAGTGGTACGAGACCAAGCTGATCCCCCGCATCGCTCCCTTCGCCCTTTATGGGCTGCTTTATACGATCGTCATCCTCTTCGCCCTCCAGGGCCACACGATCACGTCGCGCCCTGCAGACGTCGCCCGCATCGCGCTGCCACTCCTGGCCTACTTCGCCATCATGTGGTTCGGATCGTTCGCGTACGGCAAGGCGATCGGGCTCCCGTACGAGCGGACGGCCACGCTGTCGTTCACTGCAGCCGGCAACAACTTCGAGTTGGCCATCGCAGTGGCCATCGGCGTCTTCGGCGTCACCAGCGGCCAAGCGCTCGCCGGTGTCGTCGGACCGCTCATTGAGGTTCCGGTCCTCGTCGGACTGGTGTACGTGTCCCTCCGGGCCAAACGCCACTACAACTCGTCGTCATCTCAACCAACATTGGAGGCACGGTGAGAGACGAAAGGCCAGTCGTACTGTTCCTCTGCATCCACAACTCTGGACGCAGCCTGGCTGCTCGGGTCCTCCTCGACCACTATGCGAACGGGGACATCCGGGTCGAGTCCGCAGGCTCCGAGCCCGGCAACCAGCTCAACCCCTCGGTCGTGGCGATCCTGGAGGAGCGGGGCCTCGACGTCTCCAAGGACTTCCCGAAGCCACTGACCGACGAGACCGCCCGCGAGGCCGACGTCATCGTGACCATGGGTTGTGGTGACACGTGCCCGGTCTACCCGGGCAAGCGCTACCTCGACTGGGAGCTCGTGGACCCGGCCGGTAAGCCCGTCGAGGAGGTCCGCCCCATCATCGACGACATCGATCGACGGGTTCGCGACCTTATGGCTGAGGTGCTCTAGCCGGACGATCTCCCCTCGATCACGGGGGAGACATAACCGGCTGTCTGCACACCCACCCGGCATCTCCGAGGTACTCGTGTGACCTTTGGCTCTAGAGATCTGCTGACTTCGGGCGTACGGTTCCCAGTGGCGCCATGGTATGGGGCGCCGGGTTGAGTGCAAGGGGGCGGCCCGTGGAGACCGTGTTCGTGAATCCCGAGCGGTGCATCGGCTGTCTGCAGTGCGAGTTGGCATGCGCCGTGGAGCACTCAGTCAGCCATGATGGGGCCGTCGCGTTCCTCGAGACGCCGATCCCCCGCAAACGCGTGCACGTCGAACCCGGTCCGATGTTCGGGCTCTCGTTCCCTAATCGGTGTCGGCACTGCGATCCTGCGCCGTGTCTGGGCGTCTGCCCGACCGCAGCGATCACCCGTGACGTTGAGAACGGCGTGGTACTTGTGAACCCCAAGCGCTGCATCGGATGTGCGATGTGCGCGGTGGTATGCCCCTTCGACGTGCTGACCTTCTACCCCTTGGCCGACGGGCCGGGACCGGCGACCTCCGTGGCTGTGAAGTGCGACGGGTGCGTCGAGCGGCTAAATGCCGGCGAGGAGCCAGCGTGCTCCGAGGTCTGCAAGGTCGATGCGCTGGTCTTCGGTGAGCTCAACGAGCTGGTGGCTGCAGGACGGCTGCGCCAGACGGGCGCAGTCCTGGCCGCCACAGCGCAGACGCTCAGTGCACCGAACGTGCCGGACCCCCTCGCCGGATGGCGACAATGGGGCGAGGCCATGGCGAGCGCTGCCGACGCGGCGGGCGAGGTCAACCGACGGAGCGCCTCTCCCGGCGCGCGTCAGGAGAGTCGTCTCGGGAGCATCGTGCCAGAGACGACCGAGAGCGAAGGAGGGCCACGATGAGCAGAGCGACCCCCAAGGATCGAAATGAGCGGCTCACGATCAATGAGGACGCCCAGGCGATGATCGACGTGGCCCGTGCGGAGGGCATCGACACCGTCTGGGATCGCCTGGCGGCCCAGCAGCCGCAGTGCGGCTACTGCTCTTTGGGGTTGAGCTGTCGGAACTGCGCGATGGGTCCGTGCCGCATCGACCCGTTCGGGGAAGGCCCGCAGCGAGGCGTCTGTGGTGCCGATGCCGATGTCATCGTGGCCCGGAACCTCGGACGGACGATCGCAGCCGGCGCGTCTGCGCACGCGGACCACGGCAGGGACATCCTCGAGACGTTCGGCTCCCTGGCTCGTGGCGAGACCACCGGCTACGCGATCGCGGACGAGACGAAACTGCTGAGCATCGCGGCGGAGCTTGGTGTGTCGACGGAGAGCCGGTCCATCCGGGAGGTGGCGATCGAGGTGGCGGATGTCCTGATGGGCGACTATGGCTCGCTCAAGGGGTCTCTCTCGTTCGCCCAGCGCGCCCCCGAGGTGAGGCAGGCGAAGTGGGAGTCGCTCGGGATCACGCCGAGGGGTGTCGACCGCGAGAATGTCGAGATGCTGCACCGCACCCACATGGGGGTGGACAACGACTACGTGAACACCTTGCTCCACGGGCTCAGGACCGGACTCTCCGACGGATGGGGCGGATCGATGATCGCCACGGAGCTCTCCGACGTCATGTTCGGGACCCCGAAGCCGGTTACGGCGGAGGTCAATCTCGGCGTGCTTCGAACCGACCAGGTGAACATCGCCATGCACGGGCACAACCCGATGCTGTCGGATGTGATCGTCACCGCCGCGCGGGACCCTGAGGCGCTCGAGCTGGCACGCTCATATGGGGCCACCGGGATCAACGTGGTCGGCCTCTGCTGCACGGGCAACGAGCTGCTGATGAGACGGGGGATCCCCATGGCGGGAAACCACCTGATGCAGGAGCTCGTTCTGATCACGGGGGCACTCGAGGCCATGGTGGTGGACTACCAGTGCATCATGCCCGCCGTGGTTGAGGTGGCCAAGTGCTACCACACCCAGGTCATCTCGACGGCAGACAAGGCGAAGTTCTCTGGTGCCACCCACGTCTCGTTCGATCCCAAGCGCGGCGCCGAGATCGCCACCCAGATCGTCCGGATGGCCGTGGAGGCTTACCCGAACCGCAACCACGAGCGCGTTCGGATCCCGGTCAAACCGGTGCGGATGATGGGCGGCTTCTCCGTCGAGGCGATCCTGGGCGCCCTCGGGGGCTCGCCAAAGCCGCTCGTCGACGCCATCGCGGCGGGGACCATCCGGGGGGCCGTCGCCGTCGTGGGCTGTAACAACCCCAAGCTGCCCCAGGATCTCGAGCACATCGAGCTGACCCGTCGCCTGATCGAGAACGACATCTTGGTGCTGGTGACCGGGTGTGCTGCGGTCGCCAACGGCAAGGCCGGCCAGATGCTGCCTGAGTCTGCGGCGCTGGCGGGACCTGGGCTGCGTTCGGTCTGTGAGGCGCTCGGGATCCCGCCGGTCTTGCACATGGGCAGTTGCGTGGACAACAGCCGCGTCATGGTCTTGGCCGCCGCCTTGGCCGACTACCTCGGCGTCGACATCGAGCAGTTGCCGCTCGCCGGTGCGGCGCCGGAGTGGTACTCGGAGAAGGCGGTGGCCATCGGTGTTTACGTGGTGGCTTCGGGGATCACCACGGTGCTGGGCGTCCAGCCGCCGATCTTTGGGAGTCCGAACGTAGTCGACCTCCTGGCCAACGGCCTCGACGGCGTTGTCGGAGCGAAGTTCGCGGTCGAGCCGGACCCAGCGAAGGCCGCCCTTCTGATCCGCCGCCACATCGAGACGAAGCGGCAAGGATTGGGCCTGCCATTCGTCGAGCCCGACGAGGTACGCGCCGTCTCGGCGGGCGCACTTGCCGGCATCGGTTCGGAGCGTTGGGACAATGTGTGAAACCTGTGGAGAACACGGTTCGGCTGCCTCACCCTCGGAGTTGACAGCGCTCCCAGGCGGGACCCGGATCGTCGTGGTCGGCAAGGGCGGTGTCGGCAAGTCGACGCTCAGCGCATTGATGGCTCGTGAGTTGGCTCGTCGGGGAGTAGGTGTCGTCGCCGTCGATGCCGATGAGCAGCGCAACCTCGCTGCCACCCTTGGTCTCGCCCCGATCGAGATTTCCGAGATCGTCCCTGTCGCCGAGAATGCCGACTACGTGGAGGAGAAGACCGGTGCACGCCCCGGTGAGGGGTCGGGGTCGATGCTCCGCCTCAACCCCGAGACGACGGACCTCGTGGATCGACTCTCGGTATTGGCTCCGGACGGGGTGCGCCTGGTCGTCATGGGTGGAGTCGCACAGGCCGGTGGGGGCTGTCTCTGTCCCGAGACGGCGCTGATCTCGGCGGCGGTCGCCGGGATGCACGTGCACTCCGAGGACGTTGTCGTCATGGATACCCATGCCGGCGTCGAGCACTTCGGGCGCTCCCTGGCACGGGGCTTCGACACCGCCCTCGTCGTGGTGGACCCCACCTTCAATGCGGTTCAGGTGGGGATCGAGTCGGCCCGACTGGCGGCGGAGCTGGGGATCGACTCGATCCATCTGGTGGTGAACCGTTCGAGGTCGGACGACGATCTCGAACGGGCGTTTCGTTACGTGGTCGACCTCGGAGGATTCGCCTTCGCATCCATCACCTCTCTGCCGTTCGACTCGTCCGTGCTGACGTGCGAGCCGAGCGTCGACCGGCTACTCGAGGGCTCGGCCTTCGCCGACGCGGTGGTGGGGCTGGCGGAGAGACTGCTGCCCGGAGTGGTGAGCGCCGCTGGGGCAGCCCCCTGATGCGGGCCGTCGTGATCGGGACCGGGCCGGCAGGGATCACGGCGGCGATCACGCTGCGCCGACTCGATCCCACGGGCTCGGTGGTGGCGCTCTCGACGGAGCCGTTCGCGCCCTACTCGCCGCCGGCCATGGCCGACCACTTTCTCACTGGGCGCGAGGACACCCTCTTCTGGAAGGAGCGCGACGTGGCTGAGCGCTTCGGGATCGACGAGCGCCGAGCCGCTCGAGTCGTCGGCGTCGACACTGATTCCCATGAGGTGGAGCTCTCCGGCGGAGAGCGCATCGGGTTCGAGGGCCTCGTCGTGGCGTCGGGCAGCCGCGTGTACGCCCCCCTTGACGGAGCCGACCTGCCAGGCGTGCTCGACTTCAAATCACTGAGCGCAGCCACCGAGCTGATCGAGCGGGTTCGCCGGGGTGAGGCGAAGAGCGCCCTCATCGTCGGGAACGGCTTCATCGGTATTGAGCTCTCGCTCCTCCTGGCTGACCTGGGGGTGGACGTCACGGTCATCGGTCGCCGCCGCTGGGTGATGCCGCGGGTGCTCGATCCGGTCACCTCGACGATCGCCGAGACTGCCCTCAAGGCCAGGGGCGTGACCCTCAGGCTCGGGGTGCAAGCCGAAGCGATTGTCGGGGACAGCACGGCAACTGGTGTCAGGTTGGCCGATGGCAGTCGACTCGACGCTGATTTGGTCGTCGCGGCCACCGGGGTGAAGCCCCATACGGAGTTCCTCGAGGGCACGGAGATCCAGACCGGATGGGGGATTTACGTCGATGACGGTCTGGCGACGTCGGTTCCGGGAATCGTCGCCGCCGGAGACGTGGCCGAGGCGGCGGACTGGCGCACCGGTGAGCGATACGTGCACGCGATCTTCCCCAATGCGGTGACCCAAGCACCGATCGCCGTGGCGAACCTGCTCGGTGCTGGGCTCCGCTACGACGGTGCCGAGGCGATGAACAGTCTCAAGCACCTCGGCGTCCCGATCGTGGCGATGGGATCGATCGCCGATTTCGACGAGGTGCTCCGCTGGCAGGACGGCGGCGACGTGCGTGCGGTCTACCTCTCGGACGGCCGCGTGGTCGGAGCTCAGCTGGCGGGGGACATCAGCGCGGCGGGCGTCTACCACTCGCTGATGATGCGGCGTGCTCCTGTCGATCATTACGGTCCTCGGCTGGTTGAACCCGGTTTCGGGATGGCGGACGTCGCCTTCGATGCCATGAGGTACGGTCCGCCAGATCGGGCATCTCCGATTTGCTGCTCGGGTCGGTAGCGGAGAGCTCCGTGGCGAGGACGTGACCGCCGGGAGTCAGACTGTGACCTCCGAGCCATCCGTCGTGGCCTGTTGACTCACGTCAAATTGTCCGGAACGGGTGATTCGTTGACTCACGTCACAATGCCCGGGAGCGACGGGCCCGTTGCTCGCCTCGGACCTCGGGACGATCCGAGGCGTTGAAGGCCCGGTTGACCTTCCTGGGCAACGGCGTGGGGGCCTTGGTGAGGGCCAGGCGCTCCAAGTCCTGGGCGAGCTCGGTGATGGCGCCCGAGAGGTCGGCCGGGCGGATGGCGGTCGTCGTCTTGCGCAGCGAGGCGACCTTGGCCTTTCCGAGGATCCCCGAGGCGATGGCCCGCTCGACGGGGGTCTGGGCCCGGTCGTAACGCTTGATGACCTTGGACCCCTCCCGGTGACGAAAGACGAGCTTCTGCTGGGCGAGCAGATGGTTGGAGAACCGGCTGTCGAGCTCCCAGATGGCGTTGAGGATCTCCAGCTCGGCGTCGGTGTCGAAGCGCAGGTAGCCGACCAGCTCGCGCACGTGGGTCCAGTTCTTCTGCTCGACGTGGGCCCCGTCGTTCTTGTTGCCCGGCCGGGACCTCGTGAAGGTGAGCTTGTTGGCACTGCAGTAGTCGAAGAGGTGGGCGTTGATGAACTCGCTCCCGTTGTCGCTGTCGATGCCGAGGATCGGAAAGGGGAACTTCTTGCGGGCGTGGTCGATGGCCTCGGTGACCCCGACGGCGGCCTTGTTCTCGACCGACCGGTTGATCGTGAACCCCGTGGCCACGTCGGTCATGGTCAAGGTGAAGCAGAACTCGCCGAGGGGATTGCCGCCCTCGTGACCGACGAGGTCGATCTCCACGAACCCCGGCCCGTCCTCGTCCCACTCCGACCAGGTGCGAATGGGGATCTGAGATTTGAGGAGGGTCCCCGGCTTGG
This sequence comes from Acidimicrobiales bacterium, assembly GCA_035532415.1. GTDB lineage: Bacteria > Actinomycetota > Acidimicrobiia > Acidimicrobiales > RAAP-2 > DATKRB01. The sequence goes on along the minus strand of DATKRB010000062.1, from coordinate 25,382 downwards.
TGTGGGAGCGGCCCCGGGGGGCGAGGAGCCGGCGCAGGGGCGCCAGCCGGCGGTCGATGGTGGCCGGGCTCATCTGGCACAGGAGCTGCGCCTCGTCGGCGCCGAGCCGGAGCACCCCGTCCCGGCGAAGCCCGCGGACGAGGACCGGGAGCATCGGGGCCAGGCGCTTGCCGGTCGGGTAGCGGCTCACCCGCCAGCACACCGCCAGGGCCTCCACCAGCGAGTCGGAGTAGACCGGTCGGCGGGGCGGGCGAGCTCGGAGAACACGGACTTTCCCGGTCTCCCGGAGCGCCCTGCGGGCGTGGTCACGGTGCCAGCCGGTGAGCTCGCACAGCTCGTTCAAGATCCTCGCCTTGTCCGCCCGAGACCCGCGCCGGTAGGCCGCCGCGAGCTTCTGGGTCACTGCCTTGCGCTGTCCCATCGAAAGCTCCATCGCCGGGGCGTAACCGGCAATGTCGGCGATCTCGCGGATGCCCCCAGGCGGGCATTTCGAGATGAGTCAACGAATGGGGCTACGCGGAGGTTTCTGATGAGTCAATGCGGCGTTGCCACCGGTCCGGGATCAGGCCGATAGGCTCCGTGCTCGTCCCCGAGGCCTCCGGGGAAGAGAGGGGGACCCCATGCTCGCCATCTCCGGCCAGCCGGCGCTCGGTCACGCGCTCGACCTGTCGTTCAGCCATCCGCCGCTCACCGATCAGTCCGGCAAGCCGATGCTGCTGGGGATGGGCGATCCGATCGGTGGACCGCTCCTGGGCCTCTTTTACGACGCTCCCTCCACCCCCGAGCAGCTGGCGGGTCTCCCGGATCTGGCTCCCGCCCACAGTCATTCGTGCGACAACTTCCGGATCTGCATGAAAGGCGAGCTCTGGGTGGGACGGGAGCGCTACCACCATGGGGAATTCCGCCTGCAGCAGTCGGGCCGGCCGTACGGGAGCGACGGGGACGCCCCTCACCCCGAAGGCAACTGGCGCATCATCTTCTTCGCCGACCGGCGCGGCTACGCGGTGCGGCCCACCAATGCCGAGCTCCGCAAGCAGTACGCTGCCGCCACCCGGGAGGCGACCCGAGAGCGGTTGGGGGACCTGGTTCCAGAACTGCTCGACGACGACGACCCGGGCGTGGTCGGGATGACCACCAACCTGACGACACCGCTCAGCCGGGTCGGGCACATCGACGCCACGTTCGCCGACACGAGCGGGTGGGAAGACCTCGGCGACGGGTCCAGGGCCGCCGCCGCCCTGCTGGGGCTCCACGACCTCGGCCCCCTCGTGCTGCTCCTGAGCACCCCCCCGGACCGGGTGGCGACTCCGGCGTGCACGTTCGACGCCGACTCGTTCCGCCTCGTCGTCCGGGGCTCTTGCTCCTGGGACGGCACCGAACGGGAGATGGGCGATATGCGGGTCCAACCCGGCGGCGTGCCCTGGCACGAGGTCGTGGCGGGTTCCGAGGGGCTCGACGAGGTGCTCATCCTGGGCGACCGCCGGGGGGCGGCGGCGCAGGTGGGTGGGGCCGGGCGTGACCGGGCGTGGGCGGACCAGCTGGGTGAGCTGGTGGGGCGGATGCACGCCAGGCTGCCCGCCGCTGCAGCCTGACCCCACCCGGAGCAGCCCGTCGACCAGGGCAAAGGACGACGTCGACCGCTCCGGCGGCGAACGGGAGCCGGCGGCGCGACAACGGGTCGCAGGGAATCGCAGGAGACAGGGCAGAGCCCTTCCTGTTCCCCACCCTGGGCGACTGCGTCGAGCATCTGATGCACGACGACGCGCCGATGGACGCCCTGTCGCTCATCTCCTGAGGGGCCGCCCGCACCGCGCCCGTGCCGGGCGCAGCGGGCACCGTGTCGGCCCGTCAGCGGTGACCGGCCGATCAGCTCCGCGGGTCGGTCACCGCCGGACCGTCGAAGTGGTCGAGCGTGGCGAACTCCTCCACCGGACCCCGCCGTAGCCTGGTGATCTCGCGAACCGGCTTGCCCAGCGGGATGGTGCACGCCAGCACGTGCTCGTCGGGGATGTGCAGGAGCCGCTTGACCGCCGGCTCCTGCCGGACGAGCACGCTCGTGATCAGCCCTCCGTAACCGGCGTCGCGCGCGGCCAGGAGGATGTTGTGGGCGAACGGGTAGACCGATCCGCCCGCGGAGATGCTGAGACGGCCGAGCCCGCTGTCCATGGCCGTGACCCTTGTCAGGTCGAGGGAGATCACCAGCAGGACCGGTGCTGTGGCGACGAACTCCGGTGCGGCGCCACCCGCGGAGGCCGGTGGCGAGCGCCGGGCCGCGTCGAGATCGATCGGCTGTTCCGACGCTCCCCCGGGAGGGTTTCGCCAGTAGGCCTCCGAGGCGACGAACGGCACGAGCCCGGCCGAGTAAAAGCCGTGGTCCTCCCGTATCGCCAGCTCCCACAGGTCCGCGATGGCCCGCTTGATCCCGGGATCGCGCACGACGGTGACATGCCAGGCCTGGCGGTTCCCACCGTTGGGAGCGAACCGGGCGTGGTCGAGGATCCCGAAGAGGACCTCGTCGGGAAGCGGGTCACCGGTGAACTCACGGGTCGCCGGCGTGGTGCGCATCGCGTGCAGGAGCTCCATGCCCGGGAGTCTTCCACAGGCCGAAGTCCGGCCGTCCCGTCGGCGCCCTACCCGTCGGCGGCCGCCCCGTCGCCGGTGGCCGGCGACTCGAGATTGAGCGCCAGCGAACCGTGCGCCGCCTCATGGGACTCCAACGCAGCGATCAGCCAGGCCTTGTCGCCGTCGCTCGTGTCCGTGCCCCGTCCGGAGTGCTGGGCGTAAACGACGGTGCCGAGGTCCTTCAAAAGCCCGTCGGCCGCCCGCTTCGCCTGAAGGTCGTCGAGCTTGGCCTGGCCCTTCTGGGCGGCATCCTTCGCTGCGGCGCTGGCCACGGCGGCCTGTTCCTTCACCTTGTCGAGGAATCCCATGGCGTCATCTCCTGACTCTCCGCCAGCGCGGCGCGGGCACCCGAGTCGGTCGTCATCCTACGACCGCCCGTCGGGTCGCATGCCTCCGGCCACCGGCTCCTCACGCCTTGGCGGAGGGGGGCGCGGTGGTGGTGGTCGATCTCGCCTTCGCAGCCGCGCTGCCGGCAGCCGACGGCCTGGCCGTGGTCGTGGTGGTCGTGGTGGTCGTGGTCGTCCCCGTGGTCGTGGTCGGGGCCGCGGTGGCGAGGAGGGCCTGAACTGCCTGGAGCTGCTGGTTCATCGCGTCGATGTTGGTCTCGTACGTCCCGAGAGAGCCGGGCTGCCCCGACTTCAAGGCCGCCTCCGCCGCCTGGTAGTAGGCGATCGCCTGTGCCACGTCCGCCTTTATCTGGTCCTGCACGGTGGTCGACAGCGGTCCCGAGGTGCCGCCGGGTTGCGTCGGGCTCGTCGGAGCGGCGCCCGTGCCGACCGAGGTCCCGAGGACGTCGGTGAGGACCCCGTCGAGGGTCGGCTCGATGCTCACGTTGTTCCCGAACACGGCGATCACGTCCTGCACCTGGGGTTGGGGGTTGCCTGACGACTCGACGTACATCGGGCGGATGTACAGCATCGACTGGTCGATCGGGATCATCAGTGTGTTCCCGAGCAGGACGTTGGAACCGTGCTGGTCGAGGAAGCTGATCTGCTTCGACACCGCCTGCGACGACTGCATGCGGGAATCGGCCAGGGCCGGTCCCACGACGCTCGCTCCCGGAGGCGTGACGTACACGGTCAGCTGCCCCGGCTGGCCGTCCCCGGCGCTCATGATGAAGGCCGACAGGTTCTGCACCTGGTTGCCCTGGGACGCGGGCACGTAGGCGTCGGAGATGGTGAAGGACTGTTTGGTGTCCCCCGGCTGGGCCAGCACCTGGTACAGCGGTGACATGCGCTGGGGAGGGGTGCCGGTGACCTGGCCCTGGGCGTTGGTGACCGTGGTGACCGCCAACGCGTTGGACGGCGAACCGGCGCCCGAGGTCGGCGAGAGGCTCCACGCATCGCCGCCGTTGTTCCCCGCGGTGAAGAACTGGGCGGGTTGGGTGATGTGGTAGCGGCCGTACATGGCCGCCTGCGCGGAGAAGAGGTCCTCGGGATACCGGAGGTGCGCCTTCAGGGTCGCGCTCATCTCCGCCGCCGGGGTGAACATGTGGGGGAAGGCACCCTCGTAGGCCTGCAGGATCGGGTCACGGGTGGACGGGGTCGTCATGTCGTAAAAGGTCATCTGACCCGAGTAGGCGTTGATGACCACCTTCACGGAGTTGCGCACGTAGTTGTAGCTGTTGGGCAATCCGCTCCCGGGAGGGAGCTGCGCCGTGTCGGCGTTCTGCGAGTACGGGTACTGGTCGGTGGTGGTGTACGCGTCGAGGATCCAGTCGATGTGGCCGTTGATCACCGCGGCGTACGGATCGTTGTCGAAGTGGAGGAACGGCGCCGCCTTCTGCGCCATCTGCTGGACGTCCCGCACGAAGATGATCCTCGACTTGGACGTCACCTGGTCGGAGATCAGCAGGTTGAAGTCGCCCAGGCGGATGGCGAAGGCGGCCTTGGTCAGGAACGAGCCGACCTGCACCCCGCCGGTGCCCGCGTAGTGGGTCTCGACGTTGTTGCCGCTCCCCAGCTGGTAGTCGAGCTCGGGTTGGCGGGTGTTGGCGACGACGTACCCGGGAGACTGCAGGCCGAAGTACACGGCGCCCTGGGTGATGCGGGGAAGCCCCGGGCTCGAATGGGCCGGGACGTCCTGGATCCCGAACGTCGGGTTCCCGCCCGAGGTGGCCTGATTGGCCTGGGCGAGGACCAGCCCCTCCCCGTGGGTGTACTGCAAGTGCTGGTTGACCCACGAGGAGGGAACGGCCGAGGAGTTGAGCTGGCGTACCCCGACGATGGCCGGCTCGAGCTGTCCGTTCACCGTGTACCGGTCGACCGCCACCGATTCGAATGCGTAATAGGCCCGGATGTACTGCAGCTTCTGAAACGTCTGGAGCGAGATGTTCGGATCCGGGTCCCAGAGCCGGACGTTGTTGAGCGTGGGGAGGTTGGTGGCCACTGCGTCCGCCGAGATCTTCTCGTTCCCGGCGAAGGACTGCGTCTTCACCCCGTTCAACGCGAATGCCGCACGCGTGGCCTTGATGTTGCGTTCGATGAAGGGGCGCTCGAGGGTGCTCTGTGCCGGGTTCACCTTCAACACCTGCAGCACCGCCGGGTAGATGACCCCGACCACCAGGGCGACGAAGGCCCAGACGCCGACCGCGAGCACCGGCAGGGTCCATCCCCGTCGGCGGATGTTGTAGAGGAGCACGGCCGCCGCCCCGAGCGAGATCCAGAACAGCAACGACAGGGCCGGCAGGCGGGCGTTGACGTCGGTGTAGCCGGCTCCCTCCACGTAGCCGTTGTGGGAGAGGTCCAGCTGGTACCGCGCCAGGAGATAGCCGGCCGCTTTGGCCAGGGCGATCAGGGCCAGGAGGACCGAGAGGTGCGCCTTCACGACGGGCCGCACTCTCGGGCTCACCCGTTGCGGCCGGATGCCACCGTTCAGGTAGTGGAAGATCGCGGTGATGACGAAGATCACCACCAGGGAGGCCAGCGACCAGTTCACGACGAAGGACAGGAACGGCAGCTTGAACACGAAGAACCCGATGTCGCGGTGGAATTGGGGGTCGGTCACACCGAAATTGCCCCCGTGACGGAAGAGGATCCAGTTCTGCCATTCGCCGATGGTCCCCGACGCCGCGATGAGGGCGACCACCAGAGCGATCCCCGCGTAGATCCGTCCGGAGTACGGGCGGATGGCGGTGCGGTAGCGGCGGACCAGCTCGTCCTCGGGCTCGCTCGTCAAGGTGACCGGACCGGCCAGTCGATCGCACACGAGCAGGTTGACCCACAGGACGGCGAAGAACGCGGCACCGAAGGAGGCGAAGAGCCCGACCTTCACCGCCACCAGGGTCGACCAGACGGCGTGCTGCTTCACCGACGAGAACCAGAGGCTGTCGGTGTAGAGGGTGGCCAGCGACTTCAGCGAGGCGAAGAGGGCGATGAGGACGGCGACGGCGACGGCGATCCACCACCGGCCTCGCGGCCGGACGCCTCGGGCGCGGGAGGGGGGAAGATCCTGGGGAGTTCGCACCGGGAGAGCAGCCTACGTGCCGGCTGGCATCACGCCGGAGTCGGGGCCACCAGGCACCGGCAACCGGGGTGGGCCGGGGGATGGGCATGCCCGGTGGGGAACTCGCCACCGACGGTGACGGCATCGGCCAGGGAATTGTCGTCGCAATCGGGGCAGGCCGCCTCCCTGTCGGCAGGCAACCAGCGCAGGGAGCCACCCGAGCCCACCGCCGAGAGGACCCCGGCGGAGAACGCCCCGACGGCGGCGTCGCCCACCAGGCGCTCGATCCGCTCGCCCCGCCATTCCCGGTAGGCCGCCCCCACCCGCTCGGCGGCGTCGTCGTCGGGACCTCCCGCCGGGGCGTCACCGCCGCCCGCCGACAGCCGCCGGCGGAGCTGGCTCACCACGGTCGCCGAGATCTCCTCGGCCCGGGCCTGCGCGTCCGCGGCCGCCAGCTTGTCGGCGGCCCGGCTCGGGCGGGCTGGCCGTCCGCCGGGCTGGACCCGCTCGCGGGCGAAGGTGGCACCGGCTGCGTAAGCCTCCTTCAGGAGCCGGTTGGAGGCCTCCACCAGCTGCGCCTGCTGTTCGTGCTCGGGGATCAGCACGTCGTCGGTCCAACGCCCCGAACCGCTCCGGATCCTGGCCAGCAAGCGGTTCTGATCGTCCTGCAGGGCTCGCTTGAGCCGACGGGTCAGCCGCACGGTGACCGGATCGAGCAGGTCCGCTCGCTGACGAAGCAGCACTGCGTCGTCACCGTCGACTTCGCCCTCCACCTCTACCGCGCCCCCTTCGCCTCCGACCGCCTGCTCGTCGACTGCCTGCTCGTCGACCGCCTGCTCGTCGACCACCTCGTCGACCGCCTGCTCGTCGACCACCTCGTCGTCGACCCCGTCCCTTCCCGAGGTACCCAACCACTCGCTGCCGGAGCGCCGGGCCCTGCGGCCGGACATGGCCGGCGTCCCCTCGGACCCGTCCTCGGTCGGCACCTCGGTGGGCGCCTCACCGGTCGCGACTCCCCCTTCGATCGGCTCCGCCACGCCGGTGGCCGGCGGGACCGGGCCCGCCGGTTCGTCGTCGTGGCCGGCCCTGATCCGGGCGAACAGGTCCTCCACCGAGGCGGTCTCGCGGGCCTCTGCACTGGCCAGATCGGCGACCTGTTCCGAGTCGCCGGGCATCGCCCCGCCCTGGTCCTCGGGGACCTCGTGACCTTCCTCCGCCACCGCCGGGATCCCGGCCGCCGGCGTCTCGGCCCCACCTTCGGCAATGGCGCCCATTGCGGCGCCCACCGCGGCGCCCATTGCTGCGGCCTCCCCGGCCACCGCTCCCTCGGCGGCGGGCTCCTCGGCGACCGCGGCCTCCACCGGCTCGCCCGGCCCGGCCCCGCCTTCCTCGGTCAGCCGGTCCAATTCGTCGACCGTGAGGGCACCCAGGTCCGGCGGGGGTTGCCGAGCCACCCGGGCGGCGGCGGTCCGTGCGTCCTCGTCAACACGGGCCAGGTCGGCGACGATGCCGTCGACCGAGCCGCGCACGCCGAGAACCGCGGCGGCGAGCTCGTCTCGCGCCGCACGGAACTGCTCGATCTGAATGTGCAGCTCACGACGGCGCTGCACCAGGTCGGCGAGCACCTCGCGCCGCGCGAGCTGGGCCCGCTCAACGAGCGCCCGGCCCTGCTCGCGGGCCCGGGCCAGCACCTCCTCGCTCTCGGCGCGAGCCTCCTCCATCATCCCGGCGGCGACGCGGTCGATGTCCTGGCGGATCGACCCCGTCGCGAGCTCGGCCTCGGCGATCCGTTCGGCTGCGACGGCCTCGGCTCCCACCTGTACCTCGGTGGCCTGCCGCTGGGCCTGGTGCGCCATGGTGGCCGCCGCCTCCTCGGCCGCGGCGACGATGCGGGCGGCCTCCTCGTGGGCGCTCCGGAGCACTTTGGCGCTCTGCTGACCGAGCGCGGCCGAGATCATCGACTCCTCGAGCACCGGGTGCCTCGCCCGTTCCTCCGCCTCGGCCAACTCGGCCCGCAACTCGTGCTCCCGTTGCTCCCATGCCAGCAGCTCGCGCGACACCGACTCGAGGAAGGCCCGGACTTCGTGGGGATCGAAACCCCGCCGGACGTTGCCGAAGGCGTGCCGCGCGACATCGCCCGCGCTCAGGCGAGACGATGAGATGGTCGGGCGGTCGTCGGGCATGCCCCAGAGCCTACGACGTGGGCGTCCCGGAACCGTGGCTTCAGGGGGACTGCGAGGTGGCCGTGCCGGGGGCGGGGGGCACGTGGCCACCCAGGCCCGAGAGCACCTTCAGTGCCTGCGTCAGCGTCGAAACGGAGAACACCCGGAGCGACGGGGTCGCCTTGGCCCGGGCGACCTTGTACTCCTGAGGCGGGACCAGGAAGACCCGGGCGCCGGCCCGCTCGACGGCGACGGTCTTCTGCGCGACCCCCCCGACGTCACCGACGTTGCCCGAAGGGTCGATGGTCCCGGTCGCCGCGACGGTGGCGCCGCCGGTCAGGTTCCCGCCGTACAGCTTGTCGATGATCCCGAGGGTCATGGCCAGTCCGGCCGAGGGCCCACCGATGTCCGACGTGTCCACCGAGACGGCGATGGGGAAGCTGAAGTCCTGCTGGGTCTCGACCTCCACCCCGAGGAAGGCCTTGCTCGGGCCCGAGATCCCCGGACAGCCCGACGGCCCCACACCCGGGGGCGCGCGGCCGAGGCGCACGGACTCCTGCACGACCTTGCCCGGGAGGAGCACTGCTTTGGCGGTCACCGTCGATTGCTCCACCGACAGCGTGACCCGGCCGCCGGGCGAGTACCCGTGCAGAGCCCCGACGAAAGCGCACGAGTCCGGCGTGGGTGTCGATCCGACCGCCTTCACGATCTCGGCGACCCGGAGGGCGGGCGCCGCGGGAGAGCCCTGCTGCACCGCGACCACGAGGGTCCCGCCGTCCTGGGCGGGCACCTCGTAGCCGAGCCGCCGCAGGGCCGCGGCCTTGGCGGCGGACTGGGACTGGGCCATCTCGAGGTAGCCCTGCGAGACCAGCTGGTCGGGCGGAGTGGCAGGCCCGAGCACCTGGGCCGCCGGGACCACCTCGGTGTCGGAGCTCCAACGGTACGGGAGGTAGTCGAGGAGGCTCACCCGGGACAGCAGGACGTCGGTCAGCAGGACCTTCCCCCGGACGGGGTGCGAGAGGTCCGGGGGCACGTGCACCCGGGGACCGACGGAAGAGGCCTGTCCCGGCGCTATCGCGTAGTACGGCAGCTCGATCCGGCTGGCCACCACCACCAGCACCGCGACACAGGCGACGACCAAGGCGAGCACGAGGGGCCACCGTTGGCGGCGGGGTCGGAGTGGTTCGGCGGCCTCGGTCATACTCGCGGGGGTGCCCGACGATCGTGCCACGGAATCCGGCGACCGGACGGTCACCGGCGCCCCGGTCGCGATCGAACCGACGGTGACCCCCGGACCGCCCGACCGGCGGCGGGCGGTCGTCGTCGCCGGGCACCGTCGTGACGAGCCTTTGGCCCGGGCCCACTTGGACGATCCTGACCCGGCCGTGCGGGCCGCCGCCCTCTCCGCCCTCACCCGGATGGCCCGCGCCCGCGCTGCCGACGTCGTCGCCGGCCTGGCCGACCCGGCTCCGGCGGTTCGCCGCCGGGCGGCCCGGTCCGCTGGGGAGGCGACCGGGGTGGGGTCGTACCCCGAGGTGGGCGCCGGGCTGGTGAGGGCCCTGGCCGATCCTGACGTCCTGGTCGTCGACGCCGCCTGTTGGGCCATCGGGGAACGGGGCGGCGGCGGCGGAGCCGTCAGGGCGCTGTCCGCCGTCGCTGTGGGACACGCCGACGCGCGTTGCCGAGAGGCCGCGGTCGCCGCCCTCGGCGCTCTCGGCGACCCCGAGGGACTCCCGAGCATCCTCCTCGCCCTCGACGACAAGCCGTCGGTCCGGCGGCGGGCCGCCGTGGCCCTCGCCGCCTTCGGGCCCGAGGGCGAGGAGGGCCTGCGCCGATGCCTCCACGACCGGGACTGGCAGGTTCGTCAGGTGGCCGAGACGCTGCTCGACGACTGAGCCGTCGAGCACGTCGAGCACGTCGAGCACGTCGAGCACGTCGATCGGCGCCTCACCCCACGGCGGTGGAGAAGAACGAGCGCAGCTCGTCGAACGACTCCAGACAGCGACCGGCGCCGAGAGCCACGCATTCGAGCGGGGTGTCGACCAGGTGGACCGGCACGGCCGTCCCGTCGGCCAATCGCTGGGTCATACCGCGAAGCAGCGATCCGCCGCCGACGAGGTGGATTCCCTGAAAGATGATGTCCTGAGCCAGTTCGGGCGGTGCGTCCCCGAGGCAGCTGACCGCCGAATCGACGATCTGGGTCACCTGTTCCTCCACCGCGCCGCGGACCTCGGCCGGACTGAGCACGATCGTCTTCGGCATGCCGGTGACGACCTCGCGTCCTCTGATCTCGGCGTGCTGCTCCCCCTCGTAGGGGTAGGCCGAGCCGATGGCCAGCTTCACCGCCTCCGCCGTGCGCTCACCGATCGCGATCCCGTGCCGGTTGCGCACGTAGGCCTGCACGGCCGCGTCCATGTCGAAGCCGCCGCAGCGGATGGCCCGCATGGCCACCACCCCGCCCAGGGAGATCACGGCCATCTCGGCCGTACCGCCTCCGACGTCGACCACCATCGACCCCATCGGCTCGTGGATCGGAAGTCCGGCTCCGATCGCCGCGGCCATCGGCTGCTCGATCAGGTAGCTCGATGCGGCGCCGGCGCGCCGCGTCGCCTCCTTCACCGCCCGGCGCTCCACCCCGGTGATGGCCGAGGGGACGCAGATCAGCACCTTGGGTCGGTTGATCCGACCGACGCCGACCCGGCGGAGCAGGACCTGGATCATCCGCTCCGTGATATCGAAGTCGGTGATCGCCCCCTGGCGCATCGGCCGGACGGCCACGATGTAACCGGGGGTCCGGCCGATCATCTGCCAGGCGTCCTCGCCGATGGCCAGAACGTCGCGGGTCCGCGTGTCGAGCGCCACCACCGTTGGCTCGTTCAGCACGATCCCCCGCCCCTTCGCATAGACGAGGGTGTTGGCGGTGCCCAGGTCGATGGCGAGGTCGCGGGACATCCGCCTCATGGTACGGCCCGGCGAGGCGACCTGAACGGGAGGCCGTCGCTCGGTAACCTCCAACGGTGACCTCAAGAGGCCCGTACCCGACCGGGGAAGGACCGGGCGACGACTGGGAGGGCGCAGCGGAGGACAGGGAGCGGAGCGAGCCCGGTGACGATGGCACGGAGGATCCGGCCCCTCTCGGTTGGCTCCCTCCCGAGGACCGGCTCTGGCGCCATCCCTCCGAGCTCTCGTCCCTGACCTCCACGAACGGAGACCCGGAGCAGGTCGGTCCATCCTCGGCCGGACCGGGATCGGCCGGCGGGGCGGCGGGAACCATCCACGCCGTATCGGGCCGGCGGCGAGCGACGGCCATGGCCCTGGTCGGCACCGGAGCAGCCGCCGCGGTCTTCGCCGGGATCGTGCTGCTCAACACCGTCGGCTCGGGGGAGGGGGGTGGGGGCCCGGCGGCGGGCGGGATCCCGAACACCTCGGTGGTCCTCACCACCTCGCCGGGCAGTGCCGTCGTTCCGGTTGCCGCTCAGGGGGCCGAACGGGGCCTCGTGTCGCTCAGGGTCACCACGTCGAGCGGTGTCCGGAGCGGAGGGGGGATCGCGGTGGCGGGCGGGGGCTTGGTGGCGACCACGGCCGACGCCGTCCTCGGCGCCACCGGCGTCGTGGCGACCTCCGTCGGCGGCCGGGCCCTGCGGGCGACGGTCGTCGCCCTCGACCGCACGGCCGACGTGGCGCTGCTGCGGGTCGGCCATGACCTTCCGGTCCCCCGGTTCGTCGACGACACCACCGTCGGGGTTGGCCATGCCGCCATGGTCGTCGCCATCACGCCGGCCGCCGGCGGGGCCACCCCCGGGATCGCCTGGGGGCGCGCCACCATCGAGTCGGTCGGGACCACGGTGCCGGTCAGGGGATCGCACGCGATGGCGGCGATCGGTGTCTCCACGGCCAACCTGGCTCCCCTGCCCGGCGAGGTGCTGTTGCGGCCCGACGGCGGGATCATCGGCATGCTTCAGGGGACGGTGACCGCCCCGGCCGGCAAGGTCACGGGTGCGGCCACGAGCGGGTTCGTCCCCGCGGGGCTCCTGCTCGGCGTCACCGGGGACCTTGCCCGATGGGGACAGGTGCGGCACGGCTGGCTCGACGTGACCGCGCACGACGCGCCGGCGCCTTCCGCGGTCGCCGGCTCCGTCGGTGCGCTGGTCGTGAACGTGGATCCCCACGGCGCAGCCGCCGGGCTCCTGCGACCCGGTGACGTGATCGTTTCGGTCGACGATGCGCCGGTCCGGTCCATGGCCGAGCTGAGCCAGCGCCTCTACGTGTGCACCGCCGGCGAATCGGTGCAGGTCGGCGTGCGGCGAGGCGGTACGACGGCCGTCGTCGAAGTCGATCTCAGCTCCTCCCCGTAGCATGGGAGCGTGGGTATGAACGATCCCGCCAACGAGGGAAATCCACTTCAGGGACTGCTGGGTGATCTCCTGAAGGTCATCGGCAGCGCCCAGGGCGCCGGCAGCACACCGTGGCTCGACGCCGCCCGTGCCCTGGCACAGGGCGTGGCCACCGACGGGGTCCCCGAGCCGAACATCGACCCCATCCGGAGGATCGAGCTCGAGGAGCTGGCGAGGGTGGCCGAGCTTCACGTCACCGAGGCCACCGGCTTGCCCACCGCGGCACAAGGGCACCCGGCCCCGGTGTTCGAGCCGGTGACCCGGGGGGTGTGGGCCTTGCGGTCGCTCGAGGCGTGGAGGCCGCTCGTGGGGAAACTGGTCGACGCCCAGGGCGGGGCGGTCGGGCTGCCCGCCGGGATGCTCGGCGGCGACGAGGGCGGCGGGCTGCAGGACCTCCTCGGCAAGTTCGCGGCCACCATGGGTCCCGTGCTGCTGGGCATGCAGCTGGGGTCCGCCGCCGGGCACCTGGCCAAGCGGGCCTTGGGGCAGTACGCGCTCCCGTTGCCGTGGCCGGACTCCCCGGAACTGCTGATCGTGCCCGACAACGTGGCCGCCTTTGCCGAGGACTGGAGCCTTCCGACCGACGAGACGCGGCTGTGGGTCTGCGTCCGGGAGCTCACCACCCATGCCGTCATGCAGCGACCCCAGGTCGCCGCCCGGCTCCGCAAGCTGATCGAGACGGCGACGGACCAGGCGCTCGCCGCCCAGCAGGGGATCGGCGACCGGCTGGGAATCATGCCGGGAGACCCCGAGACGCTGCAGAACCTGCTGGCCGACCCCGAGTCGTTGATGGCCGATCTCCTCACCCCCGACCGGCGCGCCACGTCGAGCCAGCTCACCGCGCTGACGACGGCGATCACCGGCTACGTCGACCACGTCACGGCCAAGGTCGCCCTCTCCCTCACCGGGTCCGCCTCGTCCCTGGTGGAGGCCTGGCACCGGTATCGGGTACAGGACAGCACGGGCGAGCAGGCCGCCGGTGCCCTCTTCGGATTGGACCTCGGAGGCGACGAAGTGGAGCGGGGGGCGGCCTTCGTCCGTGGGGTGGTCGATCGGGCCGGCGAGGAGGGTCTGCAGCAGCTGTGGTCCGCTCCCCGCAATCTCCCCACCCCCGCCGAGGTCGACGCGCCGGGTCTGTGGCTCGAACGGATCAGCCTCCCCGGCGAGGACCTGCCGGAGGGCGACTCCTCCGACGGATGATCCCGCCCGGAAGGCGGGGCCGGCGGCGGTCGCCCGTCCTGGGGTCAGGCGGGGCTCTCCTCGGGGAACCCGAGGTCCCAGTCGAGCGCGAGGTTCTCCCGCTCCGCGTCACGGACCACCCGCTCGCGGTTTCGCCGGAACTGGGGATCGTGCGGGGGCAGCAGCACCAGCCGGGCCATGGCCCGGTCCCGGAACGCGTCGATGACCGCAGGGTCACCGAAGTCGGACTGCACCTCCCAATGGGGGGCGACCGGGCCGAGGTAGACGACGCGTACGTGGCCCACCGGCTCGACCGGCTCGCCCGGGTCGACCTCGGTGTCCTCTACCTCGGGGGACATGCCACCTCCAACGAACTGCGCTTCGGGAACGGGGGTTCAGCGTACCTGCCGGCGGGCGGCCCGCCGTCCCGGCCACCCGTTCACCCTCGGCGGCCGGCGCGCTCAGGAGCCGGGCCGGTCATGGGCTCTGGCTGCCCAGGGTCACGTGCACGGTCCGTAGCACCGGGCCGCGGAGGGTTTCGATCACCACGCCGGTGCCGGACGGGTGGCCCCGCAACGCGCCGACCAGATCGGGCACCGACCGCACCGCCTGCCCGGCGACGGAGACGATGACGTCGTCCACCTTCATCCCGGCCGCGGCGGCCGGCCCACCCGGCGCCAGTCCCACCACGACCGCCCCGGACTTGGCCGTCAATCGCAGCTGACGGGCGACCGATGAGGTCACCGTCCGGACGACCACCCCGAGATAGGAGGTGGCCGGGGCGGTGTTCGGTGCCGTCCCTCCGCCGGCCCCGCCGCTGCCGCCCGACGCCAGCTGGGCCAGCACCGGCTTGATGCTGTCGATGGCGATGGCGAACCCGATGGCCTGGGCTGGTGCATTTCCCTGGCCGCTCTCGGCCACCGCGGTGTTCATGCCCACCACTTGGGCTCGGGAGTCGACCAGGGGACCTCCCGAATTGCCCGGGTTGATGGCAGCGTCGGTCTGCAGCAGCCCGTTCAGCATCTCCGTCCGGCCGGTCACCTCGCTCCGGGCACTGAGCGATCGCCCCTTCGCCGACACGATTCCCTGGGTCACCGTCGGCCCTCCGGCGAGCGCGAGGGCGTTCCCGATCGCCAGGACGTCGTCCCCCACCTGCACGGTCGTGGAGTCCCCCAACTGCACCGTCGGCAAGCCGCTGGCGTTGTCGATCTGCACCAGGGCGAGGTCCTGCGAAGGGTCGGTCCCGATGACATGGGCCGCCAGCGCCCGGGTCTGTCCGAACAGGGTGACGGTGACGACGGTCGCCCCGGCCACCACGTGGTCGTTGGTGAGCACCTCACCGGTCGGGCTGAGGATCATCCCGGTGCCGGCGCCCTGCACCTGGCCGCCGCTCGAACCGGTGGCCTCCGAGAACGCCGTCGTGTCGATCGAGACGACCGCCGGCTCCACCCGGGACAGCACGGACTGCACGTCGGTCGGCTTGCTCAGGACGCTCTGATTTGGGAAGAACCTCTCCACCACCGTCTTCTGGGCGCCGTACCCGACGGCCAGACCCACCACGGCACCGACGAGGGCGGCGATGGCGGCGGTGGCCGCCACCACCCACCTCCAGTTCTGCCGGGTGAGGGTTTGCACGACCACTTGGCGAGGGACGGGTGTCCACGGAGAGCCGGGTCCGGGGTGGTTCTGGCCCCAGTGCGGAGAGGGGCGGGGCGACGGGGGCGGGACCGGGTCGTAGGGCGACGGGGGCGGGACCGGGTCGTAGGGATCGACTGGGTCCGGAGGAGGCGGGGAACGGGTCAACGGTCCCGCGCTCGATCAGGGAGGTCCCCGGCTTTATCGGGGCGGGGCCGGGGAGGGGATGGGTCGGCCGATCGGCACGATCGACAGGCTACACTTTCCGATAGAAGGGGGTTGACCGGTGAACGCTGAGATCTGGATGTCCAGAGGCAAGTGCCGTGACCTCCCACCTGCCGTGTTCTTCCCGAACGACGGCCAGGGGGTTCATGCTGCACAGCGCATCTGCGCCGAATGCGCGGTGGCAGATGCATGCCTCGAGTATGCCCTCGAAAACCGGGTGGATCACGGCGTGTGGGGCGCCTGCTCGGAGCGTGAGCGGCGACGCATCCTCCGCCGGCGCCGTTCGGCCTCGCTCGTCACACCCGGTTGAGAGGCGACCAGGGATGGGCGGTGCTCATCTCTGGTCGCGGTGAGAGCCGTGCCCTCTGATCCCGGACTGCTCGAGTGCGTCGTCAACGTGAGCGAGGGGCGTGACGAGACGGTTCTCGGCGCGCTTGCCGCATCGTGCGGGAACGTCCTTCTCCATCTCCACCGTGACCCTTGGCATCATCGGTCGGTCATGACCCTGGGTGGTCCGGCGCCTGCCGTCGAGGCAGCAGCCAGGACCCTGGCCGTCTCGGCGGTCGCTCTGCTCGACCTGGGTCCCCACCGGGGCATCCATCCTCGTTTCGGGGTGATCGACGTGGTGCCGTTCGTGCCCCTCCCGGCGCCGGCGACCGGCGGAGCGGCCGACCTGGATCGGGCGGTACGGGCACGCGACAGGTTCGCCGGCTGGGCAGGGCGGGAGCTTTCGCTCCCCTGCTTCCTGTACGGGCCGATTCCGGGCCGCCCAGGGCGCAGCCTGCCCGACGTCCGGCGCCACGCGTTCGTGACGATGCGGCCCGACTCGGGTCCTCGGCGACCCCACCCGACGGCCGGAGCGACCGCTGTCGGAGCCCGTGGTCCGCTGGTCGCCTACAACCTCTGGATCGCCGGGGCCGACATCGCCGTTGCCAGGGAGGTCGCCCGCGCCGTCAGGGGGGAGCGGGTCCGGGCGCTCGCGTTCGATCTCGACGGTGCTGCACAGGTGTCGTGCAACCTCATCGACCCCGCCGCCTTCGGGCCCGCTCAGGTCTTCGACGACGTGGCGACCCGGCTACGGGCAGTGGGCGGATGGATCGAACGGGCCGAATTGGTCGGTCTGATCCCCGATGCCGTCCTGGCCCGAACGCCGAGCCACCGTTGGCCCGAGCTCAACATCGGTCCTGCCGTCACCATCGAGGCGCGGCTGATCGACTCCTCGCTCAGGACGCGCTGACCATGGCGGCGCGGCGCTGCATGGCGCGCGCCCGCCGCAGCCGGCGCCTTTCGCGCTCGCTCATGCCCCCCCAGATACCGAACTTCTCGCCGTTCGCCAACGCGTACTCGAGGCAGTCCTCGCGAACGACGCAGCCGCGGCAGACCTCCTTGGCCTCCCGCGTGGACGCACCCCGCTCGGGGAAGAAGAGGTCCGGGTCGACGCCCATGCAGTTGGCCTGGACCTGCCAGCTCCGCTCCTGGCGACCGTTTAACAATGACACGAGGTCCAACGGTCCGCCTCCCCTCGCCACCCATGTGGCACCGGTGTAACTACAACGGTGTTATCTTCCC
Source organism: Acidimicrobiales bacterium (assembly GCA_035532415.1). Taxonomy (GTDB): domain Bacteria; phylum Actinomycetota; class Acidimicrobiia; order Acidimicrobiales; family RAAP-2; genus DATKRB01. The sequence goes on along the minus strand of DATKRB010000062.1, from coordinate 8,152 downwards.
CCATCGACGGGAAGAACGCAAGAGGAGCCTGGTCGGAGGTGGGCTCGGGTCGGAGGCGTGCTCGGGTCCGGCCGGCTCGCCATCAGCCGCAACGGCTGTCAGGCCGCCAGACAGTCGCAGGGCCGCCGGCTGGGGCTCGAGGCCCCGGCGCCGCCCCCTGGGTCCGTCAGCCCGCCGGACGGAGGACCCGGCGGTGCCGGAGGAAGTCGACCAGCACGTAGCCCCCCAGGGAATCGGGCGTCGTGTAGAAGGTCCGCCCGCCGTTCACGCGTGAGATCTGCTCCACGAAGGGGAACTGCGTGCGCTCGAGGTCGAGGGCGAACGTGTTGATCACGATCCCGCTCCTCGTGCAACGGATGACCTCGGCCATGGTGCGTTGCAGCGTCTCGGGGACCGGCGGGTAGTTGAAGAAGACCTCGCCGTTGGCGTCGATGTGCGCAGTGGGCTCCCCGTCGGTCACGACGATGATCTGCTTGGTGCCGTGCTGGTGTGCCAGCAGCTTGCGCCCGAACGCCAACGCGTGCTGGAGGTTGGTGCCGTACACGTAGTCCCACATCGCCGTGGGCAGATCGTCGGGCTTGATCTCCCGCGCCACCTCCGAGAACCCGACGATGCCCAGGTAGTCACGGGGGAACCGGCTGGTGATAAGGGTCTGCAGCGCCATGGCCATCTTCTTCGCGGGCACGAAATTGTCGCGCATGGGCATCGACATCGAAAGGTCGACCAGGAGCACGGTGGCCGAGCGCGCTAGGGCCTCGGTCTCGACCACTTCGAAATCCTCGGGCAACAGGCGCACCGGGACGCCCGAGCCCGACCGCCGCACCGCGTTGTGCACCGTGGACGAGAGGTGCAGGTTGAGGGGGTCGCCGAACTCGTAGGGCTTGGTCGTCTCCTCCCGGTCGTGGCCGGTCCCCGACCAGGTGGCCTTGTGGTCGCCGACCCGGTCCTTGGACATCTGGGAGAACAGGTCGCTCAGCGCCCGCTGCCCGAGGCGGCGCACCCCTTTGGGCGTCAGCTCGGTCCGCCCCCCGCGCTGCTCGATGAGCCCGGCATCCTGCAGGGTCTTGGTCAACTTGGCCAGGCGCTCGAGCGCCCGCGCCGTGTCGTCGCCGAGGTGGCGGCGGGCCTGGTCGAGATCGATCTCCGACAGGGCGCTCGGCGAGCTCGCCGACTGGAGCATCTCCTCCATCCGCTCGAGCTCGCCCAGCTGGGACGCGAGGTCGGTGGCCTCTGACATGCCCAGGGGGCCCTCGCCGGTGAACCCGTAGGACTGCTGCCAGCCGGCGTCGGGGAACGCCCTCTGAAGGTTGCCACCGAGCCGCTCCACCTGCCAGCGGAGGTCCATGTCCTCCATCAGGCTCTCGGCCATCTGGCGGAGCTGGTCACGCTGCTCGGGCGACATGGAGTTCCACATGGCCTCGGCCGCCGCCATCCGCTGCGCCAGCTGCTCGAGCAGCTCGTCGAGGGACTCGGCCCCGGGGAACATGTCCCCGTACTGCTCCATGAACTGCTCGAACGACGGATCGATCGGCTCACCGCGCTCGCGCTGCTCGAGCATGCGGTTCAGCGCGTCGAGCGCATCCCGCATGTGGGCCATGCGCTCGGGGTCCATCGACCCGAGCGCCTCCGAGGCGCCCTCGAAGTAGGTGTCGGCGACCTCGCGCCGGAGCTGGTCCACCAGCTCCTCAAACTGCTCACGGGCCTCCGAGGAGACGAAGTCGTAGTGCTGCAGCTCCCGCACCCGGCCTGCCACGTCTCCGGGGAGGAGATCGAGCGCGATCCGGCGTTCCGCCGTGACCTCGTCGGTCACCTGTTGGCGCCGCTCGTCCCCCGAGGCCCGCGCCTCCTCCTCGAGCCGGTCGACAGCGGTCCGCTCGAGCCCCTCTATCCCGTCGAGCGCGTCGGCGATCCGCTGGAGCCGGCCGTCGGGGTCGCCCTGCTCGAGCATCTCGGCCCGGCGCCGGCGCAGCTTCTCGAGCATGTCCCGCAGCCCCGGGACCCGCTCCCCGTCGGGCGTCTGCATCCCGGCCCGAAGGAGCCGCCGCAACGAGTCGTTGAGGTCGCCACCCGCCAGCAGGTCCTCGCTCAGCTCCGCCAGGAGATCGTCAGGGTCGAGGTCGCCCAGCTCCTGCGAACCGTCCCACCGCCGGTAGTCGTACCGTGCCGTCATCGCCCACCCCCTCCCTAGGACCCCGCGGAGCCGGTCACGATCGACGGCTCCGGTAGAGGGCCCGGGCCCCGGAGGCGTCCTTGTTCAGCCGTTTCGTGAGGTGCAGCCCCTCCAGTAGGAACTCGAGCGCGCTGGCCAGGAGGGCCGGGGACTCCGCCCCTTCCGGCCCGGCCAGATCGCGGGTGGGCCGCTCGAGCGCGGGCATCTCGTGCAGCACCGACAGGTACTGCGCGGCCGCGAGGTCGTCACCGGCGTGCACCACCGCCTCGGCGTCGAAGGCCGCCACGACTGCCGCCGGGTCCTCGAGCGTGACCCGGCGCCGGAAGACGGAGAGGACGGCCGAGGAGACCAGCTGGGCCACCACCTCGCTCTCGTGGCCCTCCTCGAGCGCCTCCACCTCGATCTTCCCCTGGGTGGAGGGGACCAGCGCCGCAAGGTCGCTCACCCTGGGCACCGCCACCGGTTCCCCGTTGCGCAGAGCCCGGCGCAGCGCATTGGCGACAAGGGTCTCGTAATTCGCGATGGTGAGCCGGACCGAGACGCCGCTCCGCTGGTTCAGGTGCGGGCTGCGCCTCGCCAGCTGGCTGATCTCGGCGATGACCTCTTGGAGGTAGTCGGGCACGGCCACCGGCAGCCCGCCGGCGGGCAGCTCGGCCTCGGCCCGCATGATGACGGCCTCGGTGGCGGCATCGGGCGGGTAGTGGGTGCGGATCTGCGCCCCGAACCGGTCCTTCAGCGGGGTGATGATGCGGCCCCGGTTGGTGTAGTCCTCGGGGTTCGCGGTGGCGAGCAGGACGATGTCGATCGGGAGGCGGATCCGGTGCCCCCGGATCTGCACGTCCCGCTCCTCCAGCACGTTGAGCAGGCCGACCTGAATCCGCTCGGAGAGGTCCGGCAGCTCGTTGATGGCGAAGATCCCCCGGTTGACCCGAGGCACCAGGCCGTAGTGCAACGCCTGTTCGTCGGAGAGGTACCGGCCCTCGGCGATCTTGATCGGGTCCACCTCGCCGATGAGGTCGGCGATGGACGTGTCGGGGGTGGCCAGCTTCTCCCCGTAGCGCTCCGAGCGGTGCACCCAGGCGATCGGGGTGTCCTCGCCCTCCTCGGCCACCCGGAGGCGGGCGAACAGGGAGGTGGGTCGGGTCGGGTCGTCGTTGATCTCCGATCCGGCCACCACGGGCATCCATTCGTCGAGCAGCTCCACCAGCGACCGGATGATGCGGGTCTTCGCCTGGCCCCGTTCGCCCAGGAGGATCACGTCGTGACCGGCCATCAGGGCGTTCTCGAGCTGGGGGACGACGGTGTCCTCAAAGCCGAGGACACCGGAGATGAGGGGCTCGCCGGCCGCGATCCGTGCGGAGGCGTTCCGGCGGAGCTCGTCGGACACCGGAATGGATCCCCACCCCGACTCCCGCAATTCGCCAAGCGTCCGCGGCAGGTCGCTGGGAGGGCTCGGTGCGTGCGGAGGGGCGGCGGCCATGTCCGCCAGCCTACGCGCTGAGTTGTACCGTGAGGCCTCCGGTCTGGAATGATGAGTGCCGCCCGAACCCCGGTCCCCGTAGGACCAGGGAGGGGAGAGCGTGAAAGTGGCTGGACCGCGTCGCCTGGCGCGGCGATGACAAGCCCGCACCGGGGCGGGGAACGACCCACCTCCGGGTGCGGGAAGGGAGAGGGAACGTGACGACGGTCGAGAGCGCAACGGTCACTCCCGTCCAGATCGGCGGCACCAGGGGCGGGCCCGACAAGCCCACCCTGCGCCAGGACCGGTGGTGGACCCAACCGTCCGTCACCGCGTCGGTCCTGATCGCCTTCGTCGCCTACGCCACCTACGCCGCCTTCGCCAACAAGAACTACTACGTCGGCGCCAGCGCCCACCGCGACCTCATCTCGCCCTTCTACTCGCCCTGCCTGACCGCGAGCTGCGTCCCGGGGAGCCATCCGAGCTTCTACATCACCTGGTGGGAGATCTCGCCGGCTCTCCTGATCCTCGTCTTCCCCCTCGGGTTCCGTCTCACCTGCTACTACTACCGGAGGGCCTACTACCGCTCGATCTGGCTCTCCCCCCCCAACTGCGCGGTGGCCGACGCACACACCGGCTACTCGGGAGAGACCCGCTTCCCCCTGATCCTCCAGAACGTCCACCGCTGGTTCTTCTACGCCGGGCTCGTGTTCAACGTGATCCTCACGATCGACGCGGTGGTGGCGTTCCGCCAGCCCGGCCTGGGTATCGGGGTCACCGTCGGGACGCTCGTGCTCTGCGTCAACGCAGCCCTGCTCTGGTCCTACAGCCTGTCGTGCCACTCCTGCCGCCACCTCTGCGGTGGCCAGGTGAAGAGCTTCTCGAGGCACCCGGTCCGCTACCGGCTCTGGAAGTTGCTGACCCCGCTCAACGCGATCCACATGAGGTTCGCCTGGGCCAGTCTGATCTTCGTGGCACTCACCGATCTGTACGTCCGGCTGGTTGCCGGCGGGGTGTTCCACGACCCGAGGCTGTTTTAGATCGTCCGACCCGGGTGACCGGTCGGACCACGACGGCACGGGCGAGAAGAGGAGCGACAGGAAACCACATGGCCGAGTACGAGTCCCACGAGTACGACGTGATCGTCATCGGTGCCGGCGGAGCTGGCCTCCGGGCAGCCATCGAGTCCAAGCAGCGAGGACTGCGCACCGCCCTGGTGTGCAAGTCCTTGCTGGGCAAGGCGCACACGGTGATGGCCGAGGGTGGCGTCGCGGCCGCCATGGGCAACGTCTACCCCGAGGACAACTGGCAGGTCCACTTCCGCGACACGATGCGCGGCGGGAAGATGCTCAACAACTGGCGTATGGCCCAGTTGCATGCGCAGGAGGCGCCTGACCGGGTACGCGAGCTCGAGGCCTGGGGCGCGCTGTTCGACCGGACCGGGGACGGCCGCATCACCCAGCGCGACTTCGGTGGCCACCGCTACGCGCGCCTCGCCCACGTGGGCGACCGCACGGGGCTCGAGCTGATCCGCACCCTGCAGCAGAGGGCGGTCAGCATGGACATCGACGTGTTCATGGAGTGCAAGATCCTCCGCCTCCTCAACGATGCCGAGGGGCGGGTCTCCGGCGCCGTCGGGTACTGGCGGCCAAGCGGCGAATTCGTGCTCTTCACGGCCAAGTCGTTCATCCTGGCGACCGGGTCGATCGGCAAGAGCTGGCAGTACACCTCCAACAGCTGGGAGTCCACCGGCGACGGTCACGCCATGGCCCTGTGGGCCGGGGCCGACGTGATCGACATGGAGTGCGTGCAGTTCCATCCCACCGGCATGGTCTGGCCCCTCTCGGTGCGGGGCATCCTCGTGACCGAGGGGGTCCGCGGCGACGGTGGGGTGCTCCGCAACAGCGAGGGCGAGCGGTTCATGTTCGACTACGTGGCCGACATGTTCCGAGCCGAGACGGCCGACACGGAAGCGGAAGCGGACCGGTGGTACGAGGATCACGCCGGCAACCGCCGCACGCCGGACCTCCTCCCCCGGGACGAGGTGGCCCGGGCCATCAACACCGAGGTGAAGGCCGGGCGGGGCAGCCCCCACGGGGGGGTCTTCCTCGACATCGCCAGCCGCCGCCCCGCCGAGTACATCCGGCGGCGTCTCCCGTCGATGTACCACCAGTTCATGGAGCTGGCCGGCGTGGACATCACCGCCGAGGCCATGGAGGTCGGCCCGACCTGCCACTACATGATGGGCGGGGTCCGGGTGGACGGCGACACCGAGGCGGCGACCGTCCCCGGCCTGTTCGCCGCCGGCGAGGTGGCCGGCGGGATGCACGGAGCGAACCGCCTGGGCGGCAACTCGCTCTCCGACCTCATCGTCTTCGGTCGCCGGGCCGGGATCGGCGCCGCTGACTTTGCCGAAGGCCGCACCGGGACTCCCGAGGTGGATGCGGCCGAGGTGGATGCCGCGGTGGCGGCCGCGCTCGAGCCCTTCGGCCGGGACGGCGGCGAGAACCCCTACGACGTGCACCATTCCCTGCAGGACACCATGCAGTCGCTGGTAGGCATCATCCGGACCGGTTCCGAGCTCGAGCAGGCCCTGGGCAAGCTGACCGAGCTGGGCGAGCGGGCCGAGAAGGTCTCGGTGAGCGGCGGCCGCCAGTACAACCCGGGCTGGAACCTGGCCACCGACCTTCCCTCCATGCTCACCGTGTCCACCGCGGTGGCCCAGGGTGCCCTGGCGCGGCGGGAGAGCCGCGGCGGGCACACCCGGGAGGACTTCCCGAACGCCGACCCCGAGTTGGGGAAGGTCAACTTCGTCCAACGGCAGCACGACGAGCGGGGGGCCGGGGCGCCGATCGCCATCGGGCCCGAACCGCTGCCGAAGATGCCGGCGGAGCTGCTCGAGCTGCTACAGGAGGGACGCTGATGCCCGACGGACCCGAGGTCTCCATGCGGGTGTGGCGAGGCGATCCGGGCGGCGGGGAGTTCGCCGAGTACACGCTGCCGTCTCAGGAGGGCGAGGTGGTGCTCGACGTCATCCACCGCATTCAGGCGACCGAGGCGCCCGACCTCGCCTGCCGTTGGAACTGCAAGGCCGGCAAGTGCGGGTCCTGTTCCGCCGAGATCAACGGCAAGCCCAGGCTGATGTGCATGACCCGGATGGACGATCTCCCCGAGGGGACCGTCACCGTCGCACCCATGCGCACCTTCCCGATCGTGCGGGACCTGGTGACCGACGTCAGCTTCAACTACGAGAAGGCCAAGCAGGTACCCGCCTTCAAACCGGCGTCCCCGGGGCCCGAGGGGTACCGCATGCAGCAGATTGACGTCGAGCGGAGCCAGGAGTTCCGCAAGTGCATCGAGTGCTTCATGTGCCAGGACGTGTGCCACGTCGTCCGCGACCACGAAGAGAACAAGGGGAGGTACGCCGGTCCCCGTTTCTTCATCCGCTTCGCAGAGCTCGAGATGCACCCGCTCGACACCAACGACCGGCGTGACCTCGTCCGGGAGCAGGGCGGCCTGGGTCTGTGCAACATCACCAAGTGCTGCACGGAGGTCTGCCCCGAGCACATCAAGATCACCGACAACGCGATCATCCCGTTGAAGGAACGGGTGGTGGACGCGTCCTACGACCCTGTCGGCTGGCTGGGTCGCAAGATCCTCCGCCGCCACAAGATGTCGGCCGAGGAGGCTGCGGCCGACATCACCTAGCGCCGGCCCCCGGCCCGGTGCCCAAGTTCCTCTCGCCCGACTGGGTGGAGGCGTTCAACGACGCCCTGCGCGGCGCGGGCTCGAGCTCGGCCGGCGCTGAAGGCTCGCTGGTGGCCGCGGGTGGCCGCTACCGAATCGCCCAGGTGGTGCTCGACCCCCCGCTCGACCCCCCGCTCGACCCCCCGCCCGACTCCACGCCCGACTCCATGCCGGGCACCGGCGTGGAGTCCCCGGCCGGCGCGACCGCCGAGCTCCGGACCGTCCTCGTTGTCGAAGATGGGCGGATCAGCCTCGAGCTCGGCCCGGCTCCGGGCTCGGACCCGGGCCAGGACGACGAAGGCGAGCCCGACGTCGCCGTGGTGCTCACGTACGCGGACGCAGCTGCGCTCTCGCGCGGCGAGCTCGACCCGATCGGAATGCTCGGCACCGGTCGGGTGCGGATCCGCGGGGACCTGTCGGTCCTGGTTGCGGGCCAGGCGCTCCTGGCCGCTGCCGCCGCCCGGCTCGCCGGGCTCCACGCCGTCACCACCTACTGAGCCGTCACCACCTACTGAGCCGTCACCACCACCCGTTGTCGGCGTCCGATGATCGTCGCAGGCGGGTCGCCCCGTCCCCACCCACCCTCGCCGGCGGATCGTCGACACACCCCGATGGTTCAATTCCCCCATGGAGCTGAGCGCCCTCGCCGAGACGATCGACGCCCTGATCGCGTCGGGTCCGTCGGCTCATGGCGACGGGGAGTCGATCGAGGCCCTCGAGCGCCAGCTGGCCCGCCTCGAGGCCTTCGTCACCACCGCGGTGGCGGCCTTCGACGC